>NZ_JBEPEI010000010.1:287482-289230 GCF_040300765.1 Streptosporangium sp. NPDC000239 | reverse complement strand
TTTTGCGCCTGGCTCCGGGGGTCCCGGGGTGTTTGGTGCGGGTGGGGTTGCGTTCCGGGCGGGATGTCTGGGGTTAGGGGTGGCGAAAGCCGCCCCTTTTTTTGTTTCAGGAGCGGGGTGGGAGGGTGTGGGGTTCGCCGGACAGGACGGGTTACCGCTCGTCCGCTCGTCCGGTCTTCCAGGGGTGTTTGTGGTGGGTGGGGTGGCCGGTGGAACGATGGGTGAAAACTGATCCTGTGGCGACGGGCGGGTTCCAGGGGGCCAAGATTCAGCCGCTGTTGACAACGGCTGCCCCTTTTTCTGTTGCGGGGGCGGGTGGTGGGAGGACCAGGTGGTGCCGTAGAGGTGTGTTCCATTGCTCGAAGAACGGTGCCTGGCGAGATCCGCTCTTTTTGTGCGCGGTATGAATAAACCGGCCCGGCGGAGGAGAAGCCGACCCTACACCTTTCATGTCCAACCAGCTGGCCAACCGAATCAGTGAGGAATCTGCCGAGCGGCACGGCGTGTCCTCAGCGGGCCGGGTGATCAAGATGAGCATGCCGTCGAGGACGACATAGGCCAGGTAAGAGGCCTTCAGCGAGGCAGCGTACGTGTGGTGTGGTCGGCTTTCACATCTGTGTTGGTCAGTGCCATCAGGTCGTGAAGTTCTCAAGGTCGGCGGGAGCCATCGTGATGGTTGGCCGCTGCCGCCGGTTGACTCCTCCGGGTGAGGGTCAGGTGTCTTCCGCGACCCATGTCCCCCACCGACGCACGTAGTGCCGGAACCCGGTCTCCGTCAGTGGCATCTCCAGCCACTCCTGGGCCGCGAGTCTGAACTCGCGCATGGCCAGGGCATCGATGTCGGTCCCGTAGTCGGCGCGCCAGCCATCGAGGACGTTGTCGATTCCCATCCAGGCGCTGTAGAGCTCGCCTACTTCCGGCAGGTGCTCGAAGTACGGCCTCTCCGTACAGTTCCACGCCGCTTCGCGGACGAAGCCACTCATCTGCTCCACATCCCCACTGACGAGGACGCTCTGCATGAGCGGATCAATCTTCGCGGCGAATCCAGTGAGCAACTCCAGATCGGCAGGCTCAAGATCGGTCATGGCTTCAGCATCGCAAGAGGTGCGATCTGCTTGCTGTTGGCGCAGCCAGGGTTCTGCTGATCGTGGGGCTCACCGGCTATGAGCTGCGATTTCAGGATAAAAAGACTCCAGGGAACAGTACGGGGGCTGCGGAACTGTAAAGGCAGGTAGGGGCTGGGCAGTCCGTATCCTTGGTCGCCTTCGATACGACGGCATAGGCCTCCGGACTTTGAGTGGCTTGCTAGGCTGGAGGAGCCGGGCCGCCCCACCGAGGGTGGCCTTCGTTGCGCCAGACCACGATAGGACAGGGCAGCGATAGCGAACGGGATGTGTCCTGCGGCCGGAGATCGCCCGCACAGCGAATCGTCCCATTCATCTGAAGATCGGGACGCGCTCGCCGAGTGAGCAAACGAAATGGAACCAGAAGTGAACAGTGACAACGGGCGTGACGGCGCGGGCCGGCGCGAAGAAGGCGAAAACCGCGGATTCGGCGGTCAGGGGGGCTACCGCGACAACCGCGGGGCCGGTGGCAGGGGACGTCCAGGGGACGGTCCTCGATATGGCGAGCGCCGAGAAGGGCGTTCAGGAGGTTCGTACGGTTCCCGTGATCGGGGGGATCGTCCTTCGTATGGTCGTGATGACCGTCCCGGTGGTGGTTACCGCGACAACCGCGGCGGCGGTGAG
>NZ_JBEPEI010000010.1:0-287384 GCF_040300765.1 Streptosporangium sp. NPDC000239 | reverse complement strand
CGATCGTGACCAGGCTCGTGGTCCGCGTCCTGGGGGGGATCGTCGTCCGTTCAACCGTGACGACCGTCCCGGTGGTGGTTACCGCGACGACCGCGGTGGCGGTGAGCGCCGTCCCTATGGTGACCGTGACAACCGTGGTGGTGGCGAGCGCCGTCCCTACGGTGACCGTGACAGGCCTTCCTATGACCGAGGCGACCGAGGTGACCGGGGCGGCGCGTTCCGCGGCGAAGGTGAGGGTTCCCGCACGCGCTACAGCAGGAACCAGGAGCCCGGCGAGCGCGGCGAGGCCCCGGCCAACGCGCGCGAGGAACTGCCTGCGATGGCTCCCGACATCACCGCCGAGGAGCTTGACAAGGAGGTCAGGGAAGAGCTGAGTTCCCTCCCGCTCGACCTCGCGGACCTGGTCTCCCGCCACCTCGTGGCGGCGGAGCGGGCCCTCGGGGAGGACGAGGCCGAGCAGGCCTACGAGCACACGAAGGTGGCTCGTCGTTTCGCGGCCCGCATCGGCGTGGTCCGCGAGGCCGTCGGTATCGCCGCCTACCGGGCTGGGCACTTCGCGGAGGCGCTCAGCGACCTGCGCGCCGCCCGTCGCATGACGGGTTCCGACTCCTTCCTGCCGGTCATGGCGGACTGCGAGCGGGGACTCGGTCGTCCTGAGCGGGCGCTGGACCTGGCCCGTTCGAAGGAGGCGGAGCGTCTCGACAGGGCCGGCAAGATCGAGCTCGCCATCGTGGAGTCCGGTGCCCGTCGTGACCTTCACCAGAAGGACGCCGCGGTCATCACCCTCCAGCGTCTGCCTGAGCTGCGTGACACGCGTCCGCACCCCTGGTCGGCGAGGCTCGCCTTCGCCTACGCCGACGCGCTCGCCGACGCGGGGCACGAGGAGGCCGCCACCGAGTGGTTCGGCCGTGCCATGGCCTTCGACGAGGACGGCGAGACCGACGCGGCCGAGCGGTACGCGGAGCTGACCGGAACGATCATCGACGACATCGAGGATCTTGAGGACGACGAGGACTTCGACCTCGAAGGGCTGGACGCCGACGAGGTGGCCGACCTTCCCGAAGCGGAGGACGAGGGAATCGTCGTGGAGACCGTCATGATCGACGACGCCGCCGTCCTCGACGCGGAGATCGAGGCTGAGGACGACCTTCAGGACCTTGAGCCTGTGGGCGACCTCGCCGCTGGAGAGCCGCTCCTCGGCGAGGCCGAGCTCAAGCCCGAGGGCGAGGAGGACAAGGTGACGGAGCGGATCGAGCCCGGCGTCGGTCCTGCCTTCATCGAGCCCGACTTCGGTGACACGCTCGGTGACTCTCCGGCCGACGACGACGATGACGTCACCAAGGACGAGAAGAAGAAGTGACCCGTACCCGTCCCGGGTGAGGCGCCTGCCCGCCCGGGACGGGACGTCGTCTCACGGCTGGGCGCGGTCCAGCCAGTGGATGATCCCCGCCACGTTGGACGGAGCGCCGCTGAGCAGTTCGAACTGTTCGGCTGTCGCGTCGTCGGCCTGTAGTGCCGCGTATCTCTCCCGGGTGCGTTCCCTGACCATCGCCACGGCGTGGTCCAGATCCATACCGGCGGAGTGCGCCTGGCGGGTCAGGTCCACCCAGACGCGTAGTTCCTCGGCGGAACGCTCCAGAGTCTCCTGGACGTCGTCAACGGGCCCGTAGTGGCTGAACAGTAGCCGCTGCGGGCCCAACGCCTCGAACAGGGCGATCGAGTCCAGCGCGGTCCGCAGGTCGAAGTCCGGCGGGGGAGTGGCCGGACGCAGATCTCCGGTCTGCGGCAGGTAGACCCCGGCGGCGTCGCCGACATACAGGTCGCCGGTCCCCGAGTCGATCAGTCCCACATGGTGTTTGGCGTGGCCCGGCGAGTAGTGGCTGCTGAGCGTACGGCCGTTGCCGAGGTCGACGCTTCCCGTGTCGCCGAGCGCGCGGATTCTCGCAGCCTCGGTCGGGGACATCTCGCCGAACAGGACGTCCAGCTTGTCACCCCACACCATTCTCGCGCTGGCCATCAGCCGGGAGGGGTCGGCGAGGTGTCTGGCGCCTTTCTCATGAACCACGATCTCCGCCTCGGGATAGAACCCCGCCAGATCGCCGACCCCACCGGCGTGGTCCAGATGGATGTGCGTCACCACGATTGTCGCGAGATCACCGGGGCCGACGCCGAGGGAGGCGAGGGCGTCGCGGACCACGGGAGCGGAGGTCGCGGTTCCTGTCTCCACCAGACAGGGACGATCTCCCAGAATCAGGTATCCAGCCGTGATACCTGAGTATCCCGCCATCCTTGTGTCGATCTCATAGACCTCTCCGCCGAGAGCGGTGATGTTGTCCACAGGCCACCTCAGAACTGGAACGGTTATCCCCAGAACGGCGTTCTAGTCGTTCCGGCACAGCTCACATCGTAAAGAGTGGTCCTCGGTCGGCAGAGATCGAAGGAGGATTCGATGGATCGTAACGAGGTCACACTTGTGGGTCGACTGCCCGAGGCGGTGCGCATCCGGTCACTGCAGAGCGGCGGCACGCTCGGCACCTGGCGGATGATCGTCAGACGGCAGCGCCGTGGCAGAGGAGGCCAGGTGGACACCATTCCGTGCGCGTCGTTCGAGCCTGAGGTCACCGTGACCGCAGCCGAATGGCTCGCCGACGACATGGTGGAGGTGGAGGGAGCACTGCGTCGCCGTTGGTGGGGAAGTGAGGGTTCGAAGTCGTCGGGTTACGAGGTCGAGGTCCGCTCGGCCAGACGTCTCGGGCATCCGGGCGAGCCCGCAGGTGGAAAAGAGGGCGGAGTTTCCGGCCCGGAGCAGCCCACGCCGGTGATCACGTCGTCGGCGGCTCCGGGGCAGGCGTCTGAAGGCGGGGCCGCTCTTACGAAGGGCGCTCACGAACCGGCCTCGCCTGGGCGCCCCCCGGAGGGCGTAGATCCGGTGTCCTTTCCCGGGGCCAGGAGAGCGGGGCGGGCCCGTCTGGTAACGGGCATGAGCCGATCGGATGGTGGCTGACCGGGAGTCTTCTTCCGTACGGAGCCTCAGCCGAGGGACAGCACGCGCAACACCAGTCCCGTGCGGGGTTTGGGGCCGAAGGAAGTGGACTTGCGCGGCACCCGCTCCGCCTGGGCCGCGACCGCGAGCACGTCGTCGACCGTCAACGGGTTGAGCAACACGGCCGTTCCCCCGCTCACCCGCGCGAGCCGTACGGCTGCCGCGGGGTCGTGGTGCACGATGCGTACCGTCTGTTCGTCGTCCCGCAGTCCCCAGAGTCCGGGCAGGACGAACTCCGCGAGGACGGCGGTGTTCAGTGCGCGCCATCGAGCGGAGCGATGTTCGGGCATGGCGCTGCCGAGCCGCACGGGGTCGGGGTCGGTGAGCAGATACGTGTCGTCTCCGTCCGACAGGAGAAAGGAGGGTTCCTCCGCTTGGGCCAGGGCCGCCAACCCCTCCGTGAGGTCGGTGTGCCGGCGGACTTTCCAGGCCTGCCCGGCTCGGTCCACGGCCTCCCGAAGCGGCAGACCCGGGATGACGCGGTGGATGGCCCGCAGGTTCGGCGGATAGGAGTCGGAGTCCACCAGAAGAGCCAGACCGAAGTCCCAGGGTCCCGGCTCAACGGGCTGGTCCTGTGTGCTCGCGCCCGGCGGAAAGCTGTTCATCGGGGAAGCGGTGCCCGCAGAAGAGGAAGGAGCAGAGCCGGAGGCGGCGTGGTGTTCGCGCTGAAGGGCGAGATAGGTGGCGTAACGGTGATGGCCGTCCGCGATGAGGGCCTGGCGGGAACGGAGGTCGGCGTTGATGCCGGAGAGTTCCTCCGGATCGGTGACGGCCCACAGCCGGTGCCTGACCCCGTCCTGGGTCCATGCCTCGACCAGGGGCGACCGGTCGGCGGCGATCCGGTCGACAAGACGGGTGGCGGTTCCTCCCGCGCCCTCGTAGAGAAGGAAGATTGGCTCCAGGTTCGCCTCGGTCACCCGCATGAGGGCCAGGCGGTCGGCGACCGGGCCGGGCATCACGTCCTCGTGCGGCAGGATGACACCCTGTTCCGGCTCGGCCAGGCCGACGTCGCCGATGAGCCCGCGTTGCAGGACCCCGGGGCCATCCTGCTCGTAGACGTAGACGGCCGGCGTCTCGTCGGCGGCCAGCACCCCGGAGGAGAGCCACGCGTCCAGGGTCTGCCGTGCCTCGGCGTACCGGTGGCGGTCGGCTCCGGGAAGGATGAGCCGCACCACGTTGTTGGGATGTGAGGTGAGCAGGTCCTGAACGCCGTTTTCCTCGATGAGGTCGTAGGGGGGAGAGGTCACCTCCGCGGGATTGCCGACCGTGAACCGTACGCCACGGAACGGGCGAAGCACGAGCCCGTCGTGTATCGGCAGTTCAGGATTCGCCATATAGGGCATGCTGCCATAAAGGCCTGAAACGTCCAGGGGCCGCCTCGGTGATGCGGTACCCGGGTCCGTCAGGGGATCGGTCAGATCTGTCGTCTGTCGATGAAGGAGGCCTAACGCATGGTCCAAGGACGTAGCGGTCCGTCTGATTCCCCCAACCCCGAGACGGGCGCTCCGGTCGGGGACGTCTATGAATGGTTTCAACGAGGGATGAAGCTGCTGGGCGAGGGCAGTCCGGCCGCGGCCGCCGCGCTGCTGGAACGTGCCGCCGACGCGGAGCCGGAGTCGCGAAGCATTCGCGAGGCACTCGCCCGTGCCCAGTTCAACTCCAGACAGTACGCCGACGCCGCCGACAGCTTCCGATGGATCATCGACGCGAACCCGGCCGAGGACTACGCCTATTTCGGGCTCGGGCTCGCTCTGTGGCGGACCGGTGACATGGAGGGGGCACAGGAGCCCCTTGCCATCGCCGTCGCCATGCGTCCCGACCAGCGGCACTACGTGTCGGCCCTGAAGAGCGTCCGGGCGACGCTACGCGCCCGCCGGGCGTGATTCCCGCGGGTGATGGAATGGGCGGGTGGACACGCAAACGTTGATCGACCCCTATGACACTCTTCTCCTCGATCTCGACGGGGTGGTGTATCTCGGGCCCGACGCCGTGCCGGGGGCTCCCGAGGCGCTGCGTGAGGCGGTGGAACGCGGCGTACGGCTCGCGTACGTCACCAACAACGCCTCACGCACTCCTCGCGCGATCGCCCAGCACCTGAGCGCGCTCGGCGCTCCCGCCACGCCCGATGACGTGGTCACCTCGGCTCAGGCCGCCGCGAGACTGGTGGCCGAACGGGTCGATCCGGGTGCCGCGGTGCTGGTCGTCGGCGGGATGGGTCTGCGTGACGCCGTACGCGCCCATGGGCTGCGTCCGGTCAGCACCGCCCTGGAAGACCCGGCGGCGGTGGTGCAGGGCATGGCCCACGGCATCTCCTACGGCTTGCTGGCCGAGGGGGCGCTGGCCGTACGGCAGGGGGCTCTGTTCGTGGCCGCGAACGCGGACTCGACCATGCCCACGGGACGCGGGGAGGTCCCGGGCAACGGCGCGATGATCAGGGTGATCGCCACGGCGACCGGGGCCGAGCCGATCGTCGCGGGAAAGCCGGAGCCGCCACTGCACCGCGAGTCGATCCTGCGGACCGGTTCGAAGCGGCCCCTGGTGGTCGGCGACCGGCTCGACACCGACATCGAGGGAGCGGCCAACGCCGGGGTCGACGGGCTGCTCGTGCTGACAGGCGTGACCACTCCGCTGGACCTGCTGACGGCGCCACCCGAGCACAGGCCCTCGTACGTCGCGGCGGACCTGTCGGCTCTGCACCTGCCCTACCCTCAGGTGCGACGGGCCGGAGACGGCTGGTCCTGCCGCAGGTGGAACGCCCGCTGGCAGGAGGGCCGTCTCAGGCTGGAGGGGGAGGGGGACCCCGTCGACGGCCTCAGGGCGGCCTGCGCCGCGGCGTGGGAGGCGGCCGGTGCCGGCCGGGCGGACGAGGACGCCGTGAAGGCCGTCCTCGGCTCCCCGCTCTCCGGCCGGACGTCCTCACCCGGGTGAGACGTCCCGAAACCGGGGGCCGTGACGGCTCACAGGAGCTTACGCAGGCGCATCAGGTCGCCGAAACTGGCATCGATCTTGACACGGCCGCCGAACACCGCGCGCCCCATGTCGAGTTCACCGTTGACCAGGGCGATCAGGTCGTCACTGCCTATGGTCAGCTTCACGTTCGCGGATCTGGCGTCACCCGGAGGAAGGTCGTCGAAGGGGCCGAGCCCTCCGTGGTGGATGCGGCCGTAGAAGGTGACCCCCAGGTCGCTGATGTGACAGCTGATGCTGCGGTCGACCACGTGCCTGGCGCGGCTCTCCTGGTCGAGTTCGTCGAACTGCTCGCCGAGTTTGCGCAGTGCCACCCGGCACTCGTCGACGGTCGCCATCGTTTGGCGCTCCCTTCTGTCCGGGCGGCCCGAACTCCTTGTCGTCTCTACGGACGGTAGCGTTCCACATCGATGTGGCACGTGATCCGGTGCGTGCGGGAAGCCTCCCGACACGGTGTTCCTGGATGACGTGAGGGTACGCGCGGGCGGCCTTCCGTTCCATCAAGGTGACAACGGGCGAGACACGTACAGTAGTTCGCGGACCGCCCACTTCGGTCGGTGAGTGGCCGATGCGACGCGCGGCACGGCTTCCGATACGGTCAAGGCGACACGGGGCGGTGTGGATCCGTTCCCGTGCGACCACCACGCCGGCCGCCGAGCCGGCGGGGAACGGCTTTCGATGGGGGGCGCATGACGGACCTGCCGGGGGAGACCGGAGAGGAGCGGGTCGACACGGCGCTGGGCGGGCTGGCCCGGCTGGGTACGACGCCTGTCTCCGCGCACGCGAGTGTGTTCGAGGAGGTGTTCGCCGGGCTCGAACAGGCACTCGCCGCGGCGGACGGCACCGCGGACCAGCACCGGTGAGCCGCCGAACACGCCTCGATAGCGAACTGGTACGGCGCGGCCTGGCCAGGTCCCGCGAACAGGCGTCCCAGCTCATCGAGGCGGGCAGGGTCACCGTCGGCGGCCAGGTGGCCGCCAAACCGGCCACCCAGGTGGAGACCGCCTCCGCGATCGTGGTCGCCGAGGCCGCGGAGGGCCCCGACTACGTCTCGCGGGGGGCGCACAAGCTGCTCGGCGCCCTTGAGGCCTTCGGCCCCCGGGGGCTGACCGTCGAGGGACGCCACTGCCTGGACGCGGGAGCCTCGACCGGGGGTTTCACCGACGTGCTGCTGCGCAACGGCGCCGCGCACGTGCTGGCCGTCGACGTCGGCTACGGCCAGTTGGCCTGGTCGTTGCGGACCGACGAGCGGGTCACGGTCATGGAGCGGGTCAATGTCAGGGACCTGACCCCCGAGATGGTCGGGCAGCCGCCCACGCTGATCGTCGGGGACCTGTCGTTCATCTCGCTGCGTCTGGTGCTGCCCGCCCTGGTCGCCTGCGCCGCGGAGCGGGCGGACTTCGCGATGCTGGTCAAACCCCAGTTCGAGGTCGGCAGGGAACGGGTCGGCGCTGGCGGGGTCGTCAGGGACCCGGTGCTGCGGGGCCAGGCCGTACAGGACGTCGCCGACAGCGCGCGGGCGCTCGGCCTGACCGTGCGGGGTGTCACCGCGAGTCCGCTGCCCGGCCCTTCGGGAAACGTCGAGTACGTCATCTGGCTGGGCCGGGGAGAAGGCCCGCCACAGGTAGCGGACGTCGCGGCCGAGATCGGGCGCGCGGTCGCGGAAGGTCCCCAGTAGTGCCCGCCCTCCGGGAGAGTGGAACATGACTGCCAAGCGCACCGTGCTGGTCACCGCCCACACCGGGCGGGGCGCGGCCGTCGACAGCGCCCGTCTGGTGATCGGCAGGCTGGTCAAGGCCGGGCTGACCGTCCGTGTCCTGAGAGCCGAGGCCGAGTCGATCGCGTGCGCGGGCGTCGAGGTGACGCCCGCGGGTGAGACGGCGGTACACGGCGCCGAGATGATGATCGTTCTGGGCGGTGACGGCAGCCTGTTGCGGGCTGCCGAACTGGCCCGTCCGGCGGGGGTGCCGCTGCTCGGCGTCAACCTCGGGCACGTCGGCTTCCTGGCCGAGGCGGAGGTCGAGAACCTCTCGGACGCGGTCGACTCCGTGGTGCGGGGCCGCTACGACGTCGAGGAGCGGATGACCGTCGAGGTCACCGCCCGCCTCAACGGGCAGCTGCTGGCCGACACGTGGGCGCTCAACGAGGCCACGGTGGAGAAACGCGAGCGGATGCTCGAAGTGGTCGCCGAGGTCGACGGACGGCCGCTGTCGCGCTGGGGGTGCGACGGGGTCATCTGCGCCACGCCGACGGGTTCGACCGCCTACGCCTTCTCCGCGGGCGGCCCGGTGGTGTGGCCGGAGGTTGAGGCGATGCTGCTGGTGCCGATCAGTGCCCACGCGCTGTTCGCCAGGCCGCTGGTCGTTTCGCCCCGTTCGACGCTGGCGCTGGAGGTCCAGCCCGCGACGGCGGGGGCGGTGCTGTGGTGCGACGGGCGCCGCCGGTTCGACCTGCCCGCCGGGGCGCGCGTCGAGGTCCGCAGAGCCGACCTCCCCGTACGGCTGGCGCGTCTGCACGGGATCGAGGACACCGGGGCGCCTTTCACCGACAGGCTGGTCGCCAAGTTCGACCTTCCCGTCCAGGGGTGGCGCGGCCGGACGCGAGCCTAGATCGTCCGGGCGGTGGTCGTCCCGAACGCGTAGGATCGTGCCCGCGCACCGCACTGATGTTCGGTGAATTCGATGTGACGGGAGGGACCAGTGCGACCCAGGGTCGAGGAGGTCCGCATCCAAGGGCTCGGTGTGATCGACGAGGCCGTCCTGGTGCTCTCGCCGGGGTTCACCGTGCTCACGGGCGAGACGGGTGCGGGTAAGACCATGGTTGTGACCGGTCTCGGGCTGCTGTTCGGAGGCAGGGCGGACCCGGCCCGTGTCCGGCCCGGTTCGGACAGGGCGACGGTCGAGGGCACTCTCGTGGTCGATCCGGCGGGCCGGGTCGCCCAGCAGGTGCAGGACGTGGGCGGCCAGGTCGAGGACGGCGAGCTGATCATCTCCCGCACCGTCTCGGCGGAGGGCCGCAGCCGGGCCTGGCTCGGTGGGCGGAGCGTGCCCGTCGGCACCCTCACCTACCTGGCCGAGGATCTGGTCGCCGTGCACGGCCAGATGGACCAGCAGCGGCTGCTGCAGCCGGGACGCCAGCGCGCGGCCCTCGACCGCTACGTGGGCGAGGAACTGGTCAAGCCGTTGCGCTCCTACGAGCAGGCCTACAAACGGCACAGGCAGGTCGCCGACCAGCTGGCCGAGCTCACCGACAGGGCCAGGGAACGCGCCCAGGAGGCGGACCTGCTCAGGTTCGGGCTTCAGGAGGTCGAGCAGGCCGACCCCAGACGTGGGGAGGAGACCGAACTGCGTGAGGAGGGGGAGAGACTCGCCCACGCCGACTCCCTCAGGAGCGCGGCCGAGACCGCGCACGGCGCGCTGCTCGGCGACCCGATGTCCGGCGAGGGGGAGATGCAGGACGCCGTCACCCTGGTCGGACGGGCACGAGCCGCCGTCGAGGCGGTCCGCGAGTTCGACCCGGTGCTCGCCGGGATCGCCGACCGGCTCGCCGAGGCGGGTTACCTGATCTCGGACGTGGCCACCGAGCTGGCCTCCTACGCCGAGTCCGTCGAGGCGGACCCGGCTCGGCTTGCGGCCGTGCAGGAACGGCAGGCCGTGCTCAACCACCTGCTGCGCAAGTACGGCGAGGACACCGGCGTCGTGCTCACCTGGGCCGAGCAGGCCGCGGCGCGGGTCGCCGAGCTGGAGGGCGACGACGAGCGGATCGGCGAACTCGCCCGCGAACACGAGGAGCTCACCGGCAGGCTGACCGAACTGGCCGCCGAGCTGACCCGCGTCAGGACGGCCGCCGCCGAACGGTTCGGACAGGCCGTCACCGAGGAGCTCACCGCTCTGGCCATGCCGCACGCCAGGGTGACCGTCGTCATCACCGCCGCGGCGGAGTTCGGGCCGCACGGGATCGACGAGGTGGAGCTGCGCATGGCCCCGCACCCCGCCTCGCCGGCGCTGCCGCTGAACAAGGGCGCCTCCGGCGGCGAGCTGAGCCGGGTCATGCTCGCCATCGAGGTCGTCTTCGCCGGTGCCGACCCCGTCCCGACGTTCGTCTTCGACGAGGTCGACGCGGGGGTCGGCGGCAAGGCCGCGGTGGAGATCGGCCGCAGGCTGGCACGCCTGGCGCGCACCGCACAGGTGATCGTCGTCACTCACCTGCCCCAGGTCGCGGCCTTCGCCGACCAGCACCTCGTGGTGGAGAAGGCGAGCGACGGCAGCGTCGTACGCAGCGGTGTGGTCGCCCTGGACAAGGACGGCCGGGCGCGAGAGCTCTCCCGGATGCTCGCCGGGCTTGAGGACTCCGAACTGGGCAGGGCACACGCGGAGGAGCTTCTGTCGATCGCCGCCGCGGACAAGGCCTGAACCCGTCGCGCGAAGGCCCGGCCACCGACGCCGGCGAGGTAGGAATAACGGGAGGTCTTTCGGATAGCTCAGGGGGCGGGGCCGCGTGGGGATCTTCAGTGACGAATCTGACACACCGTCAACCGCATGGCTCGGCCGGTCTTTCCCTCTGGCAGGATGGGCGTGATGAAGGTGCCGACGGACGAGCTTCAACGCAGGCTCAACGGTTACCTCCGCCGCAGGAAGGCCACGGACCTTCCCGGGGTGACGGCAGTGGCGAGAATCGATCGGCGGACCAAGAGGCTGACCAAGCGCCTCAAGGCCGGGGAAATCGCGATTATCGATCACGTTGACGTTGACCGGGTGAGCGCGGAGGCGCTTGTCGCGTGCGGTGCGGCGGCGGTTATCGACGTCGCGGCGGGCATCAGTGGCCGTTACCCCAATCTGGGTCCGCAGATCCTCGTCGAGGCGGGCGTGACGTTCGTCGACAACGCCACCGCCGAGATCTTCGACCGTGTCAAGGACGGCGACCTGGTCAGGGTGCACGAGGGCGTCGTCTACCTCGACGACGAGGTGGTCGCCAAGGGCGACGTGCAGTCGGCCGAGTCGATCGAGGCCGCGATGGTCGAGGCCAGGGCCGGGCTGACCGTCCAGATCGAGGCGTTCGCGGCCAACACCATGGAGTACGTCAGGCGCGAGCGCGACCTGCTCATCGACGGGGTCGGCGTCCCCGACATCGCGACCGTCATGGAGGGGCGGCACGTTCTCATCGTGGTGCGCGGCTACCACTACAAGGAGGACATCGCCGTCCTGCGCCCCTACATCCGGGAGTACCGCCCGATCATGATCGGGGTCGACGGCGGCGCGGACGCCCTCCTGGAGGCCGGTTACGTGCCGGACATCATCGTCGGCGACTTCGACTCCGTCTCCACCAAGGCCCTGACCTGCGGGGCCGAGCTGGTCGTGCACGCCTACCGGGACGGCAGGGCACCGGGTCTCGAACGGGTGCAGCAGCTCGGCTGCAGCGCCGTGGTCTTCCCCGCCATCGGCACCAGCGAGGACATCGCCATGCTGCTCGCCGACGACAAGGGCGCCGATCTGATCGTCGCGGTCGGCACCCACGCGACGCTGGTCGAGTTCCTCGACAAGGGCCGCTCCGGCATGGCCAGCACCTTCCTCACCCGGCTGCGGGTCGGGGGCAAGCTCATCGACGCAAAGGGCGTCAGCCGGCTCTACCGCAGCCGGATCTCTACTCCGTCTCTGCTCCTGCTCGTCGCCACCACGCTGATCACCATGGGGCTGGCCGTCATCGTCTCCCCGGTGGGCAAGATCTGGCTCGACAGCGTCCGCGACATCTGGAACGGCTTCATCTTCTGGTTGGTCGGACTCTTCTCGTGATCGATTTCCGCTATCACCTCGTCTCCATCGTCGCGATCTTCCTCGCGCTCTCCGTCGGCATCGTGCTGGGCACGACCCTGCTGAAGGAGCCCGCCATCGACACGGCGGAGACCCTGGCCAACCAGCTCAGACTGAGCAACAACGAGTTGCGCGCCGAGCTGAAGACGGTGCAGGGCCAGAACGCCGCCAACGACGCGTTCGTCACGGCCGACACCCCCAGGCTCGTGCGCGACACGCTCGCCGGTGAGCGCGTCGTCATCGTCGAGGCCCCCGGCAGTTCGGTGAGCATGCGCGAGGCGGTGCAGCAGGTGGTCACCGAGTCCGGGGCGATCGTGAGCGGCCGGGTCACCCTCACCGACAAATACCTCGACGCGACCCAGTCGGACGTCGTCGACAGGCTGGCCACCGACGCCAAGCCGGTTGAGATGACCTTCACCGCCGAGGACACGCCGTACGACAAGGCGGCCGCGGTGCTCGCGAACGCGATCGTGACCGGCGACCCCGCGCAGGTCGGCAAGGCGAACCCGGTCGCGACCGGAGTCCTTGAGGCATTCCAGCGCGGCGGTCTGATCAACGTCGCGGAGCAGCCGGCCAAACGCGCCGACCTGGCCCTGGTGATCGGCCCGGCCGAGCCGTACGCAGGGGAGACCGCCGGCGCGCAGTCGGCCGCGGTGGTCTCGATGGCCACGGCGCTCGACGAGGCGGGCCGGGGGACGGTGCTGGCCGGTCCGCTGAACAGCAGCGCCGCAGGCGGCGCCCTGGCCGCGCTGCGGGAGGACACCGTCGCCGCGGAGAAGGTCTCCACCGTGGACAACGTCGATATGCCCGCGGGCAGGGTCGTGGTGGTCTACGCTCTGCGGGAACAACTGTCAGGCTCTTCAGGCCAGTACGGCATGGGCCCCGGCGTCTCGGCCATCGAGCCCAGCGCGCCCGCCGTCCCCACGCCCACCTCCGGAGGATGAACCCCATGGCTCGTCGCGCTCTTCTCGGCGCCCTGGCCGGCGCCCTCGCCGGAGCGGCCGCCGCCAGGCTCGCCTACGCGGCCTTCAGCCGCAGGCCACCGGTCGGTGACGCGGAGACCTGGGAGAGGACCAATCACAGAGGCGAGCCGATCACCCTGCTCGAAGGGCCCGCCTTCGCCGCAGGCGCCGCCGCGGCCGCCGCGGCGCTTCCCGGGCTGCCCGTGAGGACCCGCGCGGCCGTGCTGCTCGCCGTGACGGGAAGCGGTGCTCTGGGCGCCTACGACGATCTGTACGGCGCGACCTCCTCGAAGGGCTTCAGAGGGCATCTGAACGCCCTGGCGAAGGGGGAGATCACCAGCGGTGCCGTGAAGCTGGTCGGCATCGGCGTGACGGGCCTGGCCGCCGCGGCCCTGACCGCCCGCGGCCCGGTGGACGTCGTGGTCGACGGGGCGCTCGTCGCGGGCTCGGCCAACCTGGCCAACCTGTTCGACCTGAGGCCGGGACGTGCGATCAAGGTGGGCCTGCTGGCCGGGGTTCCCCTGCTGGCGGCCGGGCTGCGCCGTGGCGACCCGGTCCCGGCGGCTCTGATCGCGCTGCCCATGGGCGCGGCGCTCGCGCTGCTGCCCGAGGACCTGGGCGAGCGGGCCATGCTGGGAGACGCGGGGGCGAACGCCCTGGGCGCGCTGGTGGGCCTGGCGGCGGCCACGACTCTCGGCAGGCCTGGCCGCCTCGCCGTGCTCGGCACCGTGGTCGCGCTCACCGCGGCCTCGGAGCGGATCAGCTTCACCAGGGTCATCGCCGCCAACCCGGTGCTCAACCGCATCGACATGCTCGGCCGTCGTCCCGTGGAGCAGGCGCCCGCCGACTGATGATCAGGAAGATCGGCCAGGGGGTCGCGGGGGCGGCGCTCCTGATCGGGATCGTGACCGTCGTGGCTCGGGTGGCGGGGTTCGGCCGCTATCTCGTTCAGTCCCAGACCGTCGGCAACCTCTGCCTGAGCACCGCGTACAACACCGCCAACTACGTTCCCAACATCGTCTTCGAACTGGTCGCGGGGGGCGCGCTGGCCGGGACGGTGGTTCCGGTCCTGGCCTCGGCGGCCTCCAGGTCCGCCACCGATCCCGAGGCCAGGGCCGAGGTCGGCAGGACCACCTCGGCACTGCTGACCTGGGTACTGCTGGCACTGGTCCCGCTGACGCTGCTCATCGCCGCTTTCGCGGGGCCGGTCGTCACTCTGCTGGTCGGCGACGTCGGCGACTGCGACGTGAGTCAGGTCATCGGGGTGGGCACGGACATGCTCGTCGTCTTCGCCCCTCGAATGATCTTCTTCGGGCTCGCGGTCATCCTCTACGGTGTGCTCCAGGCCCACCGGCGCTTCATGGGGCCCGCCCTGGCGCCGCTGGTGTCCAGTCTGCTGATCATCGGCTCCTACCTGGTCTTCCAGCCACTCGGCGGTGACGCCGCACACGACCTCTCCGCCCTCACCACGGCGGGGCAGCTGACGCTCTCCCTCGGCGCGACCGTCGCCGCGGCGGCCATGGTGGTCACGGTGATCGGTCCAGTGGCCCGGCTGCGGTTGCGGTTGCGGCCGTCGTTGTCCTTCCCGCCCGGCGTCGCCGCCCGTGCCCGGCGGCTCGCGACCGCGGGCGTCGCGGTCCTCGTGGCGCAGCAGATCGCGTTGACCGTGGTCGTCCGCCTGGCCAACGACCTGGGCGGGGCGGGGGCGACGGGCGTCTACACATACGCCTGGGCGCTTTACCAGCTTCCCTTCGCGGTGCTCGTGGTGCCGATCGCGACGAGCTCGTTCCCTGTGCTCGCCACGCGGGCGGGTGAGGGGGACCTGGCCGGGTTCGACGACCTCACCGCCTCGACCACCCGGGTCGTGTTGCTGGTCACGGGGCTGGCGGCCGGGGTGATGGCGGCGGTCGCCGTGCCCGTGGCCCGGGTGTTCCTCCAGGGGACCCCGGGCGGTGATCCCGCGGAGATGGCACGGGCGGTCGTGCTGTTCGCGCCGGGCCTGGCGGGATACGCGCTGATGTTCCACCTCGCCCGGGTGCTGTACGCCTGCGGCCGGGGCAGGTCGGCCGCGATCGCCTCCGTCGCGGGGTGGGTGGCGGCGCTGGTGGCGCAGATCCTGCTGGCCGGGGCCACGGGTGAGCGGACCGAGGTGGTCGGCGACCTGGCGCTCGGCAGCACCGTCGGCATGACCGTGGGCGGGATCCTGCTGGTGTTCGCCGTGCTGCGGGCCAGGGGGACGGCGGCGCTGCACGGGGCCTGGCGGGGACTGCTGGTCGCCGTGGCCGGTGGCGGGGCGGCCTGGGCGGCGGGACTGGCGGTCGTCACGCCCTTTCAGAACGTCTCCAAGTGGATGTGCGTCCCGGTCGGGCTGGGCGCCGCGGCGGCGGGTTGCGTGGCGTTCGCGGTCGTGGCCTCGGTGATCGACGGACCGGACGCCCGGATGCTGCTGGCGCGGTTCAGGCGGGCGCCCTCCAGAAGCTCTCAGGACATTCAAGACTCTCAGGGCTCCCGGGACCCGCAGGAGTCACGAGAGAGGAACGGTGCCGATGAGTGAGCGGACGGCGCTGGTGCTGGGAACCAGCACGGGCGGTGTGGGGCGGCACGTGGCCATGCTGGCCGAGGGCCTGACCCGCGAGGGACATCGGGTGGTCGTCGCAGGGCCACCGGGTACCCGGGAGGTCTTCGCCTTCGAGCGGCTCGGCGCGGTCTTTCTGCCCGTGCCGATCTCCGACAGGCCGCGCCCGCTGCACGACCTGCGGGCCGTACGGGTGCTGCGGGGGCTGCGGGGGGCGGACGTCGTGCACGCGCACGGGCTGCGGGCCGGGGCGCTGGCCGCGCTCGCCCTGGCCGGGACCGGGACAGGTCTGGTGGTGACCCTGCACAACGCCGCGACGGCGGGCGGGGCGGTCGGCACGGTTTACGCCCTGCTCGAACGGATCGTCGCCCGGCTGGCGGACCGGATCCTGGTGGTCTCCCCGGACCTGGGCGAGCGGATGACCGGGCTGGGCGCCCGGAACGTCGCGGCCGCCGTCGTCCCGGCGCCCGCCTTGCCCCCATCGGGGCGATCGGTCCAGGACGTCAGGGCGGAACTGGGCGTCGGCGGGCGGCCCGTCCTGCTGACGGTCGCCAGGCTCGCCCAGCAGAAGGGGCTGGAAACCCTCCTGGACGTCGCCTCGGCCTTCGCAGGGAAGGAGAGCACCGAGGGACCGGTGTTCCTGGTCGCCGGGGACGGGCCGTTGCGCGGGCCGCTTGAGGAGCGCGTCGCCCGGGAGGGCCTGCCCGTCAGGCTCCTCGGGAACCGGGAGGACATCGGGGACCTGCTCACCGTCGCCGGAGCCCTGGTGGTGCCCAGCCGCTGGGAGGGCCAGCCGCTCGTGGTGCAGGAGGCCCTGCGGGCGGGCACACCGGTGATCGCCACCGCGGTCGGCGGAATCCCGCCGATGGTCGGGGACGCCGGGCTGCTGGTGCCGTACGGCGACGCCGTCGCGCTGCGCGGGGCGGTCGGGAGGTTGCTCGCCGACGGCGGCCTGGCCACGGCCCTGAGAGAGGCGGCCGTACGGCGAGGCCGTGAGCTGCCCGGTGCGGTTGAGGCCCTTGAGGCGGTGCGGGAGGTCTACGGCGATCTACGTGGGGATCGGGGAGGGATTACCTGAAGGATCCCATGGCAGGCGGCGGTCCGCCGTGGGAACATCCTTGTGGAACCCACCGCCGAATTGGGCACTGCCAGGCCCGGCATCTATACTGGTTTGGTTAGGGGGGGAGTATCCCTTCGTGACAGTCTCGTCATCACGGTGTTGCCTCACTCCACGGGGCCCCCGGGGCTGTCGGTTCGTGCTTGGTTACGCACGGGCGGGAGAGACCTCCGGCTGTCAGTCATGCGCGCCGCCGGAGGTTTTGTTGTGACTATTCCCGTATGGGCTTGGATCGCCGTTATTGGTGGTTTGCTGGTCATTCTTGCTTTTGACCTGTGGATCGTCGACCGGGGTGAACCCCGGGAGTTCTCCCCGCGGCAGGCCGGCTTCTGGGTCGGCTTCTATGTGACGCTCGCGGTGATCTTCGGTGTGGTGTTGTGGATCTTCGCCGGGCCGACCTCGGCGGGCCAGTTCTTCGCGGGTTACCTGACCGAATACAGCTTGAGCGTCGACAACCTCTTCGTCTTCTACATCATCATGAGCCGCTTCGCGGTGCCGAAGATCTATCAGCACAAGGTGCTGCTGGTCGGCATCCTGATGGCCCTGGTCATGCGAGGCGGCTTCATCGCCGTCGGCGCGGCCGCGCTGTCCAGCTTCGGCTGGCTGTTCTACGTGTTCGGCCTGTTCCTCATCTACACCGCGGTGCAGCTGGTCCGCCAGCACGGCCAGGACGAGGAGGAAGAGGTCAAGGAGAACCTGGTGCTGCGCTGGGCCCGCAGGGCGCTGCCCCACACCGACGACTACGTCGGCTCCCGGGTCCTCGTCAAGGTGGACGGCAGGCGCATGGTCACCCCGCTGCTCATCGTGATGATCGCCATCGGCACCACCGACCTGCTCTTCGCGCTCGACTCGATTCCCGCCATCTTCGGCCTCACGACCGACGCCTTCATCGTCTTCACGGCCAACGCGTTCGCGCTGATGGGACTGCGTCAGCTCTACTTCCTGCTGGGCGACCTGCTGCAGCGTCTGGCCTACCTCAGCTACGGTCTCGCGTTCATCCTCGGCTTCATCGGGGTTAAGCTGATTGCCGAGGCGCTGCACTCCAGCGGCGTGTCCTGGGCACCCGAGGTGCCTATCTGGCTGTCATTGTCGGTCATCGGCGTCACCATGGTGATCACTACCGGAGCCAGCCTGATCAAGGCCCGCCGCGACGCACGCGAGGGCGAGCACATCACCACCGCCGCGAGCGCCGACCAGGGCTAGCGGATTGGCTTGTGACGCGCTTTGCTTGTCTCGTTACGCCGTACCAGGGCTGAGAGACGGGTAGCATCCTGCCGGAGAGCAGGCAGACAATACCGGTCTAATGCCGCAAGACATCAAAAGGTTTCCTGTGTCCCACGATTCAGCAAGCCATAAGCCGGGCCGTGTACGGCTGGCGCGTGGCGTCTCCCCGTGGTTGCTCCCAACCGTGGCCGCCACTGCAGCGACCTCGCTGCTCAGCCGTCGTGACCGGCGCTGGGCGCTGGCGGCGGCTCCGCTGGCCGTACTCACCGGTGGCATGCTCTGGTTCTTCCGGGACCCCGAGCGCACGCCGGGTACGGCGCGGATCCTGTCGCCCGCGGACGGCGTGGTGCAGAGCATCGACCCGTGGCCGGACGGCCGCACCCGTGTGGCGATCTTCATGAGCCCGCTCGACGTGCACGTCAACCGTGCCCCGCTGGCCGGTACGGTGACCTCGATCGAGCACGTCACCGGAGGGTTCGTTCCCGCGTTCAACAAGGACAGCGACAAGAACGAGCGGGTGGTCTGGCACTTCGCGACCGAGGTCGGCGACGTGGAGCTGGTCCAGATCGCCGGTGCCGTCGCGCGGCGCATCATCCCCTACCTGACCGTGGGAGCCAAGGTGGCCAGAGCCGAGCGCATCGGTCTCATCCGGCTCGGTTCCCGGGTGGACGTCTACCTGCCCGAGGGGATCGAGCCCGCGGTCTCGGTCGGCCAACGGACTGTCGCGGGGGTGACCGGCCTTGACCACGGCTGACGCGAGCTGGCCTCTTGACGAGACGGACGAGGAGCCGAGGGGGCCGGTCGGCAAGGCCTTCCGGCTCTCCGCGGCCGACTCGCTGTCCCTCGGCAACGCGCTGTGCGGCTTCCTGTCGGTCTGCGTGCTCGCCTGGTCGGCGATCCGCGCGCTGCAGGAGCACAAGCCCTTCGCCGCAGACCCCCGGTTCTTCGGCACCGCCGTGGTGCTGTTGCTGATCGGCGCGACCTGTGACCTGTTCGACGGTCTGGTCGCGCGCAAGTTCCGCGCCTCGGCGATGGGCGCCGAACTGGACAACCTGGCCGATGTGATCAGCTTCGGGTTCGCCCCGGCGTTCATGGTGGTCATCTGGGCCGGATTCACCCCCCAGGTGCCCTTCCCGCTGGTGATGACCGCCGCGGGGTCCGTGCTGCTGGCCGGGGTCATCCGGCTGGCCAGATTCGCCTGCGTGAAGACCAAGAGCGGTGACTTCATGGGGCTGCCCATCCCGATGGGCGCCATGACCGTGGTCTCGGTCGTGATGTTGTTCGCACCGTCGATCTGGACGGTGCTGCCGATCTTCGGGATCGCCTACCTCATGGTCAGCCGGATCGAGTACCCCAAGCCCAAGGGCAACCTGGCGGCCGCGGTCCTGGCCTGGATGATGATCAACGTGGCCTGCCTGACCATCTGGGCCGCGGGCCTGGCAGGCGGTGACACGCTCATCAAGGTCGGCGCGATCATGCAGATAGCGATGGTCTCGGCCATCCCGCTGCGCGTGCTCATGTTCAAGCGGGAGAAGCGCAGGGAGCAACGCCGGGAGTCCGAGCTGTCCTCCCTGTGACGGCCGCCTGAGGGACGTTCCGTTCGCCCGGGGACCATCGGAGGTCCCCGGGCGAACGCGTTCCAGGGAGGCTCACCAGCCGCGTGCGCGCCACTGCGGCAGGGACGGGCGTTCGGCGCCCAGCGTGGTGTCCTTGCCGTGGCCCGGGTAGACCCAGGTCTCGTCGGGCAGCCGGTCGAAGATCCGCTCGGAGACGTCGGTGAAGAGCCGGTCGAACCGCTCGGGGTCCTTCTCGGTGTTGCCGACGCCGCCGGGGAAGAGCGAGTCACCGGTGAACACGTGGCCCGGCCGGTACAGGGCGATCGAGCCAGGCGTGTGCCCGCGCAGGTGGATCACCTCCAGGGTGACCACGCCGACGGTGACCCCGTCTCCGTGCTCGACCTTCAGGCCGACGGGAACCGGTAGCGCGGGCGCGTCGAGCGGATGCGCCACGACGGTCGCACCCGTCGCGGAGGCGACCTGCTCCAGGGCCTGCCAGTGGTCACCGTGCCGGTGGGTCGTGACGATCTTGCTGATCGGGCGGTCCCCGATGAGCGCCAGCAGCCGGTCGGCCTCGGCGGCGGCGTCGATGAGCACGCCGTCACCGGTCTCGTTGCACCGCAGCAGGTAGGCGTTGTTGTCGTAGGGGCCGACCGCCAGCTTCGAGATCGTCAGGTCGGGCAGCTCACGCACGTCGGCTGGACCGCCGACCTGCACGTCGCCGGTGTACGTCATGGATACTCCTCTGGCGGGTTCGAGGGAAGGCCGGTAGGAGCGGAGCGGGCGGGCCATCCGGGCGGTGCGGGCGCTGCCCGCGCCTCCGCGGGCAGGTTGCCCGCCGTTCCCTCCGGCATCACCTTAAGCCCCGCACCCGACGCCCGGCCGGTAAGCCACCCGAGCAGGCTCCAGACGTCGCCCTGGAGCACCGGCCCCGTGCCGAGGTCCCGCCAGACCTGGTGGTGGTTCTCCCCGTCCCTGACCTCCTCGACCACGATCTCGCTCACCACCGAGAGTTCCCGGGGCCAGCACAGCATCGCGTCGTGCAGTTCTCTGCGGGCGAACGCCTCCGGCCAGTCGGCGGGTCCGTACCCTGTGCCGAGGTCGGCGTGGTGCACCTCGACCTCGCGTGCCCTGCGCGCCAGCACGTACCAGGCCGGGTGGAGGACGGGGGCCGTGCCGACCGGGGCCGACCAGTTCGCGCCGGACAGGGCGGCGGCCGCCTCGGCGAAACGCGCCGTGCTGGCCTCGAGGTCGGCGAACTGTTCCCGCGCGGACCGTCCCGCGCCCGCCTCGATGTCCAGGTCGCGCCTGCCCGGGTCGGGATACTGAGGGGTCTTTACGCCCGTCCTGGCCCATGTCAGCAGGTTGACGAGGCTGTCGGCGTTGCGGGCGAGATGAGTCAGGACGTGCCCCCTGCCCCAGCCGGGCAGCCGTGAACCGCCTGTGACGTCGGTGTCCGACAGCTCGGCGACGCCGGCCAGCAGGCGGTCGTTCGAGGCGGAGAGCTCGGCCTGGAGAACGTCTGTGACATCCATCCCCCCACTCCACCACCGCGGCGGGTGATCGGGCCAGGGCATAAAGGGCGTGTCCCGGCGGTTGACATCGACAAGCGGCCCGAAGGGCCCCCGGGAAGGCCGTAACCTGGTGAGGGCGGGGAAAGACCACCAGGCGCATCGCCGCTTGCGGATTTTTGTCGGACCCCGTGGCTAGTCTTCCCGCGACCGCTTCTCAACCCTCTACATCGACGTCGGGATCGCAGTGGCTGACCGCCTCATCGTGCGTGGCGCACGTGAACACAACCTCAAGGACGTCTCGCTGGACCTGCCGCGGGACTCTCTGATCGTCTTCACCGGGCTGTCCGGCTCGGGCAAGTCGAGCCTGGCCTTCGACACCATCTTCGCCGAGGGCCAACGCCGCTACGTGGAGTCACTGTCCGCATACGCCAGGCAGTTCCTCGGGCAGATGGACAAGCCGGACGTCGACTTCATCGAGGGGCTCTCGCCCGCGGTCTCGATCGACCAGAAGTCGACGAGCCGCAACCCCCGTTCGACCGTCGGCACGATCACCGAGGTCTACGACTACCTGAGGCTCCTGTGGGCCCGCATCGGCAAGCCGCACTGTCCGCAGTGCGCCCGCCCGATCGCCAGGCAGAGCCCCGAGCAGATCGTCGACCGGGTGATGGAGCTGCAGGAGGGCACCCGTTTCCAGGTGCTCGCGCCGGTCATCCGCGGCCGCAAGGGGGAGTACGCCGAGCTGTTCGGCCAGCTCCAGGCCAAGGGCTTCGCCAGGGCACGCGTCGACGGCACCGTGGTCCGCCTCGACGAGCCGCCCACGCTGAAGAAGCAGGAGAAGCACGACATCGAGGTGATCGTCGACCGCCTCACGGTCAAGGAGAGCTCACGCAGCCGCCTGACCGGGTCGGTCGAGACCGCCCTGCAGCTGTCGGGCGGCACGATCACACTGGAGTTCGTCGACCTTCCCGAGACGGACCCGAACCGCGAGCGCTTCTACTCCGAGCACCTCTACTGCCCCTACGACGACGTGTCGTTCGAGGAGCTCGAACCCCGCTCGTTCTCCTTCAACTCGCCCTTCGGCGCCTGTCCCGAGTGCACGGGTCTCGGGGTGCGCATGGAGGTCGACCCCGAGCTCGTCGTGCCCGACCCGGAGAAGACGCTGGAGGACGGCGCGATCTCCCCGTGGGCGGGCGGGCACACCAGCGACTACTTCGTCCGTCTCATCGAGGCGCTCGGCCTGGCCACGGGGTTCACCCTGGGCACCCCGTGGGAGCGGCTGCCGAAGAAGGCCCAGAAGGCGCTGCTGTACGGCCACGACGAGCAGGTCCACGTCCGCTACAGCAACCGCTACGGCCGTCAGCGCTCCTACTACACCACCTTCGAGGGGGTCATCCCCTGGGTGCAGCGCCGCCATGCCGAGTCCGAGAGCGACGGCATGCGGGAGAAGTACGAGGGCTACATGCGGGAGATCCCCTGTCCCGCATGCCAGGGGGCCAGGCTCAAGCCCGTCTCGCTGGCCGTCACCGTCGAGGGGCGCTCGATCGCCGACGTCTCGGCGATGTCGATCGGCGACTGCGCCCGCTTCCTGGCCGGGCTCACGCTGTCGGACCGGGACATGCAGATCGCCGAGCGGGTGGTCAAGGAGATCAACGCCCGGATGGGCTTCCTGCTCGACGTGGGCCTGGACTATCTGACCATGGACCGCGCCGCGGGCACCCTCGCCGGTGGCGAGGCGCAGCGCATCCGCCTGGCCACCCAGATCGGCTCCGGCCTGGTCGGCGTCCTCTACGTGCTCGACGAGCCGTCCATCGGCCTGCACCAGCGTGACAACCAGCGGCTGCTGGAGACCCTGATCAGGCTGCGTGACATGGGCAACACGCTCATCGTGGTCGAGCACGACGAGGACACCATCGCCGCCGCCGACTGGGTGGTCGACATCGGCCCCGGCGCGGGCGAACACGGCGGCCAGGTCGTCGTCTCCGGCACCGTGGCCGACCTGCTGTCCGCCGAGGACTCGCTGACCGGCGCCTACCTGTCAGGCCGCAGGACCATCGCCGTCCCCGCCGCCCGCCGTAAGCGGGACAGGAAGCGGCAGATCACCGTCAAGGGGGCCCGTGAGCACAACCTCAAGGGCGTCGACGTCGAGTTCCCCCTGGGCGTGTTCACCGCGGTCACCGGCGTCTCCGGCTCGGGCAAGTCCACGCTCGTCAACGACATCCTCTACAACGCCCTGGCCAAGGAGCTGAACGGCGCCCGCACCGTCCCCGGGCGTCACGCACGGATCAACGGCATGGACCTGGTCGACAAGGTCGTGCACGTGGACCAGTCACCGATCGGCCGCACCCCGCGCTCGAACCCGGCGACCTACACCGGGGTCTTCGACAAGGTGCGCGACCTGTTCGCGCAGACCACGGAGGCCAAGGTCCGCGGATACGCCAAGGGCCGCTTCAGCTTCAACGTCAAGGGCGGCCGCTGTGAGGCCTGTTCCGGCGACGGGACCATCAAGATCGAGATGAACTTCCTGCCGGACGTCTACGTGCCGTGTGAGGTCTGTCACGGCGCGAGATACAACAGGGAGACCCTGGAGGTCCACTACAAGGGCAAGACCATCTCCGAGGTGCTCGACATGCCGATCGAGGAGGCCCTGGAGTTCTTCGACGCGATCCCGGCGATCAAGCGTTACCTCAAGACGCTCAACGACGTCGGCCTGGGCTACGTCCGTCTCGGCCAGCCCGCGACCACCCTGTCGGGAGGCGAGGCCCAGCGCGTCAAGCTCGCCTCCGAACTGCAGCGCCGTTCGACGGGCCGGACCATCTACGTGCTGGACGAGCCGACCACCGGCCTGCACTTCGAGGACATCCGGCGGCTACTCGGCGTGCTGGGCAAGCTCGTCGACGGAGGCAACACCGTCATCGTCATCGAGCACAACCTCGATGTGATCAAGACCGCCGACTGGATCATCGACATGGGGCCGGAGGGCGGTTCGAAGGGCGGCACCGTGCTGGCCACCGGTACGCCCGAGGACGTCGCCCTGGTCGAGAACAGCCACACCGGGCGTTTCCTGCGCAAGATCCTGGGCTCCTAGGGCCTGTTCCGCGAGCGCCATCCGGGCGGTCGCAGAAGGTATGAAGATCCACAAAACGGGACCCAAGGGTCGATCCGGAGGGCGGCACTCCTCGCCAATATCCTTGACGAGGATGCCCGCCTCCCGGCCGGGCGACGTCGGGGGAGGTCCCAGTGAGCGGTAACGACGGCTTCGCCGCGCCCACACGCAGACATGTGATCGGTGCCGCCGCCGTGGCGGCGTGCGGGGCGGCGCTCACCGGGTGCGCCGCCGCCGAGCCGGGACCGGCCATCGTGCCCCCGGGCATCAAGGGGCAGGTCATCGTCAAGACCGCGGACGTCCCCGTGGGGGGCGGCAAGGTCGTCAGCAAGTGGAAGATCGTGATCACCCAGCCGAAGGCGGGGGTGTTCAAGGCCTTCAACGCGAGCTGCCCCCACCGGGGCTGTTCGGTCGGCCGGGTCGCGGACGGCGTCATCCACTGCCCCTGTCACGGCAGCGAGTTCGCCGCCGACTCCGGCAAGTGCCTCAAGGGCCCGGCCGAGGCCCCGCTGGTGGAGTACGCCCTGAGGGTCGACGGCGATGGCATCGTCATGGTCTGAGCCCCGGTGACCGTTATGAGAGAAGATTAAATCTTCCGCATGCGTAATTCTTCACAGTTTCCTGACGGCGGGTACGGCATGCTGAACCAGCGGCGATGCGCTGGTGTGCCGGCCGTACCCGCAGGAACAGGAAGACGAAAGGACGACCATGACGGAGACGACGCGTCGCTCGGTGATGCTGGGCGCGGGAGGCATCGGGGTCGCGGCGCTGCTGACCGCGTGCGGCAGCGAGGGGGGCGGTACAGGCGGCGGCGAGCCGGCCGCGGAGGCCCCGGCCTCGACGCCCTCGGGTTCGCCGGTGGCCGGCAAGAAGGAGGCCCTCGCGCAGACCGCCGACATCCCGGTGGGGGGCGGCACGGTCTTCAAGGACAAGAAGATCGTGGTCACCCAGCCGAAGGCGGGGGAGTTCAAGGCCTTCACCTCCGTGTGCACCCACCAGGGGTGTGACGTGGGGAGCGTTTCCGACGGTGTCATCGTGTGCCCCTGCCACGGCAGCAAGTTCGCCATCGCCGACGGCTCGGTCACCGACGGCCCGGCGGGCAGGCCCCTGGAGAAGAAGGAGATCAAGGTCGAGGGCGGCTCCATCGTCCTGGGCTGAGCGGTGGTCCACGCGGCGCCGGAGCAGGAGGGGGCGGCGCCGCGTGCCCGCGCCGTACCGGATGCGCGGGGCTCGCCGGGCAGGGGTCCTGTCGGTGAGGGCCGATAGGCTTTCGGGCGTGGCGAGATCTATGGGCGGTCCGGTGAGTTTCCGGCCCGAGCCGGGCACGATTCCCGAGTCCCCCGGCGTCTACCGGTTCAGGGACGCCGGTGGCAGGGTCATCTACGTGGGCAAGGCCAAGAGCCTGCGCCAGCGACTCAACTCCTACTTCGCGGACTTCGCCGGGCTGCATCCGCGCACCCAGACCATGCTCACGACGGCCGTCGGCGTCGACTGGACGGTCGTCGGCACCGAGGTCGAGGCGCTCCAGCTCGAATACTCCTGGATCAAGGAGTACGACCCCCGGTTCAACGTCAAATACCGCGACGACAAGTCCTATCCCTATCTCGCGGTCACCATGGGGGAGGAGTTCCCCAGAGTCCAGGTGCTGCGCGGCGCCAAGCGCAAGGGCATCCGCTACTTCGGCCCCTACTCCCACGCCTGGGCCATCAGGGAGACGGTGGACCTCCTGCTGAGGGTCTTCCCGATCAGGAGCTGCTCGGCCGGGGTGTTCCGGCGCGCCGCCCAGATCGACCGCCCCTGCCTGCTGGGCTACATCGGGAAGTGCTCGGCTCCCTGTGTCGGCAGGGTCACCGCCGAGGAGCACCGGGCGCTGGCCGACGACTTCTGCGACTTCATGGCGGGCAACACGGGCCGCTTCACCAAACGCCTTGAGCGTGAGATGCGTCAGGCCGCAGCCGAGCAGGAGTACGAACGCGCGGCCAGGCTGCGCGACGACATCCAGGCGCTGCGGCAGGCGATGGAGAAACAGGCGGTGGTGCTGGCCGACAACACCGACTGCGACGTGATCGCCCTGGTGGAGGACAACCTCGAGGCCGCGGTCCAGGTCTTCTACGTGCGTTCGGGGCGGATCAGGGGCCAGCGCGGGTGGGTGGTGGACAAGGTCGAGGACGCGGAGCCCGGCGAGCTCGTCGAGCAGTTCCTGCTCCAGATGTACGGCGAGGCCGCCCCCGAGGCGCTGCCCCGCGAGGTCCTGGTGCCCGCCATGCCCCCCGACGCCGAGGCGGTCGCCGAACTGCTCGGCGAGCACCGCGGGACCAGGGTGGAGATCCGCGTCCCGCAGCGTGGCGACAAGAAGACGCTCATGGAGACCGTCGAGCGTAACGCCAAGGAGGCCCTCAAGCAGCACAAGCTCAAGAGGGCCAGTGACCTGAACACCCGCAGCAGGGCGCTGCAGGAGGTCGCCGACGCGCTCGGGCTCGACCAGGCGCCGCTGCGGATCGAGTGCTACGACGTCTCCCACACCCAGGGCACCAACGTGGTCGCCTCCATGGTGGTCTTCGAGGACGGTCTGGCCCGCAAGAGCGAGTACCGCAGGTTCTCCGTCAACTCCACCGAGGGTGACGTCGCCTCGATATACGAGGTGATCTCGCGCAGGTTCAAACGCTACCTGGAGGAACGTTCCGAGACCGGGGAGCTCGACGTCGAGACGGGGGCGGCGGCGGAGACCGGCGGGACCGGCACCGGGGCGGCTCTCGACCCGGAGACCGGCAGGCCGCGCAAGTTCGCCTATCCCCCCAATCTCGTCGTCGTCGACGGCGGCCCCGCCCAGGCGGCCGCCGCCCAGCGGGCGCTGGACGAGCTGGGGGTCGATGACGTGGCGGTCTGCGGCCTGGCCAAGCGGCTGGAGGAGGTCTGGCTGCCAGGAGAGGACCTGCCGGCGATCCTTCCCCGGTCGAGCGAGGCCCTTTACCTCCTGCAGCGCGTACGCGACGAGGCCCACCGCTTCGCCATCACCTACCATCGGTCGAAGCGGTCGAAGAGCGTGAGGGAAAGCGCCCTGGACGAGGTTCCCGGGCTCGGCCCAGCCCGCAGACAGGCGCTGATCAAACACTTCGGATCCGTGAAGCGGCTGAGTGAGGCCACCGCCGAGCAGATCCGCGAGGTTCCCGGGATCGGCCCCGCCACGGCCGAGACGATTGTGTCGGCGTTGAAGGGGGAGCACCCATGAACGACAGAGAGACCGCGTTCGTCATCGTCACCGGCATGTCGGGCGCCGGACGCAGCACCGCGGCCAAGGCGCTTGAGGACCTGGGCTGGTTCGTCATCGACAACCTGCCCCCCGGCCTGCTGTTCGCCATGGCGGAGGAGGCCGGGCGGGTCAAGCTGGCCGCGGACAAGGTGGCCGCCGTGGTCGACGTGCGCAGCCTGGCCTTCACCACCGACCTCAACGCCGCGATCGAGGAGCTCGACGGGCGCGGCGTCGCGGTGCGGGTGGTGTTCCTTGAGGCCAGCGACGAGGAACTGGTCCGCAGGTTCGAGAACGTCCGCCGCCCGCACCCGCTGCAGGCGGAGGGCCGGCTGGTCGACGGCATCGCCAGGGAACGCGGCATCCTGCGTGAGGTCCGTGCCAACGCCGACCTGGTCATCGACACCTCCAACCTCAACGTCCACGAGCTTCGCGGCAAGATCGTCGCCTTCTTCGGCGGGGAGGACCGCCCCGGGCTGCGGGTCAACGTGGTCTCCTTCGGCTACAAGTACGGCCTGCCCGTGGACGCCGACCTGGTCGTCGACTGCCGCTTCCTGCCCAACCCGCACTGGGTCCCCGAGCTGCGCCCGATGAACGGTCTGGACGCCTCCGTGCGCGACTACGTCCTCAACCAGGCGGGCGCCAAGGAGCTTCTCGACGCCTACGAGGAGGTGGTCGGCATCATCGCCGCCGGTTACACCCGTGAGGGCAAGAGCTACGCCACGCTCGCCGTCGGCTGTACCGGCGGCAAACACCGCAGTGTCGCGATGGCCGAGCAGCTCGGCGGCCGATTGCGAGATCGGGGAGGAATGGAGGTGCAGGTGAGCCACCGGGATGTGGGTCGCGAGTGAGCGAGGATCTCAAGGTCGTCGCGCTGGGCGGCGGACACGGGCTGTACGCGTCGCTGTCGGCGCTGCGCAGGGTCACCTCCGAACTGACGGCCGTCGTCACCGTGGCCGACGACGGCGGGTCGAGCGGACGGCTTCGCCGTGAACTCGGCGTGCTGCCTCCCGGAGACCTCAGGATGGCCCTGGCCGCGTTGTGCGGCGACGACGATTGGGGCCGCACCTGGAGTGAGGTCGTCCAGCACCGCTTCCGCAGCGAGGGCGACCTGCACGGGCACGCGGTCGGGAACCTGCTGATCGTCGCCCTGTGGGAGCGTCTCGGTGACACGGTCGCCGGGCTCGACTGGGTCGGGCGGCTGCTCGGCGCGCACGGGCGGGTCCTGCCGATGGCCTCGGTGCCGCTCGACATCGCCGCCGAGGTCGAGCTGGACGGCCGGGTGAGCACCGTGTACGGCCAGGTGGCCTGCGCGCTCACCCCGGGCAGGGTTCGCGCGATCTCGCTGCTGCCCACCGACCCGCCGGCCTGCCCCGAGGCGGTCCAGGCGGTGCTCGAAGCCGACTGGGTGGTCTTCGGGCCGGGGTCGTGGTTCACCAGCGTGCTGCCTCACCTCAAGGTGCCCGAGCTGGCCGACGCGCTGCTGCGCACCCGGGCGCGCAGGCTGGTCGCACTCAACCTGGCCCCGCAGCCGGGTGAGACCGACGGTTTCTCACCGCAGAAACACCTGGAGGTGCTGCGTCAGCACGCCCCCTCCCTGACGATCGACGTGGTCCTCGCCGACACCGGTGTCGCCGAGGACGGTGAGGAGCTGGAGAAGGCCGCCGCTGAGCTGGGCGGGCGGCTCGTCATGGCCCCGGTCGCCGACGAGGACGGCTCCCCGCGGCACGATGCGCAACGTCTTGCCTCCGTCCTGGACGAGATTTTCCGTGAGAAGCGTTGATCCTGGTCAGCGCCGCTCAGGAGTGCGAGAAACTTCTGTGAGCCTGGTTTCTCGGCCGCATGAGGTCTGTATGGGGGAGGACGAACGCGCATGGCGATGACAGGTGTGGTGAAAGACGAGCTGAGCCGCTTGCCGGTCCTGAAGCCTTGCTGTCGTAAGGCCGAGGTGTCGACGCTGCTGCGGTTCGCCAGCGGGCTGCACCTGGTGGGCGGGCGGATCGTGATCGAGGCGGAGCTGGACACCAACGTCACCGCGAGGAGGCTCATCAAGGACATCGGAGAGGTGTTCGGGCACAAGGCGGAGGTGCTCGTCCTGGCGCCCGCCGGGTTGCGCAAGGGGTCACGCTACGTGGTCAGGGTCTACCGCGACGGTGAGGCCCTCGCCCGTCAGACGGGGCTGATCGACAACCACGGCCGTCCGGTCCGGGGCCTGCCGCGTCAGGTGGTCGCGGGGGCGACCTGCGACGCGGAGGCCGCCTGGCGGGGTGCCTTCCTGGCACACGGCTCGCTCACCGAACCGGGCCGTTCCATGTCGCTGGAGGTGACCTGTCCCGGCCCGGAGGCGGCGCTGGCGCTGGTCGGCTCCGCACGGCGGCTGAAGATCCACGCCAAGGCGCGCGAGGTGCGGGGTGTCGACCGCGTGGTGGTCCGTGACGGTGACGCGATCAGCGCGCTGCTGACCCGGCTCGGTGCCCACGACAGCGTGCTGGCCTGGGAGGAGCGGCGGATGCGCCGCGAGGTGCGGGCCACGGCCAACCGGCTGGCCAACTTCGACGACGCCAACCTGCGGCGCTCGGCCCGTGCGGCGGTCGCGGCGGGGGCCCGGGTACAGCGGGCGCTGGAGATCCTCGGGGAGGAGGCGCCGGAGCATCTGGTGATCGCGGGCCGTCTGCGGGTCGAGCACAAGCAGGCCTCCCTGGAGGAGCTTGGCCAGCTCGCCGACCCGCCACTGACCAAGGACGCCATCGCCGGCCGCATCCGCCGCCTGCTGGCCATGGCCGACAAGCGCGCCCAGGACATCGGCATCCCCAACACCGAGGCGAATCTCACGGTGGACATGCTGGCGCCGTAGTCCGGTCTCCTCGTCTCGCGGGCGGTCCCGGTTCCGGGACCGCCCGTTCGCATGCCCGGCCATCGTTTTGAGATGTCTTTGCTGGTCACAGCAGCGTTGTACGGATTTATCGTGACAAGCCGGGCACTTCACTTGAATAGTGCGATACCTACGCATGAGGCAAAGAAGAAGAGACCTGCCCCCGCAAGTGGTCTAAACCAATTTGGGTCCGATAGTGTTCGTGCTTGAGGTATCAGCCCGCCCAAGTCGCCGGTCTTCTCGGCCGGCGCATGACGTACGAGGAGACCGGAACCGTGAGCATCCGCGTAGGCGTCAACGGATTCGGCCGTATCGGCCGCAACTTCTGGCGTGCGGCCGCCGCCAGCGGCAAGGACATCGAGATCGTCGCGGTCAACGACCTGACCGACAACGCCACGCTCGCCCACCTGCTCAAGTACGACAGCATCCTCGGCCGTCTGCCGTACGAGGTGAAGAGCACCGCCGACGAGATCATCGTGGACGGCAAGACGATCAAGGCCTTCGCCGAGCGCGACCCCGCCAAGCTGCCCTGGGGCGACCTGGGCGTGGACGTCGTGGTGGAGTCCACCGGTTTCTTCACCGACGCCAACAAGGCCAGGGTGCACGCCGAGAACGGCGCGAAGAAGGTCATCATCTCGGCCCCGGCCAAGAACGAGGACGTCACCGTCGTGATGGGCGTCAACCACGACAAGTACGACCCGGCCAGTCACACCGTCATCTCCAACGCCTCCTGCACCACCAACTGCCTGGCCCCCATGGCCAAGGTCATCAACGACACCTTCGGTATCGAGAAGGGTCTGATGACCACGATCCACGCCTACACGCAGGACCAGAACCTGCAGGACGGCCCGCACAGCGACCTGCGCCGCGCCCGTGCCGCCGCGCTGAACATCGTGCCGACCTCGACCGGCGCGGCCAAGGCCATCGGCCTGGTGCTGCCCGAGCTGAAGGGCAAGCTCGACGGCTTCGCGCTGCGCGTGCCGATCCCCACCGGCTCGGCCACCGACCTGACCGTCGACGTCAGCCGCGAGACCACCGTCGAGGAGGTCAACGCCGCGCTCAAGGCCGCCGCCGAGGGCGCGCTCAAGGGCTACCTGACCTACACCGAGGACCCGATCGTCTCCGCCGACATCGTCACCGACCCGTCCTCCTGCATCTTCGACGCGGGCCTGACCAAGGTGATCGGCAACCAGGTCAAGGTCGTCGGCTGGTACGACAACGAGTGGGGTTACTCCAACCGTCTCGTGGACCTCATCGAGCTGGTCGGCGCCGACCTCTGATGAAGGACCTCTCCGAGTTCGACGTGAAGGGTCGGCGCGTCCTGGTGCGCGTCGACCTCAACGTCCCCCTGGACGGGGACGTCATCACCGACGACGGCCGCATCCGGGCCTCGGTCCCGACGATCCAGGAGTTGGCGGGCAAGGGCGCGCGTGTGATCGCCTGCGCCCACCTGGGGCGTCCCAAGGGCGAGCCCAATCCGAAGTACTCCCTGGCCCCCGTCGCCAGGCGCCTGGGCGAACTGCTCGGCGCCGAGGTCGCCTTCGCCTCCGACGTGGTCGGGCCGTCGGCCCAGGCCGTCGTCGCGGGTCTTGAGGACGGCCAGGTGGCGCTGCTGGAGAACCTGCGCTTCGAGCCGGGCGAGGAGTCCAAGGACGACGCGGTGCGCGCCGCCTTCGCCGAGAAGCTGGCCGCCCTGGCCGAGCTCTACGTCGGCGACGGCTTCGGTGCCGTCCACCGCAAGCACGCCAGCGTCTACGACGTGCCGCTGCTGCTGCCGCACGCGGCGGGCAGGCTCGTCCTGGCCGAGGTCGAGGTGCTCAAGAGGCTGACCGAGGAACCCGCCAGGCCGTACGCCGTGGTGCTGGGCGGGGCCAAGGTCTCCGACAAGCTCGGCGTCATCGGCAACCTGCTCACCAAGGTCGACCGGCTGCTCATCGGCGGCGGCATGGCCTACACGTTCCTGGCCGCCCAGGGATACGAGGTCGGTCAGTCGCTGCTGCAGCGTGACCAGCTCGACCAGGTGCGCGACTTCCTCAACGAGGCGATCAAGCGCGGCGTGGAGATCGTCCTGCCCGTCGACGTGCTGGCCGCCACGCACTTCGCCGAGGACGCCGACCACGAGGTCGTGGACGCCACCGCGATCCCGGCCGACCGGCAGGGGCTGGACATCGGCCCGCGCAGCCGTGAGCTGTTCGCGACGAAGCTGGCCGACGCCCGGACGGTGTTCTGGAACGGCCCGATGGGCGTCTTCGAGTTCGAGGCGTTCTCCGGGGGAACCCGAGCCGTGGCTGAGGCGTTGATCCGTTCGGAGGCCTTCACGGTCGTCGGGGGCGGTGACTCCGCCGCCGCCGTACGACAGCTGGGCCTGCCGGAGGACGGTTTCTCGCACATCTCGACCGGTGGCGGCGCCAGCCTCGAATACCTTGAGGGCAAGACCCTGCCCGGCCTCGTCGCCCTGGAGGCGTAGGGGTGGACCGACGCGACGAGCGCCGTGCCGCCCGCCGTCCCCGGAACACGGGGGCGGCGGGTTCGGAACATGACCGAGACGAAGGCGGACGAGAGACGGTGAGCCACTGATGAGCACGACGCGCAAGCCGCTCATGGCCGGCAACTGGAAGATGAACCTCAACCACCTTGAGGCCATCGCCACCACCCAGAAGCTGGCCTTCGCCCTCAACGACAAGGACTTCGACAAGGTCGACGTGGCGGTGCTGCCGCCGTTCACGGACCTGCGCAGCGTGCAGACCCTGATCGACGGCGACAGGCTGCGCCTCCTGTACGGCGCGCAGGACCTCTCCCTGCACGACGCGGGCGCCTACACCGGAGAGGTCTCCGGGGCGATGCTCGCCAAGCTCGGGTGCACCTTCGTCGTGATCGGGCACTCCGAGCGGCGGCAGTACCACCGCGAGGACGACGACGTGGTCAACGCCAAGGTGCAGGCGGCCTACCGCAACTCGCTCACGCCGATCCTGTGCGTGGGGGAGGGGCTGGAGGTCCGCAGGGCGGGTGACCAGGTCTCCCACAGCGTCTCGCAGCTCGACGGGGCGCTCAGGAAGGTCCCCGCGGAGCAGGTCAGGTCGATCGTGCTGGCCTACGAGCCGGTCTGGGCGATCGGGACCGGTGAGGTGGCGACCCCGGCCGACGCGCAGGAGGTCTGCTCGGCGCTGCGTTCCCGACTCGCCGAGCTGTATGACGGCGAGGTGGCCGCCGCCGTCCGTATCCTTTACGGAGGATCGGTCAAGTCTGACAACGTCGCCGGCATCATGGCTCAGCCCGATGTGGACGGTGCCCTGGTCGGCGGCGCCAGCCTCGACCCCGGAGAGTTCGCCAAAATCTGCCGCTTTAGCGAAATGTCCGGCTGACTGGGCCATTCGGAGGGTACGACTTGACAACAGGTCGTACCCTCTTAGAGCAAGTTTGAATCGTCACGCCACAGGCGTCATCCAGGGACACACCCGGACGCGGGTCGCACACAGGGACAGGTCACGGTGACAATCGGAATCTCCATCGCCCTCATTTTGTCGAGCATGCTGATGGTGCTGCTTGTTCTGCTCCACAAGGGCAAGGGCGGCGGCCTCTCGGACATGTTCGGCGGCGGCTTCTCGTCGTCGTTTGGTGGCTCCTCCGTGGTGGAGCGCAACCTCGACCGGCTCACCGTCATCACCGGTGTGGTCTGGTTCGTGTGCATCATCGCGTTGGGCCTCATTCTCAGGCCCTGATCCGGCTACGCAAGCGTGACAGTGGTTCAGCCCCCCGCATCCAACCGAGCGCAGGGGCCATCGAGCGAGGAGTTCATCCGTGGGTAGTGGCAACGCGATCCGTGGCAGTCGTGTCGGCGCGGGCCCGATGGGGGAGGCGGAGCGTGGCGAGGCGGCTCCCCGGGTAAGGGTTCCGTTCTGGTGCGCGAACATGCATGAGACGCGCCCAAGCTTCGCCAGTGACGCCGCCGTCCCTGAGTTCTGGGACTGCCCCCGGTGCGGTCTTCCCGCCGGTCAGGACGAGGCGAACCCGCCCGCTCCGCCGCGCAACGAGCCTTACAAGACGCACCTGGCCTACGTGAAGGAACGTCGCAGCGACAAGGACGGCGCTCAGATCCTGGCCGAAGCCCTGGAGCGGCTGCGCTCCTCCTCGCGACCCATTTACTAGTACGGCATGCCGAGAGGCCCTCGTGGAACATCCGCGCGAGGGCCTCTCGGCATGACTACGGAATGGTTACGGATCTTGTCATGCGGAGATTTCTCCGCTTATATGGGGGGTGATGGCTCCGGCTGGGGCCGATCTTCGAACTCGAAGTCCGGTTGCCTGAGTGTGCGCACCAGTTCGTCCAGACCGGCTTTCACCCGTTCGACGTCCATGCCCAGTGTCCTGCGCTGGTGCAGGTAAAGAGGAGCGGCCAGCGGGGCAAGCAGGGCGTCCGCCAGGTAGTGGACGTCCGTGTCGGGACGAAGGTTCAGCAGCAGCGTCGTCAGATGCAGGTGGTAGGCGGCGTAGGAGCCGCCGGTGTACCGCGCCTCCGGCGCGCTGGCTTCTGCGAAGAGCAGCAGGTCGGCCTGTTCCTCGGTGCGGTCGACCAACGCCTCCATGAAGGCGATGATGCGTTCGGAGGCTGGCGCCCCCGGCCCGAGTGGTGGCGGTCCGTGCAGGAACGCGGCCTGCAGGGTGCGTTCTCGCTCGTCGATCAGCGCGTACGCCAGACCGGCCCGATCCCCGAATCGCCGGTAGACCGTGCCGACCCCGACACCTGCGACCTGAGCCACTTCGTCCATTGACAAGCTCTCCACACCGCCGGAGGCCGTGATGCGCCGGGCGGCGGAGAGAATCTTTCTCCGATTCTCCGCCGCGTCGGCCCGCTCTCTGGGAGCGTCTCCGACGAGTGGTAGCTCCTTCCCCGTTACTGAGGGCTCCTTCCTGGTCGGCTCAGCCATCGAAGGCGGTTCCGGATGCGGCGCCCGTCTCCCCGGCCGCGCCCATGTCCTTCTTCATATTCATGATCGTATCTGTGTGGAGGCTCCCGCGTGTCTCGGCGGCGAAGATCCTTATATCTTCCTTTCTGGACATAGGGGACATAACGGATGCATCTCCTGTTCTTGCTGGACTGCGCTGGTTTATCCGTTGGCTCCTGTCCCGGCCGGGACTGTAGGTTCCTGCCGTGACCGGCACAGAGGCGACGACGAAGATCAGGCCCGCGAACACGGCGGACGCGGCGGCGATAGCGCACATCCACATGACCTCCCGGGCGGTGACCATGCCGTACCTGCCGCCGCAGAGACGCGACCACGCCCAGGTCACCCGATGGATCGAGGAGGTCGTGCTCACCTCGTGCCGGACCTGGGTTGCGGTGCGGGACGGAGAGGTCGTCGGCTACGCCGCCCTTGAGGGGGACATGCTCGAACATCTCTACCTGAGGCCGGACATCCGCCGCCAGGGCATCGGCACGCTCCTGCTCGACGAGGTCAGGCGGCACAGCCCGGACGGCCTCTCCCTGTACGTCTTCCAGAGCAACGTCGAGGCCCGCGCCTTCTACGAACGCCACGGTTTCACCGTCTTCGACACCGACGACGGCCAGCGGAACATGGAGAAACTGCCCGACATGACTCTTCGCTGGACACCGTACGACGCACACCGCTGATTCGCCCGCGAGCCGTGCGGTCACGGCATCATGGGGAAAACGGGGATAAGCCCTCGGAAGGGGGTGGAAGCAAATATCGTTTCCCGTGTCTCCGGGGGCAGGAAGGCCGGTTGTCACCCGTCGAGGCGGTGGCCGTACCCGGTGAATTGGATCTTCGTCGTGACTCCGGGTAGCGTGCGCGAGGCCGCCGGACGCTCCGGCGCGGCCCAGAGCCCGGATGACCGCAACGCTGGAAGGACACGAACATGAACGCCGGAAACCCCCGTCCCCTGCGGATGCTCGTCACCGGAGGCGGAACCGGCGGTCACACCTACCCCGCGCTGACCACGGTCGCGGCCGTGCGCGAGCAGGCCGCCGCCCGCGGCCTCGGCCTCGACGTCCTCTGGGTGGGTACGGCGAGCGGCCTTGAGGCCCGCGTCGCGGCCGAGCACGGCATCCCGTTCCGCGCGATCAAGGCGGGCAAGCTCCGGCGTTCCCCCAATCCGCGTGAACTGCTCACCAATCTCGCCGACATGTTCCGCATCCCCGTCGGTGTCCTGCAGGCCTTCGGCATCGCCGCCCGCTACCGTCCCGACGTGGTGCTGTCGACCGGGGGATACGTGTGCGTGCCGCTGGGACTGGCCTCCAGACTGCTCGGCCGGCCGCTGGTGATGCACGAACAGATCACCGCGCTCGGCCTGGCCAACCGCATCCTGGCGCGCTTCGCCACCCGCGTCGCGCTCACCCATCCCTCGTCGGTCGAGCACCTGCCCGCCTCCGCGCGGGAACGTGCCGTGGTCACCGGCAATCCCGTCCGCCCCCACCTGCTGAACGGCAACGCCCCGTCGGGCCGCTGGCACTTCCGTCTGTCGCCCGAACTGCCGCTGGTCTACGTGACCGGCGGGGCACAGGGCAGCAGGCAGATCAACACCATGATCGAGGCCGTCCTGCCGTCGCTGCTCACCAGGGCGCAGGTGCTCCACCAGTGCGGCGCGGGCTGGATCGACGGGCTCAACCGGACCGCCGCGGCCCTGCCCCCCGAACTGGCGGAGCGCTACCAGCCGGTGGCCTACGTGGGGGAGGAACTGGCCCACGTGTTCGCCGCCGCCGACGTCGTCGTCTCCCGCAGCGGCGCCGGTACGATCGCCGAACTGACCGCGATCGGCAAGCCCTCCGTCCTGATCCCCCTGATCCCGTCGGCGGGGGACGAACAGCGGCAGAACGCCCGCTACCTGGCCGAGGCGGGGGCGGCCAGGGCGCTCCTGGACGCGGGTCCCGCCCCGGAGCACCTGCTCGCCGAACTCGGATCGTTGCTGGCCGACCCCCACGCCCGCGCCACCATGGCCAAGGCCGCCAAGTCCCTCGGCCGTCTCGACGCCGCCGACGCCCTCGCCCGCGTCGTCCTCCAGGAGGCGGCCGTCGGCTGAGCCCGCGCGGCTGAACACCCGAAAGCGGGGAACGGGCGGCCGCATCCCGGGGGTGCCGGGCCGGACCGGTACGTGCCCCGGGCACAGGATCGAGGCGTGACGCGCCGAGGGCGCCGGGACAGGGCCGCCATGAGGCGTTCACGGCCGCGCTCGGCCGGTGGACCCGGGACGCGGTCCGCCTCGGTCACCAGTGCGCGACCTCGAACATCATGCCCGGCCGGATGTCCTGGCGCGCGGGGCGACCTGAGCCCGTCGCCCTGTCCGGCTCGGGCACGGTCTCGCCCGAGAGCAGCGCCTGCAGGATCGTCTCCCAGGTGCCGTCCGTCGACCAGCGCCGATGGCGGTTGTAGACGGTCTTCCACCGGCCGTAGACCTCGGGGACGGCACGCCACGAGCAGTCGGCCCGGCTGCGGAAGAACACCCCGTTGATGGTCGCCCGGTGATCGGCCCAGCGATGACCCCTGCGGGGATGCGAGGGTAAAAGCGGCGCCAGCCGTACCCACTCGTCCTCGGTCAGGTCGTGACGCTTCAACCGGTTGTCCACGACCTCATGATGTACACCATTTGTGCCCACTGATCTATCCGCCACGTCTTCGCCCTGACGGGACGGCGTGTCGCCGGGGTGTATCGGGTGCCCGTTAGGCGGGCGCGCCCGCGGGGTCCTCGCCGCCACGGGGCCGGGGAAGGGACGGCGCGGTCGTTACGGGACGCCTCTCGCGAATCGCGGGCCGCGCGGCCGGTCGTCCGAAAAGCGCCGGACATTGCCGTGCCGCCTGCGAATTTGTATTTTCCAGGAGAAAACGACCCGGGCGACGGGCGTTCTCCACGTGTCGATTCTGACGAGGAACCCCCCAGAAGAAGGAGCCGTCAGATGACCTCCAAGATCGTGCTGGGCGCCGTCGTGGTCGTGACGGCGCTGACGTCGGCCACACCGGCGACGGCGTCCGAGCCGGATAGCCCGGTCCAGCAGGGCGTGGGCCACAGCTACTACAACGGCGATCCGGTGTCCCTGCGGACCGCGGGAGGCCCCGACCACTACATCATGAGCGATCCCACCTACTCGGGACTGAGCTGCAACGTCGGGGCGTTCGGTGTGCCCCTCGTCAAAAGTGGCAACGACTGGGGCGACAGGAGCCCGGTCAACCAGGAGACCGCCTGCGTCGACGGCATGTTCGCCGCGCAGCGGTACATGGACATGCTGCGCGACTGGTTCGGGCGCGACGGCACCGATGGGCAGGGCCGTACCCTCCCGGTGTATCTCAAGCCGGACCTGGTCGGCTCCTACCTGAGCGGGTGGGTCGCCCTGGGCCGGAACCAGGCGGGCACGAAGTGGGCCACCTCACTGGACATGGTCGGGCACGAGTACGGTCTGCGGACCTTCCTGGAGTCCGGCTCGGGCTGGAGCGGTTCCTCCGGCGGTGACGGCCAGGAGCACCAGGGACTCAACGAGTCGTCGGGTGACATCTTCGCCACGCTGCTCGAACACTACGTCGGCCACCCGGACACACTCGACGAGCCGGACTACCTGATCGGTGAGGAGTTCGACCTGAAGGGCGACGGGCCGGTCCGCAACATGTACAACCCCTCCCGGCTGGACGGCAAGAACTGCTACACCCGCTTCACCACCGACGCCGGCCCGCAGAACCACTGGTTCTACCTGCTCGCGGAGGGGACCAACCCGGTGGGCAAGCCCTCCAGCCCCGTCTGCTCCGGGCCCTCGGTGCTGAGGGGCATCGGCATCCGTAAGGCGGGGGAGATCTTCTACCGCGGCGTCCAGCTCAAGACCGCCCCCTGGAACTACGCCAAGGCACGCGCGGCCACCGTACAGGCCGCCGCGACCCTCTACCCGGGAAGCTGCACCGAGGTGAACGCCGTCAGGGCCGCCTGGAGCGCGGTCGGGGTCGCCGCCAAGACCGGGGAACCGATCTGCGACTGAGATCCCGTCCCGGAGACTCCGCATCGCTCCCGGCGGCGGTGAGGGCCCCGCCGGGCGCGCCGATCGCGTTGCCCGGCCGGAGGGCGGTCCGAGGTCTCCCGTCCCGGCGCCTCCGCCGGGACCACGGCCGCCCAAGCGAAACGATCGAGGTGTGGGCCGCCGGTCAGCGGTGGTAGACCTCCTCGCCGCCGACGAAGGTCATCGCGACCCTGGTCCGCCAGATGTCCGCCGCCGGTTCGGTGAACGGGTCGCGGTCCAGGACGACCAGGTCCGCGCGGTTGCCGGGGGAGATGACCCCGGCCTCGTCGTCTCCGTTGATCCAGGCCGAGCCCGCGGTGTAGGCGGTCAGCACGGTGGACAGGTCCAGGCACTGGCCCGGCAGGAACGGCGTCCGGGCGGTGGGGTAGTCCACGTGCACCGAGCCGCCGGGCTCGGTGCGGTTGACCCCGACGTGCATGCCCTGGAACGGGTCGGCGGTCGAGACGGGCCAGTCACTGCCCGCGCAGAACCGGGCGCCCGAACGCAGCAGGTCGGCGAAGGGGTACTGCCAGGCGGACCGCTCCTCGCCGAGGAAGGGGATCGTCAGCTCGTCCATCTGCGCGTGATGGGTCGCCCACAGCGGCTGCAGGTTGGCGGTCACCCCGAGGGCGGCGAAGCGCGGCACGTCCGAGGGCTCGATGATCTGCAGGTGCGCGATGTGGTGCCGGTTGGCGGGGTCCGTCCCCTCGAAGCTGTCGAGGGCCTCGCGGACCGCGCGCTCGCCGATGGCGTGGAAGTGCACCTGGAAGCCGTGCCGGTCCAGTTCGGCGACGTGGCCCTTCAGCAGCGCCGGGTCCACGTAGGAGAGGCCGGTGCCGCCGCAGCGGCAGTAGGGCTCGATCACCGCGGCGGTGAAGTTCTCGGTGATGCCGTCCTGCATGATCTTCACCGAGGTGGCGCGGAAGCGCTCCAGGCCCTCGGCCGAGGCGCGGCGTTCGATCAGCTCGGGGATCTGCTCGGCGCCACGGGTGCGGTCCCACCACAGCGCGCCGACGACCCTGGCCCTCAGCCGCCCCGAGGCGGCGGCCGACAGGTAGACGGGCAACTGGTCGTCCCAGCCCGCGTAGGAGCCGACGATGGCGTCCTGCCAGCCCGTGATGCCCAGGGAGAACAGGTGGTTCTGGGCCTCGACGAGCGCGTCGGCCATGTCGCCCGGCGTCGGGCTCGGTGCGAGCAGCCCGACCAGGTCCATCGCGCCCTCGTGCAGCACGCCGCTCGGCGTGCCGTCCGGGTCGCGCTCGATGCGTCCGTCCGGCGGGTCGGGCGTCTCGCGGGTGATGCCCGCCCGCCGCAGGGCGAGGGTGTTGACCCAGGCCGCGTGGTGGTCGCGCTGGAGCAGGTAGGCGGGCCGGTCGAGGAAGTCGATCTGTGAGCGGTGCGGCAGGCCGCCCGGGAAGGCCGCCATGTCCCAGCCGCCGCCGTCGATCCACTCGCGGGTGGTGTTCGCCTCCGCGTAGGAGATGATCCGCTCCAGGTACTCCGGCAGGCCGTAGACCTCGGACAGGTCGCACCTGGCCCGTTCGAGGCCCGCCTGCACCGGGTGGATGTGCGCGTCGGTGACGCCGGGGATCAGCAGGCCGCCGCCCAGGTCCACGGTCTCGTGGCCGGGGGCGGCCCGCCGTAGGAGGTCGGTCTCGGGGCCGACGGCGGCGATCCTGCCGTCACGGACCAGCACGGCCTCGGCGAAGGCGTCCGCTGCCAGGAACGCCCGGCCGCCGCGGAACAGGATGTCGTTCACCGCTCCTCCGCGTACACGTGGGACGGGTGGGTCATGGCTCTCCTCTGTGTGCGGTGACGGTGGTGGCTCAGCGTCCGGTGATGGAGTCGGCGACCCGTGCCAGGACGGAGGTACGGCCCAGCCCGGCCCGCTCCCTGGCGTCCGCCCTGCGGTACAGGTCGTACATGGCGTGTACCCCGATCCAGCGCAGCGGCTCGACCTCCCAGCCTCGCACCCTGCGGCCGACCCAGGGCAGCGAGGCCAGTTCGGTGTCCCGGCGCAGGATCAGGTCCCGCAGTGTACGGCCCGCCAGGTTGGTCGTGGTCACCCCGTGCCCGGTGTAGCCGCCCGCCCAGCCGATGCCGGTGGCGTGGTCGACGTGCACGCTCGCGCACCAGTCGCGGGGCACGCCGAGCACGCCGGACCAGGCGTGGGCCACCCTGGAGGCGCGCACGGCGGGGAACATGCCGGTCAGCAGCTCCCACAGCGCCTCGATCGTCCAGCTGTGCGTGTGCCCCCTGTCGTCGACGCGCGAGCCGTACAGGTAGGGCTTGCCGCGCCCGCCGAAGGCGATCCTGCCGTCCGCGGTGCGCTGGGCGTACATGTAGTAGTGCGCCATGTCGCCGAGCAGCTCGCAGCCCTCCCAGCCGATCTCGTCCCACAGCTCGCCGAGCGGTTCGGTGACGATCATGGAGCTGTTCATCGGCAGCCAGGCCCGGTGGTACTGCCGGAGTTCCGCGGTGAACCCCTCGGTCGCCCTGATGACGTAGTCGGCGCGGACGGTGCCGTACGGCGTGCGGGCCCGCCCCGGCGCGATCTCGATGACGGGGGTGCGTTCGACGATCTCCACCCCGAGGTCCCGTACGGCCCGCGCCAGGCCACGGGCGAGCTTGGCCGGCTGGATGCGGGCGCAGTGCGGGCTCCAGATCGCACTGACCGCCCCCTCGACCCGAAGGCGGGCCTCCCGTTCGGTCGGGTCGAGCAGCCTGACGTCCTCCTCCGTCCAGCCCCAGTGCCGTTCGTGCGCGAGCAGCTCACGCAGCCGCCGGTCCTGGGCGGCGTTGGTCGCCACCGTGGTCACGCCGCCCTTGACGATGTCGGCGTCGACGCCCTCCTCCCCGGCCACGGTCACGACCTCGTCGACCGCCTCGAACATCACCCGCTGCAGCCGTCTGGCCGCCTCGACGCCGTGTGTCCTGGCGTAGCGTTCCGGCGTTCCGGCCAGCTCGCCGACGAGCCAGCCGCCGTTGCGTCCTGAGGCGCCGTATCCGGCGAACTCCTTCTCCAGTACGACGACCCGCAGTTCCGGTCGCGCCTTCTTCAGGTAATACGCCGTCCACAGACCGGTGTAGCCCGCGCCGACGATCGCCACGTCGGCGTCGCGGTCGCCGCCGAGGGGGGCACCCGCCTCGGGAAGGCCGAGGGAGCGGTACCAGAAGGAGACGTCTCCGTTGACGAAGTCATCGGAGAGTGGAACACGCGTGCTCATGGCCATACATACTGCTATATCCGTCAATTAGTACGAACCTTCCAACGGAAACCGTTGTATAAACGCATCATGGGTGATATTTCATGACGTAACTGGGGTCTCACTCCCGTGTAGCGCTCCCGTAACGGAGACGCGGCAGGCTGTGCCTGACAGAGGGAGTGATCCGATGGGGTTTCTGAGGATTCGTACCACGGTTGACGAGCGTCCCGGGCGGCTGTCCTCGCTGGCCGCCGCGCTGGCGGACAAGGGTGGCAACATCCTGGGCCTGAGCGTCCAGACCGACACCGAGGGCACCGTGGACGAGTTCCTCGCCGACATCCCCTCGGGGCCCGAGACGGTGCGCCGGGTGCTTGAGGAGGCGGGCGGCCGCCAGGTCCAGGTCGTCACCGCGACCGCCCACGAGCTGACCGACGAGCCGACCCGCGCCCTGCTGCTCGCCGCCGGGCTGCGCGCGGAGCCCTGGCGCCTCCCCGAACTGCTGGCCGAGCTGCTGCGCGCCGAGGACGCCCGCTGGGTCGACGGCGCGGAGAGGGGCGACCTTCCCGACCCGACGCTGCTGACCGTCCCGGTGACCCCGCGCCGCTCCGTGCGGCTGCGCAGAGCCGGGCTGCCCTTCACCCTGACGGAGGCCGCCAGGGCCGCCTCCTTCGTACGGCTGGCCCAGCCGACCCTGCGGCAGCGGCCCGGCGCCGAACGGGTCGTCACGCTGTCCGACGGCACCCAGGCGCGGGTCCGCCCGCTCACCGAGCTCTACCGCGAGGCGGTCCGCGACCTGCACGACCGCTGCTCGCCGGAGTCCCGCCGCTTCCGCTACCTCACCCCGGAGCCCGTGCTGCCGCCCCAGGCCTTCGACCGGCTCTGTGACCGCTCCCGGGGCCGGTCGCTGGTGGCCGGGCACGACGGGCAGGTCATCGCCGTGGCCACCCTCGCGCTCACCCCCGGACCGGGGACCGCAAGGATGGCCCTGCTGGTCGAGGACCGCTGGCAGGGCATGGGACTGGGCGCCGCGCTGGCCAGGATGATCCTCACCGCCGCCCGCGATCTGGGACTCGCCGAGGTCAGGGCCGCGATGCTCACGGACAACGCGCGAATGCTCGCCCTGCTGGCCTCGCTGGGAGCGGCGGTCACCCCGACCGACGACCCCGGCGTGGTCGAGGCCAGGCTCGCGGTCGGCACACTGGCCGGGGCGTTCCCGGGGTGAGTCTCCAGCCGGGTGCGCGACCTGTCCGCTGACCCGCCGTCATACGACAGGGGAGGGGGTCAGGGGGAGGAGATCCGGCCGAGGGAGGCGGGGATCTTGGCGGCCGCGGCCCTGTCCAGCAGGAACAGCGTCCGCTGCCTGCCGCGGGCGCCCGCCGCGGGAATCTGCACCGGCCCCGTGTCGGACAGCGCCAGCCGTACGGCGGAGGCCTTCTCCGCACCGGCGGCGACCACCCACACCTCACGCGCCGCCTGGATGACCGGCAGCGTCAGCGAGATCCGGGTGGGCGGCGGCTTAGGCGAACCGTGCACCGCGACCACGGGACGGGTCTCGTAGAGCGCGGGCATGCCGGGGAACAGCGAGGCGACATGGCCGTCCGGGCCCATGCCCAGCAGAAGGATGTCGAACGACGGCGCGGGCCCGTGATCCTCGGGGAGCGCGGCGCGGTGCAGCTTCTCGGCGTAGGCGTCGGCGGACTCCTCGGCCGTCATCCCGGAGTCGGGGCCGCGCATCACGTGGACACGGGCGGGGTCGAGGTCGACCTGGTCGAGCAGGGCGGCACGGGCGCCGGTCTCGTTGCGCTCGGGGTCGCCGGACGGCAGGAAACGCTCGTCACCCCACCAGATGTCCAGGTGCCGCCAGTCGATCGCGTCACGGGCGGGGCTGGCCGCGATCTCGGCCAGGGTCGCGATGCCGACGGTGCCGCCGGTCAGCACCAGGGAGGCCGAGCCCCGGCTCGACTGGACGTCGACGAGGCCGGTGATCACCCGGGCGGCGACCGCCTTGGCGAGCATGTCGGCGTCACGATGAATGATCACAGTGGGAACGCTCACGGGACTTCTCTCTCAAGAACTCTCGGCGGGTGCCACGGCCGGGCCTTCGGTACGGGAGCCCCGCCGTGAGGGCGTCCCGCGGCGGACCGCGGGACGCCTCACCCGGGTTTCAGGACTTGCGGCCGCGGGCGATCCGCCGGATCGCGGCCTCGTAGATCTCGTCCGGGTCGAGACGGCGCATCTCCTCGGCGAGCAGTTCCGCGGTCGGCCGCCTGGTCAGCGCGACCTGCCGGTCGGGCCTGCCGGGACGTGACAACGTGGCCAGCCGCCCGTCGCCACGGGTGATGGAGATGTCGCCGTTGGTGGTGGTCAGCCTGACCGCGGTCAGGCCCGGCCCCTCCGAGTCGACGACCTTGACCGGGACGCCGAGGCGCTCGCTCAGCCAGGCCGCCAGCAGCAGCGCGCTCGCGTGCCCCGGCACGGCCTCGACGACCCCCTTCTTGACCTTGCCGACCGGTTGGTCGAACACGGCGGCCAGCAGGCTCCGCCACGTCGTCAGCCGGGTCCAGGCCAGGTCGGTGTCGCCGGGCACGTACCCCTTCGACCGGCCCGTGATCGCCTCGACCGAGTCGGCGGCCGACCTGGCGTCGACGATGCGGCGCTGCGCGAGCAGGCCGATCGGGTCCTTCGCCGGGATGGCGGGGCAGGAGCCCGGCCACCAGACGACCACCGGGGTGTCGGTCAGCAGCAGCGGGCCGACCACCGATTCGGCGTGCTCGGTGAGCTCGCCGTACAGGCGCAGCAGGATCACCTCGCCCGGGGTCGTCTCGCCGACCCGGATCTCGGCGTCGAGACGGTTGGGCTCCCTCTGGCCACGGGGGATGACGACCAGTATCCGGGAGGGGTGCTCCCTGGCCGCCTCGGTCGCCGCCCTGACCGCGTCGTACTGGTTGCCCTCGTCCGAGACCACCACCAACGTCAGCACCATGCCGACCGCGGGGGTGCCCATCTGGTGCCGCAGCTGGGTGAGCTGGGAGGAGATCTTCGACGCCGTCGTGCCGGTGAGCATGAAGCTCGTCATCTACAACCTCCTCCACTCGCGTCCGTCGCGGGCCATCATCTCGTCGGCCGAGGTGGGACCCCAGGTGCCGGAGGGATACTCCTCCGGCGGGCCCTGGGTGGCCCAGAAGTCCTCGATCGGGTCGAGGATCTTCCACGACAGCTCGACCTCCCGCTGGTGCGGGAAGAGCGGCGGATCACCGATCAGCACGTCCAGCAGCAGCCGCTCGTAGGCCTCGGGGGAGGACTCCATGAACGACTCGCCGTAGGCGAAGTCCATCGAGACGTCCCTGACCTCCATCGCGGTCCCCGGCACCTTCGAACCGAAGCGCACCGTGATGCCCTCGTCCGGCTGGACCCGGATGACCAGGGCGTTCTGCCCCAGGATCTCGGTGTCGTCCTTGCTGAACGGCAGGTGCGGCGCACGCTGGAAGATCACCGCGACCTCGGTCACCCTGCGGCTGAGGCGCTTGCCGGTGCGCAGGTAGAACGGCACCCCGGCCCAGCGGCGGTTGGCGATCTCCAGCTTGACCGCGGCGTAGGTCTCGGTGATGGAGTCCGGCGGGATGCCGTCCTCCTGGGTGTAGCCCGCCACCGGCTCCCCGCCCTGCCAGCCGGGCCCGTAACGACCCCTGGCGGTGGACAGCTCCAGGTCCGGCGGGAGCTGTACCGCCTTGAGGACCTTCTCCTTCTCCCTGCGCAGCGAGTCGGCCCCGAACGACGTCGGGTCCTCCATCGCCACCAGCGCGAGCAGCTGCAGCAGGTGGTTCTGGATGACGTCACGGGCCGCGCCGATGCCGTCGTAGTATCCGGCCCTGCCGCCGATGCCGATGTCCTCGGCCATCGTGATCTGGACGTGGTCGACGTAACCCCGGTTCCAGATCGGCTCGAACAGGTTGTTGGCGAAGCGCAGCGCCAGGATGTTCTGGACGGTCTCCTTGCCCAGGTAGTGGTCGATGCGGAACACCGAGCTCTCCGGGAAGACGGCGCTGGTGATCGCGTTGAGCTCCTGGGCGCTCCGCAGGTCGTGCCCGAAGGGCTTCTCGATCACCACACGGCGCCAGGAGCCCTCCGGGGCGTTGGCCAGCCCCGTGCGCTTGAGCTGCTGGACCACCACCGGGAAGAACTTCGGCGGAACCGACAGGTAGAACCCGTAGTTGCCGCCCGTCCCCCTGGTCTGGTCGATCTCCTTGAGCATCATGGCCAGCGCGTCGAAGGCCCCGTCGTCGGTGAACTCCCCGGGGCAGAAGAAGATGCCCTCGGAGAGCTGCTTCCAGACCTCCTCGCGGAAGGGCGTGCGCGCGTGCTCCTTGACGGCGTCATGGGTGAGCTGCGCGAAGTCCTGGTCCTGCCAGTCGCGGCGGGCGAAACCGACCAGGGAGAAACCGGGGGGCAGCAGCCCCCGGTTCGCCAGGTCGTAGATCGCCGGCAGCAGCTTCTTGCGCGCCAGGTCGCCCGTCACGCCGAACAGGACCAGCACGCACGGGCCCGCGACCCGGGGCAGCCGCTTGTCGCGGGGGTCGCGCAGCGGATTGGACTCGATCAGGGCCTCGGTGGTGCTGACGGTCGCCGCCGCGGACGTCTCGGCCGCGGACCGCTCGCCCCCCACGGGGTCGGCGTGCGCGTCCTCGCCGCGCACGTCCTCCGGCTCCGCCTCTGCCGGGCGGGCTCCGGACTGCTTGTCACTCATTCAGGCCTCCCGCGCAGCCTCAAGGAGGCGTGCGACACCGGCGGTGCGGTCGGTCAGGTGGAGTCGTACCGCGGGCCGTCCCCGCCCGGCCAGCGCGTCCTGGTCTCCCAGAGCCTGCGCCAGCTGCAGCCTGCCCAGCGTGTACGGCTTGCCGGGCACCTCGACGTCCTCCTCGACGGCCCCGGTGATCTGCAGGAACACACCGTTCTGCGGGCCGCCCTTGTGGTACTGGCCGGTCGAGTGCAGGAAACGGGGGCCCCACCCGAAGGTGACCGGCCGCTCGGTGCGCACCGCGAGGCGGCCGCGCAGCGTCGCCGGGTCGGCGGCGCTCCAGGCGTCGGTCATCTCCTCGAAGGAGGCGTCCTCGGCGTGCGGGGCGTCGAAGGCCGCCTCCCTGTCGAGGTAGGCCATGATCGCCAGATAACCGTCCTCGGGGACGGCCTCCAGCAGGCGGGTGAGCACCTCGGGCAGGTCCTTGGGGACCTCGCCGCCGGGCAGCTCGCCGTACACCTCGACCGGGCCGTCGACCAGGATCGGCGTGCCCGTGGGCAGCTCCTCCCGGTCGAGCAGCCTGCCGGTGTTCTCCTTCGACTCGGCCACGTTCGGCTGGTTGAAGGGGTCGATGCCCAGCAGGCGGCCCGCGACGGCCGTGGCGTACTCCCACACCAGGAACTGGGCTCCCAGCGGGCCGCCGACCGTGACCACCCCGTCGGAGTCGATCCCGGCGACCAGCTCGTCCGGAGCCTCACCGGGGTCGGCGCCGACGACCGGCAGGATGCCCCTGCCGGACTTGCCGGTCGACTCGGCGATCAGCTGCTCGATCCAGTCGGGCAGGCCGTTGATCTCGGACAGGCCGTCCTCAAGCACGAGCTTGTCGCGCCCGGCGAGCGCGGCGGCGCCGAGGGCGGCGCCCAGCTCCAGGCCGGGATTGCCCTCGGACCGCGCGAGCAGCGGCCGCACCTCGGCGGCCTCGTCGAGCAGCCGCTCGACGTCGGCGCCGGCCAGCGCGCTGGGCACCAGGCCGAAGGCCGTCAGGGCGCTGTAGCGGCCACCGACGTTCGGGTCGGCCAGGACGACCGGGTAACCGGCCTCGACGGCGATCCGCTCAAGCGGCGAGCCGGGGTCGGTGACCACGACGATCCGCTCGGCCGGGTCGATGCCCGCCTCACGGAAGGCCTTCTCGTAGATACGCCGGTGGCTGTCGGTCTCGACGGTGCCACCGCTCTTGCTGGCGACGACCAGGACCGTGCGGTCGAGCCTGTCGCGCAGCGCGCGCAGCACCTGGCCGGGGTCGGTCGTGTCGAGCACGGTCAGCGGCACGTCGGCGGTCGTGGTGATGACCTCGGGGGCCAGTGAGGAGCCGCCCATGCCGGCCAGGACCACGTGGTCGAGGCCCCGCTCGCGGGCCCGCTCGACCAGCTCGCCGATCTGCGGCAGCAGCTGCCTGCTGCTCAGCGGAAGGTCGAGCCAGCCGAGACGGATCGCGGCCTCGTCCGCGGCGTCCGGGCCCCACAGGGCGGGGTCTCCGTTGGAGAGGGCCTCGGGAACGCCCTCTGAGGCGAGCCGGGCGGCCGCCTCGGCGGCCTGCTCGGCGAGCTTCTCCTCGGCGAACGTCACGGAAACCGACATGTGTTTCACGCCTTCCGGAGTTCGGCGGCGACGGTGGCCAGCAGCTCGTTCCAGGAGGCCTCGAACTTCTCGACGCCCTCCTCCTCCAGCACCCGCACGACGTCGTCGTAGTCGATGCCGGCCTCCTTGAGGGCGGCCATGGTGTTCCAGGCGTCCTCGTAGTGGGGGCGGACGGTGTCACCGGTGACGCGGCCGTGGTCGGCGACGGCGTTGAGGGTCTTCTCCGGCATGGTGTTGACCGTGTTCCGGGTGACCAGCTCGTCGACGTAGAGGGTGTCGGGGTAGCTGGGGTCCTTGGTGCCGGTCGAGGCCCACAGCGGGCGCTGCGGGCGGGCCCCCGCGGCGCTCAGCGCCTGCCAGCGCGGAGAGTTGACCACGTCCTCGTAGGCGGCGTGGGCCAGGCGGGCGTTGGCGACCGCGGCCTTGCCCTTGAGGGCCCCGGCCTCGGGGGTGCCGACCTTGTCCAGGCGCTTGTCGATCTCGGTGTCGACCCGGCTGACGAAGAAGGAGGCGACCGACTCGATGCCCGCCAGGTTCAGGCCGTTGGCCTTGGCCCGTTCGAGGCCGGTCAGCCAGGCGTCCAGGACCGCGCGGTAGCGTTCGAGGGAGAAGATCAGCGTGACGTTGACGCTGATGCCCTCCGAGATCGCCTGCGTGATCGCGGGCAGGCCCTCGGCCGTCGCGGGGATCTTGATGAACAGGTTGGGACGGTCCACCATCCACCACAGCGCCCGCGCCTCGGCGACGGTCTCGTCCGTCTTCCTGGCCAGGCGGGGGTCGACCTCGATGGAGACCCTGCCGTCGACGCCGCCGGTGGCGTCGTAGACGGGCCTGAGCACGTCGGCGGCCCAGCGGATGTCGTAGGTGGTGATGGCGCGCACCGCCTCCTCGACCTCCACCCTCCGCACGGCGAGGTCGTGGAGCTGGGTGTCGTAGGCGTCGCCCTTGCTCAGCGCCGAGGCGAAGATCGTCGGGTTGGAGGTGACGCCGACCACGTGCTTGTCGCGGATCAGCGCCTCCAGGTTGCCGGTGCGCAGGCGCTCCCGGCTGATGTCGTCAAGCCAGATGGAGACGCCCTGGTCGGATAGGCTCTTGAGAATCTCACTCATGATCAATTTCCCGTCGTCTCGCCCTTGTCGGCCCCGGTCCTGGCGAGGCTTGCCTTGGCTGCGGCGGCCACGCGCTCGGCGGTGAGACCGAACTGCTCGTAAAGGGTCCTGTAGGGAGCCGAGGCTCCGAAGTGCTCCAGGCTGACCACTTCCCCCTCATCTCCCACGAACTCCCGCCAGCCCAGCCCGATTCCCGCCTCGACGGCGACCCTCGCGCGGACCGCCGGCGGCAGCACCGTCTGCCGGTAGGCGGCGTCCTGGGCGTTGAACCACTCGACGCACGGCATCGAGACGACCCGGGCGGAGATGCCCTGGGCCTCAAGGAGCTCACGGGCCCCGACGGCCAGTTCGACCTCCGAGCCGGTGCCGATCAGGATGACGTCGGGCTGCCCGTCGGAGGCGTCCTGGAGTACGTAGGCGCCCTTGGCGACCTTCTCCGCGTCGGCGGTGCCCTCGTAGACCGGCAGGTTCTGCCGGGTCAGCGCCAGCGCGGCCGGGCGGTCGGTGTGCTCGATCACGGTCCGCCAGGCGGCGACGGTCTCGTTGGCGTCGGCGGGCCGCACCACGTCGAGGCCGGGAATGGCGCGCAGCGACCACAGGTGCTCGATCGGCTGGTGGGTCGGGCCGTCCTCGCCGAGGCCGATGGAGTCGTGCGTCCACACGTAGACGACCGGCAGCTGCATCAGCGCCGCCAGCCGTACGGCGGGGCGCATGTAGTCGCTGAAGACCAGGAACGTGCCACCGTAGGGCCGGGTGCCGCCGTGCAGCGCGATGCCGTTGAGGATGGCCCCCATGCCGTGCTCGCGGATGCCGAAGTGCAGCGTCCTGCCGTAGCGGTTCCCGGGGAACTCCTTGGTCTGGTACTCGTCGGGGATGAAGGACGGCTCGCCCTTCATCGTGGTGTTGTTCGACTCGGCGAGGTCGGCCGAGCCGCCCCACAGCTCGGGCAGTACCCGTGCCAGGCTGCCCAGCACCTCGCCGGAGGCCTTGCGGGTCGCCACGGAGGCGCCGGGCTCGAAGGCCGGCAGCGCCTCGGTCCAGCCGGCGGGCAGCAGCCTGGCGGAGATGCGGTCGAACTCCGCGGCCCGCTCGGGGTTGGCCTCCCGCCAGGCGATGTAGCCCTTCTCCCACTCGGCGTGGGCGGCGCGGCCCCGCGCGACCACCTCGCGGGCGTGCTCCAGCACCTCGCCGGGAACGTCGAAGCTCTTGGCCGGGTCGAGCCCCAGGATCTCCTTGGTGGCGGCGACCTCGTCGGCGCCCAGGGCCGAGCCGTGGACCTTGCCGGTGTTCTGCTTGTTGGGCGCGGGCCAGCCGATGACGGTGCGCAGCCTGATGAAGGAGGGCTTCCCGGTCTCGGCGCGGGCGGCCTCAAGGGCCTGGTACAGCTCCGCGACGTTCTCCGAGTAGGTGTCGCCCGCCGTCCAGTCGACGGTCTGGACGTGCCAGCCGTACGCCTCGTAGCGCTTGACGATGTCCTCGCTCAGCGCGATCTGGGTGTCGTCCTCGATGGAGATGTGGTTGCTGTCGAAGACGACGACCAGGTTGCCGAGCTTCTGGTGACCGGCCAGGGCGCTGACCTCGTGGCTGATGCCCTCCTCGATGTCGCCCTCGGAGGCGATGCACCAGATGGTGTGGTCGAAGGGGCTGGTGCCCTCGGCGGCGGCCGGGTCGAACAGGCCGCGCTCACGGCGGGCGGCCATGGCCATGCCGACGGCGTTGCCGATGCCCTGGCCCAGCGGGCCCGTGGTCGTCTCGACGCCGACGGTGTGGCCGTGCTCGGGGTGCCCCGGGGTGAGGCTGCCCCACTGGCGGAGGCTCTTCAGGTCGTCGAGGGACAGTCCGTAGCCGGACAGGAAGAGCTGGATGTAGAGGGTCAGGCTCGAGTGCCCGGCGGAGAGCACGAAACGATCCCGGCCCACCCACGTGGGATCGGAGGGGTCATGGCGCATCAACCGCTGGAAAAGCAGGTAGGCGGCGGGCGCCAGGCTCATCGCGGTGCCCGGGTGACCGGATCCCGCCTTCTCTACCGCGTCCATCGCCAGGGCCCGTACGACGTCGACCGCCCGGCGGTCAAGGTCGCTCCATTCAAGGGCTGGCACGAGTTCGCTGCTCAACTGCTCGATCTCCGGATCTATTCGTGTGATGGTGGCGCCGGTTTGGCTTTTCCCGCCCACACCGGACCCTAACGGTTCGGCATCGCTACCGTTGCGTAGGCTGAGCCGGGGCGAGTCCGCAGGAGCTTCAACAGATGTGGACACAGCCCCCCAAGGCATCACATCGTGCCGCTTCCCCACCCCATGCCGGAACCGGCCACCCCAACAACTACAGTTGATTGCTCAGGCTGGCTGGTGCCCGCATCCACGGATTCGCTCTCAATCAGAGGTTACGCGTTGACCCCGCACGTGCTGGAAGCGCCGTAAATGGTGCTGACCGACAAGCAATCGACGACCCCGCCCGCGACGGAGGCGGCCGCGTCCGACGCGCCGCGCTCGTTCGGCGACGTCGTGAAGGCCTATGTCGCCCTCACCAAGCCGCGGATCATCGAGCTGCTGCTGATCACGACGCTGCCGGTGATGTTCCTGGCGGCCAAGGGCCTGCCCCCGCTGTGGATCGCCGTCTGCACGCTGGTCTTCGGCACCCTTTCCGCGGGCAGCGCCAACGCGCTGAACTGCTACATCGACCGCGACATCGACGCGGCGATGCGCCGCACCCGGCGCCGCCCGCTGGCCCGTGACCAGGTGCCGCCGACGAACGCGCTGATCTTCGGCGTCGTCCTCGGCGTGCTGTCGACTCTTGGCCTGGGTTTGACGGTGAATTGGCTCGCCGCGCTGCTCTCGCTGGCGGCCAACCTCTTCTACGTGCTCGTCTACTCGATGATCCTCAAGCGCAGGACCCCGCAGAACGTGGTGTGGGGCGGCATCGCGGGCTGCATGCCGGTGCTAATCGGCTGGGCGGGCGTCACCGGGAGCCTCTCCTGGGCCCCCGTCGTGCTCTTCGGCGTGGTGTTCTTCTGGACGCCGCCGCACACCTGGACCCTGGCCATGCGCTACAAGGAGGACTACGCCGCGGCGAAGGTCCCCATGCTTCCCGTGGTCGCCACCGAGCGCCGGGTGGTGCTGGAGAGCCTGGCCTACACCTGGGCCACGGTGCTGTGCTCGCTGCTGCTGTGGCCGATCGCGGGGACGACGCTCCTATACCCCGTCGTGGCCACCGTCCTCGGCGCGGCCTGCCTGTGGGAGGTCTACCGCCTCCTCGGCCGGGTCAACGCGGGCAAGACCGGTGTGGACCTGCGGCCGATGCGCTTCTTCCACTGGTCGAACGCCTATCTGGCGTTGCTCTTCCTCGCGGTCGCCGTCGACTCCCTGCTCGTCTGAGCCCGCCCGCTCCGAGGGGTCCCACCGTTTCGTGCCGCCCTGTCCGGCAATACCTCTTCGTGGCCGGTTACGGACCACCATGAGGCGAGAGGGGACACGTCGTGGCTGATCGGTTACGGTTGCCGCATGGCGAGCCGTGATCCCCGCTGGGTCTTGAGGGACCGCCCGTCCGTCGCGCTGATCGCGGGGCTCGTCGTGGCCGGTCTGTGCGCGTTGGCCTCCTTCTCCTTCGACCTGCTCAACGGAGATCCGGTCTACTTCTTCATCGCCCTGGCCCTGGCGCTCGCGCCGGTCCCCGTGCTGCTGGCGGCGGTGCTGGCGCTGGACCGGATGGAGCCCGAGCCCCGCAGCAACCTGATCTTCGCCTTCGCCTGGGGCGCCGGGGTCGCGGTCCTGGTGGCCGGTGTGGTCAACTCCCTCGGCCTGATCTACATCGAGAGCACCGTCCAGCTCGGCTACGACAGCGCGCGCAACATCGCCGCCACCTTCGGCGCCCCGGTGGTCGAGGAGACGATGAAGGGCCTGGTCCTGCTGGGTCTGCTCAGGTTCAGGCGGGCCGAGCTCGACGGGCCGACCGACGGCGTCATCTACGCCAGCATGGTCGGCCTCGGCTTCGCGATGAGCGAGAACGTCAGCTACTACGTGGCCGCCCTGCACGAGATGGGGGCCAGGGGACTGGCCGTGACGGTCGTGCTGCGGGGCATCCTGTCGCCGTTCGCCCACCCGCTGTTCACCTCGATGATCGGCGTCGCGGTCGCCTACGCCGCCCAGCGCCGGGGGCCGGGACGCATCTGGGTGGTCGCGGCGGGCTGGGCCGGCGCCATGCTGCTGCACGGCATCTGGAACGGCCTGGCCTCCTACGTGGGCGTGGGCGGCCTGGCCGCCGCCTACCTGCTGCTGCTGGTGGTGCTGGTGGTGCTGATCTGGATCGTCTTCAGGGACCGCAAGCGGATCGTCGGGCTGATCACCACCTACCTGCCCGCCTACGGGGCGACGGGCCTGGTCGGGCCGTACGACGTGGTCATGCTCTCCTCACTGCCCGGGCGCCGCAACGCCAGGCAGTGGGCGAAGGAGAACGGTGGCGGCGCGGGGCTGCGGGCGATGCGCGACTACCAGCTCGCCGCCACCGAGCTGGGCCTGCTGCACGAGCGGGCCAGACGACACGTGATCGACGAGCACACGTTCAACGAGGAGCAGCAGGCCCTGCTGCAGTGCATGGCCGACGCCCGCTCGGCGTTCCCGCCGCCGAGCGCCCCCGGCGGTGCCGGGCCGTACGGCGCGCAGGCGCAGCCCTGGGGGCCCACGCCGTACTCACCGCACCCCCGGCAGGCCCCCTACCCGCGTCCCGACTGAGCCGCCGTGCGGAGCGCGGTGTCCAGGGTGGTCTCGCGCGGCCCCGGGAAGACGGGGGAGGAGCGCAGCACGACCGCGTCCAGGAAGCCCTTCGCGGCGGCGCCGAACTCGCGGACGGCGCCGGCGTAGGTGGTCGCGGCCCATCGGGTGGCCGAGTCGTCGCCGACGCCGAACGTCTCCAGGCCCGCGGCGCGGCACAGCGTCACGGCCCTGGGCAGGTGGAAGAGCTGCGTCACCACGGTGACCTTGGTCGCCCCGAACACCTGGCGGGCCCGTACACACGAGTCCCAGGTGTCGAAGCCCGCGTAGTCGAGCACGAGGGCGCGTGGGGGGACGCCGCGGGCGATCAGGTAGTCGCGCATGGCGGTCGGCTCGTCGTAGTCCCTCCTGCTGTTGTCGCCGGACAGCAGCAGGGTCCGCACCCTGCCCGACCGGTACAGCTCGGCGGAGACGTCCAGCCGCCTGGCCAGCATCGGGGAGGGACGGCCACCGGGGGCGGCGGCGCCGAGGACCAGCGCCGTGGGGGCCGGGGGGACGCCCGTGGTCCAGGTGGGGGAGGAGTCGGCGACCGCCGTGTGCCCGGAGCTGGACAGCCGGGCCCAGGTCGGCGGGGCGAGCGCCAGCACGCTCAGCAGGACGAGCCCCTGGTAGAGGCGTCGCATGGTGGGGCGTGACAGTGCCAATAAGCCGGTCATACGGCCATTTTTGCCGATATTTCCGGGCTACTTGCGATCTTTGGGTGGATCAGGAGGACGCGAGGCGCTCGGCCCCGAACGGCCCCCGCGAACGCAGCGTGAACCCCACCCGCAGCGCGTAGATCCACACCAGCGTCGAGCCGAAGACGTGCAGGCCGACCAGGAAGGCGGGCAGGGCCAGGAAGTACTGGACGTACCCGATGACGCCCTGGGCCAGCTCCACGCCCAGCAGCGTCAGCGCCGCGCGCCGGGCCGCGGCGGGCGCCCCGGTGACGTACAGCGCGAACAGCAGGGCGAAGGTGAGCCCGACCACGACGTAGACCACGTCGGCGTGGATCCTGGCCACGGTCTCGATGTCGAAGGCGAAGCGGGAGGCGGCCTCGTCCCCCGAATGCGGCCCGGTGCCGGTCACCACGACACCCGCGACGAGCAGGACGGCCACCGCGGGCACGAGCGCGAGACCAAGCGTGCGGATGGCCGGATGGACCAGCGGTTCGGGCGCCGCGTCTCCCTCCTGGGCGCGGGCGAGGAAGACGACGGCGGCGGCGAGCATGCCGATGGAGAGCAGGAAGTGCACGCTCACGGTCACCGGGTTGAGCATGGTGCGCACGACCAGGCCGCCCCACAGCGCCTGCGCGGCCACCCCGGCCGGCTGGATCCAGGCCAGCGTCGTCAGGTCACGGCGCCGGGGACGCAGCCGCGCGGCCGAGACCAGGCAGGCCAGCCCCACGATCAGGACCACGAAGCTCAGCAGCCGGTTGCCGAACTCCACGGCCATGTTGATCGGGGAGATGTCGGCGTGGGCGACCGGGATGAAGCTGTCGGCGGTGCACCGGGGCCAGGTGGGGCAGCCGAGGCCGGAGCCGGTGACCCGTACGACGGCGCCGGTCACCACGATGCCCACGTTGACGACGACGGTCGCCAGTGCCCAGCGGCGCAGAATCGCGGGCGTGGGGGACAACACCCCGGGCAGGAAGCCAAGGGCACGTGGACGTGCCTGGTCGAGGAGGTGGTTCACGGCTCACATGCTAGGTGGCGTGGGCGGTGGTCCCGCCGCTGCCCCACACGCTCGGGCCGGGACACGGCAGGGCGGGTGGACCGCGCGGCGGAGATCGGCTGAACTGGAGGGTGGCGGCCGATTGATCCCCCGAAAAGCATGTGACATGTTACTGGTGGGCCGATCCGGGAACGAGGTGGATCATGCCGGACGTCGTGGTGATCGGCGCGGGAGCCGTCGGGGCCGCCTGCGCCTACTACGCGGCGCGCGCGGGCCTGGACACCCTCGTCGTCGACCGGGGATCGGTCGCGGCGGGCACCACGGGGGCCGGGGAGGGAAACGTCCTCGTCTCGGACAAGGCGCCGGGACCCGAGCTCGCCCTGGCCCTGCTCTCCCGCGACCTCTGGCTCGGCCTGGCCGCCGAAGGCGGTGACGGGGGGTTCGAGTACGAGCCGAAGGGCGGCCTGGTGGTCGCCAGGACCTCCCGGGAGCTCACCGCCCTCACCGCCCTGGCCACGGCGCAGGCGGGGCAGGGAGCCGAGCACGTCGTCGTCCCCCCGGACGCGCTCGGAGACCACGAACCCCACCTGGCGGACGGCATGGCCGGAGGCGTGCTCTACCCGCAGGACGCCCAGGTCCAGCCCGCGCTGGCGGCGGCCGGGCTGATCCGGCGCGGCGCCGAACGCTTCGGCGGGGGCACCCTGATGCTGCGTACCGGCGTCACCGTCACCGGCCTGCTGCGTGCCGGGAGCCGGGTCACCGGCGTCGCGACCGACCACGGCGACATCCTCGCCGGAGCCGTCGTCAACGCCGCGGGCACCTGGAGCGGTGAGATCGCCGCCATGGCGGGCACCGGCCTGCCGATCCTGCCCAGGAGGGGGTTCGTGCTGGTCACGGAGCCGATCCCGGAGCCGCTGATCAGGCACAAGGTCTACACCGCCGCGTACGTCACCGACGTGGCCAGCGACTCGGAGGACCTGGAGACCTCGGCCGTCGTCGAGGCGACCCCCTCGGGGCCCGTGCTCGTCGGCGCAAGCCGGGAACGCGTCGGCTTCGACCGCACGACCTCGATCCCGGTGCTGGAACGCCTGGCCCGCCAGGCCGTCGAGTTGTTCCCCGTGCTGGCCGGGCGCAGGGCGATCCGGGCCTACTGCGGCTTCCGCCCCTACAGCCCCGACCACCTGCCCGTGATCGGGGAGGACCCCGCGGCTCCGGGCCTGCACCACGCATGCGGCCACGAGGGCGCAGGCATCGGCCTGGCCCCCGCGACCGGTCACCTGCTCGCCCAGACCCTGGCCGGCGTCACCCCCGACCTGGATCTGAGCCCCTTCCGGCCAGGACGCTTCGAGGAGGCACGCCGATGAGACCCGAGGACCGCGGACGGCCGTACGACCTGGTGGGGGCCCGTCCCGAGGCGGAGTTCGAGATCAGCGTGGACGGCGTTCCCGTCCCCGTCGTCCCCGGGCAGACCGTCGGCGCGGCCCTGCACGGCGCGGGCGTGCGCTCCTGGCGGCTCACCCGCCGGGAGGGCAGGCCACGCGGGCTGTTCTGCGGCATCGGCGTCTGCTTCGACTGCCTGGTCACGGTCAACGGCGTCCCGTCCCTGCGGGCCTGCCTGACCGAGGCGCGGCCCGGCGACCGGATCACCACCGGGGAGGGCGACCGGTGAGCGGCGGATACGACCTCGCCGTCGTCGGAGCGGGCCCGGCCGGGGTCGCCGGTGCGCTCAGCGCCTGCCTGGCCGGGCTGGACGTCGTGCTGATCGACGGCGCTCCGCGTCCCGGCGGCCAGTACTTCCGCCATCTGCCCGAGGGGTTCCACGCCACCCGTCAGGAGACGCTCCACCACGGGCTCGGCAGGTTCGCCAGGCAGTGGGAGACGCTCACCTCCCGCGCGGCCGTACTGCTCGGGCACCGCGTCTGGGCGGTTGAGGACACCGGCGACGGGTTCGCCGTGCGCTGCCTCGAAGGCGACCGCGAGGAACGGCCCCGCACAGTCACCGCCAGGAGGCTGCTGTTGGCCACCGGCGCCCACGACAGGCCGCTGCCCTTCCCCGGCTGGGACCTGCCCGGCGTGCTCACGGCGGGCGGGGCGCAGGCCCTGCTCAAAGGCGACCTCGTCGTCGCGGGGGACAGGGTCGTGGTCGCCGGGACCGGGCCGTTCCTGCTGCCGGTGGCCGCCGGCCTGGCCAGGGCGGGAGCGGACGTGCGCGGCGTCTACGAGGCCAACGGCCGCCTCGGCCTCGCCAGGCACCCGCTGCTCGCCGCGGGCAGGGCCGCCGAGGCCCTCGGGTACGGCGTGAGCCTGGCCGGGCACCGCGTTCCCTACCTCGGCCGTCACGCGGTGATCGAGGCGCACGGCCGCGACGCCCTGACCCACGTCACGGTGGCGAGACTGGACGCACGCTGGCGCCCCCTGGCCACCAGAACCGTCGAGTGCGACACCCTGGCCTGCGGATACGGCTTCGTCCCCCAGATCGAGCTGCCCGTCCAGCTCGGTTGCCTGACCCGCCAGGAGGCCGACGGCACCCCCGTCGTGGCGGTCGACGCGGGCATGCGCACGAGCGTGTCCGGCGTCTACGCGGCCGGGGAGACGACCGGGGTGGGCGGGGCGCTGCTCGCCGAGGCCGAGGGGCGTGTGGCGGGCCGGGCGGCCGCCGCGGACCTGGGCCGCCGCGTCCCGCCGCTGCCCGCTCTCTCCAGACGCGTGGCACGCCTGTCCGCCTTCGCCCGCGCGCTGGCCCGGGCCTACCCCGTACGGCCCGGCTGGCAGGGCTGGCTGCGCGAGGACACCCTGATCTGCCGGTGCGAGGAGGTGCCCCTCTCCGCCGTGCGCGAGGCGCGTTCCCTGGGCGCCCGCGACGCCCGCGCCGTGAAACTCCTGGCCCGGCCCGGCATGGGCTGGTGCCAGGGCCGGATGTGCGGACACGCCGTCGCCGCCCTCGCCGGCGACGGCCCCGAGCCGCCCCGGCGCCCGATCACCCAGCCGGTACGGCTCGGCGACCTGGCGAACCCTCCCCCCGAGACCCCCTGAGGAGTCTGATGACGACGGACCGGGACAGGCCCTGGCACGGCGTGACGGTGGCCACCGCGCTTCCCCTGACGGACGACCTTTCCATCGATCTGGACGGCTACGCCGCTCACTGCCGAGGGCTGCTCGACGGAGGTTGCGACGGTGTGGTGCCGAACGGCTCACTGGGCGAGTACCAGACGCTGACCCCGCAGGAACGGGCCCGGGTGGTCGAGACGGCGGTCGCGGCCGTCGGCGGAGACCGGGTCATGCCGGGAGTGGCCGCCTACGGGGCGACCGAGGCGCGCCGCTGGGCCGAGCAGGCACGCGAGGCCGGATGCGGCGCGGTGATGCTGCTGCCGCCGACCGTCTACCGGGCCGACGAACGGGCCGTGGTCGAGCACTACCGCGAGGTCGCCGCGGCGGGCCTGCCCGTCGTGGCCTACAACAATCCCCACGACACCAGGGTGGACCTCACCCCGGACCTGCTGGCCAGGCTGTACGGCGAGGGCCTGATCGTCGCGGTCAAGGAGTTCAGCGGCGACGTCCGCAGGGCCTACCGGATCGCCGAACTCGCCCCCGGCCTCGACCTGCTCGCGGGCGCCGACGACGTGCTGCTCGAACTGGCCGTCGCGGGCGCGGTGGGCTGGGTCGCCGGATTCCCCAACGCGCTTCCCGGCCCCTGCGCCGCCCTGTACCGGGCGGCCGTCGCGGGAGACCTGGCCACGGCGCTGCCGCTGTACCGCGCGTTGCACCCGCTGCTCCGCTGGGACTCGGCGACCGTGTTCGTCCAGGCCGTCAAGCTGTCCATGGACCTGGCCGGGCTGCGGGGCGGGCCGTGCCGTCCGCCGAGGCTGCCGCTGTCGCCGGAGCAGGAGACCGCCGTGCGCGAGGCGACGCTGCGGGCCCTTACGGTCACGGGGGCCCTTACGGTTACGGGGGAGGGAACCGAGAAGGAGGGCCGATGAGGACGAGACGGGTCTTTCACGCGGTCGACTCCCACACCGAGGGCATGCCGACCCGCGTGATCACCGGGGGAGTCGGCGTCGTTCCCGGCGCGACCATGGCCGAGCGCCGCCTGCGCTTCATGGCGGAGATGGACTACGTCAGGACCCTGCTCATGTACGAGCCGCGCGGCCACTCGGCGATGAGCGGGGCGATCCTGCAGCCGCCGGCCCGTCCCGACGCCGACTTCGGGGTCCTCTACATCGAGGTCTCCGGCTGCCTGCCCATGTGCGGGCACGGCACCATCGGCGTGGCGACCGTCCTGGTCGAGACCGGGATGGTCGAGGTCGCCGAACCGGTGACGGTCGTGCGCCTGGACACCCCCGCCGGGCTGGTCGTCGCCGAGGTGCGGGTCGAGGACGGCGCGGCGACCTCGGTGACCATCACCAACGTGCCCTCCTTCGTGGTCGGCCTCGACCGTACGGTCCGGGTCGACGGCCTGGGCGAGGTCGTCTACGACCTGGCCTACGGCGGCAACCACTACGCGATCCTGCCGATCGAGTCCGTCGGCCTGCCGTTCGAGCGTTCGCACGGGCGGCGCATTCTCGACGCGGGCCTGTCGATCATGGAGGCGATCAACGAACAGGACGAGCCGGCCCACCCGCTCGACCCCGCGATCAGGGGCTGCCACCACGTGCAGTTCACCGCCCCCGGCTCGGACGCCCGCCACTCGCGGCACGCGATGGCCATCCACCCCGGCTGGTTCGACCGCTCGCCGTGCGGCACGGGAACCAGCGCCAGGATGGCCCAGCTGCACGCCAGGGGTGAGCTCGCCCCCGGCGCCGACTTCGTGAACGAGTCGTTCATCGGCACCCGCTTCGTCGGCAGGATCGCCGGGGAGACGAGCGTCGCCGGGCTGCCCGCGGTGATCCCGGCCATCACCGGCAGGGCGTGGATCACCGGGACCGCGCAGTACTTCCTCGACCCCCGCGACCCCTTCCCCGAGGGGTTCCTGCTGTGAACCCGGGGGCGTCCCGGCGAGCACGCCGTACGCCCCCGGGATTCCCCTCCACGGGAGTAGGCTGACCCGCGACGGCCTACCGTGGTCACGGCCGCCCCCTCCCGAGCCGTCCGCCGGGTACGGCGGCGCGCACCGGGCGTCGGAAGCCGTCGGAGCCCGCGGAGTTGTCCCCCGAGTGCGGAGGATCGGCCCATCCCCTCTGTGGAGCGCTATGATCACCACCGGTCATCCGGCCGGGAACCCGGGAACCTGTCGCCGGTGCCTCACGGCACGGGACCCGGGCGTTCGAGAAAGTGGGCACGGAGCGGGGAGGCCTCGACGGCGTCCGCCGCCTGCAAGAGTCGACGAGTGCGAGACGAGAGGCACGGGAATGGCTCCTTCGGCGCAGGACCGGCTCGACCTGCCGGCCGTGGGCGAGCGGCAGAGCCTGCGCGAGCAGGTGGCCCACGCGTTACGGGCCGCTCTGATCACCGGTGAGATGCGGCCCGGTGTCGTCTACTCGGCGCCGGTGCTGGCCGCCCAGTTCGGGGTCTCCGCGACCCCGGTGCGCGAGGCGATGCTCGACCTGGCCAAGGAGGGCCTGGTCGAGGCGGTGCGCAACAAGGGCTTCCGGGTCACCGAGCTGTCGGAACGCGACCTGGACGAGATCACCGAGATCCGCAAACTCATCGAGGTGCCCACGGTCGCGAGGCTGGCCGACACGGGCCTGGCCGAGAGATTCGAGGCGCTGCGGCCCGTGGCCCAGGAGATCGTCGACGCAGCCGAGCGCGGTGACCTGCTCGCCTACGTGGACGCCGACGTCCGTTTCCACGTGGACCTGCTGGCGCTCGCGGGCAACACCCACCTCGTGGACGTGGTGCGCGACCTGCGTAAGCGCGCCCGCCTCTACGGCCTGTCCGCCCTGTCGGCCCGGGGCGCGCTGGTCGGTTCCGCCCGTGAGCATCTCCAGCTCCTGGACCTGCTCGCGGCCGGTGACAGCCAGGGCTCGGAACGGCTGATGGACGAGCACATCCGGCACGTCAGGGGCATCTGGGCCAAACCCGGGCCCGAGTAGGACGGCTCAGCCCGGCGTGCCCCTGGAGGTCCGGGTGGCGCCGACACTGGCGATGACCACGCAGCCGATGGCCGCCCACTCACGCGCCTGGAGCACCTCACCGAGCACCAGCAGTCCGACCAGCGCGGCGACCGCGGGCTCCAGGCTCATCAGGATGCCGAAGACCCGCTTCGGCATCCTGCGCAGCGCCTCCATCTCGATCGAGTACGGGATCACCGAGGACAGCAGGCCGACCCCGAGCCCGATCAGCAGTATCTCGGGACGCAGCAGGTCGGCGCCCCCCGCCGCGATCCCCGCGGGGGCGGCCAGCAGAACCGAGACGATCATCGCGAAGGACAGTCCGGTCGCGCCGGGGAAACGACGTCCCGCGGCGGCGGCCAGCAGGATGTAGCCCGCCCAGCAGACCGCCGCGATCAGGGCGAACCCGATGCCCGCCCAGCCGATGCGCGAGCCGGAGGTCCCCCACGGCGCCAGCAGCACCACGCCGGAGCCCGCGAGGACGACCCACAGCAGGTCGAGACGGCGGCGAGAGGCGGCCACCGCGACCCCGAGCGGGCCGAGGAACTCGATCGCGACCGCGATGCCCATGGGCAGTTCGGCGAGCGCCTGGTAGAACGACAGGTTCATCACGCCCAGCGTCACGCCGAAGCCGATCCCGATCCCGAGGTCGGAGCGGCTGAGCCCCCGCAGCCTGGGCCGCGCGACCAGGCCGATGATCAGCGCGCCCGTCGCGATCCGCAGGAAGACCACCGCGCTCGGCGGGAGCTGGGCGAACAGGTTCTTGGCGAAACCCGCTCCCACCTGGACGGACAGGATCGCCAGCAGCACCAGCCCGGACGGCGGGATGGCGTCGGAGGCGGACCGCAGCAGCATCCCCGGCCTGGGCATGCCGGACTTGTACGGCTCGGCGGGCCCCTGCAGGGCTTCGGCGGTCATGGAACTCCTCGTGTCACGAACCACATAGGCGTTCACACCTTACCTATCCGGTGGGTCACTCCCAGCGGAATGTCCGGGATGCGAGACCGAGGGTCAGCGCGGCCCACACGGCCAGGACGAGCACCGCTCCCAGCGGCAGCCCGGCGCCCGAGGTGAGGACCGAGCGGAGCCCGCCGGTCAGCGCGCTGATCGGCAGCAGCCGCAGCGCGGGCTCGACCGAGTCGGGGAAGACCGACAGCGGGAAGACGACCCCGCCGCAGCCGAGCAGGACCAGGTAGACCAGATTGGCCCCGGCGAGCGTCGCCTCGGCGCGCAGCGTGCCCGCCATCAGCAGCCCGAGCCCGCTGAAGGCCGCGGTGCCCAGCAGGAGCAGCAGCAACGCGGCGAACGGGGAACCCGTGGGACGCCAGCCGAGGGAGAGTGCCACCAGGCACAGGACCACGATCTGGAGGGCCTCGACGGCGACGACGGAGAGCGTCTTGGCCAGCATCAGGCCGGTCCGCGACAGCGGGGTGGCGCCCAGCCGCTTCAGCACGCCGTACCTGCGCTCGAAGCCGGTCGCGATGGCCTGCCCGGTGAAGGCCGTCGACATCACCGCCAGCGCGAGCACCCCGGGGGTGACGAAGTCGACCCGGGAGCCGCCGCCGACGTTCACCAGCGGGGCGGCGGAGAAGCCGACGAGCAGCAGCACCGGGATGACCAGCGTCAGCAGGAGCTGCTCCCCGTTGCGGAGCGTGGCTCTGATCTCCGCCCCGGTCTGCGCGAGCACCATCCGGCTCAGCGGCGCGGCGCCGGGGGCGGGGGTGAGGTCCAGGGTGGTCACTGCGTTCTCCTGCGGGTCCGACACGGGCCGTGCTCGGGAGGGGTCACCGCAGCTCACGTCCCGTCAGTTCGAGAAAGACGTCCTCCAGGGTGCGGCGCTCGATGCTCAGATCGTCCGCGGTGACCCCCTCCGCGGCGCACCAGGTCGTCACGGTCGCCAGCAGCTCGGGCACGACCTGTCCCTCGATGATGTAGTGCCCGGAGGGCGACTCCTTGGCCGCGCTGCCCGCGGGCAGCGCGGTGAGCAGCTCGTCCAGGGCGAGGCCGGGGCGGGCGCGGAAGCGCAGCTGCCGTTCGGCACCGGTGAGCGAGGCGGGGGTGCCGTCGGCCACGACCCGGCCGCGGTCGATGATCACGACCCGGTCGGAGAGCTTCTCCGCCTCGTCCATGTGGTGGGTGGTGAGCACCACGGAGACCCCGGCGGCGCGCAGGTCGCCGACCAGCTCCCAGCAGGCGTGCCGCGCCTGCGGGTCGAGGCCCGCGGTCGGCTCGTCGAGGAAGACCAGCTCGGGGCGGCCGATCACGGCCGCGGCCAGCGAGACGCGCTGCTGCTGGCCGCCCGACATCCTGCGGTACGGCGTGCGGACGTGTTCGGACAGGCCGAGCCGCTCCAGCAGCGCCGGGGGATCCAGCGGACGGGCGTGGAAACGGGACATCAGGCGCAGCCACTCACCGCAGCGCGCCGCCGGGGGCACCCCTCCGGCCTGCGGCATCACCCCGACCCTGGCGCGCAGCTCCGGCCTGGACGGGTCGAGCCCGAGCACCCGGACCGTGCCGCCGTCGGCCCTGCGGAACCCCTCGCAGATCTCGATGGTCGAGGTCTTGCCCGCGCCGTTCGGGCCGAGGATCGCGGTCACCGCGCCACGGTCCGCGCTCAGCGTGAGACCGTCGATCGCGGTCGCGCGGCCGTATCTCTTGACCAGATCGCTGATCTCGACGGCTGGGGATTCCATGGGCACGAGTTTAGGGACTCACCGGGGCGGTCACGCTGGCGGACCTGAGCCGGGGAACACGGCGGTGCCCGCGGGGGCGTCCCGGCCACGCCCGGTCGGAGACCCGGGGAGGATCGCGCCGAAGCTCCGGCCCCGTGACCTCGTGCGCCGCACGCGCTGACACGCCCTCCTGCCCGCCCGGGGGACGGTCGTCCGGGCCGTCCTCGATCCGGGGTGTCAAGGACGCCGGATACATGGCGTGCCGTACACGTGACGGTGCCGTACGGCGCCGCCGCCACGGCGTCACGGAGCCGGGTCCCGCGGAGAGGCTCGGCCGGGTAAAAACTTCTTTGCCGAGACTTCTTGTGACGGGGAATCGGGAGGCCCCCGGCCCGGGTTGGGAGTCCCGGGCGTTGGAGAGGACCGGGACGGTGGGCGCCGCCCCGTGCCTTCTCGCCAGCGCCTGCCGTGGGTGTGCGGCCGGGCAGGCCACAGGATGACGTTTGCGCAGCTTAGGTAAGCCTTACCTGCGTGATAAATCGCATTCTTCGCAAGCCGGACGACGGTTTGTAAGCGGGGAAGCAATTACGGCACACTGATGTTGTGAAATACGTGACCAAGATGTCGGGCACGGAAGAGGCCGCCCCCGCGCGGCTCTCTGGCGTGTCCGCCGAGCGCAGCACGCGTGCGCGTGTCGCCCGGCTCATCCTGGAACGCGGACCGATCACCGCCCCCGCCCTCGGCGAACGGCTCGGGCTCACCCCCGCCGCCGTCCGCCGCCATCTGGACGCGCTGCTCGCCGACGGGATGATCGAACCCCGTACGGCACGCCCCCGGGGCCAGCGCGGGCGAGGACGGCCGGCGAAACTGTTCGCCATAACCGACGCGGGCCGCAGCGCCTTCGAGCACGCCTACGACGGGCTCGCGGGAAACGCTTTGCGCTTCCTGGCCGAGCGGGCGGGCGAGGGGGCCGTCGCCGAGTTCGCCAGGTCACAGGTGGCGGGCCTGGTCCGGCGCCTGCGCCACGAGCTGCGCGAGGTCCCCGCCGACCAGCGGGTGCGCTTCCTGGCCGAGGCCCTGTCCGCGGACGGCTACGCCGCCTCGGCGAGCAAGGCGAGCCTCGGCGGCGAGCAGCTGTGCCAGCACCACTGCCCGGTGGCGCACGTCGCCGCCGAGTTCCCTCAGCTCTGCGAGGCGGAGACGGAGGCGTTCGCGCAGATCCTCGGCACCCCGGTGCAGAGGCTGGCGACCATCGCCCACGGCGACGGGGTGTGCACCACCCACGTGAGTCCCCACCGGGGGGACGGCAGGGCCCGGGACGGCCGCGTGGCAGGCGCGGCGACGGACCCGCGGGGCACCGCCCCGGCAACCCATGAAGTGATCGACGAAACGAGCAAGGAGACCGGAAGGTGACTGTCACCGACCGCCCGGAGCTGGAAGGCCTCGGGAATTACAAGTTCGGCTGGGCCGACTCCGATACCGCGGGGGCCGCGGCCCGCCGTGGGCTGTCCGAGGAGGTCGTCCGCAACATCTCCGCGCTCAAGAGCGAGCCGGAGTGGATGCTGGACCTCCGTCTGAAGGGCCTGCGGCTGTTCGACAGGAAGCCCATGCCCAACTGGGGCTCCGACCTCAGCGGGATCGACTTCGACAACATCAAGTACTTCGTGCGTTCGACCGAGAAGCAGGCCTCCTCCTGGGAGGAGCTTCCGGAGGACATCAAGAACACCTACGACAAGCTCGGCATCCCCGAGGCGGAGAAGCAGCGCCTGATCGCCGGCGTCGCCGCCCAGTACGAGTCCGAGGTCGTCTATCACAAGATCCGTGAGGACCTTGAGGAGAAGGGTGTCATCTTCGTCGACACCGACACCGCCCTCAAGGAGCACGAGGAGATCTTCAAGGAGTACTTCGGCACCGTGATCCCGGTGGGCGACAACAAGTTCGCCTCGCTGAACACGGCCGTGTGGAGCGGTGGCAGCTTCATCTACGTGCCGCCGAACGTCAACGTCGAGATCCCGCTGCAGGCCTACTTCCGGATCAACACCGAGAACATGGGCCAGTTCGAGCGGACCCTGATCGTCGTGGACGAGAACTCCTACGTCCACTACGTGGAAGGCTGTACCGCGCCGATCTACTCCTCCGACTCGCTGCACAGCGCGGTCGTGGAGATCATCGTGAAGAAGGGCGCCCGCTGCCGTTACACGACCATCCAGAACTGGTCGAACAACGTCTACAACCTGGTCACCAAGCGCGCCGTCGCCTACGAGGGCGCGACCATGGAGTGGATCGACGGCAACATCGGCTCCAAGGTCACGATGAAGTACCCGGCCGTCTACCTCATGGGCGAGCACGCCAAGGGCGAGACGCTGAGCGTGGCCTTCGCCGGTGAGGGCCAGCACCAGGACGCCGGCGCCAAGATGGTGCACCTGGCTCCCAACACCAGCTCGACGGTGATCTCCAAGTCCGTCGCCAGGGGCGGCGGCCGTACCTCCTACCGCGGTCTGGTGCAGATCGAGGAGGGCGCGCACGGCAGCGCCAGCACGGTCAAGTGCGACGCGCTGCTGGTCGACCAGATCAGCCGCTCCGACACCTACCCCTACGTGGACGTGCGCGAGGACGACGTCTCCATGGGACACGAGGCCACGGTCTCCAAGGTCTCCGACGACCAGCTCTTCTACCTCATGAGCCGCGGTCTGGATGAGGACGAGGCCATGGCGATGATCGTGCGCGGCTTCGTCGAGCCGATCGCGCGCGAGCTCCCCATGGAGTACGCCCTTGAGCTGAACCGCCTGATCGAGCTGCAGATGGAAGGAGCCGTCGGCTGATGGGTCTCGAAACCAAACCCCTGTCGACCCTCCACGAGAAGGCCTCCTACGACGTCGCGGACTTCCCGGTCCCGACGGGCCGCGAGGAGGAGTGGCGCTTCACCCCGCTGTCTCGCCTGAAGGGCCTGCACACCGGTGCCGCCGCCTCCGGCGGAGTCGTGGTCCGCATCGAGGCGGCCCCCGAGGTCACGGTCGAGACCGTGGGCCGTGACGACGAGCGGCTCGGCAGGGCCTACGTGCCCGCCGACCGGGTCAGCGCCCAGGCCTACGCCGCCTTCGAGAAGGCGACCGTCATCACCGTGCCGCGCGAGGCGGTCGCCTCCGCCCCGACCGTCGTCACCGTGACCGGCTCGGGCGACGGCCCGGCCTACGGCCACACCCTGGTCAGGCTGGAGCCGATGGCCGAGGCCGTCGTCGTCATCGAGCACCAGGGCAGCGCGGTCTACGCCGACAACGTCGAGTTCGTCGTCGGCGAGGGCGCCACGCTCAAGGTCGTCAGCCTGCAGGAGTGGGACGACGACGCCGTCCACGTCTCGCACCACCACGCCCTGCTCGCCAAGGACGCGACCTTCCGCAGCTTCGTGGTCACCCTCGGCGGCGACCTGGTACGGCTTTCGCCCTCGGTCTCCTACGAGGGGCCCGGCGGCGACGCCGAACTGACCGGCCTGTACTTCGTGGACGCGGGCCAGCACCTCGAACACCGCCTGCTGGTCGACCACTCCAAGCCCAACTGCAGGAGCAACGTCGTCTACAAGGGCGCGCTGCAGGGTGAGGACGCGCACGCCGTCTGGATCGGGGACGTGATCATCCGGGTCGAGGCGGAGGGCACCGACACCTACGAGCTCAACCGCAACCTCCTGCTGACCGACGGCGCCCGCGCCGACTCGGTGCCGAACCTGGAGATCCTCACCGGAGAGGTCGCGGGGGCCGGTCACGCCAGCGCCTCAGGGCGTCTCGACGACGAGCACATCTTCTACCTCCAGGCCCGCGGCATCCCGTTCGACGAGGCCCGCCGCCTGGTGATCAGGGGCTTCTTCGCGCAGCTCCTGGAGAAGATCGAGCTCGACGAGCTGCGCCGGCGGGTGTTCGCCAAGGTCGAGGCGGAGCTGGAGAAGTGACGTTCGAGAAGGTCTGCAAGATCACCGACATCCCCGACGACGGGGTGATCGGCATCGAGGTCGGGGAGACACCGGTCGCCCTGGTCCGCAGGGGAGCCGAGGTCTACGCCCTGCACGACGTGTGCTCCCACGCGGAGGTGAAGCTCAGCGAGGGCGAGGTCTACGACGGCACGCTCGAATGCTGGCTGCACGGCTCGTGCTTCGACCTGCGCTCAGGCAAGCCCACCGGCCCGCCCGCCTCAAAGCCCGTCCCCGTCTACCAAGTGAAGATCGACGGCGATGACGTTCTCGTCTCGCTCTCGAAGGAGTCGTAACAGTGTCTGATTCGAGCCGAGTCCACCAGGGTTCCACCCTTGAGATCCGTGACCTGCAGGTCGCGGTCGAGGACAAGGAGATCCTGCGCGGGGTCAACCTCACCGTGCGGGCGGGCGAGACCCACGCCATCATGGGCCCCAACGGTTCGGGCAAGTCCACGCTCGCCTACGCGATCGCCGGTCACCCGAAGTACACCGTCACCGGCGGGCAGGTCCTGCTCGACGGCGCCGACCTGCTGGACATGACGGTCGACGAGCGCGCCCGCGCCGGCCTGTTCCTGGCCATGCAGTACCCCGTCGAGGTCCCCGGCGTCAGCGTCTCCAACTTCCTGCGCTCCGCGGTCACCTCGGTGCGCGGCGAGGCCCCCAAGCTCCGCGAGTTCGCCAAGGACCTCAAGGCCGGAATGGACGCGCTGTCCATCGACGCCGCCTTCGCCCAGCGCAACCTGAACGAGGGCTTCTCCGGCGGCGAGAAGAAGCGCCACGAGATCCTCCAGCTCGAACTGCTCAAGCCGAAGATCGCCGTCCTCGACGAGACCGACTCCGGCCTCGACGTCGACGCGCTGCGGGTGGTCTCCGAGGGCATCAACCGCTTCCGCTCCTCCGGTGAGACCGGTGTGCTGCTCATCACCCACTACACCCGCATCCTGCGCTACGTGAAGCCGGACTTCGTCCACGTCTTCGCGGGCGGCCGCATCGTCGAGCAGGGCGGTCCCGAGCTGGCCGAGAAGCTGGAGGCCGAGGGGTACGAGGCCTACGTGAAGGCCTCCGCCTGATGGAAACCGGATTCGACGTGGAGAGGGTGAGGAAGGACTTCCCCGCCCTCTCCCGCGAGCTGCCCGGCGGCAGGCCGCTGGTCTACCTCGACTCGGCCAACTCCTCGCAGAAGCCGACGCAGGTCATCGAGACCATGCGCGAGCACCTGGCCACGCACTACGCCAACGTCGGCCGCGCCATGCACGTGCTCGGCGCCGAGTCGACCGAGGCCTACGAGGGGGCCCGCGACAAGGTGGCCGCCTTCGTCGGCGCGCCGAGCCGTGACGAGATCGTCTTCACCAAGAACGCCTCCGAGGCGCTCAACCTGGTCGCCTACGCCTTCGGCAACCTCGCCGGCGACGACCCCAGGTTCCGGGTCGGCCCCGGCGACGAGATCGTCATCTCCGAGATGGAGCACCACTCCAACATCGTGCCCTGGCAGCTGCTCGCGCGGCGCACCGGTGTCACGCTGCGGTGGTTCTCCGTCACCGACGAGGGCCGTCTCGACCTGTCCAACCTGGACGAGCTCGTCAACGAACGCACCAGGATCGTCTCCGTCGCGCACCAGTCCAACGTGCTCGGCACGGTCAACCCGGTCGACCGGGTGGTCGCCAGGGCCCGTGAGGTCGGCGCGCTGACGATGCTCGACGCCTCCCAGTCGGTGCCCCACCGGCCGGTGGACGTCACCGAGCTCGGCGTCGACTTCCTTGCCTTCACCGGGCACAAGGCCGTCGGCCCCTCGGGCATCGGTGTGCTGTGGGCGCGTGGTGAGCTGCTCGACGCCATGCCTCCGTTCCTGGGCGGCGGGGAGATGATCGAGGCGGTCTGGATGGACCACTCGACCTACGCCCCCGCGCCGCACAAGTTCGAGGCGGGCACCCCGCCCATCGTCGAGGCCATCGGCCTGGGCGCGGCGCTCGACTACCTGACGGCGATCGGGATGGACGCCGTGGCCCGGCATGAGCGCGAGCTCACCGGCTACGCGCTTGAGGCCCTGAAGGAGGTCGAGGGGCTGAGGGTGATCGGCCCGGGGAACCTCGACGAGCGCGGCGGGGTCGTCTCCTTCACCCTTGAGGGGATTCACCCGCACGACGTCGGGCAGATCCTCGATGACAACTTCGGGGTGGCCGTGCGGGTCGGGCACCACTGCGCCCGTCCGCTGCACCTGAGGTTCGGGATTCCCGCGACGACGCGGGCCTCCTTCTATCTTTACAACACCCCGGCCGAGATCGACGCCCTGGTCCGCGGCCTCCACCACGTGCGGAAGGTGTTCGCCTAGCCATGCCGGAGCAGCCCAGATGATCGCCGAGTCCATGTACCAGGAGCTGATCCTGGAGCACTACAAGCATCCCCAGGGGCGGGGACTTCGAGACCCGTACGACACCGAGGTCCACCATGTGAACCCGACGTGCGGCGACGAGATCACCATGCGCGTGAAACTGGGCGACGGCGGCAAGGTCGAGGACGTGTCCTACGACGGCCAGGGGTGTTCGATCAGCCAGGCGGCGGCCTCGGTGCTGTACGAGCTGGCCACCGGGTCGACGGTCGAGGAAAGCCTCTCCGTCGTGGAGGAGTTCACCCGGCTCATGCAGAGCAGGGGTCAGGTCGAGGCAGACGAGGACGTCCTCGGCGACGCCGTCGCCTTCGCCGGGGTGGCCAAGTTCCCCGCGCGGGTCAAGTGCGCGCTCCTCGCCTGGATGGCCTACAAGGACGCGGTCGTGAGGAGTAGCGAATGAGCAAGCCTGTTGAGACGCCGACCTCGGCGTACGACGGGGAGACCACCCTTGACGAGGTCATGGAGGCCCTCAAGGACGTGGTCGACCCCGAACTCGGCATCAACGTCGTCGATCTCGGCCTGATCTACGGGATCAACCTGGACGAGACCGAGGCCGGCGGACCGCCGATCGCCACCATCGACATGACGCTGACCAGCGCGGCCTGCCCGCTGACCGACGTCATCGAGGACCAGGCGCACTCCGCCCTGGACGGCATGGTCTCCGATGTGAAGATCAACTGGGTCTGGCTCCCCCCGTGGGGTCCCGACAAGATCACTGACGAGGGGCGCGAGCAGCTGCGCATGCTCGGTTTCAACGTCTGATCGGCGTTCCGGTACGGTCCGCGCCCGGAAAAACGGGTGCGGGCCGTACCGGAATGTGTGAGAGAATGCCCGGGCCGGGAAGAAAGGCCCGGCGGCGGAGCGTTGACTTCGTAACGGACAAGCGTCGGCCCGTGCCGTACGCCCCGGCCGGACCCGGCACTGCGAACGCCGGGTATGCTTGATCGTGGTTTGACTGCGTGCGGGTAATATTCACCCGTCTCGTGCGGTGCGCCTCGACTTGCGCCGCACCACCGCCCCCACAGTGGGCGTAGATCGAGCGTGGCCTCAGGCCACGCGTTCCAGGCTCGTCCTTTCGCAGAAGTGACGTGCCCCCGTCCTTCTATCGAAAGGCACGAATCTTCGTGACCATGCTTGACGCTGCCCTGCCCGAAATCACCGAGGTCGCCGAGGTCTCCGCGGCCCCCTCGGAGGTGTCCGAGTTCACCCTCCTCGGCCTGCCCAAGCCGCTGGTGAACGGGCTCTCCCGTCAGGGCATCGACAGCCCCTTCCCCATCCAGCGGGCCACCATCCCCGACATCCTCGCCGGTAACGACGTCCTCGGGCGCGGCCAGACCGGTTCGGGCAAGACGCTGGCCTTCGGCCTGCCCATGATGGCCCGCATCGCCGGAGGCAAGGCCCGTCCCGGCCGTCCGCTGGCGGTCGTCCTGGTGCCGACCCGCGAGCTGGCCATGCAGGTCACCGACGCGCTTGAGCCGCTGGGCCGTGGCCTGTCGCTGCGGATGAAGACCGTCGTCGGCGGCATGTCCATGGGCCGTCAGATCGAGGCGCTGCGCCGCGGCGTCGAGGTCGTCGTCGCGACCCCCGGCCGCCTCACCGACCTGATCCAGCAGGGTGAGTGCACCCTGGACGAGGTCCAGGTGACCATCCTGGACGAGGCCGACCACATGTGCGACCTGGGCTTCTTCCCGGTCGTCAGCGCCATCCTGCAGCAGACGCCCCCCGACAGCCAGCGCCTGCTGTTCTCGGCGACCCTCGACGGTGACGTGGACAAGCTGGTGCGGCGCTTCCTCACCGACCCGATCACCCACTCGATGGCGCCGCCCGCCTCCTCGGTCGAGACCATGGAGCACCACGTGCTCGAGGTCCACCGCGACGACAAGTTCCCGGTGACCGCCGAGATCGCCAACCGTGAGGGCCGCACCATCATCTTCGTGCGCACCCAGCACGGGGTCGACCGCCTGTGCAAGCAGCTCGCCCAGGTCGGCGTCAAGGCCGGAGGCCTGCACGGCGGCAAGCGCCAGAACCAGCGGACCCGCATCCTCGCCGAGTTCAAGGAAGGCGAGATCAACGTCCTGGTCTGCACCGACGTCGCGGCCCGGGGCATCCACGTCGACAACATCAGCCTGGTGCTGCACGTGGACCCGCCGCAGGACCACAAGAGCTACCTGCACCGTGGCGGCCGTACGGCGCGCGCGGGGGAGAAGGGCACCGTCATGACGCTGGTGCTCCCCAACGAGCGCCGCTCGACCGACGCGATGACCCGCCGCGCGGGTATCAAGCCGTTCCGGCTCAAGGCCACCCCGGGGCACCCCCGCCTTGAGGAGGTCGCGGGGGCTCGCCAGCCCAGCGGCGAGTCGATCCCGGTCTGGGAGCCCGCGGCTCCGGTCGCCAAGCAGCGCGAGCGGCGCGGCGGCTTCGGCGGCGGACGCGGCCCGCGGCGCTTCCGTGACCGTCCCGGCCACGGTGGCGAGGGCTACCAGCCGCGCGAGCGTTCCGCGGGCGAAGGCGGGCGGGGCGAGCGTCCCTTCCGCGCCGAGCGTCCCGAGCACTCCGACTTCCGCACTGAGCGCCCCGAGCGTCGTTCCGAGGGCCGCGGCACCGGCGGCGGCTACCGCGGTGGTGAGCGCAGGGAGCCGTTCCGCGGCGACCGTCCCCCCTTCCGCGGGGAGCGTCCCTTCAGGTCCTCCGAGCAGCGCCCCACCGGCGACCGCGAGGGTTACCGCGGTGGCGAGCACAGGGAGCCGTTCCGCGGTGACCGCCAGGGCGGCTTCCGCAGCGGTGGCGGTGAGTTCCGCAGCGGCGGCGGCAACGGCGAGTTCCGGGGCGGGGAGTCCCGTTCTGGCGGCCGTCCCGACAGCCGCGGCAGGCGCGGCGGCTACCACGGGCGCTGAGCGTCCCGCACCTTTCCACGACACCCCGACGGGGCCGGTACGGCACACGCCGTACCGGCCCCGTCCGGCGTTTCACGGTGATATGCCCGGGCGGGAGGGGACGCGGCCGTGTCCAGAGCGTGGACGCCCATCCGTGGTGGTCCCCGGGGCCGTTAGGCTTGGCAACGACATCCCACGACGCCGAGAGAGACCATGAAGACCTTCGAAGAGCTGTACGCCGAGCTGTCAGACAAGGCACGGACCCGCCCCGAGGGGTCGGGCACCGTGGCCGCGCTGGACGCCGGGGTCCATGCCATCGGCAAGAAGGTCGTCGAGGAGGCCGCGGAGAGCTGGATGGCCGCCGAGCACGAGTCGAACGAGCGGGCCGCTGAGGAGATCTCCCAGCTGCTCTACCACGTGCAGGTTCTCATGCTCGCCAAGGGGATCGGGCTGGACGAGGTCTACAGGCATCTGTGAGCCGGTGCGCCCGGCTCACGTTCCCATGACCGCAGATCCGTCAAGGAAAGCCACCACCATGCTCCGTCTCGCCGTTCCCAACAAGGGCGCCCTCAACGAGGCCGCCCAGACCATCCTCAAGGAAGCCGGATACCGTCCCCGCAAGGACAGCAAGGAACTCGTGGTCGTCGACCCGGAGAACTCCTGCGAGCTGTTCTTCCTGCGTCCGAAGGACATCGCCGTCTACGTCGGTGAGGGCACCCTCGACGCCGGCATCACGGGCCGTGACATGCTCCACGACTCGGGCGCGCAGGTCGAGGAGATCATGCCGCTCGGTTTCGGCGCCTCGACCTTCCGCTTCGCGGCCAACCCGGGCGCCTTCGCCACGGTCACGGACCTCAAGGGCAAGCGCGTCGCGACCTCCTACTCCGGCCTGCTCGGCGCCTACCTGGCCGAACAGGGCGTGGACGCCCGGGTGATCAAGCTGGACGGCGCGGTCGAGACGGCGATCCGGCTGGGGGTCGCCGACGCGGTCGCCGACGTCGTCGAGACCGGCACCACGCTGCGCAACATCGGCCTTGAGGTCTTCGGCGAGCCGATCGCCACCTCGGAGGCCGTGCTGATCAAGCGGATCGGCGCCGGGGAGAGCCCCGGGGTGCAGCAGCTCGTCCGCAGGCTGCAGGGCGTGCTGATGGCACGTGACTACGTGATGATGGACTACGACATCAGGGCCGAGCGCATCGAGGAGGCCATCGCCCTGACCCCGGGTATGGAAGGGCCCACGGTCTCCCCGCTGCACCGGGAGGGCTGGGTCGCGGTCCGCGCCATGGTGCCGCGCAAGGGGCACCAGCAGGTGATGGACCAGCTCTGGGAGATCGGCGCCAAGGCCATCCTGGTCACCGCGATCTTCGCCTGCCGGGTCTGAACCGGCTCCTCTCGTCCTCGTCCGAGGTGCGGGCCTTCTGGCAGATGTCACCGTCAACGCCGGATCACCGGCACTGACGCCGTCGGCGGGCCCGCTCCCGTGAACGGCGTCAGGGGACGGGATCACCGCCGGGGCGGGTGCCCGCGCGGCCCTGCCCGGGATCGTGATCCTGACGACCTTCGGCCGTCCCGGCCGCCCGCGGCGGGCGATGGAGGCAGGAGCGGCGGCCTTCCCGGTGAAGGACGGCCCTGCCCGTGAACTCGCCGCCGCCATCCGCGGGGTCCGCGCGGGTGAACGGGTCATCGGCCCGGGACCGGCCGCCGCCACGCCGAGTGCCGGGCCCAATCCGCTCTCGCCCGGGGAGCGCGACGTCCTGGCCGTGACGTCCTGACCGCGGCGGCCGACGGCTCGGCCGTCGGTGACATCGCGCTGAGCCCGCACCCGCCAGAGGGGACGGTCGGCGACCACCTGTCCTCGGCCATCCGGAAGGCCCAGGGCCCGCGACCGCATCGAGGCGGTACGGCGCGCCCAGGCGCAGGGGTGGCTCTGATCGGCCCGCCCGCGTCAGGACGGCAGGGTCGCGGCCTCCTCTTCCTCGATCTGCCGGTTCCAGTCCTGCTTGACGGCGCGCCAGGTCTCGTCGTCGCGGCCGACGCGCCAGTAGCCGGAGATGGACAGCCGCGACAGCGGAATGCCGCGCTCGGCCCGCAGGTGACGGCGCAGCGTCCTGACGAAGCCGGCCTCGCCGTGGACGAAGGCGTGCGGGGTTCCCTCGGGGAAGTCCAGCTCGCGCACCGCGGTGACCAGCGCCTCGCCTACCGGGGAGTCGCCCCGGTGGAACCAGACGATCTTCGTGTCGCCGGGGGAGTCCAGCCGCTGCTCCTCCTGCGGGCCCGCGACCTCGACGAACACGTGGGCCGGGACACCGGAGGGCAGCCGCTCCAGGGAGGCGGCAATGGCGGGCAGCGCGCTCTCGTCACCGACGAGCAGGTGCCAGTCCGCCTCGGGGTCGGGGGCGTAGCCGCCGCCGGGACCGAAGAAGTGGATCTCCTCGCCGGGCTGTACGGCCGCCGCCCACGGGCCGGCCAGGCCGCTGTCGCCGTGGTGGACGAAGTCGATGGCCAGTTCGAGCGTCTCGGGATCCCACGAGCGCACGGTGTAGGTCCGGGTGGTCGGCCACTGCTCGCGGGGCAGTTCGCCCTGAATCCGCTCCAGATCGAATGGTGCGGAATAGGTTACCCCGTGTGGGGGGAACAGGAGTTTGACGTAGTGGTCGGTGAACGCGCCCGCGCCGAATCCCGCGAGTCCGTCGCCGCCGAGCACCACCCGGATCATGTGCGGGGTGATCCACTCGACCCGTTTCACCTGGCCACGGATGGTCTTACGCGCCGGTCTGCCCTCTGCCATGGTCGCTCTCCGATGGTCGTCAAGTTAGGTTGCCCTAAGTAGTAGCATACGGTGATTTAAGTGGCATAGCCGCTTGGCGGTTTCTCTGGATGACCCTTGGTCATGTCGCCTTAAATCCCTTTTGTGGATCAATATCCCTATTTTGGGCTCGCGACGAGTGTCTGGAGTCCGCTTCCCTGTCCTTTCTCGTCCGTGAGGTATCCAGACTGCTATTCTAGATAGCACTCTCTAGAACTATTGGAGGTTCAGGTGAACGCGGTCGACCGTCTGTACCGGGGGTTCGCCGCCCGCGACCCCGAGGGGATCCTGGGCGCGCTCCATCCGGAGTTCGTGGGCACCGTGAGCGCGGGCATGCCGCTGGGGGTCGGCGGCACGCACGCCGGCCCCGAGGCGATGCTCCGCGACTGCTGGGCGGTGGTCTTCTCGCACCTGGACAGCGTGCCCCACGCCGAGGAACAGGTCTGGCCGGAGCCGGAGCGGGCCGTGGTGTTCGGGCACTACCGGGGGACCGCCCGTGCGACCGGCAGGGCGCACGAGGCGGCCTTCGTCCACGACCTGCGCCTCAGGGACGGGCTGATCGCCGGGCTGGTCCAGATCACCGACACCGCCCGATGGGCCGAGGCGCTCGCCTGATGATCTACGGTGTAAAGATGTCAGCGCTGCGCGGCGACCTGGCGGATCAGGTCGGCCACCCGGACGATGCCCATGCATCGGCCGAACTCGTCCACGACGACCAGATCGTCGTAGACACGCTCGGCGTCGCGTCCGGCGACCTGCATGGCGGCGATCACCGGGGTGGTCTTCGGGGCGTTGCGAGGCGGGTCCGCCAGGCGTAGGGCGGGCTTCTTGCCGTACAGGGCGTGGCCGAAGCGGCTGGCGATGGACAGCAGGAACCGGCTGCGGTCGAGACTGCCCTTCGGCCGCTGGTACTCGTCCACCAGGATCACGCTGGTGATGGACGGGTCGGTGCCGAAGGCCTCGACGACGTCCTCCGCGGTCGCCTCGACGGGCAGGGTCATGGCGGGCAGCAGGAACTCCTGGACGCGGGGGCCCAGCAGCGCCTGCGACGGCTCCTGGCGCGGGGCCGCGATGGGCACGTGGACCCTCCCCGAAGGGCCGGGCACCAGCAGCGGACCCTGCGCCAGCCGTACCCCCCAGGAACGCAGCGCGGTCAGCTGGGCCTCCTCGGACACGCCGGGGGCCAGGACATGGGCGCCGATCCCGCGGGAGAACGTGGCCAGCGACTCGGTCAGGGCCGCGCGACGTGGGTCGCGGGGCATCTTGGCGACCAGGTCGGGGGAGAGCACGGCGAGGTACGGTGCCGCGTCGGTGAGCAGGTCCAGCGGGATGTGGGCGGTGCCCAGGTCGCCGACCGCGATCAGGTAGCCGATGGCGCGCAGCCCGTCGAGCCCGGTGATCAGGGACTGGCGTTCGACCTGCGCGAAGTCGCCCCTGACCATCAGGATGACCTCGCGCGGCCTGCGGCCCGCGGTGCGCAGGGCCTCATGGAGCGGGGCCAGCGCGGCCGATCCACCGATCACCGCGGAGGAGGGGATCGGAAGCACCAGGGGGAGCAGCGCCTCACTCCTGGAGATCTGCAGGACCGTGCGGACGGCGGAGGAGAGGTTGCCGTGACCGTCGCCAGGCGCCTGGAGGGCGATGACGCCTCCGGTGTCGAGGTCGACGATCGGGGTGGCGTCCATGGCGGACGCCGCTGTGGACCCCGCTGTGGCCGCTGTGGCGGCCGTCGCGGTGCCCGGCGGGAGGAGATGTGTTCTGCTCGACACGTACAGAGAATGGACCATCGTCAGCAACCGCATAAGCGACGTTCAATGATGTTCACCGATATTTCGCCGTTCGTTGAAGGCGGTTCGCCCGGACAGGAGCCGGTAGTGTCCCGTCATATGACGTCACGACCGGCGAAGGGGGGCGGACGCTGGGTCAGCGTCGGCCCGGCCCGCATCGGCCGCTGGATCGACGGCTTCGCCGAGCGGCACGGGCCGCCCTCGGTGACGGCCGGGGAGGAGGTCGTGCGGCTGCTGGGCGCGGACGGCGCCGCGGCGGAGTGTCAGGTGCCCTTCCCGCCGCTGACCACCTCGGGCGGTGGCCCGCTGGCGCGCCTCATCACCCACGCGCGCACCGAGCGCCGGGTCGGCGTCCTGCTGGTACGGCTCGGCGGCCACGCGGCGGGCGTCTTCCAGGGCGACGAGCTGTTGTCCTCCAAGGTGGGGTCGCGGCAGGTCCACGGCCGCAGCGCGGCGGGTGGGTGGTCCCAGCAGAGATTCGCCAGGCGCAGGGAGAAGCAGGTGGGCCAGGCGCACGAGGCGGCGGCCGAGGTGGCGCTGCGCGTCCTCGGGCCGCACGTGGCGGAGCTGGAGGCGGTGATCCTCGGCGGCGACAGGCGCGCGGTCGACGCGCTGCGCGCCGACCGCAGGCTCGCGCCGGTCTTCGCGCTGGAGACGGGACCGTTCCTGACGGTGCCCGACCCCCGGCTCGTGGTGCTCGCGGGGACCCCGGCGGAGTTCCGCGCCGTCAGGATAAGGGTCACCGATCCCGGCTGAGCGATCCGGCGCGGGACCGCCGGGGCAGGTCGAGGCCGCCGGACCGGCGGCTTCGGGGAGACCAGGGCTGCTCGGGTGCGCCGTACACTGATCGGTATGCGCACTTCCGATTGACGCCGCCCCCGATGAGGCGAGACAGCCGGGCCGGAGCCGGGAGACACAGGGCGGCGGCGGGTTCGGCCAGTGAGGTGAGCCCGTGTACGTCCATTCTGGGAGTGTTCTCCAACCATGATCGTAGCTTCTGACATCGAACTCCGCGCCGGGGCCCGGCTGCTCATCGAGGGGGCCTCGTTCCGGGTCGGCCCCGGTGACAAGATCGGTCTGGTGGGCCGAAACGGCGCGGGCAAGACCACCCTGACCAGGGTGCTGGCCGGTGAGGGCCTCCCCGCGGCGGGCACGGTCTCGACCTCGGGCTCCGTCGGCTACCTGCCGCAGGACCCGCGCACCGGTGACCTGCAGGTGCTGGCCCGCGACCGGATCCTGTCGGCGCGGGGTCTCGACGAGGTCCTGCGCGAGCTGCGCGAGGCCGAGCAGGGCATGGCCTCGGAGGACCGGCGCACGAGGGACCGCGCGGTGCGCGCCTACGGGCGTCTTGAGGACCGGCTGCACGTCCTTGGGGGCTACTCCGCCGAGTCGGAGGCGGCCTCGATCGCCTCCAGCCTGGGACTGCCCGGCAGGGTGCTCGGACAGCCGCTGGAGACACTGTCAGGAGGGCAGCGCAGGCGGGTCGAGCTGGCCCGCATCCTGTTCTCCGGAGCGGAGACTCTCCTTCTTGACGAGCCGACAAACCACCTCGATGCAGACTCAATCGGGTGGCTTCGTGATTTTTTGCGATCGCATCAAGGTGGTTTGATCATTATCAGCCACGACGTCGGGCTTCTTGAAGCGACGGTAAACCGGGTCCTGCACCTGGACGCCAACCGCGCGGTGATCGACACCTACAACGTCGGCTGGAAGGCCTATCTGACCCAGCGGGAGACCGACGAGAAGCGCAGGAGGCGCGAGCGGGCCAACGCGGAGAAGCAGGCCTCGGCGCTGATGTCGCAGGCCGACAAGATGCGGGCCAAGGCGACGAAGGCCAAGGCCGCGCAGGACATGCAGCGCCGCGCCGAGCGGCTGCTGTCCGGCCTGGAGGCCGAGCGGCGCAGTGACAGGGTCGCCAAGCTGCGCTTCCCCGAGCCCGCCCCCTGCGGCCGTACGCCGATCAGCGCGGAGGGCCTGTCAAAGTCCTACGGCTCGCTTGAGGTCTTCACCGACGTCGCCGCGGCCGTCGACAGGGGCAGCAGGGTCGTCATCCTGGGCCTGAACGGCGCGGGCAAGACCACGCTGCTGCGCATCCTGGGCGGTCTGGAGGAGCCGGACACCGGCGAGGTCAAGCCCGGCCACGGGCTCAAACTGGGCTACTACGCCCAGGAACACGAGACGATCGACCCGGACAGGAGCGTGCTGGAGAACATGCGCTCGGCGGGCGGGGAGCTCGCGGACTCCGACCTGCGCAAGGTCCTCGGCTCGTTCCTGTTCACCGGGGACGACGTGGACAAGCCCGCGGGAGTGCTCTCCGGTGGGGAGAAGACGCGGCTGGCCCTGGCCACGCTGGTGCTCTCCTCGGCCAACGTCCTGCTGCTCGACGAGCCTACGAACAACCTCGACCCCGCCAGCAGGGAGCAGGTTCTTTCTGCACTAAGATCCTATTCTGGGGCGATTGTCCTTGTTACGCATGATGAGGGGGCTGTAGAGGCTCTCCGACCCGATAGGGTGATCTTGCTACCAGACGGAGTTGAAGACGCTTGGAGCGAGGAATTTTCCGATCTTGTGGCACTTGCCTGATCTTAATTTGAGCGGGTACGGATCTTTTCCCATGGAGTAGGTAGCCGATCTCGCAGAAATGACTGATCATGGCGTGAGTAACGCTGCGGAAGTCTGGCACTACAGGAGGTACTCGTGGCCGAGACTCTCAAGAAGGGCACCCGGGTGACCGGGGCCGACCGTGAAAAACTGGCCGCCGATCTGAAGAAGCGCTACAGCGCCGGTGAGAGCATCCGGGCGCTGGCCGCTTCAACCGGCAGGTCATACGGCTTCATCCACCGCATCCTGAGCGAGTCCGGTGTGACTCTGCGTGGGCGCGGCGGCGCCACCCGAGGTAAGTCGAAGCGCTGACCCCGCCTCGGAAACGCGCGACCGCAGCCGCTCGTCCTCCGCTGACACGTCCCGCTCGGGCCTGTAGAACCTCCTTCTAGAGAGTCGATAGGCTCGGGCGAGACGTACGAACGACAGCTGGAGCGGGCGATGGCGGAAGCGGCGATCGGGGGGAGCGCGGAGAAGGTCTCTCACGAGGAGGCCGGTCTGCGCTTCGAGGTGGACGGCGAGATCGCGACGATCACGCTGGACCGGCCGGAGAGGCGTAACGCACAGACGTTCGCCACCTGGTCCGAGCTGGCTCGCATCGGTGACTCCCTGCCGCAGCAGGTGAGGATCGTCGTGGTCCGAGGTGAGGGGCCGTCCTTCTCGGCAGGCATCGACCTGCGTCTGCTCAACCCCGAGGGCATCCCGGGTCAGGGTTCGCTCGCGACTCTCGCGGCGGCCGACGACTCGACCTTCGAACAACGGATAGCCCAGGCGCAGCGGGGATTCCTGTGGTTGCGCCGCCCGGACATCGTCTCCATCGCCGCCGTGAACGGCCACGCGATCGGAGCCGGGTTTCAGCTGGCCCTGGCCTGTGACCTGAGGATCCTGGCCGAAGACGCCACACTGTGCATGAGGGAGCCCGCCCTCGGGCTGGTCCCCGACCTGACGGGCACCAAGCCACTGGTCGACCTGGTCGGCCTGCCCAGAGCCCTTGAGATCTGTCTCACCGCCCGTGCCGTGGGGGCGCGGGAGGCGGCCGCCCTCGGCCTCGCCGAGCTGGTCGTCGCCGGGGAGGAGCTGACGCGGGCCGTACGGGATCTGGCCGCCGCGCTGCTGTCGGTCGACAGGGGCGCCGCGACCGCGACCAAACGCCTGCTCCAGGGGGCACGGGAGCGCACGCTCAAGGAACAGGGCGCCGCCGAGCGCCGGGAGCAGATCGCCCGGGTCAGGGCGTTGTTCGCCGGGAGCTGACGAGGGAATGCCAGGGCCCGCCACGGTGCTCGCACCGGCGGAGGAGGCCACATGACGATGATGGGCGGGGGGTTCGGCCCCCAGACGATGCGTTCCCTGCGGCGTGACAGCTCGGTGACCAAGGAGCGGCTCGCGCCGGGCACGGTCAGACGCATCGCGGGCTACGCGCGCCCCTTCACCCGGCACATCCTCGCCTTCCTCACGCTGGTCGTGGCCGGGTCCGTCATCGTGATCGTCAACCCGCTGCTGATGAAGGCCATCATCGACGACGGCATCACCCCGGGCCGCTCCGGCGTCGTGGTCACCCTGGCGGGGGTCATCGCGGCGCTGGCCGTCGCCGACGCCGCGCTGACGCTGGCGCAGCGCTGGTTCTCCGCCAGGATCGGCGAGGGCCTGATCTACAACCTGCGCACCGAGGTCTTCGACCACGTGCAGCGCATGCCCGTGGCCTTCTTCACCCGCACCCAGACCGGGGCCCTGGTCTCCAGGCTCAACAGCGACGTGATCGGCGCGCAGCGGGCGCTGACGAGCACGTTGTCCTCCGTCGTCTCGAACGTGGTCATGCTGGTGCTCGTCCTGGGCGCCATGCTGGTGCTGTCCTGGCAGATCACGCTCGTCGCGCTGGTGCTGCTGCCGCTCTTCCTCCTGCCCGCGAGGTGGGTCGGCAGGAAGATGTCGGGGCTCACCCGCGAGCAGATGCAGCTCGACGCCGAGATGAGCTCCATGATGACCGAGCGGTTCAACGTCGCGGGCGCCACCGTCGCCAAGCTGTACGGCAGGCCGCAGGAGGAGGCCGACGCCTTCGGACGCCGGGCCGGCCGGGTGCGTGACGTCGGTGTCGTCGTCGGCATGTACGGGACGGTCTTCCGGGTCGCGCTCGGCCTGGTCGCCGCGCTGGCCACCGCCCTGGTCTACGGCGTGGGCGGCGTGCTGGCCGTCGGCGGCGCCTTCGAGCTGGGCACCCTCGTCGCGCTCACCGCCCTCCTGATGCGCCTGTACGGCCCGCTGACCAGCCTGTCCAACGTGCACGTCGACGTGATGACAGCCCTGGTCAGCTTCGACCGGGTCTTCGAGGTGCTCGACCTGAAGCCGATGGTGGCCGAACGGCCGGACGCGGTCGCCGTCCCGCCGGGGCCCGTGACCGTCGAGTTCGAGAACGTCCGCTTCCGCTACCCCGCGGCCTCGGAGGTCTCGCTCGCCTCACTTGAGACGGTGGCCCGTCCCGAGACGTCCCCCGGCCAGGAGGTGCTGCGCGGGGTCTCCTTCACCGCGAGGGCCGGGGAGATGGTCGCGCTCGTCGGTCCCTCGGGGGCGGGCAAGACGACCGTCACCAGCCTGGTCTCCCGGCTCTACGACGCCGACGAGGGCACGGTCAGGATCAACGGCCTCGACGTCCGCGACGTCGGCTTCGCCTCCCTGCGTGAGAGCGTCGGCGTCGTCATGCAGGACGCCCACCTCTTCCACGACACCATCGGGGCCAACCTCTCCTACGCCAGGCCGGACGCGACGGAGGAGGAGATCTGGGAGGCCCTGCGCGCCGCGCAGATCGCCGACCTGGTCGAGGCGCTGCCCGAGGGCCTGGAGACCGTCGTCGGCGACCGGGGCTACCGGTTGTCCGGCGGGGAGAAACAGCGCCTGGCGCTGGCCAGGCTGCTGCTCAAGGCACCCAGGGTGGTCGTGCTCGACGAGGCGACCGCGCACCTGGACTCCGAGTCCGAGGCCGCGGTGCAGCGTGCCCTGAAGACCGCGCTGGCCGGGAGGACCTCGCTGGTCATCGCCCACCGGCTGTCCACCGTCCGGGAGGCCGACCAGATCCTGGTCGTCCAGGACGGCCGCGTCGTGGAACGGGGCCGGCACGAGGAACTGCTGGCCGGGGGAGGGCTCTACGCGGAGCTCCACCGCACCCAGTTCAGCTCCCCCTCGGGGCCGCGGGAGTGACGGCTCAGCGATAGCCGAGCCGGGTCAGCTCCTCACGGGCGACCTTCCCGACGAGTTCGGCGTCCGTACCGCGCAGCCGGGTGTGCCAGACGCCGACCTGTGGCGCGTGCCTGCCGTACAGAGCGACCTTGGAGACCCGGGTGCCCAGGAAGTCGGACAGCCCCTGGGCGGCCTCGGCGGGGGAGGCGGCCAGGTCCTCGTAGCGCAGGGTCAGCAGCTGCTCGCGGGGCAGCTCCCGGTGGAGCGTGGCCGACAGGCGTACGGCGCTGCGCCAGCGCAGCGCGCACTTGCCCGCCGTCGGCATGGCCTTCCAGCGCTCCCCGTGCTCGCCCGAGTTGACGCCGAGGAAGGGGTTGGGGAACTCGGTCTCCTCGCTCAGCATGGCGGGCCTGAACCACGAGAGCGCCGCGGGGTCGGCCATCATGTCGGCCGCCACGTCACGGCCGTCCCTGATGAGCTGGACGAACCTGGCGTCGGGGAACGCCTGCAGCAGCACCGAGGCGCTGTAGATCAGGTCGGGACTGGCGTCGCCGAACCGGGCGACGGAGCCGGAGGTCACGCACGGGCCCTCCCCGGTCACCCCGCCCGCCTCCCGGCAGGGGGCCGGGCACTCCCGACACGCGCCGGGAACGATCTGCCACGACTCGGCCAGGGCGTCGCGCAGCACCCGGGTCGCGCCCATGCCCCTGCGGGTGATGGAGGGCCGCCTGGCGAAGGCGTACACGACATGGGTCACCGAGGCGCGTCCCATGGTGACGTGGAAGCCGGGGGAGCGTTTGAGGGCCCGGGCAAGCAGATCCGAACCGGAGTGCGGGGCGGCGAGCACGAACACCGGCTGGCGGACCTTGATGCCGTTGACCACGAGGATGTGGGTCGGAGGTCGCATATGTGAGCCCAGTGTGGCACCGTTTGGGGGGTGAGCGAACCGGTCGCGCCCGATCCCGTGCCCGATTCTGTGCGTGATCACGTGACCGTCCCGCGCAGGCTCCGCCCCGGTGACCTGGTCGCGGTCGTGGCGCCCTGCGGGCCTCCCGACCCCGAGCGCCTGGCACGCGGGGTGCGGCTGTTACGGGAGCTCGGCCTGGAGGTCGTCACCGGAGCCCACGTGCTCGACCGGGAGGGCTACCTCGCGGGGACGGACGCCGCGCGGGCGGCCGACCTGCAGGCGGCCTGGTGCGAGCCGGACGTGGCCGCGGTGTTCTGCGCCAGGGGCGGTTACGGGGCGACGAGGGTGCTCGACCTGCTCGACTGGGAGGCCATGCGGGCCGCGGGGCCGAAGACACTGGCCGGTTCGAGCGACGTCACCGCGCTGCACCGGGCCTTCGCCGTCATGCTGGGTGTCGCCTCGTGGTTCGGGCCGATGCCCGCCTGTGCGACCCTCAGTGACCCGGAGGGGCCCGAACCCCGTACGCTTGAACATCTCGCCGCTGCCCTGTTCGGCACGCCCGCGCCCGTCGAGGGAGATCGGGTGATCGTTCCGGGCCGGGTCGAGGCGCCGGTGACCGGCGGGAACCTCAGCCTGCTCGCGGCGCTGTGCGGCACGCCGTACGAGCTGCGGGCGCGGGGGAGGATCGTGTTGCTTGAGGACGTCACCGAGGCGCCCTACCGGATCGACAGGATGCTCACCCAGCTGCTCATGTCGGGGGCGCTGGACGGGGCCGCGGGCTTCGCCCTGGGCTCCTGGGAGCGTTGCGGCGATCCGTACCCGGTGCTGCGGGAGCGGCTCGCGCCGCTCGGGGTGCCGGTCATCGCGGGCCTTCCCGTGGGGCACGGCACACCACAGCTGAGTGTGCTGCTAGGGGCACTTGGTGCTATTGATGCAGAATCGTGCTCTCTGACCGGCTCAAACACCGCCCCCGTGGAGGCAGTCTAGGTGCGGACCTAGGAGGAGAGCGCAGAGGGGATGGGCGTGTGAGGCTGTTCCGGCGGCGTCGCGACCGGCAGGCCAGGAGAGCCGCGCGGCCGGTCGAGGACGTCGATCTCGACTCCCTGCTCTCCCTGGTCGCCGACACCCTCGGCTACTCCTGTGCCTTCTCCGCCGACGGCGGGACGCTGACCCTGTCGGACTCCGGCGAGCGGACGGTCAGGCACGTGGTACGGCTGGCGGGACTGCGGGCCGAGGCGCGCAGGCGCTCGCGCGAGGACTGGCCGGTGCTGGTCTCCGAGCACCTGTCCCACGTCCTGGCCACGGCCGGGGAGCCGTTCGACGCCTGCGACCTGGACCAGGTCCGCCCGCTGCTGCGCACCCGGCTCCAGCCCGCCGACGACCTGGCGGGCGCCGTCGTCGGCCGTCACCTCAGCGCCGACCTGGTCGAGGTGCTGACCGTCGGGTACGGCGAGGCCGCCAGGCCGCTCCGTCCCGAGGAGGTCGGCTGCTGGCCGGTCACCGCCGCGCAGGCGCTGGAGGAGGCCGTGGGCAACGCGGCGGGTGACGGGCGGCTGTCGGCCGACGCGATCGACCTCGGCGGCGCCACCGCGCTGCGGCTGAGCGGCGCGACCGCCGGCGCCGCCGCCCACCTGCGTCGCCTGGACGACTACCTCCGGGTGCCGGCCGACGGGGTGCTGGTCGCGCTGCCGAGCCGTTCGGAGATGATCGTCCACCCGGTCGAGGGCATCGAGGTCGTCCGTGCGATCGAACGGCTGCGGCTGTTCGCCCAGCGCGAGTGCGACCTGCGGGCCGACGGGCTCAGCCCCCAGGTCTACTGGTGGCACGAGGACAGGCTCACCCTCATCAGGGCCGACCTCGTCAGCCAGGACGGCCAGATCCGGCTGGTCGTGGCCCCGCCCAAGGCGTTCGCGCGGGTGCTCGCCTCCCTGGCCACCCGCCCGGAGGGCGGCCCCGGAGGCTGAGACGGCCCGGGAGGCCACCACGGGATCACTACGGGATCACCGTGAGAGCGCGGGGAACCGTAAGATGGTGCCTTCCCGCCCCGCACTCATCCCGAGGAGCCTCCCGCGCACCCCGGCCGCCCCCGGCGTGCCCGCCACGATCGGCCGCGGCCTGTGAACGTGGGACGACCGGGTCCGCATCTACGAGGAGTGGCAAATGGCGCAGTGGTGCCTCGGCGTCGATCTCGGGACGAGTTTCTCCGCCGGGGTCATAGCCGCCGAAGGGCGCTTCGACGTCCTGGAGGTCGAGGGGGAACGGCGCATCCCCTCGGCCGTCATGCTCGACGAGCGCGGCACGCTGGTCGCGGGCCGGATCGCCCAGCGGGGCATCGCGCTCAGTCCGGAACGCGTCGAGCGCAACCCCAAGCGCTACGTCGGCCGGGGCCGGATGCTGCTCGGCGGGGTGCCGGTCGCCGTCGCCGACGCCATGGCGGCGCTGCTCGAACTGTTCGTGAGCGAGGGCAGGAGGCGTTTCGACGGAGCCCCGCCCGACTGCATCGCGCTGACCCACCCCGTCGCCTGGGGTGAGGACCGCAAGGCCGTACTGCTTGAGGCGGCCAGGCAGGTCGTGCGCGGGGTGCGGATCGTGCTCGTCGACGAGCCCGTCGCCTCGGCCCGCTACTTCGCCACCGCCAAACGGGCCGACGGCTCCCACCTGGCCGTCTACGACCTCGGCGGCGGCACGTTCGACGCGGCCGTGCTCACCGCGGACGGCAGCGACTTCAAGGTCGTCGGCGAGCCCGGCGGCAGCGACGAGATCGGCGGGGAGGTGTTCGACGAACAGATCTTCGCCTTCCTCGGGGCGCAGATCGAGCGCCTGGACGCCGACTGGTGGCAGCAGGTGACCAGCAACCCGGAACGCCGCTACGTGAGCTACGCCGCCGACCTGCTCAAGATGGCCAGGGAGGCCAAGGAGGCGCTGTCGAAGTTCGACACCTCCTCCCACTACGTGGTCGGCATCAACGAGGACGTGCACATCGCCAGGAGCGACCTGGAGGACCTCATCGGGGCCGAGATCGTCAAGACGGTCGACATCCTGGAGGAGACGATCCGCGGGGCCGGGATCACGCAGGACGAACTGGCGGCGGTGTTCATGACCGGCGGCGCCAGCCGGATGCCGCTGGTCCAGGAGGCCGTGCGCGACAGGCTCGGCGACCGGGTGCGCACCTACGACGACCCGAAGATCGTCGTCGCGTACGGCGCCGCCCAGCTCGCCTGGAAGCTCAAGGTCGAGCAGCGGGACCCCGAACAGTCCCAGAGCGTCCCGGCGGCCCGCGCCGAGCCCTCTGCGCCCGCCAAGTCCTCTGCACGCCTCGGTGTCACCGGCGGCGGGCAGGTCTTCACCGGCCCGGAGGGCGGTCACACCGGCGGCCACAAGGTCGTCCCCGGGAACGGTCCGCAGGGGGCGCAGCGGGGCGCGCAGGACGGGCCGGTCGTCCCGGGCGTGGCCAAGGTGCTCGACGGTGTGCTTGAGGCCCGCGCCGAGGCGGGCAGGGTCTTCGTCCACCAGGCCTTCGACAGCGGCCACCTGCTGCGCAGGCTCGACGGCGTCGAGGGCAGGCACGACCGTGAGCTGCGCTTCGGCAGGCTGGTCGAGTGGGACGTCTCACGTGAGGGCGTCGCCGCGGTCGAGCAGGTCGGGCCCGCGCAGACCCTGGTGCGCGTCCTCACCCCCGACCTGGCCATCCGCGGCACCCACCCGCTCCAGGTGTGGGGCAACCCGACCGTGATCGCGCACGGCCGTACCGCCTGGGTCTTCTTCCAGCCACGACAGCCGGTCCCGGTGGACAGCTCGGTCGGCCTGCCCTGGGGGGAGACGGGGCAGCTGTCGGTGGTCGAGTTCGACCTGGGCGGGGGCTTCATGTTCCAGGCGCCGCAGCCGCGCGACCTGGGGCCGTACACCCAGTGGTTCCTCAACGAGGACAACCGGTCGCGGCGGCTCGTCGACCAGGAGGGGCCCAGCGGCAACGACCCCGCGCCCTCCGTCGGAGCGCCAGGCTGCACGGTGGTGCTCGGGCAGTTCAGCAGTAACAAGCCGATGTTCCAGAACAGGCACCACGACTTCAGGCCCTGGCAGGTGCTGTGCCTGATCGACCCCGGCGGTGTCGTGCGCCCGACGGTGCGGGAGCCCGGCCGTAGCTGGCTGCACCAGGTCGTCCTGCACAACGGCAGGTGGTTCACCTCAAGCTCGGCCGGTCTTGAGGCCGACACCGCCGACGGCAGGACCAAGCTCGTCATGCCCCGCCCCAGGGCGGGCGCCCTGCGCTGGGTCCCGGCGGGCGGTCAGATCTACGCGGTCGGCGCCGACCAGGTGAGTCCCGCCAGGGGCTGGTCGGTGGGGATCTTCAACCAGCGTTCGCACACGCTGGAGTTCCTGATGGGCAAGCAGTCGGCGACCCTGGCCGGTCACCTGACCTCCCGAAACCGCTGGGAGCGGCCGAGGCTGGTCGTGGACGGCGACTCGATCTGGATGACGATGCTGGACGCCGGTCGCAGCAGGCTCGTGCACGTCACCCCCTCGGGGGCGCGGGAGGTGCACCGCACGCCGGGGTTGTTCGAGCCGGTCGTCCGGGTCCCCAGCGGCCTGCTGTGCCTGCACCGGCCGGGAGACGCCACCGGTGCCACCCGTGACCAGCCGGCGGCCCTGGTGCACCTGCCGCTGTGACGCCAGGAAGACGACCGTGCCCCCGGCGGACGTCGCCGGGGGCACGGGGCGCGAACGGGGATAGGACGGTCAGGGGGCCGATCCCAGGGCGGCGACCGCCGCGGCGAGCTCCTCACGCAGCTCGTGGCCGCGCCTGGTGAGGGCGTTGATCGCGGCGATGCGGTCCTGGCCGGACTGCCGCGACCTCTGGCGGTCGGCGGCCGAACGGGCCGAGGCGGACTTCAGCTCCGCCCGCCTGCTCTCAAGGTCCTTGCGCCTTCGCATCAGGTTGTCGTCGGCGGCCTGCTCGACGCTGACCCGCCAGGTGGCGACCATCCGCTCCAGGTCGAGGGTCATCTCCCTGGCGACGACGGAGAACTGGTCGCGCAGCGCCCCCCTGATCGCGGCCTGGTTGCGCTGCACCTTCTCCAGCGAGCGCCGCCCGAAGAAGATGGAGGCCCCGATGGCGGGGGCGACCAGGAGGAAGCCGACGGGGCCGAGCATGGCTGCGGCCAGGCCGCCGAACGAGGCGGCCATCGAGATCGAGGGCAGCACGTCCCGCACCATGTCCACGTCGACCGGCGTGTCCGCGGCCTGGTCCCCCTTGACCTGGACCTGCGACAGGTTGGGCATCGCGCGCCTGTCGGAGGTCAGCTCGACCGGGTCGAGGCCCAGGTCGCGGGCGAAGGCGTCCAGCGTGGTCCTGGCCAGGTTCTCCACGTCGTAGACGATCTGCGACCAGACGGCCTCAAGTGAGCGCTGGACGCTCTCCGGCAGCTCCGCCATGTACCTGTCGATCTGCTCCTGCTTCTTCAGCGTGGCGATCGCGTTCTCGTACGGCTGGCGGATCTCGGCCACCCGGGCGGCCACGATCCCGCCGACCTCACGCCCGAGGAAGGTGTTGGCGACGGCGCCCGCCCTGCGCTTGGCCGTCAGTTCCCCGAGGGCGGCCAGCTCCGCGTCCAGCTCGGCGAGCCGTGCGGTGACGTCCCCGGCGTCGTCGGAGCCCGCGGCGACGTCGTCCTGCGCCCCGGCCGCCAGTGAGTTCAGCGCGGAGAGCGCGGCGGCGACCACGGTCGCGCCACGCGCGGACTCCCGGCCGTCGGCGAACCCGCGCAGGTACCGCTCCAGGACGTCCATGCCGCTGCGGGCCCGCAGCGCGTCGGCCCGTTCGGTGCGTCCCTCCCGCCGTTTCGCCGCGGCGGCCTCGGCGAGCTTCGAGCTCACCGGAATCCAGGGCGCCCGCAGCAGCGGGCTCAGCGTCGCCGTCCTGCCGGGGTCGGCGGCGATCGCCTCGGTGACGAAGGTCCTCAGCCGGGCCTTGTTCTCCTCCTGCAGGCTGTGCCAGTTGGTGGAGTCCTCCACCTTGGTCAGCACGAACACGATCGCCTGGACCCGCTCGGCGGCCTCGGCGAGGAACTCCAGCTCGTGCCTGAGCACCGGCTGGTCCTGCGCGCTGAGCGTGAACAGCAGGGCGTCGGCCCGCTGGAGCATGGCCACGGTCACCTGCCTGTGCCCGACCGTCAGGCTGTCCACCCCGGGGGTGTCGAGCAGCCGCAGGCCGTCCAGCAGCGGGTTGTCCAGGGTGACGTCCACGCTGACGACGTCGCGCCGCTTGCCCGCGTCACCGCGCATGGAGGCGTAGTCGGGGATCGACTCGACGGTGATCGGGGTCTCGACGAGCCCGGTGTCGGTGTTGCGGTGCACGACGGCGGTGAGGCGGGGGCCGCGCCGCAGGGAGAGGAAGCAGTTGGTCGCGACGTCGGCGTCGACGGGCAGCAGGTCGGGGTGGCCGACCAGGGTGTTGAGCAGGCGGCTCTTACCGCGTTTCTGCGCGCCCGCGACCACGATGTCGGTGCACTCGTCCTTCCACCTGGCCGCGCTCGCGGCCAGCACCTCGGCCAGGTCCGGCCTGCCGCACCGGCCTGCCAGGCCGTGGACCTCGTTGGCGTAACGCAGCAGCCGGGCCACCGGGCCCGCCTGGTCGGGGGTCGTCAACTGACGTTCTCCTGTCGGGATCGTGCCGGTGAGGGGGTGCCGGAGGGGCCGTCCGGCCGGTCGCACCACGCCCAGACGGCCTCGTAGGCCTCGCAGAGGGTCTCGGCCGCCCTGCGCTGCCTGATGGGCAGGGGTCTGTGGGTCAGCACGCGGAACCTGGCGGCCAGCGCGGCGGCGTAGCCGGCCAGTTCGGCGCGGGGGGCCGAGGGCGGCGCGCCGAGCTGGAGCGCCAGTTCGGTCCCGGTCAGCAGCAGCTCGACGGAGCGCCGCTCGTCCGCGGGGACCATCGGGGACGAGCGCAGCGCCTCGGCCGCCGCCCGGTCCACGGAGACAGGGGGCAGCGGGCCCGCCCCCGTGGGGGTGGCCGGGCCCCGGTCCTCGGTGAGCGCCGCGCCGACGACGTCCTCAAGGACGGTCAGCACGTCCCTGGCCCGGTGCCCGCCGGTGCGGCCCTCGCTCATCATGGCCAGGGTGCGCCAGCGCATCGAGGCGGCGGTGGCCGCGGCGGCGATCTCCGGCTTCGGCGCCCCGGCGGCCAGGCCGAGCTGCTCGGCGGGGTCGTCGTGGCGGGCCATGCGCAGCAGCTCCGCCGTCATCTCCTCGTTCAGGACGAGCGTGCCCCTGCCGAGCGCCTCGGCCGCGGCGAAGATCCGCAGGCCGCCGAGCGCGGTGGCGATCGGCTTGTTCTCGTCGAGCTGGGCCGCGAGCGCGTCCAGGGTGACGCGATCCGAGCCGAGCGCCGGGGTGCGGGCGAGGGCGCGAAGCCTGGTCAGGGCGTCGAGGGCCTTCAGGTGGTCGGCGCGGCGGGCGAAGTGGGCGATGCCCGCGGCGACCGAGCCGGTCGCGGCCTTCCCCGCGGAGGCGTATCCCGACCGTTCCAGCAGGTGCGCCGCGAGTGCCCCGGCGTCCCCGGCGACTCCCTCACGCAGCGCGCGCACCGCGGTCACGATGCCGTAGCGGTGCAGCTTCGCGACCAGGCGGTGCCGTACCTCGGCGGAGACGGGAAGGTCGGCAGCGGTGCGGAAGTCCTCCAGGTCGAGGAGGTAGTCCTCCAGGTCGTCCTCGTCCATCCGGGCCAGTTCGGACAGTGCCGCGAACTCCTCGGCGTCCGGCGGGCACGCCCGCGCGGTCTCGGCCAGCAGGCCGATCACCGGGACCACGTCGAAGACGGAGGTCCGCAGGTCCTGGTAGCCCTTGGCCGCCAGGCGGCGCGCGGTGGGCCAGGGGTCGTCCTCGTCGCCGCGCCGGTCGACTTGGCCCAGCACGGCCAGGGTGTTGACGCAGCTCATCCCGCAGGCGCCGGTGAGGCCGCGGAACTCGGCGAGGGTGGTGTCGTCGAACTTCTGGACGTAACGCAGCACGTAGATCATCGCCTGGGCGCGGTCGTCCTCGTCCCCGGAGCCGAACAGCATGCTCCTGGCGGCCTGTTCGTTGGCCGCCGTCACCGTGTTCATGCCGGGGGTGTCGACGATGGTGACCGTGCGCAGGGAGGGCTGGTCCAGCGTGACGCGAAGGCGCCTGATCCGGGCGACCTCGACCCCCAGGTCCGAGGGCAGCCGGTGGCCGGGCAGCAGCCGCGAGTGGGCGACGCCCCCGTCCTTCAGCTCGATCGTGACGAGTCCGTCGTCCTCGCCGTACTCGTACTGGGTGACGACGAAGGTGCACTCGCCCGCGTCGACCGGGGCGACGGGCAGCCCGAGCAGGGCGTTGACCAGGGTCGACTTGCCGCTGCTGACCGCGCCCGCGACCGCGACCCGCAGCGGGGCGTCGAGGCTCGCGCGCACCTGGGCGATCCGCTCGCGCAGCTCGGGCCCGGCGAGCCTGGCCGAGGTGGAGTCGCAGAGGTCGCGCAGCAGGTCGGCGGGGCCCGCCGTCACGCGTCACCGCCGGATGCGGGCCGTGGGCGGGGGGCGGGCGGGAACGTCCGCGGCACCATGGGCAGGTTCTCCTCCTGTATCGGTTTCCCGGCCCTCCCTGAGGGAGTCGACGCAGGTCGGTCAGGCCGTCTGACTCGTGATGGGACGACCGGGAATGGGGATTATCACGGTCCAATATCATGGCGGACCACCACATACCGGGCGGTCGCGGAACGTGATGTCATTGGCTGATTTTCCGCTCCCGGACGATGGGTGACCGATGACGAGCGTGTCGCTGGGCGGGGCCGTCGAGGACAGGACCGAGGACGCCGCCGATGGTGAGAGCCTGCTCGTGGCGGCGGCCCGCGGGGGTGACGAGAGGGCCTTCGCCGAGCTGTGGTCGATGGCGCGGCGCCCGGCCTTCGGCGTCTGCTACCACCTGACCGGCAACCGCGCCGACGCCCTCGACGCGCTCCAGGACACGCACCTGGCGGCCTGGCGCGGCCTGCCGGCCTTTCAGGGCAGGTCGCCCTTCAGGGCCTGGGTGCTGGCCATCGCGCGCAACGCCTCCCACTCGGTGATCAGGCGCCGTCCTCCCCGGGACGCGCTCATGGCCGAGGTCGCCGAGGAACTCCTGGTCGCCGACCCCTTCGAGGACTCGGTCGCCAGGCTGGCCGACCTGCGCAGGGCGCTGACGGGGCTGCCCGCCTCCCATCGGGAGGCGCTGCTGCTGTGGGCGGGCGGACTGACCTACGAGCAGGTCGCGCTCTCGCTCGGGGTGCCGCTGAACACGGTCCGGGCCTGGATCCACCGTGCCAGGAGGCGGCTGCAGACCGGCCTGGCCGACGGCTGAGCGCCTCACCCCACACCCTCGCCTCCGGGCGCCGGGTGACGGTAGACGGCGACCTGCGGCACGCGGATCACCCGGCCGCCGTCGGCGTACCCCCTCTTGACGGTCTCCGCCACCGTGTCGTGCAGTTCGGGCCGGTCGGTCGGCTCGGAGCCGAACGCCTCGTGCAGGCGTGGGTCGAACCGCTGCCCGTCCGGGACGATCTCCCGCACCCCGGCCCGGTTCAGGCCGTCCCCCAGGGTGTCGGCCAGCCGGGGGTGGCGTTCGGCGATCTGGTCCCGGTAGCCGATGCAGGCCTCGACCAGGGTCTCCCTGCCCGGATGCCCTCCGGAGAACAGTCGCTCGACCTGCTGGGTGAGCGCCTGGCTGATCCCGCTGCCCGCCACCTCGGTGAGCGCCTCGGCCAGCGGGTCACGATCGGGTGCCCACGGGTGCGGCGGCGCCTCGGCGGCCATCGTCCCAGGGGGAGCCTGGGGGGTCAGGGGCATCTGAGGGGTCTGAGGGGCCTGGGGGGCCGTCTGCCACGGCGGCGCCGGGGACGGTGTGGCGGCGGCCGTCCGCCGGCCGCGCGACCACAGGTAGAGCCCTCCCGCGCCCGCCACGGCGACCCCGCCGCCGATCGCGAGCATCAGGGGGAGGAGGAGCGGGAACGGTCCGCCCGGCGTCCCCGTTTCGCCGGGCGTCACCCCCCGCCCCTTGCGCAGGGGCCGTACGGCCTCTCCTTGGGAGACACCCGGCTCGCCGGGCTCCGATGACGTGGCGACGGTCCGCGTCTGCCCGCCCGTCTCCCCTCCCACGAGGCCGCAGGCGGTCAGTGCCGCGCAGGCCAGCAGGAGCATCAGGGGCAGGAGCGCGCGTCGATCTTCCATCGGTTGTCTTCCTCGTCATTCGCCCGTGTGGTCCGCGACGGGATCACACGTGAGGACACACGGGCTCACGCTGCTCGTGCGGTCAGGCGGTGGGGAAGGGGCCCGAGGTCTGGGTGTAGTCGGCGACGCCGTCGCCGTCGTAGTCGACCCGGGCCTCGTCGATGTAGCCGTCACCGTCGTTGTCGAGGTAGACGACGTCGGTCACCCCGTCACCGTCGGTGTCGTAGCGCTCCTCGTTGGCGTAGCCGTCGCCGTCGGTGTCGATCAGCTGGGCGTCGGCGCTGCCGTCGCCGTCGTAGTCGACCAGGTCGGAGGTAGCGAAGTCGCTCATGTTTGTTCCTTTCGGGTGGTGTTCAACAGGTGAGAGTGACCTTGGCCGTGTTTAGTTGCACCCGAGGGGAAAAATTTTTTCACGACTTTTCTGGCCTTCCGGATCCGCCGCATTTCGGCTCGTCAGCGCCCTCCCGGGGTCCTCCCGAGGAGTACGGCGGGCGGGGTCAGCTCAGCGCGCGGGCCGTGTGGATCAGCGGGACGTGGCTGAAGGCCTGCGGGAAGTTGCCGACCATGCGGCCGTAGCGGGGGTCGTACTCCTCGGAGAGCAGGCCGACGTCGTTGCGCAGCGCCAGCAGGCGCTCGAACAGCTCGACGGCCTCCTCCTTGCGCCCGATCATCGCCAGCGCCTCGGCCAGCCAGAAGCTGCACGCCAGGAACGCGCCCTCACCCCCCGGCAGGCCGTCCACGTCGTTGTCCTCGTCCAGCGGATAACGCAGCACGAAGCCGTCGACCATCAGCTCACGCTGGATCGCCTCGACGGTGCCGACCACCCTGGGGTCCTCGGGGGGCAGGAAGCCCACCATGGGGATCAGCAGCAGGGAGGCGTCGAGCTCCGCCGAGCCGTACGACTGGGTGAAGGTGCCGCGCGCGGAGTCGAACGCCTTGTGGCACACCTCGGCGTGGATCCGGTCGCGCAGTTCCCGCCAGCGCGCCACCGGCCCCGTCCTGCCGAACTCCTCGACCTGCTTGACGGCCCGGTCGAGGGCCACCCAGCACATCACCTTGGAATGGGTGAAGTGCCTGCGCGGACCCCTGACCTCCCACAGTCCCTCGTCGGGCTCGTCCCAGTGGGCCTCCACGTATCCGAGCAGCTCGCGCTGGATGGTCCACGCCCGGTCGTCGGGCTCCATGCCCGAGGCGCGCGACAGGTACAGGGCGTTCATCACCTCGCCGTACACGTCGAGCTGGAGCTGGGTGACGGCGTCGTTGCCGATCCTGACGGGGCGGGAGGCCTCGTAGCCGGGCAGCCAGGACAGTTCGAGCTCGGTCAGCCTGCGCTCTCCGGTCACGCTGTACATGATCTGCAGGTCCTGGGCGCGGCCCGCGATGGCCCGCAGCAGCCACGCCCGCCAGGAGCGGGCCTCCTCCAGGTAGCCCGCGCCGATGAGGGCCTCAAGCGTCATGGTCGCGTCGCGCAGCCAGCAGTAGCGGTAGTCCCAGTTGCGGACCCCGCCGAGGTCCTCGGGCAGCGAGGTGGTCGGGGCGGCGACGATGCCACCGGTGGGGGCGTAGGTGAGCGCCTTGAGCGTGATGAGCGAGCGGACCACGGCGTCCCGCCACGGACCCTGGTAGGCGCACTGGCCGAGCCACTCCTCCCACAGCTGCTCGGTCTGCGTGAGCTGCTCGAAGGGGTCGATCTCGACGGGCCTGGCCTCGTGGGAGGGATGCCAGGTGAAGACGAAGGCCAGGCGTTCGCCCTCGGCGACCTGGAACCTCGCCTTGTGGGCGTAGTCGCCGCCCTGCAGAGGGATCGGGGAGTGCAGCCACACCGAGTCGGGGCCGCCCACGGCCTGCAGCAGCCCGTCGGTACGGCGCACCCAGGGCACGATGCGGCCGTAGTCGAAGCGGACGCGGATCTCGGTGGCCATCTCGACCGTGCCGGAGACACCCTCGACGATCCTGACCAGGTCGGGGTTGACGTGCCTGGTCGGCATGAAATCCGTGACGCGGACCGTGCCGCCCGGGGTGTCCCACTCGCTCTCCAGCACCAGGGAGTCGCCCTTGTAACGGCGCCTGGTGGCGTCGGGCCGCCGGGCGCCGGCGGGACCGAGCCACCACTGCCCGTGGTGCTTGTCGCCGAGCAGTGCCGCGAAGCACGCGGGCGAGTCGAACTTGGGCAGGCAGAGCCAGTCGATGGAGCCGTTGCGGCCGACCAGTGCCGCCGACTGCATGTCGCCTATGAGGGCGTAGTCCTCGATCCGCATGTGCTCGACGCTAACGCCTCCGCGGCGTCCCGATCAGTCCTTGGGGCGCATCAGCGGCATGAAGAACTGGCTCAGCGGGCCGATCGCCAGGGCGAAGACCACGGTTCCCAGGCCCACGGTCCCGCCGAGCAGCCAGCCGACGGCCAGCACCGTCACCTCGATGAGGGTCCTGGCCGAACGGATGGACATGCCCAGGCGGTTGAGGCCGGTCATCAGGCCGTCGCGCGGTCCGGGGCCCAGGCCCGCGCCGATGTAGAGCCCGGTGGCCGCGCCGGTCGCGACGACGCCGAGCACCAGGTAGACCCACCGCAGGGCCAGCGGTCCCGGCTCGGGGGCCAGCCACATCGCGGCGTCGGCGAACAGCCCGAGGAACAGGACGTTGCTGAGGGTGCCGATGCCGGGCCGCTGCCTGAGGGGGATCCACAGCAGCATCACCGCCGCGCCGACCACGATGATCCAGGTGCCGATGGACAGGCCGAGATGGATGGACAGGCCCTGGTGGAAGACGTCCCACGGGCTGCCGCCGAGCCGTGACTCGATCTGCAGGCCGATGCCGACGCCGTAGAGCGCCAGTCCGGCGTACAGGCGCAGGAGGCGGCCGGGGAACGACCCGAGGGTGGGAAGTGTTGCCTCGCTCATAATGGCACTTATCGTCCATGCCATTACTGCCATCCAAAAGGGCCAATCACGAAAAGTGGCCTTATAGTGGGGTGGGTGGACCGCTATCTGAGTGGCGTCCAGCTCGCTCGCCTCCTGGCGATCGACCCCGGCGCCAAGCCGTACTACCGGACCCTGGCCGCGACCGTGCGGTCGCTGATCCTCGACGGGCGGCTGCCCGTGCGGGTACGGGTCCCGGCGGAGCGGCACCTCGCCGAGGCGCTGGGCGTCAGCCGTACGACCGTGACCTCCGCCTACGACCGGCTGCGCGAGCAGGGATACCTGGAGAGCAGGCAGGGGGCGGGGAGCTGGACGGCGCTGCCGGACGCGGGCTCGCTCGGCGCGGAGAACCCCTGGATCGCCGCAGAGGACGACGGGCTGCTGCCGCTGCACTGCGCGGCGCCGTCGGCGGCCAGGACGCTGCCCGCCGCGATCGCCGCCGCGGGGGAGGGCTATCCGCGCTACACCCTGGGCATGGGCTACGACCCGGTCGGGATCGCGCCGCTGCGCCAGGCCGTCGCCGCCCGGTACTGCGCGCGGGGGCTGGCCACCAGGCCGGAGCAGATCCTCATCACCGCGGGCGCCCAGCACGGCCTCCACCTGCTGGCCATGGCGCTGCTCGCGCCGGGCGACCCGTTCCTGCTCGATTCGCCGACCTATCCGCACGCCATCGATCTGGCCAGGGCGCGGGGCGCCAGGATCGTCCCGGTCGGCATCCCCGACGACGGCTGGCACCTGGACCTGCTCACCAGCGCGATGCGCCAGTCAGGGGCCCGCCTGGCCTACGTCATCCCCGACTTCCACAACCCCACCGGCCACCTGATGGACGACGCCACCCGGGCCGGGCTGGTGAGCGCGGCCAGGAGGCACGACACCACGCTGATCGTGGACGAGACCTGGAGCGAGCTGGACATCGACGAGGTGCCCAGGACCGCCCCGCTGGCCGCCTTCGACACCGACGGCAGGGTGATCAGCCTGGGATCGGCCTCCAAGCTGTGGTGGGGCGGCCTGCGCATCGGCTGGATCCGCACGGGCGCCGCCATGGTGCGCCGCCTGGCCGCCCTGCGCGCCTCGGTCGACATCGCGAGCTCCCTGTTCGAGCAACTCGTCGTGGCCAGGCTCTTCGAGGACATCGAGGAGACCAGGGCCGAACGCCGCCGCAGCCTCGGCGCGTCACGGGCCGCCCTGACGACCGCGCTGGCCGAGCACATGCCGGACTGGGACTACACCGTGCCCAGGGGCGGCGGCTCGCTGTGGATCAGGCTGCCCGACCACTCGGGCAGCCTGCTGGCCGAGGCCGCCGCCTGCCAGGGCGTACGGCTGGCCCCCGGCACCTGGTTCGGCGTCGACGGCACGCTCGAAGGCAGGCTCAGGCTTCCCTTCACCCAGTCCCCGCAGGTCGTCACCGAGGGAGTGGCCCGCATCGCGGAGGCCAGGATCAGGGGCCCGTACGGCGCCCGCCCGGCTCCGCCGCTCACCCCCGCCCTGTGATCGTCAGGCGGCCTCCGCCGCCTCTCCGGCCTCCTGCAGGAGGCCGGAGCGATGCTGCTCGGAGAGCAGGTGACCGGCCCCGACGACGATCGCGACGGGCCAGTCGATGACCTCAAGGGCGCCGAGCACCCCCAGCACCGCGTAGAAGGCCAGCCGTTCGGGTGGCGGCACCGCCACCGTCCCGACCAGCGGCAGACTGACGGTGCAGGGCCGTCGCCCGTGGCCCGCGGTCTTCTTCCCCTTGGCCATGGTGGCCTCCCGTGAGTTGGACGCCTACCGCCGCGATGCCCGGGCCGTACGCCGTGTAACGCGACTTGACCAGGGTTTTCACCGGGCTACTCCGGCGCGACCCCCCTGGCGAGCGGGGCGCGCCAGCGCAGCCGCATCGCGGCGATGCGCAGCCCGAACCCGAGTACGGCGGCGGCCAGCGTGGCGGGCCAGCCGTGCAGGTCCAGGATGTAGAGCACGGCCATCACCGCCGAGCAGAACAGGGCGGGCACCGCGTAGAGCTGGCGGTCGTAGAGCAGGATGGGGATCTGCCCGGACAGGACGTCGCGCAGCACGCCGCCGCCGACACCGGTGGTGACCCCGAGCAGCGTCGCGTGCAGCGGGCTCAGGCCGTAGCTCAGCGCCTTCTCCGTGCCCACCACGGAGAACAGGCCGAGGCCCGCCGCGTCGAACACGTTGACGGCGGGCATCACCCGCTCCACGTGCGGGTGCCAGAAGAACACGATGGCCGTCGCGATCACCGGGGCGAGCACGTATCCGGTGCTGGAGAAGGCAGCGGGCCGGACGTTGAGGATCAGGTCACGCAGGATGCCGCCGCCGAGCGCGGTCATCTCCGCCAGTACGGCCATGCCGACCACGTCCAGTCGCCTGCGGACGCCCACGAGTGCGCCTGAGAGAGCGAAGACGAAGATTCCGACGAGGTCAAGCCATTGGTTCACTGATAAATCATCCCATGACCGGCTCTATGGGTCTTACGTCATATTTCTTGGCGTCCGGAAGGCGCGTGGTCGTGCTCCCGCATCAGGACGCGCAGCCGCGGCACGAACAGGAACAGCAGCACGCCCGCCACGACCGCGATCGCCGCCAGCGTGAGGAAGTAGGCGGGATCGGACATGTGCTCCCTGAGCCTGCCCGTCTGCCCGCCGACCGCGTCACCGACCGAGACGGCGATGAACCAGACGCCGAGCATCTGTCCCTTGAACGCCTGGGGGGCGAGCTTGGTGGTGACCGAGAGCCCGACCGGGCTCAGCGCCAGCTCCCCGAAGACCTGGACGAGGTAGACCGCCACCAGCCACCACACCGAGACCCTCCCGTTCCCGGCCAGGGCGGAGGCCGCCGCCATGATCACGAAGCTCAGGCCGACCATGACCAGCGCGAAGGCGAACTTCTGCGGGGCCGTGACCCGGTTGCCCAGCTTCACCCACAACGCCGCGAAGACCGGTACGAAGATCATGATGAACAGCGGGTTGAACGACTGCGTCGCCGCGGCGGTGATGCGCACACCGGACAGCGAGAGGTCGGTGTGGTCCGCGGCGAAGAACAGCAGCACGGTCGGGGCCAGGTCGTAGATCATCCAGAAGACGGCCGCGGCGGCGAACAACCAGATGTAGGCCCGCATCCCGGCGCGCTCCTCCGGCGTCAGGTTGTGGCTGCCCAGCAGGATGTAGCCGAAGTAGACCACCGGAACGATCACGATCACCACGGTCAGCGCCAGCGCGAAGGCGTCGAGGCTGAAGGTCCCGGAGAGCGCCCAGAGCGTCAGGGCCACGACGATCACGGCCGTCGAGCCGAGCGCGACGAGGGTGAAGTGCCGGTGCTCGGCGGGGGTCAGCCGGTGCCCGGGCTCGTCGCCGGCGCCCCGGAGGCGGGAGCGGCCCGCCACGTACTGGACCAGGCCGAGGGCCATCCCGACGGCCGCCGCCCCGAAGCCCAGGTGCCAGCGGTCGCCGTCGGCGAGCCAGCCGACCACGATGGGGGCGACGAAGGCCCCCAGGTTGATGCCGAGGTAGAACAGGGAGAAGCCCGCGTCCCTGCGCGCGTCGGCGTCCTCCGGATAGAGCTTGCCGACCATCGCGGAGATGTTCGGCTTCAGCAGCCCGGTCCCGGCGATGATGAGCAGCAGGCCGAGGGCCACGAAGAGGCCCGTCCTGGCCGGTATCGCCATGCTGATGTGCCCGAACATGATGATCAGACCGCCCCACAGCACCGCCCTGCGGGCACCGAGGACGCGGTCGGCGACCCAGCCGCCGGGCAGGGCCACCAGATAGATCAGGGCGCCGTAGACGCCGACGAGCGCCTGCGCGGTCCCCTTGCCCATGCCCAGCCCGCCGACGGCGGGGGAGGCGGCCATGAAGGTGGCCAGGATCGCGCGCAGGCCGTACCAGCTGAAGCGCTCCCACATCTCGGTGCCGAACAGCGTGGCGAGGCCGCGTGGATGCCCGAAGAAGGATTTCTCCTCCGCCTTTGTCGCCGATGTCATAGCGCCCCCCGACCTCAGTGTGTGATCGAACTGTAACTCTGCGTGTTCGTTCCGGCGAGGGCGGACCGAAAGGTCGTGCGTCGTCGGTCCCTTAACGCCGAAGGTCTTGTCCCCCCGTATCCCGTGTGATGCGATGCATGCCTCACGAAGGCAAGTGAGCACTTCCAGGAGGCGCTTCGATGGCCGGTGTCCTTGAGGAACGGGCCGCGATCGAGCGGGAGATCGCGGGCCGTACCGTCTGCGCCCAGTTGAGGGAGGCGGCCGAACGGGACGCGGGAGCCCCCGCCTACTCCGACCCCTCGGGGCAGGGCTGGACGACCATGACCTACGGCGAGGCCAGGCGGAGGGTGCTGGAGATCGCCGCGGGCTTCGCCGCCCTCGGCCTGCGCACAGGCGAGGCCGTCGCCCTGATGATGGTCAACCGCAGCGAGCACGTCCTGGCCGACCTGGGCGCGGTGCACGCGGGCGGCGTCTCGTGCTCGGTCTACCCCACCTTCGCCCCCGAGCAGGTCGCCTTCGTCGCGGCCGACGTGGGCGCGCGGATCGCGGTGCTCGGCGGCCCGGCCGACCTGGCCAGATGGGAGCCGATCCTCGGGGACCTGCCCGCGCTGCGCAGGATCGTCATGCTGGAGGGCGCGCCCCGGGACGACCGTTTCGTCTCCTGGGAGGACCTGCTGTCCATGGGCCGCGAACGGCTGGCCGCCGAACCCGGCGAGGTCGAGGCCCGCTGGCGCGCGGTGACCGCCGACGACGTCCTGACGGTGCTCTACACCTCCGGCACGACCGGCGACCCCAAGGGCGTGCCGCTCACCCACGCCAACGTGTTCTACGAGGTCGTGGCCACCGACCGGCTGGCGCGGGTGCCCGAACGCGGCACCCAGATCTCCTATCTGACCTACGCGCACATCGCCGAGCGGGTGCTCAGCCTCTACCTGCCGCTCTTCAAGCTCTCCCACACCTACTTCTGCACCGACATGTCCCAGCTCGGCGCGATCCTCGGCCAGGTCAGGCCGGTGCTCTTCTTCGGCGTGCCGCGCGTGTGGGAGAAGATGATGGCCAGGCTCCAGGCCCTGCTGTCCATGCAGCCGCAGGATCGGCGCGAGCAGGCGCGTCTGGCCATGGCCGCCGGTCTCGCCCACATCGAGGCCTGCCAGTACGGCCGCACGCCCTCACCCGGGGTCCGCGAGGCCTACGAGCGGGCCGACGCCGCGCTGCTGTCCGGCGTGCGCTCGCTGATCGGCCTGGACAACGCGGGCTGGCTCGCCACCGCCGCGGCGCCGATGCCGCGCGAGGTCCAGCGCTTCTTCGCCGGTCTCGGCCTGCGCGTCCTGGACGTGTACGGCATGACGGAGACGACGGGTGCGTTCACCGCCAACGCCCAGGACCGCTTCAAACTCGGCACGGTCGGGCAGGCCGGGCCCGGGGTGGAGATCCGCGTCGCCGAGGACGGGGAGATCCTCACCCGCAGCCCGGCCAACGCCGTCGGCTACCTCAACCGGCCGGGGGAGACCGCGGAACTGCTGGACGAGGACGGCTGGCTGCACACCGGCGACGTCGGCGTGGTCGACGAGGACGGCTTCGTCAGCATCCTCGACCGCAAGAAGGAGCTCATCATCACCTCGGGGGGCGAGAACATCTCCCCGGCCAACATCGAGGGCCTCCTCAGGGAACACCCCATCGTCGGCCAGGCCCTGGCCTACGGCGACGGCAGGCCGTACCCGGTGGCGATCCTCACCCTCGACGGTGAGACGGCTCCCGGCTGGGCGAAGGAGCGGGGCATCGGGTTCACCTGCCTGGCCGACCTCGCCGAGCACCCCGAGGTCCTGCGCGAGGTCGCCGGGGCGGTCGCCGCGGCCAACGGGCGGCTCGCCCGGGTACAGCAGGTCAAGCGCTGGCGGCTGCTGCCGGTCGAGTGGACGCCGGAGAGCCAGGAGCTCACGCCGAGCCTGAAACTCAGACGCCGGATCATCCACACCAGGTACGCGGAGGTGATCGACGGCCTGTACGCGTCCTGACCCGTGCCTGTCCCTTTGCCCAACGGGCGCGTGTCCGTCCCCCGGCCATTACCGCGCCGTTCCTAGCGTCCTGGGTCATGAGATTCCTTTTCGCGTTGCTGGCGGCGGCGACCGTCGTCCCGCCCGTCCCGGCCGGGGCGGGCGTGGCCGGGGAACCGGTGATCCGCTCGGTGACCGTGACCCCCGGCGCGCCCGTCGTCGGGCCGTCCGGATCGGTGCGGGTGGTGATCGAGGTGGTCGCGGGCGGGGTCGCGGGGCCGGACGGGGTGACGATCGAGGTCGAGCCGGGCGCCCCGGACGCGGCCGACGAGCCGGTCTCCCCGCCGATCCAGGAGGACGCCGAGGACACCGGGGTCACCGGGACCGCAGACGGTCAGGGGGCGCAGGCGCCTGCCCCGGCGCCGGAGTGGGAGATCTGGAGGTTCGTGCCCGACAAGGGTCTGACCCGCTGGTACCCGACGGGGCGCTGGACCGTCACGGTGACCGCCAGGGGCGCCGGCGGTGAGGTCGTCACCGGGCACACCGTCTTCAGGCTGCGCAGGGAGACCAGGTTCAGCGCGGTGCGGGTGGCCGCGGGGGAGACGGGCGCGCGGGTTCGCGGTGTCCTGAACCGGGTCGACCCGCAGGGCTACCTGGACTACGCCCCCTTCCCCGGCCAGCCGGTGGGCATCCTGCACCGGAGCGAGCCCGGGGAGCCCTGGCAGAGCGTGGCCTCGGCGACCACCGACGCGCAGGGCCGCTTCGCCAGGGACGTTCCGGGGATCAGGGACGGCCAGTGGCGCATCCTGTTCGCCGGGACGGGACACTACGCGGGCAGACGCAGCATCATCCACCCGACCACCGCATAAGTGCATTTAATAGGACAAATCGCCATATCGTTATTCCATTTGGAGTGGCTAATTTCCTATTTACTGTGACTTTTCCTTATGTTGAAGCGTCTTTGACGGTAGGCGCGCCCCACCGCGGGGCGCGTCCTTCAACGGGGAAGGAAGTTCCAGATGCTGCGACGCATCGCGACCGTCCTGGCCACGGCGGCGCTGAGCGCCTCCGCGCTCGCGGTCACCGCACCGGCGCAGGCCGCGACCACCCAGGCCGTGTCCGCGCAGGCCGGGAGTCGGGCCTACACCGAGACCAGGATCGCCGGCTTCAACGCCGACCCCAACCCGGCCCGCAGGTTCCAGCGCATCACGCTGAGCGGCCAGCTCCAGGTCGGTGAGGACTGCAACCCGCACGAGCGCGGTCCCGGCCTGGCCACCCGCCACAACCCCTGCGACAACGGCAGGACCCAGTGGGCGGGCTCCGCCGGCTGGCAGAAGATCGTGGTGCTCTTCCGCGCGAGCGGCAGGAGCAAGTGGGAGTTCGTCGACGCGATCGAGACCGGCCGTGACGGGCGTTTCGCCACGGACGTCCGCGTCTACACCTCCGGCACCTGGCGCGTCGTCTTCGAGGGCGCCAGGGGCCTGGCGCCGTCCGAGGACAGCGACTGGGTCAGGGTCTTCCGCTGACCGACCGGTGAGCGAGCCCAGGACCGTCCCGCCCGCGCGGGGCGGTCCGCCGCCCGCCGTAGGCGCGACCGCCGGGACCCTCACGAGAGCGCGTGCACCGCGGCCCCGAACAGGACGGGCAGCCGCCGGGCGGCCGGGACGATCAGCCGCGCGGCCCCGCGGTACCGCCGGGTCCCCAGCAGCGCCCCGGTGAGCAGCCTGTGCCTGCGCGACAGGCGCAGCCAGGCCTCCTCGTAGGAGTCGGGGTCCCCCGCCCGCAGGCAGCCGACGAGCGCCCGCGCGGACAACAGCGCCAGGGAGAGCCCCTCACCGGTGAGGGCGTCGATGTAACCCGCGGCGTCGCCGACCAGCAGCACCCGCCCCGAGACCCGGCGGCGCACCCGCTGGCGCAACGGCCCCGCCCCCCGCACACTGGTCGCCGCCGGTCCGGTGAGCCTGGCCGCGAGCTCGGGGAAGTCCGCCAGATGTTCCTGGTAGCCCCGCCGCCGTGAGCTGAGCACGGCCACCCCGACCAGGTCGTCGCCGACCGGCGTCACGTAGGCCTCGGACTCGTCGGCCCAGTGCACCTCGACGAAGTCCGTCCAGGGGGCGACGAGATAGTGCCGCCGCAGGCCGTACCTGCGGGGGCGGGTGTCGGGAAGCCGGAGCCCGAGCATGGCGCGCAGCGGGGAGTGCAGACCGTCGGCGGCCACCAGCCACCTGGCCCGCAGCCCCGCGGCCTCGACGCGGTCGTGGTGCTGCCGTACCTCCTCGACCCTGCCGCGTACGACCCGCACGCCCACCTCGGTGGCGCGCCGCGACAGCGCGTCGTGCAGGGCGGTGCGGCGCACCCCGAGCCCGCTTCCCCTCCTGAACTCGGCCTGGACCCGGTCGCCGCCGTCCACGTAGCGGATTCCCGCCAGAGGCCTGCCCTCGGGCCGCACGCCCAGCCCCAGCAGCGCCGCCGCGCCGCTGGGCATCAACCCCTCGCCGCACGCCTTGTCGACCGGGCCCGGCCGGGGCTCGACCACGACGGCCTCCATCCCGGCCAGCGCCGCGTGGATGGCGGTGGCGAGACCGGCGGGCCCCCCGCCGGCGACCAGGACGTCGATCACGCGGGGGCCCGCCCGGCGGACGGCGCGGGGGAGAGCGTGGCCAGGGCGGCCTCCTCACAGCGGATCCGCACCACCATGAGCGCGGCGTTCAGCACCGTGAACGTCACCGCGGTGACCCAGGCGCCGTGCACCAGCGGAAGGGCCACCCCCTCGGCGGCGACCGCCACGTAGTTGGGGTGGCGCAGCCACCGCAGCCGGTACGGCCCGCCCGTCACCGGGGACAGGCCGGGGACCACGATCACCTCGGTGTTCCACTGCCTGCCCAGCGCGGTGACGCACCACCAGCGCAGCCCCTGCGCCGCGACGACCAGGGCGAGCATGGGCCAGCCGAGCGCGGGGACGAAGGGCCGTCCCGCCAGACCGGCCTCCAGCGCGCACCCGGCCAGCAACCCGGTGTGCAGGCCGACCATCCACGGATAGTGGCCGCGCCCGTGGACGATCCCCCCGCGGGCCAGGCTCCAGCGCGCGTTGCGCCGGGCGACCACCAGCTCCGCCAGCCGCTCCACGCCGACGAGCAGGACGAGCCACAGATACCAGGACACCGTTCCCCCCACGGGTCACCAGCGCAACAGGACGAGTTCGGAGCAGAAACCGGGGCCCATCGCGATGAGCAGCCCCGGAGTCCCCGCGGGAGGCGGGCGAAGCGCGAGGGTGTCCCGCAGCACGTGCAGCACCGACGAGGAGGACAGGTTGCCGACCGAGGCCAGTGAGCGCCAGGTGAGTTCGAGCGCGTCCTGCGGCAGCCCGAGCGTCTCGGCGACGGCGTCGAGCACCTTCGGGCCGCCCGGGTGGCACACCCAGGCCGTGATGTCGTCCCTGGTCAGCCCATGGTCGGCGAGGAAGCCGTCCACGTCGTCGGCCAGGTAGGTCCGCACCACGTCGGGGACGCCGGCGTCGAGGACCACCTGGAACCCGGTGTCGCCGACGTCCCAGCCCATGACGTGTTCCGAGTCGGGATACAGGTGGCCACGGGTCGCCACGACCGTGGGCCCCCCTCCTGGCAGGGCGGCGGCCCGTTCGGCGCCGCAGGCGACCACGGCCGCCGCGCCGTCGCCGAACAGCGCGCCCGCGACCAGGTTGGCGACCGAGGAGTCGCCGCGCTGCAGGGTCAGCGAGCACAGCTCGACCGAGAGCAGCACCGCCACGTGCCCGGGCCAGCCGCGCAGGTAGTCGTGCAGCCGGGCGATCCCCGCCGCCCCCGCCACACAGCCGAGCCCGAAGATCGGCACCCGTTTGACGTCGGGACGTAACCCCAACCGGCCCGCCAGCCTGGCGTCGACCGAGGGCGCGGCCAGGCCGGTCACCGAGGTGAACATGATCATGTCCACGTCCCCCGGGGTGAGCCCCGCGGCGTCGAGCGCGGCGCCGACCGCCTCTGTGCCCAGCTCCACGGCGCACTCGACGAAGACGTCGTTGGCCGCCCCGAACCCGTCGAGCTTGGCGTAGCGGTGCAGGGGCAGCGCCAGGTGGCGGAAGCCGACCCTGGCACTCGCGTGTAACCGGTCGAGCACCCGCCGGTCGGCGCCCTCGGGCAGGCACAGCCGCGCGATGGCGTCGGTGATCTCGGCCTGGGGGTGGCGGTTCGGCGGAAGCGCGCCGCGGACGGCGGCGATTCGCGTCATGAAAGGGTCACTCCCGGGCCTCGTGGGAAAGGGGGGTGCGGACATCTGGCTTCTGCCCGTCCGTGTCCGTGGCAAGCCTTCTTCCCGCCGCGGGTGTGCCTAACATCGACTCTGTGACGAGCCGGTGGGCGGGGCGGGTGCGGACGGCGGGCAGGCCGGGGACCGGGTTCACGACGGTCGTCGCGCTGGCGCGCGCCTGCCATCCCGGGCCGACCGCGGCCGTCACCGTACTGGTGGGCGCGCTGGCCCTGGTCTGCGGGCACGACGCGGCCGGATGCGCCCTGGTGGCCGCCGCCGTGCTGACCGGCCAGCTGTCGATCGGCTGGTGCAACGACGCGGCCGACGCGGCCAGGGACACCGCCGCGGGCCGTACGGGAAAGCCGGTCGCGGAGGGCCTGCTCGCCGCGCGCACGGTGTGGGCCGCGGCGTGGACGGCCCTGGCGCTCTGCGTGCCGCTCTCCCTGGCCTTCGGTCCCGTCGCGGGGGGCGTCCACCTCACGGGCGTCGCCGCGGCCTGGGCGTACGACCTGGGGCTCAAGGCGACGGTGTTCTCGTGGCTGCCGTACGCGGTCGGGTTCGGCTCCCTGCCGCCGTTCGTGACGCTGGGGCTGCCCGGCGCGCCGTGGCCCGCGTGGTGGGCGGTCCTCGCCGCGGCCCTGCTGGGCTGCGGCGCGCACCTGGCGAACGTGCTGCCCGACATCCAGGACGACCTGGCGGCCGGGGTCAGGGGCTGGCCGCAGCGGCTCGGCGCCGCGCGGGTGCGCGCGCTTGTCCCCGTCCCCCTGCTGCTGGCGACCGTGACGCTGGTCCTGGGACCGCCGGGGGCGCCCGGGCCCGGGGAGTGGGCCGCGCTCGCCGTCGCCGTGGCGCTCGCCTGTGCCGGGCCGCTGGCGGCGAACCGGTCGCCGAAGGCCCCCTTCGCGGGAGCCGTGGCCGTCGCGGCGCTCGACGTCCTGCTCCTGCTCGCCACGACCACCACGATCACCGTCGTGCCCTGAACCGCGTCCCGCCGGAGGCAACCGCGCATACTGCGATCTTGCAGAAGAACGGCGGGCGGGGCAAGATCCCGCCCGCCGTACGATCAGCCCTTGTAGTTGAAGATCTGGCGCAGGGTGTGCCGGACCTCGACGAGGTCCTTCTGGTCGGCCATGACCTGGTCGATGGGCTTGTACGCCTCCGGGTGCTCGTCGACCAGTGAGGCGGCCCTGTCGGAGTTCCACGTACGGCCCCGCATCGCCTGGGCGAGCGAGTCGGCCGAGAGCTCCCGCTTGGCCTTCGTCCGTGACATCCGGCGTCCCGCCCCGTGCGAGCAGGAGGTGTAGGACTCCGGGTTCCCCAGGCCGCGGACGATGTACGAACGGGTGCCCATCGAACCCGGGATCACACCCTCGTCGCCGGTGTCGGCCTTGATGGCGCCCTTACGGGTGATCCACAGGGACTTCCCGTAGTGGGTCTCCCGCTGGGTGAAGTTGTGGTGGCAGTTGATCGTGCGGACCCGCTGCCCGCCGCCGACGACCCGGAACAGGGCGTTGACCAGCACCCGGTCCATCCGGGCCCGCGAGGCCATCGCGTAGCGCTGGGACCACAGCATGTCCTCGATGTAGGCGGTGAACTCCGGGGTGTCCTGGACGAGGTAGGCCAGGTCCGGGTCCTCAAGACCGACGGCCTGCTTCCTCATCATCCGCTTGGCGCCCGTGATGTGCATCGTGGCCAGCTGGTTGCCGATGCCGCGTGACCCCGAGTGGAGCACCGTCCAGACCCGGTCACGCTCGTCGAGGCAGACCTCGACGAAGTGGTTGCCCGAGCCGAGGGTGCCGAACTGCTCGGCGACCTTCTTCTCCTGCCTGGGGTTCAGGTCCGTGTACGGCAGGCCGAGGTCGTCGAGCGCCCGGTCGATGGACGGGTCGCTGTGCCCCTTGCCGACCCCGGCCGGGATGCGGTGCTCGACCATCGGCATCAGCGCGGCGAGGGTGTCCGGCAGGTCGGCGGCGGTGAGCGTCGTCTCGGTCGCCACCATGCCGCAGCCGATGTCCACTCCGACGGCGGCGGGAATGATGGCGTTCTCGGTGGGGATGACCGAGCCGACCGTCGCCCCGATGCCGACGTGCGCGTCTGGCATGAGAGCGACGTGGCCGGAGACGAACGGCAGACGGGCGGTGCGTGCGGCCTGCATGATCGCGCCTTCGTCGATCTCGCTGGCCCACGACAGCAGGTTCGGTGCGGGCTGGTTCGGCATCGTGTGAATCTCCTTGGACCGGCTGTCGATCAGTGTGGCGAGCCCAGAAAGGAAATCCCACTTATTTTACCGTTCGCCGGATTCACCCGCCGGGCCACGGAGCCGGGACCGGCGGCTCAGGCGGGGGAGCCGGGCTCGGGTTCCGGGCCGTGCTCCTCCTGGGGGACGGCCCGGCGCCTCGAACGTTCCAGACGGGATCTCCGGTTCCGTTCCGCGCGCAGGTCGGCCCGCAACGTTCCCCGGAAGAGCAGGGCGACGGCCAGCAGGATCACTCCGGAGCCGACGAGGAAGGGGACGGCGGGGATCGCGTCCTCCCCGGACTCCTGCGGCTTCTCGGACGGCTTTCGCGGCCCGGCCGCGTCCACGCCGGCCGCCCGGAACGCGGCATGTGGAAACGGGTGAAGAACTCTCTCCGGAATCGGCCCGGTCGAAAACCCGGAAGGCGGATCCGGGATTTTCTCCATAAATCCGATTCCGTTACCTTCCGGTGGTGTTCGGCGGTCGGGGAATATGGCGTTCCCGGCAGTTCTCGCGGGGATGACGGCCGGGCCTGACGCGAGGCCGGCCACGCCCTGGGGCAGGCAGGGGGCGGTCATGAGCAGGGGCGCCGCGAGGATCAGCGCGCTGAGGCGGTTGTCCGCTACCGGTCTCACGTGGGTCCGGCTCCTTTCGTGATCCCGGGGTCGTCGCTACGGATTATCGGCGCGGTTCCCGGGGTCTCCCCGGCGCGCAGGGGCCTTGGCATCAAAGCGTTATGTGCTAATTAGGCATATATCCATGAATCACCTGAATTTTTCTGTGATTTATGGAGGTGTTTGTGGCCTGCATGACGCCTCGGAAGTCTGATCGCGCAGATGAGAGCGCTCCCAGAAGCCGGACATGTCCTCCTATGGAGGAATCAACCCTTCGATGGTGATGTTGTCGCCAGGAGGAGACCCGTGGGAGGTCCCGGTGGGTACCGGCCGTAGGCTGGGCCCCTGCCGGAGCAGACGGATGTGAGGAGGTGGCGCCCCGTGCTGCGGGACTCGTTCGGCCGGGTGGCGACTGATCTGCGGGTGTCCCTCACGGACCGCTGCAACCTGCGCTGCTCCTACTGCATGCCCCCCGAGGGGCTGGAGTGGCTGCCCAAACCCGAGCTGCTGACCGCCGACGAGATCGTCAGGCTGGTGACCGTCGCCGTGGAACGGCTGGGCGTCACCGAGGTCCGCTACACCGGCGGTGAGCCGCTGCTGCGCCGCGAACTGGTCGACATCGTGGCCCGTACCTCTGCCCTGCGCCCCGCGCCCCAGGTCTCCCTGACCACGAACGGCATCGGCCTGGCCAGACTGGCCGCCCCCCTGGCCGAGGCGGGCCTGAGCCGGGTCAACGTCTCCCTCGACACCCTCGACCGGGAGACGTTCAGGAGACTCGCCCACCGCGACCGGTTGCCCGACGTGCTCGACGGCCTGGCCGCCGCCGACGCCGCGGGCCTGCGCCCGGTGAAGATCAACTCCGTGCTGATGCGCGGCGTCAACGACCACGAGGCCGCCTCGCTGCTGCGCCACTGCCTGGAACGGGGCTACGAGCTGCGCTTCATCGAGCAGATGCCGCTGGACGCCCAGCACGGCTGGCGCAGGCAGGACATGATCACGGCCGAGGAGATCCTCGCGGGACTGCGGGAGAGCTTCGACCTGACAGAGGCCGACCCGGGAGAGCGCGGCAGCGCCCCGGCCGAGCTCTTCCTGGTCGGCGGCGGACCGGCCAGGGTCGGTGTAATCGGTTCGGTCACCCGCCCGTTCTGCGGCTCCTGCGACCGGGTACGGCTCACCGCCGACGGCCAGGTCCGCAACTGCCTGTTCGCCACGGACGAGTCCGACCTGCGTGCGGCGATGCGCGCGGGCGCGGGCGACGAGGAACTGGCCGAGCGCTGGCTGGCCGCGGTGCGCGTCAAGAAGGCCGGGCACGGCATCGACGACCCGTCCTTCCTGCAACCGTCCCGCCCGATGTCCGCCATCGGCGGATGAGCGGGATGAGCGTCCGTCACGACGCCTGCATCCTGGCGGGCGGCATGGCGAGAAGGCTCGGCGGACAGGACAAACCAGGTCTCCACGTCGGCGGACGCCCACTGGTCGAGCGGGTCGCGGCGGCCGTACCGGACGCGCGGCGGCTGATCGTCGTCGGCTCCCCCCGTCCCGGCCTGCCCGGGGCCGTCTTCCTGCGCGAGCGCCCGCCGGGCGCGGGGCCCGTCCCCGCGCTGCGGGCGGGGATGACCGCCGTGACCGCCCCCTGGATCGCCCTGCTCGCCGCCGACCTGCCGTTCCTGACGGCCGGGCACGTCTCGGCGCTGTTCGCCGCCGCCGAGGGGGCCGCAGGGGCGGTGCTCCTCGACGAGGAGGACAGACAGCAGTGGCTCGCCGGAGTCTGGCGTACGGCGGAGCTCACCCGGGCACTGGACGGCTACGAGGGACGGTCGCTGCACGGACTGCTCGGCCCGCTCGGGCCCGTCGGGCTCCGCCTTCCCGGGAAACCGTGGTTCGATTGCGACACACCGGATGATCTGCTGCGTGCCGGAGACGGTGAGCCGGACGCGGCGGAGAACGCCGACAAGGCCGTCGACGAGGAGCGAGCGATGAACGTGCTGGAGGAGTGGACCGAGCTGGTCTGCCGGGAACTGGGCGTCGATCCGGCGCGGGTCGACAGGGACGCGGTGCTCGACCTGACGAAGGAGGTCGCCCACGGGGTGGCACGCCCGGCCGCCCCGCTGACGGCCTACCTGCTGGGCCTGGCCCAGGGAGCGGGAACCGCGGGCGACGACACGCTCAAGCGGCTGATCGAACTCGCTCAGGAATGGGAGAGAAAGACCGGAGACTGAGATTCCGGAGAAAAGGGCGACGCCGGGTGGTTACGGGGGCAAACCACCCGGCGTCGCTTCATCGGCGTTCCGACGGGGGCCCGGAACGCCGGCACCAGTGCCCCGACGGGGGACCAGGGCACTTGCTTAAAGCGTACACCTCCAACCCCTGAGATGCGTCAAGAGTTAGTCACGACCCGATCTCGCGTCGGTGGCGTGGGATCTCGTTCTGGCTGTCATCCGTAATGCCGAAGCCACTTTCCGCCTCGCGACGTGGTGCGTTGGCCCCGATCACGGCAACATACGGTAAAAAGATCGCGCCGGCGAAGAGCAGCAGCCTCACGGGCAGCGGGGCGGGCACGGTGAAGGCGAGGATGAGGCAGAGCAGTCGGATCCCCATCTTGATGAGGTAGTTCCTCTCGCGCCTGCCGATGTCCTCGCTCAGGGAGGGCTGTGCGTCGGTCACCTGGTGGACCTGTCGGCGCCTGTGCCATTTCCTCACATCTCCAACCTAGACCTCGCCTCCGGCGGGCGGGAAAGCGCGTGCGACCCTGGCCTCCAGGGGCCTACGGGGGTCTCCGGGGCCTTCGGGCAAGGAGGACACGATGACGGATCGTACGTACCGGGTGACCGAGATCGTGGGCACGTCGGGGGAGAGCATCGAGGCGGCCGTGCGCAACGGCGTCCGGAGGGCCGCGCAGACCCTGCGTCACCTCGACTGGTTCGAGGTGACCGAGGTCAGGGGGCACATCGTGGACGGCGAGATCGGGCACTTCCAGGTCGGCCTGAAGGTGGGCTTCCGCCTGGAGGACGACGCCTGAGGCCGCGCGGCGCCCGGGGACGTCCGTGAGGGACGGTCCGCGGGCGCCGCGGAGGGCTCAGCTGGCCTGGCTGACCGTCGACATGTTGAAGTCGGGGACCCGCACCGCGGGCATGACGGCGCGGGTGAAGTAGTCGCTCCACTCACGGGGCAGCGTCCGCTCGGCGGCACCGACCTCGGTGAGGCGGCCGAGCAGGCCGACCGGGCTCTCGTTGAAGCGGAAGTTGTTCACCTCGCCCACGACCTCACCGTTCTCGACCAGGTAGACGCCGTCGCGGGTCAGGCCGGTCAGCAACAGGCTCTGCGGGTCGACCTCGCGGATGTACCACAGGCACGTCAGCAGCAGGCCCCGGCCGGTCGAGGCCACCATCTCGTCGAGTGAACGGCCGTCCCCGGGGCCCGTCATGATCAGGTTGTCCGTCGCCGGGGTCACGGGCAGGCCGGTCAGCTCCGCCGAGTGCCTGGTCTGCAGCAGGTTCGCCAGCCTGCCGTCCGAGATCCAGTCGGTGGGCGCCAGCGGCAGCCCGTTGTCGAAGACCGAACTCTGCCTGTTCGAGGAGTGCGCCACCACGAAGGGGGCGGACTCGACGCCGGGCGCCGCGGGGTCGCTGCCCAGGCGGACGGGCAGCGGGCAGAGCGTGTCCCCGACACGGGTGCCGCCACCGGGCCTGGAGAAGACCGTGCGGCCCTCCATCGCGTCCCTGGCCCCGGCCGTCCAGTACAGGTAGATCATCAGATCGGCGACGGCCGAGGGCGGAAGCAGTGTCTCGTAGCGGCCCGCGGGCAGGTCGATCCGCCTCCTGGCCCATTCGAGGCGGGTGGCCAGCGAGGCGTCGAGCGCCGCCACGTCGACGTCGGAGAAGTCCGGGGTCGCCACCCCCGCCCAGGCCGAGCGCCGCATGTCCGGCGACTTGGCGTTCAGCTCCAGGCGCCCCGTCGGCTGCCTGTGGCGGAGCCTGGTGCCCGCCGAGGTGCCGACGAAGGTGGTGGTGACGAGGTGCTCGGCGAAGCCGTACAGCCTGCGCCCGCCCGACTCGGCGGCGGCGAACGTCTCGCCGAGCGCCGGGGCGAACGCGCCGAAGACCCCGATGGAGGTCGGCTCGGCCGCCTCCTGCCAGTCGGCCGACTGGGCGCCCTCGGCCAGCGGCCTGGCGTCCTCGGACGGCCTGGCGTCCTCGGCCGCGTGGTCGGCCGCCGCGACGATGTCGGCGAGCTGCTCGGGGCGGGCCGCCGCCCGCGAGACCACGCCGACCCCCCGTCCCGCGACCGAGATCACGGTGAGCTGCGACGAGCGGGTCACGCCGTTGGTCGTGAGCGTGTTGCCCGCGAACCGCAGGTTGGCGCTTGAGGTCTCGTCCACGATCACGACGGTCTCGTCGGCCGTGGACAACTCCAGTGCCCTCTCGATGATTTCCTGGGGACTCATCCCACTCCTTGCCCGGTGGTCCGCAGGGGCGTCCCCCGGCGTGCGGTGTTCGTCGGTTGCCCGCTCGTGGGCGTGCTCTCCAGGCCCGGGCCAGGGAGGGCGTACCCGTCTGCCCACCGGCTCACGTGCCACTCTCCCGCAGGGTATTCAGGACGCGCACATCCCGGAAGAGCGCCGTGGGGCAGCCGTGGCTGACCGGGGCCACCTGGCCGGGCTGGCCCTTGCCACAGTTGAACGCGCCGCCCAGCACGTAGGTCTGCGGTCCGCCGACGGCCGCCATCGACCGCCAGAAGTCGGTGGTCGTCGCCTGGTAGGCGACGTCGCGAACCTGGCCGGCGAGCCTGCCGTTCTCGATCCGGTAGAACCGTTGCGCGGTGAACTGAAAGTTATATCGTTGCATGTCGATCGACCAGCTTTTGTCACCGACCACGTAGATGCCGCGTTCGACCCCGGAGATGAGCTCCTCGGTCGAGGGGCCCTCGGGGGCGGGCAGCAGCGAGACGTTGGCCATGCGCTGGATCGGGGGATGGCCGGGGGAGTCGGCGAACGCGCAGCCGTTGGAGGAGCCGAGCCCCTTCAGCAGCGCCATCCTGCGGTCGAGCTGGAAACCGGTCAGGACGCCGTCCGAGACGATGTCGAACCGCCTGGCCGCCACACCCTCGTCGTCGTACCCGATCGTGGCCAGGCCGTGCTCGGCGGTGCGGTCACCGACGACGTTCATCGCCCGCGAGCCGTACACCAGGGTGCCGAGCTGGTCGAAGGTGGCGAAGCTGGTCCCGGCGTAGGCCGCCTCGTAGCCCAGGGCCCGGTCGAGCTCGGTGGCGTGCCCGACCGACTCGTGGATCGTCAGCCACAGGTTCGACGGGTCGATCACCAGGTCGTAGCGCCCGGCCTCGACGGAGGGGGCGGCGAGTTTCTCCGCGAGGTGCTCGGGGATGCGGGCCAGCTCGCCGGGGAAGTCCCAGCCGGTGCCGGTGAGGTACTCGTAGCCGCGCCCGACCGGAGGGGCGAGCGTGCGCATCGACTCGAACCTGCCGTCCTGGGTCCGTGTCGCCTCAAGCTGGGGGTGCACGCGCACCCGCTGCTGCGTGATCGAGGCGCCCGCCGTGTCGGCGTAGAACTTCTGCTCCTTGACCTGCATCAGCGAGGCCTGTACGTGATCGACCCGCGGGTCTCGCAGCAGCCCCTCCGACCAGGCCGCCAGCAGGGCGACCTTGTCGCGCATCGGCACCTCGAACGGGTCGACGTCGTAGGAGGAGACCCAGGTGACCTCCGAGTGGACCGGCTCGGGGGCCAGTTCGACCGGCTCGCGGTTGACCGGCGCGCAGACCACGGCCACCTCGACCGCCTGCTCCGCGACCCGCGCGGCCGCCTCCGCGGTGAGCTCGACACCGGCCGCGAACCCCCAGGTGCCGTCCTTGACGACCCGTACGGCGTAGCCGAGGTCGTCGGCGTCGGAGGACCCCTCGGGCAGCGCGTCGGACAGGTTGAGTGTCTCCGCGCGGACGCGCTCGAACCGGAAGTCGGCATGCTCGGCGCCGAGGTCGCGGGCGCGCTGCAGAGCCGCGTCCGCCAGTCGCCTCATCGGCAGGGCGAGGAAATCGGGATCGATCTGGCGCATGTCAACGATCCTAACCCTGTGATCTTGTCCCTCACGGACAAGAGGTTTACCGCCGGGTAGCCGCTAGCGTCGGGTGCATGGCTCGATCTGTTCTCGTAACCGGCGGCAATCGCGGCATAGGCCTCGCGATCGCCCGCGAATTCGCCAGGGCCGGTGACTCCGTCGCCGTGACCTACCGCTCAGGGCAGCCCCCGGAGGGTCTGTTCGGCGTGCGCTGCGATGTGACCAGCATGGCCGACGTCGACGCGGCGTTCGGGAAGATCGAGGCCGAGCACGGCCCGGTCGAGGTGCTCGTCGCGAACGCGGGCATCACCAAGGACACGTTGCTGCCGACGATGAAGGAGGAGACCTTCACCGACGTCATCGACGCCAACCTGACCGGCGCCTACCGGGTCGCCAAGCGAGCCACGCGCGGCATGCTCAGGCTCAAGCGCGGCAGGATCGTGCTCATCTCCTCGGTGGTCGCCATGCTCGGCTCGGCCGGCCAGAGCAACTACGCCGCCTCGAAGGCCGGGCTGATCGGCTTCGCCAGGTCGGTGGCCAGAGAGCTGGGCTCGCGCGGCATCACGGTCAACGTGGTCTCGCCCGGGTTCGTCGAGACCGACATGACGGCCGAGCTCGAAGAGGCCTACCAGGAGCAGATCCGTAAGAACATCCCGCTGGGACGCTACGCGAGCACCGAGGAGATCGCGCGCGTGGTCGGGTTCCTGGCGAGCGAGGACGCCGCCTACATCACCGGGGCCGTGATCCCCGTGGACGGCGGCCTGGGAATGGGGCACTGACAATGGGAATTCTCGAAGGCAAGCGCATTCTGGTCACCGGTGTCCTGACCGAGGCCTCCATCGCGTTCTCCGTCGCCAAGCTGGCCCAGCTGGAGGGCGCGCAGGTCGTGCTGACCGGCTTCGGCAGGCTCAGCCTGGTCGAGCGCATCGCCAAGCGGCTGCCCGAGACGCCGCCGGTGATCGAGCTGGACGTGCAGAACACCGAGCACCTCGACTCGCTGGCCGACCGGGTCGGCGAGCACCTCGACGGCCTCGACGGCGTGGTGCACTCCATCGGCTTCGCCCCGCAGAGCTGCCTCGGCGGAAACTTCCTGAACACCTCGTGGGAGGACGTGGCCACCGCGGTGCACGTCTCGACCTACTCGTTCAAGTCCCTCGCCGTGGCCTGCCTGCCGCTGATGAAGGAGGGGGGCGCGGTCGTCGGGCTCGACTTCGACGCCAGCAAGGCCTGGCCGGTCTACGACTGGATGGGCGTGGCCAAGGCCGGGCTTGAGTCCTGCTCCCGCTATCTGGCCCGTGACCTGGGCAAGCACAACATCCGGGTCAACCTGGTGGCCGCGGGGCCGCTGCGCACGATGGCCGCCAAGAGCATCCCGGGCTTCGCCGAGTTCGAGGACAGCTGGCCGGAGAAGGCACCGCTCGGCTGGGACCTGCGCGACACCGTGCCCGCGGCCAAGGCCTGCCTGGCACTGATCTCCGACTGGTTCCCTGCGACGACCGGGGAGATCGTCCACGTCGACGGCGGCGTGCACGCGATCGGCTGACCGGCGGCTCAGGCCGTCCTGTGCCGCTTCATCCGCAGCGGCTCAAGCGGGATGGACTTCTCGCCGATCCGCCTGACATACAGCAGGCGGACGGCGAGGATCGCCGCGAGCAGCAGCACGGCGGTGAACGCCGTGCCCAGCGGGTCCGGTGTCTTGGTCGGTGTGACGGCCCGCTGGAACCTGCGCATGACCGGGCCCGCGGGCCACAGCAGTTCGAGCCGGGGCGCCTCGGCGTCGACCGTGGGCGGCGGAGTCTCGGAGCCGGTGGCCTCCCCACGCCTGCCGCCGCGTTCGCCGCCCCCGTCGGTCTCCGCCACGCGCCTGCGGGTCTGCGGAGGACGCGCCTGCTCGCCCGCCGGCCGCCGCGTGGCCTCCTCCGCGGGCACGGTGCCGCCGGAGTGGGAGGGCCGGGGGCTCGGGGAGGCGTGCGGGGACGGTGTCGTCTTGTGGGCCGGGTTCGCCGAGGTGCCCGCACATCCGGGGGAGTCGGACAGCGGGGAACAGGCGCCGCCCGGGTTCTGGGACGGCAGGACGTCGTTGTCCGCCGGATCCTGGATGTCGGGGACGTCCTGGACGTCCGCGGTGTCCTCACCCCAGGGGGTCACGAGGATCTCGGGGACGGTCTCGGGAAGGACGGACGGCTGGGGCTGGTCCAGAACGCTCTCCGCGTCCAGCACGTCGGCCCCGCTCTGCGCCTTTCCGATTTTATCGCCTTTTTTGGCGTTATCGTCTTTCTTGCTTTTTCCGGCTTTTTCGGTATGCGGTGGGGTTTCCGCGTTCTGTCCGTAGCCGTAGCCCTCCCCGCCGGGGGAGGGGCCGCCGGCCGGTCCGTTCGCGGGGCCGCTCGTGGCACTGTTCATGGCGCCGCCCGGAGTGGCGCTCACGGTGTCGTCCGGCGGGCCCCCCGCCGTGTCGCTCACAGTGGTGCCCGCGGTGGTGCTCATGGTGACGTTCACGGTGTCGTCCACGACGACGCCGCCGAGCAGGGCGCCGCCCACAGCGTCACTCACAGTGTCGCTAACGGTGTCGTTCGCGGTGGCACTCACGGTGTTGCCCAGGACGCCGACCGCCTCGCACAGACCGCCGGTCACCCCGCCGAGAAGCCCGCCGCCCTCACAGTCACCCGCCTGGGTGACGGCGCTCACGGGGGCGGGTGCGACGGCGAGCAGTACGCCGCCGAGTGTCAGCGCCAGGGCGCCGACGGAGATCGCGGTTCGCAATTGTCCCCCTTGTGCATCGGTGACGGAACGTCGCTGACACCTGAGTGCCCCTCCTGTCACCATTGACAGTTTTGTGGGGAGGCCAGGGTTTTCCACGTAAAGTTGCCATTCGGTATCGAGTAGTGATACGCGAGATGGATTCTCGTTCTGTTCGGGCTCGCTTTCCTCGTTCCGAGTTCCTCAGTCCGCCGAGACGTCGTCAAGAGCCTCTCTGATCTCCACCGGCAGGACGAGGTCCTCCGACTGGAGCACCCCGGTCAGCTGGGCACAGGTCCTGGCGCCGACGATCGCCGCCGCGACCCCCGGCTGGTCCCGCACCCAGGACAGGGCGACCGACAGTGGCGAGACCCCCAGCCCCTCGGCCGCGGTCGTCACCGACTCCACGACCCGCCGGCACCTCTCGTCCAGGTACGGCGTGACGAAGTCGGCGAAGTGCGGGGTCGCGGCCCGGGAGTCGGCGGGGATGCCGGTGCGGTACTTGCCGGTGAGGACCCCCCTGCCCAGGGGCGACCAGGCCAGCACCCCCGCGCCGACGTGCTCGGCCGCCGGGACCAGCTCACGCTCGGCCTCCCGCGCCAGCAGCGAGTACTCGACCTGGGCCGCGACGATCGGCGTCCGCCCGGGGACCGCCCGCTGGCTGACGGCCGCCGCCGCGAGCTGCCAGCCCGTGTAGTCGCAGACACCCGCGTAGGCCGCCCTGCCCGAGGACACGATGGCGTCCACCGCGGCCAGGGTCTCCTCAAGCGGCACCTCCTGGTCGAAGGCGTGCAGCTGCCACAGATCGACCTCGTTGATCCCGAGGCGACCGAGGGAGGCGTCGATGGCCGCGATCAGGTGCCTTCTTGAGGCGTCGCGCGGCCTGTGCCCGGCCGGGGTGAGCACGGCCTTGGTCGAGATCACCAGCTCGGAACGGGGCACCGAGTCCCGCATCATCCGTCCGAGCAGCCGCTCCGCCTCGCCGCCCGAGTAGACGTCCGCGGTGTCGATGAGGGTGCCCCCGGCATCGGCGAACGTCCGGAGCTGCGCCGTGGCCTCCTCCGCGCCGGTGTCGCGTCCCCATGTCATCGTCCCGAGTCCGAGGCGGGACACCGACAGGCCGCTCCGGCCCACATAGCGCTGCTCCATGATCCGGCCAGGGTACCGCCCGGCCGGTTAAAAGTAGTGGAGCGAGGCCTGCAAGACTTGCCCGCGTGACGACCCTGTTGCTGGCCAGACACGGCCTGACCCCCCTCACCGGTCCCGTGCTGGCGGGCTGGACACCAGGACTCCACCTCAGTGACGCGGGCCGGGCCCAGGCCGAGGCTCTGGCCGTACGGCTGGGCCCGCTGGAGCTGGACGCGATCGTCTCCAGCCCGCTGGAACGCTGCCAGGAGACGGCCGGAGCCGTGGCGGCCGGGCGGGAGACCGAGGTGGTGACCGACGAGCGGTTCGGGGAGTGCCGCTACGGAGACTGGACCGGCCGCCCGATCGCCGAGCTGGCCAAGGAGCCCCTGTGGCGGGTCGTGCAGACCCATCCGAGCGCCGTGACCTTCCCCGGCGGGGAGTCGCTGGCCGCCGTACAGCACCGGGCGGTGAGCGCCGTCAGGGAGTGGAACGAGCGGCTCGGCCCGAAGGGGGTCTATCTCGTCTGCAGCCACGGAGACGTGATCAAGGCCATCGTGGCGGACGCGATGGGCCTGCACCTTGACCAGTTCCAGCGGATAACCGCCGACCCCGCCTCACTCACCGCGATCCGCTACACCCCCCTGCGCCCCTTCGTGCTCAGGCTCAACGACCTGGGCGGAGAGGTCGCCGGGCTGCGCCCGCCAGAGGAAACCCAGGACGGAGCGGGGGAGAAGGACGGGGGACAAAACCTCACCGAGAGCGACGCCGCGGTCGGCGGCGGTGCCGGGACCACGTAAGGTCAGGGCTATGCCGGTCTTCGACTACGACCCACCTGAGAGATTCGTGGCCGGTGCCGTGGGGCAACCGGGATCGCGAGCGTTCTTCCTGCAGGCCCGCGGGCAGGGCCGGCTGACCACGGTCGGGCTGGAGAAGTTCCAGGTCGCCGCGCTGGCCGACCGGCTGGACGAGCTGCTCGATGAGGTGCTGCGGCGCGGAGGGGCCCAGGTGCCCGCCGCCGCCCCCGCCGCGCTGACGGACAACGACCCGCTCGACGTGCCCATCAGCGAGGACTTCAGGGTGGGCGCCATGGCCCTGGCCTGGGACGCGGAGACCGCTCAGGTGGTCATCGAGGCGCAGGAGGCCGTCGCGGAGGACGAGGAGGACTTCGAGCCCTCCCCGCTGTCGGAGCCCGCGGTGCTGCGCGTGCACATCAGTCCCGCCGCCGCCAGGGCCTTCACCAGGCGCGCCATGGCCCTGGTCGCCGCAGGACGCCCACCGTGTCCGTTGTGCGGCCAGCCTCTCGACGCGGATGGGCATATTTGCGTGCGTCTCAACGGTTACCGGGGTAGGAGCGCTTCACAGGCAGAAGGAGGCGAATGAGTGCCGAGGGCGAGTTCACGCTGAGCGCGGCTCCCATGGCGGGACTGGACGACGAGACCGCTCTGCGTCTGCTCCGCGACGGGCACCTGGAGGTCGAGGGCCGTCTGGTCGAGGCGAGCAACATGACGCTCTACTGTTCGGTCCGGCTCGGCGGCCTGTCCGCCGCCTGCGTGTACAAGCCGGTGCGTGGAGAACGCCCGCTGTGGGACTTTCCCGACGGCACTCTCGCCGCCCGCGAGGTGGCCGCCTTCGAGGTCTCCGCGGCCACCGGCTGGCGGATCGTCCCGCCGACGGTCTACCGTGACGGCCCGTTCGGCCCGGGAATGTGCCAGATGTGGATCGACGCCGACCCCGACGCCGACCTGATGGTCCTCATCCGCAGCCGTCAGCCCTCCCTGCGGCGGATGGCGGTCTTCGACGCCGTCGTCAACAACGCCGACCGCAAGGGCGGCCACCTGCTGCCGCTGCCCGGGGGGCACGTCCACGGCGTCGACCACGGGGTCTGCTTCGCCACGGAGAACAAGCTGCGCACCGTGCTGTGGCAGTGGCGTGGCAAGCCGCTGTCGCGCGAGGCCGTGAACGTCCTGGCCCGTCTCGAACGTGACCTGGAACAGGGAGGTCTCGGCCGCCGGCTGCGCGAGCTGCTGACCCCCGCCGAGGTCCAGGCGACGGGCGAACGGGTTCGCAGGCTCCTCGACACCGGCCTGCACCCCCTGCCCTCCCAGGACTGGCCCGCCATTCCCTGGCCCCCGATCTGAGGTTCTTGATCCGAGGCCCTGATCCGAGGGACCCCGGTCCGGCCCGTCCGGCGGCGGGGGCGTAGCCTGCCGGGCATGTGCACGGTTGTGGTCAGCGTCGATCCCGGCGCCGACGTTCCCCTGATCATGGTCGGAGTGCGAGACGAGTTCGTCGACCGGCCGTGGTCGCCCCCGGGGCCGCACTGGCCGGGCCTGTTCGGTGGACGCGACCTGCTCGCGGGCGGGACCTGGCTCGCCGTGCATCCGGCGGAGGGCAGGATCGCCGCGCTGGTCAACGGGCAGGGCGTGCCCGCCCCGCAGGAGGGCAGGATCTCGCGTGGGGGGCTGCCGCTGACGGCCGCGGCCGAGGGCGGTCTCACGGGCCTCGACCCCGCGGGCTACGACCCCTTCCACCTGGTCCTGGCCGACCGGAGCGGAGTCCGGCTGTGGCACTGGGACGGGACCGGGCTGTGGGACGAGGAGCTCCCCGAAGGAACGCACATGATCGTCAACAGCGGCTGGGAGCGCGGTGAGGAGAACGAGCGGGTCGCCTTCTTCCGCCCGCTGTTCGCCAAGGCCACCAGGCCGGACACCCTCGGCGGCCCCTGGCGGGAGTGGCGGGAGGCCGCCACCGGTGCGGGCCTGGCCAGGGACGATCCCCGGGCCATGATCGTCCGGCACGAGCTGCCCGACGGACGCGTCTTCGGCTCGCTGTCGGTCTCCCTGCTCGGGTTGTCCGCCGAGGGCGTCCGCTACGACTTCACCGGCGATCCGCGGGACCCGGCGGCCTTCCGCCGCGTCCTGCCGGAATGATCCACGGGGTCGCCGAGGTTGAGAAAGTGCCCCTGTACCACCCACCGTCCCTGCCTGACCGGGACGGTCTGTCTGCTGGATAGGCTCATCACATGAGATCGTGGTCTGCGCCGAAGGTCCCTCGGCTTCCCGGTGCCGGTGTCCCGTTGCGGTTGTTCGACACCGCCTCCGGGGAGACCGGCCCCACCAGGCCGGGCCCGACGGCGCGGATGTACGTCTGCGGCATCACGCCGTACGACGCGACCCACCTCGGGCACGCCAACACCTACCTCGCCTTCGACCTGGTCAACCGCGCCTGGCGGGACGCCGGTCACGAGGTCCACTACACCCAGAACGCCACCGACGTCGACGACCCGCTGCTTGAGCGGGCGGAGCTGACCGGCGTCGACTGGCGTGAGCTGGCCGAGCGTGAGATCGAGCTCTTCAGGACCGACATGGAGGCGCTGCGGATCCTCCCGCCGCGCGAGTACGTCGGGGTGACCGAGGTCGTCGACCAGGTCGCCGAGCTGATCGAGCGCCTGCGCGACAAGGGCGCGACCTACGAGCTCGACGGTGACGTCTACTTCGACGTCGCGGCGGCGCCCAAGTTCGGCGCCGTCTCCGGATATCCGGAGGAGCTGATGCTCACCCTGTCCCGCGAGCGCGGCGGCGACCCGGACAGGGCGGGCAAGAAGCACCCGCTCGACTGGCTCCTGTGGCGCGCCGAGCGTCCCGGTGAGCCGTCCTGGTCCTCGCGCCTCGGCAGGGGCAGGCCGGGCTGGCACATCGAGTGCACCGCCATCGCGCTGGCCAACCTGGGCAGCGGGTTCGACGTCGCGGGCGGCGGTTCCGACCTGATCTTCCCGCACCACGAGTGCGGCGCCCACGAAGGCCATGTGGCCTGCGGGGAGTGGCCCTTCGCCAAGGCGTACGTCCACGCGGGAATGGTCGCCCTCGACGGCGAGAAGATGTCGAAGTCCAAGGGCAACCTGGTCTTCGTCTCCAAGCTCCGCAGGCAGGCCGACCCGATGGCCATCCGGCTGGCGCTGCTGGCCCACCACTACCGCGCCGACTGGGAGTGGACCCCCGACCAGCTGGCCTCCGCGGAGGTACGGCTGGCCCGCTGGCGCTCGGCGACCGGGCTGCAGACCGGTCCCCAGGCGCGTGACCTGCTTGAGGAGGTCAGGGCCAGGGTCGCCGACGACCTGGACGCCCCGGGGGCGCTGGCGCTGATCGACGGCTGGGCGGAGCGGGCGCTGGCGGACGGCGGCACCGACCCGCAGGCGCCCGGGCTCGTCAAGGACATCACCGACGCGTTGCTCGGCGTCGAACTCTGAGAACGCGCAGGCCCGTGCCGCGGAGAGCGGCACGGGCCCGAGGCCGGGACGTGCGACCGGAAGGCATCCGGTGCTCCGGCGGGAGACCTGAGGTCAGGGTCAGACGATCCGGACCTGCTCGGCCTGCAGACCCTTCTGGCCCTGCGTGATGACGAAGCTGACCCGCTGGTTCTCCTCCAGGGAGCGGTAGCCCCTGGAGTCGATGGCCGAGTAGTGCACGAAAACGTCGGCGCTGCCGTCATCCGGCGCGATGAATCCGAAACCCTTTTCGGCGTTGAACCACTTGACGGTACCTTCGGACAAAACCCACTTCTCCTCGTCGGGAGCCTCACCGGACCGCCAAGCCGGCGGTTCGGGGCTGCGTTGCGGGCCTCGCCTGCACCCACGAAACCATCGGGAGAAACCGGAAAGCCCGCCGTCGGCGGACCTCATTGAGCACTTGAGATGATAAGGCTTGCTGAGAACTACGACTGCAACCGGGCGACCTTATCAGAAGGGTTACCGTCTGACAAGTCACGAGTTGGCGGCGAAGAACCGTTCCTGCTCCTCCTCGGGGAGCCGGTCGACGAACAGGACGCCGTCGAGGTGGTCGGCCTCGTGCTGCAGGACCCGGGCGAGGGTCCCCAGGGCGCGGACGGTCACGGGCTTGCCGAACATGTCGCGGCCACGGGCCGTGACCATGTAGGAGCGTTCCAGCGGCCACCAGAGGCCGGGCGCCGACAGGCACGCCTCATCGGCCACGATTCTGCGCTCTGACGCCTCGATGCGCGGATTGACCAGATGCCCGGACCTGCCGTCGAGCTCGTAGACGAGGACCCGCAGCGAGACGCCGATCTGCGGGGCGGCCAGACCGGCTCGGCCCGAGCCCGCGCGCAACGTCGCCTGGAGCGACTTGACCAGGCCGCGCAGCTCGCGGTCGAAGTCGGTCACCGGCTCGGACGCGGTCCTGAGCACCGGGTCTGCGAACAGTCGGATCGGCTGGACGGTCACGCGCACTCCCCGGGTCGGCGGGCGGACAGGCACACGATTCCCATTGTCGCCTCCGGCCAACCCCCGTGGGGGCCGCTTGGCCGTATGGGCGAAGGGTGCGCACCGGTCTTCCGGCCGGTGCGCGGGCTCACTCCGGCGGGGTGCCGCCGGCGGGGTCCTCGCCGGGGGCGCGCTCCAGACGCAGCTCGCGGATGATCTCCTCGGCGCTGTCGTCCCGTGACGGCAGGAAACCGGTGCCGACGAACATCTCGTAGTAGGCGTGGCGGAAACACCCGGCCAGCAGCAGCCGGGCGCTGGCCAGCGGGTCCGCGTCCGCCGAGATCCGGCCTATCCGCTGCTCGGCCGCGAGGTACTCGGCCAGGGGGACGACCTCGGACATGGGGCCCATCTCGCTGTCACGCATCGCCTCACGGAAGCGGACGGTGACCGAGGGGGAGGTGAAGGCGGGCAGCGCCGCGGCCTGGACCTCCAGGTAGTAGTCGATGCCCGCCCTCGCGATGGGCAGCAGGTTGTCGTTCACCCGCCCTTTTCCGACGAGATACATGAGGTCGTCGAGAATGCGCACCCAGACCGGAAGCCGGTCCTGCAACAGGGCGAGGAACATGTCGACCGCCTGCCCGGGGGTCGTGCCCCGCACCTGAGGGTAGGAGGGGACGTTCTCACCGTCCTCGCGTTTCATGATCACGGCCATCTCGAGGACACGGCGTCGCGCCTCCTGTGCCTTCTGGTGCGGATCGAGCTGTGGAGTGGCCATGATCGCCCTAACGTGCGCTGTCACGTGGACAATGTTCGGCGCGGTGACGGGCCCGTTCACCGGTGTTTACAGAACGGTGTTTCTCCTGGTCGTCCAAACGTCGTGAACCGGTTTCCCAACCCGGTGCGACCCGAAGGAAGACCCGGATGGTCACCGATTATCACTCTAAATCAGTGGAGAAAGGAGTAAACGATTATAACTATGTCGCGGGCGTCTCAGCCATCGCCGTCGCGATCTCTGCGCCGGAGATAGCGTTCGAACTCCGCGGCGATGGCGTCGCCGCTCGCCTCGGGCAGCTCGGCGGCGTCCTTGCGCTCCTCGAGCTCCTTGACGTAGTCGGCCACCTCGCTGTCCTGTGAGGCCAGCTCGTCCACCCCGTGCTCCCAGGCCCGCGACTCCTCCGCCAGGGCGCCCATCGGCATCGGGATGTCGAGGAGGTCCTCCATCCGGCTGAGCAGCGCCATGGTTGCCTTGGGGTTGGGCGGCTGCGCCACGTAGTGCGGCACCGAGGCCCACAGTGAGACCGCGTGCACCCCGGCGGTGCCGAGCGCGTGCTGGAGCACGCCGACGATGCCGGTCGGCCCCTCGTAGCGGTTCAGTTCCAGGTTGATCGCCCTGGCCAGCCCCTCGTCGGTCGCCGAGCCGACGATCGGCACGGGCCGGGTGTGCGGGGAGTCGTTGAGAAGCGCGCCGAGCAGTACGGCCAGCTCGACGCCCAGTTCGCGGCAGATCACGACGATCTCCTCGCAGAACGAGCGCCAGCGCATGTTGGGCTCGATGCCGCGCACCAGCACCACGTCGCGGTCGGCGCCGGGAGGACGGGCGAAGGACAGCTTGGTCGTCGGCCACGTGATGGACCTGGTCAGGCCCTCACCCATCTCCACGATGGGGCGCGTCACCTGGAAGTCGTAGTACTCCTCCGGATCGAAGGAGACCAACGGGGTGGCCTTCCACTCCTCCTCAAGGTGTGCGATCACTCCGCTCGAAGCCTCGCCCGCGTCGTTCCACCCCTCGAACGCGGCGATCAGCACCGGGTCGACGAGCTCGGGTAGACCTTCGAGTTCGATCACGCGCGGCCTCCTCCTGGTTTCCTCGCCGTACTGTCTATCCCGCTAAGCCTATGCTGTGAGGGGGCCTTTACGTCACCTTCCCAGGGGTGCGCATGATCAGGACGGCCACGGCACGTTCGCCCCGTCCTGCCCGCCGAGGTGCCGTACGGCGGAGCGGTGACGGTCGCAGGGGCCCCAGTAGTCTTGTCCCATGACGAGCACCCCGTCTTTCCGTGAGGCTCTGGCCGAGCGGGTGATGGTCGCCGACGGGGCCATGGGGACGATGCTCCAGGCCCACGAGATCACCCTCGACGACTTCGAGGGGCGCGAGGGCTGCAACGAGGTCCTCAACGTCACCCGCCCCGACATCGTCCGCGCCGTGCACGACGCCTACTTCGAGGTCGGCGTCGACTGCGTCGAGACCAACACCTTCGGCGCCAACCTGGCCGCGCTGGGCGAGTACGACATCCAGGAACGCGTCTTCGAGTACTCGGAGGCCGGGGCCAGGGTCGCCAGGCAGGCCGCGGACCACTGGTCGGTGCCCGGCCGTCCCCGATACGTGCTCGGATCCATCGGGCCCGGCACCAAGCTGCCCACTCTGGGGCACCGGTCGTACGGTGTGCTGCGCGACGCCTACTACGACAACGCGGCCGGTCTGATCTCCGGAGGGGCCGACGCCCTCATCGTCGAGACCTGCCAGGACCTGCTCCAGGTCAAGGCGGCCGTCGTCGGGGCGAAGCGGGCCGTGGCCGACGGGGGCAGGGACGTGCCGATCATCGCCCAGGTGACGATCGAGACCAACGGCGCGATGCTGCTCGGCTCCGAGATCGGCGCCGCGCTCACCGCCGTCGAGCCCCTCGGCGTCGACGTCATCGGGCTCAACTGCGCCACCGGCCCGGCCGAGATGAGCGAGCACCTGCGCCATCTGGCCAACCACGCGCGGGTGCGCCTGTCCTGCATGCCGAACGCGGGCCTGCCCGTGCTGACCTCGGACGGCGCCTACTATCCGCTCTCGCCGGAGGAACTGGCCTCCGCCCACGAGACCTTCGTCCGCGACTACGGCCTGTCCCTGGTCGGCGGCTGCTGCGGCACCACGCCCGAGCACCTGCGCCAGGTGGTCGAGCGGGTGCGCGGCCACGAGGTGCCCGCCCGCCGTCCCCGTCCCGAGCCGGGCGCCTCCTCGCTCTACCAGAGCGTCCCCTTCCGCCAGGAGACCTCCTACCTGGCCATCGGTGAGCGCACCAACGCCAACGGCTCAAAGGCCTTCCGCGAGGCGATGCTCGCGGGCGACTGGGAGGAGTGCGTCGAGATCGCCAGGGCACAGGCCCGAGACGGCGCCCACATGCTGGACCTGTGCGTCGACTACGTCGGCCGTGACGGCGCCGGCGACATGCGGGAGCTGGCCTTCCGGCTGGCCACGGCCTCGACGCTGCCGATCGTGCTCGACTCGACGGAGCCCGCCGTGATCGAGGCGGGACTGGAGATGCTCGGCGGGCGCGTGATCGTCAACTCGGTCAACTACGAGGACGGCGACGGCCCGGACTCGCGCTTCCACAGGATCATGCGGCTGGTCCGCGAGCACGGCGCCGCGGTGACCGTCATGACCATCGACGAGCAGGGCCAGGCCCGCACCGCGGCCGACAAGGTCAGGATCGCCTCCAGGATCATCGACGACCTGCGCCGGGACTGGGGGATGCGGATCGAGGACATCGTCGTCGACACCCTCACCTTCCCCATCGCGACCGGCCAGGAGGAGACCAGGCGCGACGGCGTCGAGACCATCGAGGCGATCAGGGAGCTCAAGCGGCTGTACCCCGGCGTGCAGACCGTGCTCGGCCTGTCCAACATCTCCTTCGGCCTCAACCCGGCCGCGCGGGTGGTCCTCAACAGCGTCTTCCTCAACGAGTGCGTCAACGCGGGCCTCGACGCGGCCATCGCGCACGCCTCCAAGATCCTGCCGATGTCACGCATCCCCGACGAGCAGCGCCAGGTCGCCCTGGACATGGTCTACGACAGGCGCAGGGAGGGCTACGACCCGCTGCAGCGGTTCATGGAGCTGTTCGAGGGGGTGGACGCCGCCTCGGTCAAGGCCGACAGGGCCGCCGAGCTGCTCGCCCTGCCGCTGTGGGAGCGGCTCAGGCGCCGCATCGTCGACGGTGAGCGCAAGGGGCTCGAAACCGACCTCGACGAGGCTCTGGCCCTGCGCCCGGCCCTGGAGATCGTCAACGACGTGCTGCTCGACGGCATGAAGACCGTCGGCGAGCTGTTCGGCTCCGGCCAGATGCAACTGCCGTTCGTGCTCCAGTCGGCCGAGGTGATGAAGAGCTCCGTCGCCTACCTCGAACCCCACATGGAGCGGGTCGAGGGCGAGAGCAAGGGCCGCATCGTGCTGGCCACCGTCAAGGGCGACGTGCACGACATCGGCAAGAACCTGGTCGACATCATCCTGTCCAACAACGGCTACGAGGTCGTCAACCTCGGCATCAAACAGCCGGTCTCGGTGATCCTCGAGGCGGCCGAGGACAAGGGCGCCGACGTGATCGGCATGTCCGGCCTGCTGGTCAAGTCCACGGTCGTCATGAAGGAGAACCTGGAGGAGATGAACTCCAGGGGCATCGCCGAGCGCTATCCCGTGCTGCTCGGCGGCGCCGCGCTCACCCGCGCCTACGTCGAGCAGGACCTCGCCGAGCTCTTCCAGGGTGAGGTCCGCTACGCCCGTGACGCCTTCGAGGGGCTGCGCCTGATGGACGCCTTCATGGCGGTCAAGCGCGGTGAGGAGGGCGCCAGGCTGCCCGAGCTGCGCGAACGGCGGGTCAGGACCGGGGCGAGACTGGTCAGGACGCCGGAGGAGGAACTGCCCGCCCGCTCGGACGTGGCCGCGGACAACCCCGTGCCGAGGGCGCCCTTCCACGGTGAGCGCGTCGTCAAGGGCATCCCGCTCGCCGACTACGCCGCCTTCCTCGACGAGCGCGCGACCTTCATGGGCCAGTGGGGCCTGAGGGCCGCGCGGGGCGGGGAGGGCCCCTCCTACGAGGAACTGGTCGAGACGGAGGGCAGGCCCCGCCTGCGCATGTGGCTGGAGCGGATGCAGACAGAGGGCCTGCTTGAGGCGGCCGTCGCCTACGGCTACTTCCCCTGCGTCAGCGAGGGGGACGCGCTGATCGTCCTGGACGAGGCGGGCGGGGAGCGCACCAGGTTCACCTTCCCGCGTCAGCGCCGTGACCGGCACCTGTGCCTGTCGGACTTCTTCAGGTCCAGGGAGTCCGGTGAGACGGATGTGGTCGCCTTCCAGATCGTCACCATGGGCGGCCGGATCTCCGAGGCGACGGCCGAGCTGTTCGCCAAGGACGCCTACCGTGACTACCTGGAGCTGCACGGCCTGTCGGTGCAGCTCACCGAGGCGCTGGCCGAGTACTGGCACGCCCGGGTCCGTGCGGAACTCGGCATCGGTGGCGACGAGTCGCTTGAGGACATGCTGAAGGTCAACATCACCGGGTGCCGTTACTCCTTCGGCTACCCAGCCTGTCCCAACCTGGAGGACCAGGTCCAGCTGACCCAGCTGATCGACCCGGCCAGGATCGGGGTGAGCCTGTCGGAGGAGTTCCAGCTCCATCCGGAGCAGTCGACGTCCGCGCTGGTCGTCCACCACCCTGAGGCCAAGTATTTCAACGTCTGACGTGTAAGGGGTTTTCAGGGTATGGACGCGGTTCTCTTCGACATGGACGGTCTGCTCGTCGACAGCGAGAAGATCTGGTTCCAGGTCGAGAGCGAGGTGATGGAACGGCTCGGCGGCGACTGGAGGCCGACCGACCAGGAGAACCTGGTCGGCGGTTCGATGCCCTCGACCGTCGCCTACATGCTCAAGGCCTCCGGCTCCGGCGCGGACCCCGCGGACGTGGCGGCCTGGATGCTGGAGGGCATGACCTCCAGGCTCGCCGATGGGGTCGAGATGATGCCGGGCGCCGCCGAGCTGCTGGCGGCCGTACGGCGGGCGGGGCTGCCGACCGCGCTGGTCACCTCCTCGCTCAGGCCCATCGCCGAGGCCTGTCTCGACGGCATCGGCAGGCACAACTTCGACCGGGTCATCACCGGGGACGACGTGACGAGGACCAAGCCGGACCCCGAGCCCTACCTGCTGGCCGCGAGCCTGCTCGGGGTCGGCCCGGCCCGCTGCGTCGTGCTTGAGGACTCCCCGAACGGTGTGACCTCCGCCACCGCGGCGGGCTGCCGGGTCGTGGCCGTGCCCAGCGTGCTGCCCGTCCCGCAGGCCCCCGGGCGCCTGGTCGTCGGCTCGCTGCGCGAGGTCGGCGTCGAGACGCTGCGGGAGCTGTCCGCCGCGAGCCTGTGACCCACCCGGACTCTTCCCTGAGAGGGTCCCCGGCGGCCCCCTAGGGGACGTTCCCTCCGCTGGGAGGAGGAACGGTCCTCGCGCGACATGCCAGGATGGATCGGGTAAGCCGACTTTGAGGGGCGGTCCGCATGTTGTCGTACGGTCAGATCGCGTGGTTGCCGCTGTGCGCCGGGGTCACCGGGGTGGGGCTGGTGCTGAGCTTCCTGGCGCTGCGCCGCAGAGGCGCGGCCGCGGGACTGAGAGGGGCGGCCTGGTCGCTGCTGCCCATGGCGGCCTACCTCACCGGTGCGCTGCCCGCGCTCTGGCAGGCGGGTACGGCCATCGCCGGATTCCTCACCGGCCTGGTCTTCAACCCCATCGTGTGGTCGGGGGTCGCCGTCACGGGGCTTTCCGCGCTGCTGTTCCTGGTGTCCGGCGTGCTGCGCCGCCGTGCCGCCCCCAAGGCGGCCGCGGCTCCCGCGGCCTCCGCCGCCCCCGCCGCGCCGGGGGTCACCGCCGGGTCCCCGGCCACCCAGCCCCTGCCGCGGCGCCAGCCCCAGGCCGGAGCGAAGCCGGGCGCCCCGACCGGTGCCAAGCCCGGCGCCCGGGGGGCCTCGCCCGCCGCCGACGACGACTTCTCGGATATCGAGGCCATTCTCAAGCGCCGCGGGATCGGATGACCCAGCGTCACCCCTTGGGTGCAATGTCACAAATCTGAGACACAAGCCGAACGGCTTCTGGACATTCGCTTCAAGATCAAAACAAATGAATTTCGCATGAATCACAGTTGAGCCACATGGTGTGCCAGGGGACTAGTCAGCGCAGATCAGCCCATAGATTCTGCGTCACGGGACCGTCAAACGGCCCATAGACTTCAGGCGCGCTACCCGACCCGGGCACGCGTAATAGGACAATGTCGTCTGGGACCCAGGGGGCCACTGGTATGACCGCACCGCTCGATGTCTCCGGGCAGGCCATGGAGGCCCAGCCCGAGGCCGTTCTCGAAGGGGCGGGCGGAAAGGCCATCGAAGGCCGTTCGCTCGGGCGGATCGCGTGGATTCGCCTCAAGCGCGACAAGGCGGCGATCATCGGCGCCTTCATCGTGGCCTTCCTGACCTTGGTCGCCATCTTCGCCGAACGTCCCTTCGGGGGCCTGATCGCGCTGTTCGGTGACAACCCGAACATTCCGAACAACGACCTGATCGACCCGCTCACCAGCGCCCCCAGCGGCGCCTGGGGCGGCATCAGCCTGGAGCATCCGTTCGGCCTCGAACCGGTCAACGGGCGCGACCTGTTCGCCAGGGTCCTGTCGGGTGCCCAGATCTCGCTGCTGGTCGCCTTCCTCGCCACCCTGATGTCGGTGGTGATCGGCTCGCTGATGGGTGTGCTGGCCGGCTTCTTCGGGGGCTGGGTCGACACGCTGATCAGCCGCCTGATGGACATCTTCCTGGCCTTCCCGCTGCTGCTGTTCGCCATCGCCATCGTGGGCGCGCTGCCCGACTCGGCGCTCGGCCTGACCGGCAACGGCCTGCGGATCGCCGTGATCGTGTTCATCATCGGTTTCTTCAGCTGGCCGTACATCGCGCGTATCGTGCGTGGTCAGACGCTGTCGCTGCGTGAGCGGGAGTTCGTGGACGCCGCGCGTTCGCTCGGCGCGGGCAACGGCTACATCATCTTCCGCGAGATGCTGCCGAACCTCGTGGCGCCGATCCTGGTGTACGCGACGCTGCTCATCCCCACGAACATCCTCTTCGAGGCCGCGCTGTCCTTCCTCGGAGTGGGCGTGAACGAACCGCAGGCCTCGTGGGGCGGCATGCTCACCCGGGCGGTGGACTACTACCAGATCGCCCCGCACTTCATGATCGTTCCGGGCCTCGCGATCTTCATCACCGTCATGGCCTTCAACCTGCTGGGCGACGGGCTCAGGGACGCCCTCGACCCGCGCGCCCGATAGCGGAACACGACCGTTTCTCCATATCACTGTCACTCATGACAAGGGGTGTACCACCACGATGAGGAAGACCAACGTCCTGGCGCTCGCGGCGCTGGGCACCGTGCTGACGATGGGGCTCGCCGCCTGTGGCGGCACAGCCGGTGGCGGTGGCAGCACGTCCCCCGCGAACAACGGCTCGACGGGCACCGGTAACGCCTCGGCCGCCAAGCACAACGACGGCTACACCAAGGTCGTCAACCCGTCGGACGCCAAGGGCGGCACGCTCAAGTTCGCGCTGACCGACGAGCCGGACTCCGCCGACCCGGGCAACACCTACTACGCCTGGAACTGGAACTTCACCCGGCTCTACGCCCGCCCCCTGATGACCTACGCGGCCAAGCCCGGTCCCGAGGGCCTGAAGCTGGTCCCCGACCTGGCCGAGGCCCCCGGTGAGGTCAGCGCCGACGGCAAGACGTGGACCTACAAGCTGAAGAAGGGCATCAAGTACGACGACGGCACCGAGGTCAAGGCCGCGGACGTCAAGTACGCCATCGCCCGCAGCAACTTCACCGCGGAGCTCACCGACGGTCCGAAGTACTTCGCGCAGTACCTCGACGCCGGCGACTACAAGGGTCCCTACAAGGACAAGAACCTCGACGACTTCAAGGGCATCGAGACCCCCGACGACTACACGGTCGTCTTCAAGCTCAAGGCGCCCTTCTCCGAGTTCGACTTCCTGGTCGCCAACCCGCAGTCCGCCCCGGTGCCGCAGGCCAAGGACACCGGTGTCGACTACGAGAAGGCCGTCGCCTCCACCGGTCCCTACAAGTTCGAGAGCTACGAGGTCGGCAAGCAGCTCAACCTCGTCAGGAACGAGAACTGGGACCAGGCGACCGACACCACCCGCAAGCAGCTGCCTGACCGCATCGAGGTGCAGTACAAGCAGAACGCCGAGGACATCGACAACCGCCTGATCGCCGGGCAGATCCAGGTCGACCTGGGCGGCACCGGTCTGCAGCCCGCCGGCCGCGCGAAGGTCGTCAGCAACCCGCAGCTGAAGGACTCGACGGACAACCCGTTCACGCCCTTCAACCGCTACGCGATGATGTCCACCAAGGTCGCGCCGTTCGACAACGTCGAGTGCCGCAAGGCCGTGCAGTACGCCACCGACAAGGTCGCCACCCAGGCGCCGTGGGGCGGCCCGCTCGGCGGTGACATCGGCACCACCGCGATGACCCCGACCACGGTCGGCTACAAGCCGTTCGACCTCTACCCGAACGGCGCCGACCACAAGGGCGACCTGGCCAAGGCCAAGGAGGCCCTGGCGGCCTGCGGTCACCCGGACGGCTTCTCGACCAACATCGCGGTCCGCGGTGACCGGACCAAGGAGGTCCAGGTCGCCGAGGCGATGCAGGCCTCCCTCGACCGGGTCGGCATCAAGCTCACGATCAAGAAGTACCCCTCGGGTGACTGGAGCGCGCAGTACGCCGGCAAGCCGGACTTCGTGCACAAGAACAACCTGGGCATCATGATCGCCGGCTGGGGCTCCGACTGGCCGTCCGGCTTCGGCTTCCTGTCGCAGATCGTCGACGGCCGGGCCATCAAGCCCTCCGGCAACTACAACATGATGGAGCTCGACGACAAGTCGATCAACGAGCTGCTCGACAAGGGCGTCCAGACCTCCGACGCCGCCGCCCGCAACGAGATCTGGGCCCAGGTCGACCAGAAGGTCATGGAGTCGGCCGCGTTCATGTCCTTCGTCTACGAGAAGACGCTGATCTTCCGTCCCGCCAGCCTCACCAACGCGTACGTGCACCCCGCCTGGGGCATGTACGACTACACGTGGCTGGGTGTCAAGCAGTAGTCCTTCTCTAGCTAGCCAAAGGCAGGTGAAGGCCTGACGATGCCCGGGAGTGACCCTCCCGGGCATCCCGGCCGAACGATCGTGGTCGCTTTCATCGTCCGCCGCGTGATCGCCGCCGTGCTGATGCTCGCCGTCGTCAGCATGGCCACTTTCGCGATCTTCTTCCTCATCCCGCGCGCCCTGGGACAGACCCCTGAGGGCATGGCGTCGCGTTACGTGGGAAGGGACGCCACACCCGAGGCGATCCAGGGAGCCGTCAAGCGGCTGCACCTGGACGACCCGCTGCTCGTGCAGTACGGGCGTTTCGTCAAGGGCATCGTCGCCGGTGAGGATTACTCCCTCGGCCCCAAGAAGGCCGAGTGCCCCGCGCCCTGCTTCGGCTTCTCGTTCAACAACAACCAGCCGGTCTGGCCGACGCTGCTCGACCGGTTGCCCGCGACGCTCTCGCTGGCCCTCGGCGCCGCCGTCCTGTGGCTCGTCACCGGTGTCAGCATCGGTGTCATCTCCGCGCTGAAACGCGGCACCGCACTGGACAGAGCGGCCATGACGATCGCCCTGGCCGGAGTGTCGTTGCCGATCTACTTCACCGGCCTGGTCTCCCTGTCGGTGTTCGCCTACACGCTCGGGATCTTCCCCGGCGGCGGCAGCTACACCCCGATCACCCAGGACCCGGTCATGTGGTTCCAGGCGCTCGTGCTGCCCTGGATCACCCTGGCCTTCCTCTACGCCGCCCTGTACGCACGGCTCACCAGGGCGGGCATGCTGGAGACGATGGGTGAGGACTACATCCGCACCGCCCGCGCCAAGGGGCTCAGGGAGCGCACGGTCGTCACCAAGCACGCCCTGCGCGCCACGCTGACCCCCATCCTCACCATCTTCGGTCTCGACCTCGGGCTGCTGCTGGGCGGTGCGGTGCTCACCGAGAGCACCTTCTCCATCCAGGGAGTCGGCAAGCTGGTGATCGACGCGATCCGCGGCAACGACCTGCCGGTCGTGCTGGGGGTGACCCTGTTCGCGGCGTTCTTCATCGTCCTGGCCAACCTCATCGTGGACATCCTGTACGCGGTGGTCGACCCGAGGGTGAGGCTCTCATGACGACTCAGCCACCCGAGTCCTTCCTCGAACTGCGCGACCTGCGCATTCACTTCCCGACCGAGGACGGCCTGGTCAAGTCCGTCGACGGCCTGTCGTACAAGCTCGACCGGGGCAAGACCCTGGGCATCGTGGGCGAGTCCGGCTCCGGCAAGAGCGTGACGAGCCTGGGCATCCTCGGCCTGCACAAGGGCGGCAGCGCGAAGATCTCCGGTGAGATCTGGCTCGACGGCGAGGAACTCGTCAGCGCCAGCGCCGACCACGTGCGGACGCTGCGCGGCAAGAAGATGGCGATGATCTTCCAGGATCCGCTGTCGTCGATGCATCCCTTCTACTCCGTCGGCGCCCAGATCGTCGAGGCCTACCGGATCCACAACAAGGTCAGCAAGGCCGTCGCGCGCAAGCACGCGATCGACATGCTCGGCCGGGTGGGCATCCCGCAGCCCGACAGGAGGGTCGACGACTTCCCCCACCAGTTCTCCGGTGGCATGCGCCAGCGCGCGATGATCGCCATGGCGCTCTCCTGCGACCCCGAGCTGCTGATCGCCGACGAGCCGACCACGGCCCTCGACGTGACCGTCCAGGCGCAGATCCTGGACCTTATGACCGACCTGCAGCGCGAGTTCAACTCCGCGCTGATCATCATCACCCACGACCTCGGCGTGGTGGCCGAGCTGTCGGACGACATCCTGGTGATGTACGGCGGCAAGTGCGTCGAGTACGGCTCCGCGGAGGACATCTTCTACCGGCCGGAGCACCCCTACACCTGGGGCCTGCTGGGGTCGATGCCCCGCCTGGACCGTGACCGGACCGAGCGCCTGCTCCCGATCAAGGGCACGCCGCCCTCCCTGATCAATGTCCCGAGCGGTTGCGCCTTCAACCCCCGGTGCGCCTACGCGGGCCGTACCGAGGGCAAGTCCACCACACAGGTGCCCGAACTGCTGGAGACCGAGGGCGGTCACCTGGTCCGCTGCCACATGCCCCGCGCGGAGCGGCGGTCCATCTGGGACAACGAGATCAAGCCGATGATGGAGAGCACGTGAGCGAGCGTAGCCAGCGAGCCGGTGGGCACACCGTATGCCCGCGAGTGACGGGAGAGGGCGCGTGACCTCGCACGAGGACCACAAGAACGAGGCCGAGGTCCTGCTGTCCGTCCAGGGGCTCCAGAAGCACTTCCCGGTGACCAAGGGGCTGCTGCGCCGCCAGGTCGGTGCGGTCAAGGCCGTCGACGGGGTCTCCTTCGACGTCCGCAAGGGGGAGACGCTCGGCCTGGTCGGTGAGTCCGGCTGTGGCAAGAGCACCACCGGCAGGCTGATCACCCGGCTGCTCGAACCGACCGGTGGGAAGATCCACTTCGAGGGTCACGACATCACCCACATGTCGGCGTCGCGGATCCGCCCGCTCCGCCGGGACATGCAGATGATCTTCCAGGACCCCTACTCCTCGCTCAACCCCAGGCACACGGTCGGCGCCATCGTGGGCGCCCCCTTCCGCATCCAGGGGATCGAGACCGAGCAGGGTACGAAGAAGGCGGTCCAGGACATCCTCGAACTGGTCGGCCTCAACCCGGAGCACTACAACCGCTATCCGCACGAGTTCTCCGGCGGCCAGCGCCAGCGCATCGGCATCGCCCGCACACTCGCGCTCAAGCCCAAGCTCATCATCGCCGACGAGCCGGTCTCCGCGCTGGACGTGTCGATCCAGGCCCAGGTGGTCAACCTCCTGGAGGACCTGCAGGACGAGCTGGACCTGACCTACGTCATCGTCGCGCACGACCTGTCGGTCATCCGGCACATCAGCGACCGGGTCGCGGTCATGTACCTCGGCAAGATCGTCGAGCTGGCCGACCGCAAGTCCCTGTACGACACGCCGATGCACCCGTACACCAACGCCCTGATGTCGGCGGTGCCGATCCCCGACCCGGCCAGGCGTAACGACCGCGAGCGCATCCGGCTCCAGGGCGACGTGCCCAGCCCGCTCAACCCGCCGCCCGCCTGCCGCTTCCACACCCGCTGCTGGAAGGCGCAGGAGGTGTGCAAGACGGTCGAGCCGCCGCTGGTCGAGCTGGCCCCCCGGCACCAGGTGGCCTGCCACTTCCCGGAGAACGCCCCGGAGACAGGCCGGGCGACCCCGGCCGAGACGGTCTCCGCCTGAGGCGCCGACGCGCCGGGGTGCCGAGGTATCCGGACCTCCCGCCCCGTACGGCCCCGCCGTACGGGGCGGCCGGCGTTCAGGGGAGCAGGGCCCCGGCGAGGGTGCCCAGCAGCACGGCGGGCAGGAACCCGGTACGGCGGGCGCACAGCCCGGCCACCGTGGCGGCGACGGCCAACCGGACCGAGGGAGCGCCGCCGGGCGCCGCCTGGACGGTCACCACGGCGGCCAGCAGGGCCACCGGCAGCGCCGCGGCCGCCGCGCCGAATCCCGGGCCGCCCACGCGTCCCGAGGCCGCCGCGCTCACACCGGCCAGCCGCAGCAGGTAGGTCGTCACCGCCAGCCCCGTCACGAACAGCACGACGCTCACGCCCGTCTCACCGCCCCCGGCAGTACGGCCAGCGCCGCGAGCGCGACCGGCAGGCCCGCGGGCAGCCACCACGAGGACACCAGCGCCGTCGCCGCGGCGCCCGCCGCGACGGCCAGATCGGCACGGGTGCGCAGCAACGGGGCCAGCAGCGCTGCGAAGGCCGCGACCGCGGCGCCGTCGACGGCCTGCCGGGCCTCGGCGGGCAGCGCGGCCCCCAGCGTCGCGCCCACGACGGTCCCGGCCACCCAGCCCGTGAAGAGCACCGACCCGACGACGAGGAAGGTCCGCCTGCGCGCGCGGGGGGACTCACGCGTCACTGCCGCGGCCACCGACTCGTCGGAGACCAGGTGCGCGGCGAGCGCACGCCCCCACCGGGTCGGGAAGACGTCGCCGAGCGCCAGGCCGAAGGCGGTCAGCCGCAGGTTGACCAGCGACGCCGTGGCCACCGCGGCGGCCACTGAAACGGTCACTGAAACGGACGCTGAGAGGGCCACCGAGGCGGCCGCCGTGGCCCCCGGGACCGCCGGAGCCCGCGTTCCCACGTCGTCCAGCGCGGCCAGCCCGACGATCTGGCTCCCGCCCGCGTGCACCGCCACGCTGGCCAGCACCGCCTCCCAGACGGACCAGCCCCGCTCGACCGCCGCCGCGCCGAACACCGCCGAGTAGACGGCGGCCCCGCCCGCCGCGCCCAGCGCGAGCCCGAGGTCCTCCCGGAGGCCGCCCCGTCGTCCGGGAGGGGGTGTGCCCGTTCGTCGTCTCATGTGCCGATCCTCGGCGAAGGACCCCCGTCCTGTTCAACAGCCTCCGGCTATGCCCATAGCCGGAGGCTATCGTTGCGGGATGGAGGTTACGCTGCCCGCGGTACGGGCCTTCGTGGCCGTCGTCAGGGAGGGCTCGTTCGGCGGGGCGGCCGCCCGGCTCGGCGTCAGCCAGCCCACGGTGAGCGCCGCCGTCAGACGCCTGGAGACCGCCGTGGGACGGCCGCTGCTGGTCCGCGACCGCGACGGTGTACGGCCGACCGAGCTGGGCCACCGGCTGCTGGCCCACGCGGTGGCCGTGGTGAGCGCCGCCGACGACTTCGAGGCGCTGCTGGCGGGGGAGACCCCGGAGCTGACGGTCGGCTTCATGGGCGAGGCGGCGGGCCCGCTGACCTCCCGGCTGCTCGCCGTCGTGCGCCGCGCCCGCGGCGGAGAGGTACGGCTGCGCCGGTTCGACTTCGACGACCCGTCCTGTGGTCTGCTGACCGGGGCCAGCGACCTGGCCGTGGTGTGGCCGCCGCTGGAGGCGGGTGACGCCCTGGAGACCCTGCTCCTGGGCACCGACCGGCGTGCCGTGGCCGTACCCGTCGGAGACCCTCTCGCCGGGCTCGCCACCGCGGGGCCGACCGAGCTGGCGGGCCGCGTCTGGGTGGTGCCGCGCAGCCGGGACGAGGTCTGGCGGGCCTTCCGCCGTCCTGAGGCGGTCGGGGTGACGGACGTGGCGGGGGAGGTCGGCTCGGACGCGATCGAGGAGACTCTGGAACTGGTCGCGGCGGGACGGGGCGTCGCCCTGCTTTCCGAGGGGACCGACGAGCACTACGCCCGTGCCGGAGTGGTCTTCGTCCCCCTCACCGGCGGTCCCAGGTGCGCCACCGCCCTGGCCTGGCGGCGCGCGGACACCCGCCCTGTGCTGGCCGGCATCCTGCGGGCGCTCGGGGCTAGGGAATGGCGCCCGGAGTGATCAGGCCGGTCTCGTAGGCCAGGACGACGGCCTGGACGCGGTCGCGCAGGCCGAGTTTGGTGAGCACGTTGCCGACATGGGTCTTGACCGTGGTCTCGCTGACCACCAGCTCGGCGGCGATCTCCGCGTTCGACATGCCTCTGGCGATCAGCTTCAGCACTTCGAGCTCCCGCTCGGTCAGCCGGTCCAGACGGGCCGGAGTCGACTGCTGGTAGGCCGAGGGCAGCCGCGCTCCGAAACGGTCGAGCAGCCTGCGCGTGACGCTCGGCGCGACGATGGCGTCTCCCGCGGCGACCACCCGGATGGCCTGCACCAGCTCGTCGGGCGGGACGTCCTTGAGCAGGAAGCCGCTGGCCCCGGCGCGCAGCGCCTCCACGATGTACTCGTCGAGGTCGAAGGTCGTCAGCACCAGCACCCTGGGAACGTGCGCCCCACCGGTCGCCTCCCGGACGATCCTCCTGGTCGCCTCGATGCCGTCGACCCCGGGCATCCTGATGTCCATCAGCACCACGTCGGGCAGCAGAGCCCGCGACTGGTCCTGGGCGGCCTTGCCGTCCCCGGCCTCGCCGACCACGGTGACGTCGGGCTCGGCCTCCAGGATGAGACGGAAGCCGGTGCGCAGCAGTGGCTGGTCGTCCACCAGCAGCACTCTGATCGTCATCACACGTCCTTGAGGGGGAACCGGGCATTGACCTCGAACCCGCCCTCTGGGCGCGGGCCGATCCTCAGGACTCCACCATAGAGGGCCACACGCTCACGGATGCCGACGAGGCCGTGGCCGCTGCCCTCCCCGGGGGCGGCGCCGCCGTCGAGGCCCCGGCCGTCGTCCTCGACCTCGACGGCCAGCTGGCCGTGCTCGTGCCGTACCGTCACCCAGGCGCGGGCCGTGGGACCCGCGTGCCGCAGGCTGTTGGTCAGCGCCTCCTGGACCAGCCGGTAGGCGGCCAGGTCGACCCCGGGCGGCAGCGTCCCCGGGGTGCCCTCGACCCACAGCTGCGCGCGCAGGCCCGCCTCCCGCATCTGGTCGACCAGCGCGGGGATCTCGGCGACCCCGGGCTGCGGGTTGCGTTCGGCGGGGGAGGCGTCGGTCCTGAGCACGCCCACGATGTTGCGCATCTCCGCCATCGCGGTGCGGCCCATCTCCTCGATCGCGGACAGGGCCTCCCGCGCCCCCTCCGGGTTGGTCGCCAGCACCCGGCGCGCCGCGGAGGCCTGGACGGTCATCACGCTGACGTGGTGGGCGACCACGTCGTGCAGCTCCCTGGCGATGCGGGAGCGTTCCTCCGCCCTGGCCGCCCTGGTGTCGGCCTCCCTGGCCCGTTCGGTGCGCCGGGCCCGGTCGCGCAGTTCCTCCAGGTACGCCCTGCGCAGCCGTACGCTCCGGCCGGTGAGCCACATGGTGACGGTGAGGACCGTGACCGGCAGGTGGACGCCCCAGTCGCCGAGCGTGCCGCCGGGAACCGTCGTGACGAAGTGGCACACCAGGCTCCACACCAGCGCGCACAGGCTCAGCGCCAGGCCGCGGTGGGCGGCGACCGTGTAGACCAGCAGCAGCACCGCGGGCCACAGCGGCAGCCCGTCGACGCCCAGCGTCGCCAGGGCGATCCCCGCCAGGCAGGTCGTCAGCAGCATGGAGAAGGGCGCGCGGCGGCGCAGCACCAGGGACAGGCACCAGGCCACGGCCAGCGCGGCGACGAGGCCCTCCTGCGTCCCCTCGCGGGGCGGGACGGCGCGCAGGAGGAGCACGGCGACCCCCGCGAGCGCCACCGCGAGAGCCGTGTCGGGGACCAGTGGACGGTCGTTGAGCCAGGCCCGCAGGACGCCGGAGGGGTTGCGCACACAATCAATTTAGGCGCCCAGTCTCCGCCGCCGCCCTGCTGCGGGTGGATATCGCACTCATACCCACGGATGACGCGGAACGCCTCGGAGGTGCTGCCGAGGTGCTGCGGAGGTGCTCAGAGCTCGTCGGTCGCAGCCCTGGCAGGACGTCTTCTCGTGCTGCGCACGGTGTCGCCGGGCTGCCGCTCGGGCAGCGGCGGGGGAGTGCCGCCGAACTGCGGGCACAGCTCCTGGTAGTTGCACCAGTCGCACAGGCGGCTCGGTCGCGGCGGCCACTCGCCGGTCTCCATGGCCCGCTCGATGGCCGTCCACAACGCCCGCACCTTGCGCTCCGTCGCCAGCAGGTCGGCCTCGTCGGGGGCGTAGCGCAGGACCTCTCCCTGGCCGCCGAGGTACATCAGCTGCAGCACGCGCGGCACCGAGCCGTGCAGCCGCCACAGCGCCAGCGCGTAGAACCTCATCTGGAACAGCGCCTTGGCCTCGAAGGCGGGGCCGGGCGCGCTGCCGGTCTTGTAGTCGACGACCCGGACCTCCCCGGTCGGCGCGACGTCGAGCCTGTCGATGTAGCCCCGTAGCACCAGGCCGTTGTCCAGCGTCGCCTCGATGTAGAGCTCCCTCTCGGCGGGTTCGAGGAGGGTCGGGTCCTCAAGGGTGAAGTAGCGCTCGACCATGACGGCCGCCTGGGAGAGCCACGCGGCCCGCTCCGCCTCGTCGGTGAACATGTCCTCGTAGGACGGCTCGGCGGCCAGCAGCCTGCGCCACTGCGGTTCGAGCAGGTCGAGCGCCGCGGCCCGGGTGCGTTCTGCGGCCGGCAGGTCGTAGAGGCGTTCGAGCACCGAGTGGACCATCGTGCCGCGCACCGCGGCGGGTGACGGCGGCTCGGGCAGCCGGTCGATCACCCGGAAACGGTAGAGCAACGGACATGTCATGAAGTCGCCCGCCCGGGACGGCGACAACGCTCCGATGATCGTGGGCTCGGTCGGTGGCATGTCCGCACTGTAGGTCACGGTGGCGACAGTTCGGGACGGCTCGCGGAACCCCACGCGGACCTCACAGGTCCTTCCGGGGCCTCACGGGTGGGAGGTCTCGGGAAGATCTCGGAGGGGTCTCGGGAGGACCAGGTTGGCCGCGGGCGGCTGCGGGTGGCCCGATGGCGCGTAGCATCGAGGCCTGAAGACGATGTGAGCGAGGAACGGTGAGCCAGCGGTGAGCAGCGACAGCCCGCGCCAGGACAAGCCAGGACTGCGGATGGGACGGCCCTTCGGCATTCCCGTCTACGTCTCGCCGACCTGGTTCATCGTCGCGGCGTTCATCACCTTCACCTTCCAGGGGTCGGTGAGCGCCCAGCTGCCCGAGCTGGACGTCCCGATGACCTACGTCGTCTCCTTCGTCTTCGCGGTGCTGCTGTACGTCTCGGTGCTCCTGCACGAGCTGGCCCACTGCGTGGTCGCCAGGATGTACGGCCTGCCGGTCCGCCGCATCACCCTCTACCTGCTCGGCGGCGTCTCGGAGATCGAGCGTGAGCCGGAGACCCCCGGCAGGGAGTTCATGGTGGCCTTCGCCGGGCCGCTGCTGTCCCTGGGCCTGGCGGTCATCGGGTTCCTGGCCTACCGGGTCATCGACCCCGGCACGGTCGCGGGCGTCCTCGTCTTCCAGCTGTGGCTGGCGAACCTGATCGTCGGGGTGTTCAACCTCCTGCCCGGCCTGCCCCTGGACGGCGGCCGCATGCTCCGCGCCGGGGTGTGGAAGCTCACCAAGAGCTCAGGCTCGGGCACCGCGACCGCCGCCTGGGTCGGCCGGGCGCTGGCCGTCCTCCTGGTCGCGGTGCCGGTCGGCCTCGCGCTGATCAGCGGGCAGGCGCCGAACACCAGCATGCTCATCTGGTCGATCCTGCTGGCCTCCTTCATCTGGCTCGGCGCCACCCAGTCGCTGCGCAGCGCCCGGGTGCGCGCCCGCATCCCGCAGGTCAACGCCCGGGCCCTGGCCAGGCGCGCCATCCCGGTGACCGCGGACGTGCCGCTGGCCGAGGCGCTGCGCCGGGCCACCGAGGCGCAGGCGGGGGCGATGGTCGTCGTCGACCACGACGGCCGCCCGACCGGGATCGTCAACGAGGTCGCGGTCGAGGCGACCCCGGAGAACCGCCGCCCCTGGGTGAGCGCGGGCTCACTGGCGCGCAACCTCGAACCGTCGCTGGTGCTGGCCGCGGACCTGACGGGAGAGGCCCTGATCGACGCCATGCGTGAGAGCCCCGCCGGGGAGTACCTCCTGGTCGAGCGCGGCGGTGAGATCTTCGGGGTGCTGGCGACCTCCGACGTGAACCGTGTGTTCAGCGGGGTCTAGACGGTACGGTACGGGCCCGTCCCGCGGTTCCCGGGGGAGAGGCGCCGTTCGGGTTCGCCGGCCCTCGTTCCTGAAGGTCTTCTGCTGTACTTTTTGCTACGGTCCGATGCGGTTGATTTGATTGACCCGGTCCCACCTGCCGTGTTCCGGACGCGCACAACCGTCCGGGCTGGGTGCGGCTGGTGACGGACGGGCCGATGCGGGTTCCGTTCATCGGGTGGCGTTTCCGGGAGGGAGAGTTCTGTGACCGACGAGGGCTTCGGAGTGGTGCGTCCACTTCCAGGCAACGGGCTGGTCGCCCATGTGGGGGGCCTGCTGCTGGTGTGTGACGCGGCTGAGCCCGTCGTCGAGGACCTTCTGGGCGCGCTCAGGGAGACGGCGGCCTCCGGCGGCGACGGCCGGGCCCTGGCCCGCCGCGTCGCCCAGGTGCTCGCGGTCGTGATGGGCGAACCCGTGGCGTGCGCCGTCGCCGGTCCGGTGGCCTCCGGGGTGGCCGTGCTGGTCAGCGGCCCGGCGTTCGCCTCGGTCACCGGTCAGGGCGGTGAGGTGCAGCTCGCCGGGCGCGACGCCCTCACCTGGTCCGACCGGCTGGTGCCCGGCCCGGTCACCCGGGTCGAGCTGCGCCTTCCCGAGGCGGGGCAGGCGCATCCGCTGACCCGGCTGGACAGCGGTGTGGTCACCGCGGGCGGCGTCCTGTGCGACCCCGCCGAGCCCGGGCAGGAGCCCGTAGGGGTCCCGCGCCGTGAGCCAGTGGCCGAGGCCCTCCCGCAGGCCGCGCCCGCCGTGGAGCCGATGCCCTCAACGGGAGCTCAGGCGGCGCCCCCGCCGGTCCCGGCACCCGCCGAGTGGGCCGAGCCCGCGCGGTCCCAGCCGTCGGTGGACTGGTCCGTGCCCGAGGCGGCGTCACCGCCCTCCGCCTCCCCTGAGCCCGCGGTGTCCCCGATGCCCCCGGGGCCGCCCGCTCCCTATCCGATGGGCTCCCCGGACCACTACGCCTCCGGCCCGCCCGCGCACCAGTCCGCTCCCCAGGGTTGGCACTCCGATCCGGGGCCGCAGATTCCCGCCATGGCCCAGCACGAGGAGCCGGAGCCCGTCCCCGACATCCGTGACCAGCCCTTCGAGTACGAGCTGCTGACGCCGGGAGGTCTCCAGGGCACGGCGGAGTCCCCGCTCTCCCCGGCGCCCGCGGACCAGCAGGCCGAGTCCCGCCCGCTGGTCTACGGGGTCGACTGCAAGAACGACCACTTCAACGACCCGCGCGTGCCGTACTGCGCGGTCTGCGGCATCGCGCTGGTCCAGCGCACGCTCGTCCCCTACAAGGGACCGCGCCCGCCGCTCGGCGTGCTCCTGCTCGACGACGGCATGACGCTCCGCCTCGACAGTGACTACCTGGTCGGCCGTGACCCCGAGCGGGCCCCCGAGGTCGCCGACGGGTCGGTGCGTCCCGCGAAGGTCACCAGTCCCGACGGGTCGGTCTCGCGCCGTCACCTGCGGGTCGCGCTGGACGGCTGGGACGTCAACCTGGTCGATCTGGGTTCGGTCAACGGCACCCAGATCCAGCCGCCGGGCGACCCCAACTTCTACGACATCCCGCCGAACGAGCCGGTCGCCATCCTGCCGGGCACGACCGTGCGGATCGGCGTCTCACGCACGATGCGTTACGAGTCGCACCGTAACCGCTGACGACCGGCGCGGGCCGCGCTCAGCTCCGTACGGAGACCTCGACAGGGCTTTCCGCAGGGGTCTGGCGCAGCGCGGAGACGAGCGCGGGCCAGTCCACCGGGTCGGCGTCGCGCTCGGCCCGGACCAGCAGATGCGCCGCCGGCCCCGTGGCCTGCCCGGCGCCGTCCCCGGCCACGGTCAGTGCGTCCTCGGGCACCGGGCCGCCGGTCACCTCGACCCCGAGCCGGGTCAGCCGCCTGACGAGGGCCGGGGCCCTGCCGCCGCCCTCGACGACCAGCGGGCGCCCGCAGGCCAAGGCCAGGGTGAGCGCCACGCGGACGGTGTCCTCGCCGGCCTGCCCATGAGGCACCGCGACCGGCCCGGCGGGCGGCGGGCCCGGCGGACCGGGTGAGGCCACCGTCACCACGGGGCAGGCGACCCCGTCGCGGATCGCGGCGTGCCCGGGGGTTCCCCGGGGCAGCACGACGAGGCCCGGAGCGGCCTCCACGGCCAGCTCGGCGAGCTCGGCGCCGACGGAGGCGCTGAAGCGGCTCACCACCCTCACCTCGGGGCCGTGCGCGCGCACGGCGTCCGCGAGGACCTCAAGCTCGTGGAGCGTCTCGGTCAGCTCGGCCAGCTCCGACGACAGGCCCCCGCCGAGTTCGAGCCGGCCGCCGGGATAGGGCCGCAGATGGGCGAGGATCACCTCGGCGGGCGCGGCGGAGCGGGCCAGGAGGGCCGCCAGCTCCGCCAGCGGGACCTGCTCGGCGGGGGAGCCGGGTACGACGACCAGCACGCGGGTGGCGGCGCGCGTGCCGAGGGCCTCGCGTCCGGCCTGCTCGATGTCGCGCGCGACCCGCCGCCCGGGGTAGACCCTGCGCAGCAGCGGCTCCGTCATCGCCGTGGTCAGCAACGCCATCACCACCATCAGCGAGTACAGCTCCTCGTCGAGGACGCCCTTCTGCAGCCCGACGGACAGGATGACGAGTTCGGTGAGCCCACGGGTGTTGAGAAGCGTGGCGATCGCCAGCGCCTGCCGTCCGGGAAGCCGTGTGCGGGCCGCGGCGTAGGAGCCGAGCAGCTTGCCGCCGATCGCGACCACCAGGATCGCGGCCAGAGTCCCCAGGCTGGACAGGTCGAGCGTGCGGAGGTTGACGTCGAGCCCCGCGACGACGAAGAACATCGGCAGCAGCAGGAGCACGGCGAGCTGTTCGAGGCGCTCCAGGATCTCGTGGTTGAGCCGTTCCGCGCCCTCACGGGGCATCACGGCGCCGAAGACGAACGCTCCGAAGATGAAGTGCACATGCATCCACTCGGTGGCCCAGGAGGAGGCCAGCAGGCCGATCAGCACCAGGGAGAGCAGCCCCGGGGTCAGCCTGCCCGCCCGCTGCCTGGCGGGCACCAGGCGGGCCAGCAGCGGCCGGACGACCAGGAACATCAGCAGCCCGTACGGCAGGGCCAGCGCGACCCGCCAATGGTCCGCGCCCTCGCTGACGCCTCCACCGGCGCTCCCGCCGGCGCCCGCGAGGCCCGCCACGACGGCGAGCGCGGTCCAGGCGAGCACGTCGATCACCGCGGCGGAGGCCAGCGAGAGGCCGCCGACCGTGGAGCGCTGCATCCCCCGGTCGGTGATGATCCTGGCCAGCACGGGGAAGGCCGTCGCCGCCATCGCCGCGCCCATGAACAGCACGAACGGCAGCGTCCTGGCCCCGTCGACGTGGTCGCCCGCGATGCCGAGCGCCAGCGCGCAGCCGAGCACGAACGGCACGAGCGTCGAGCCGAGCGCCACGGTCACCGCGGTCCTGCCCCGGCCCCTGACCAGCTTCTGGTCGAGTTCCATGCCGACGACGAACATGAACAGCACGAGCCCGACGTCGGCCAGGGCGCGCAGCGGGGGCATCATCCCGTCGCCGAACAGCCGGTCGCCGAGAAGCGGCCCGAGCAGGGTCGGGCCGAGAAGAATGCCGGCCACGATCTCCCCGACGACCGGTGGCTGGCCGAGCCGCCGGGCCACGGCCCCCAATAATCGCGCGGAGATGAGGACGATCACGAGGTCGAGCAGCAGCAAATCAACGTGGAACACTGGGACACGCTTCCCCGTAAGTAATGAAAGTAATGAAAAGCCCCGAGAGTGACCAAGGCGACGTTACCGTCTTAATAGATCATCGCGAGCGTCGCGGGGCACGTCGAAGGGAACGCCGGTGGAGGGTATCGCCGACTACGAGTTCGTCCGCCCGCTGGGAACGGGCAACCATGGCGAGTTCTACCTGGCGAGGAGACCGCGGCGGCTGCCGGTCGAGGCCGACCTGGTGGCGGTGAAGGTGGTCGGCGGCACCGGCAAGGACGCCTTCCGGCGGGCGACCAGGGAGCTGAAGGCCTTCGCCACGGTGCGCTCGCCGTACCTCGTGACGCTCTACGACGCGGGGCAGCAGGGTGGGGTCTTCTACTACTCGATGGAGTACTTACCCGAGGGCTCGCTGAGACTGCCCGCCGGGGCGCCCTCGCGGGAGCGGGTCCTGCGTTCGGTCGCGTGCGCGGCCCAGGCCGTCCAGGCGCTGCACGAGGGGGGCATTCTGCACCGGGACGTCCATCCGGGCAACGTGCTGCTCACCGAGACCGGGGGCAAGCTGTCGGACCTGGGCCTGTCGCAGGTGTTCGCGCCCGGCGCGACGGTGACCGGGATGGGCGGCATCGGGTCGGCCGAGTTCACCGACCCCGCGCTGCTGCGGGGCGGTGACCCCTCTCCCGAGGGAGACGTGTGGTCGCTCGGAGCCACACTGCACTGGTCGATGACCCGCACCGGCCTGTACGGCGAGCTGCCCGTCCACGACCCGCTGCTGACCCTGCGCAGGGTCAGCACGACGCCGCCGTCGGTCAGCGGCGATCTGGAGCCGGAGCTGGCCGACCTCGTCCGGGCCTGCATCGGGGACATGGCCGCGCGGCCGACCGCCAGGGGGGTCGCGGACCGCCTGCACGCGCTGCTCGACTGAAGGGGCCGGTCCTACCCTCGCAGCCTGTACCACTGCAGGTCGTCCAGGCGGGTGCCGTCAGGGCCGGGCAGCAGGCCGTGCACCAGGCCCTCCCTGGTGAAGCCCGCGCGCTCAAGCACCCGGTGCGAGGCGTGGTTGTCCGGGGCGGTGCCCGCGACGACCCTGGTCAGCGGGGTGTGCTCGAAGGCCCACTCGACGAGCAGGTTCACCGCCCGCGCGGTGAACCCCCTGCCGCGGAAGGCGGGCAGCAGGCTGTAGCCGGTCATCGCCTGGCCGAGCACCGGGACGATCGAGGTCAGCTGGATGTGCCCGGCGAAGGCGTCCGTCGCGGCCTCTCTGATGGTCAGCTCGACGCGTTCGCCCGCCAGCCAGTGCGCCCCCGCCTCCCGGCACAGTTTCTCGACCCTGGCCATGTCCGGCCCCTCCGGGGGGACGCTGTAGCGCACGACGTCGGGCAGGTTCTCCAGCGCGTGGTGGTCGGCGACATCCTGGGGGCCCAGGGGCCTCAGCCGTACCACGCCGTCGGACAGGGAACCGCCCGGCAGGGCGGGCAGGAAGGGCTGGACGCGTTCGCCGGACTCGCCGTACAGGCGGGCGAAGGCGACCAGGTCGCTCCTGCCGCCGTCCCTGCGGGCCTCGGCCGAGCGCCTGACGCCCTCGCGCTGGAAGCCCGCGGCGAGCGCGACCAGCTGGCTGGCCAGGTTCTCGACATCGGTCAGCAGTTCGAGCCGCCGCACCCCGAGGGCGAAGGCCCATTCGGTGAGCGCCCTGGTGGCCGCCGTCGCGACCCCCCGCCCCTGCGCCCACGGAGCGACCAGGTAGCCCACCTCGCCGTTGCCGCGCGCGTCGAGCGGCCTGAGGCCGATGTTGCCCATCCACTCGTCCGTCTCGGTGTCGGCGATGGTGAAGGAGGCGCCGCCGTCCCGCCAGGACCGCTCGGCCGCCCTCAGGTAGGCGAACGCGTCGTCACGGGTGTACGGCACCGGCAGGGTCGGCAGGAAACGGCTGATCCGAGGGTCGTCGCAGGCGCGGGCGATCGACTCGACGTCGGTCTCGGCCGGTGGGCGCAGCACGACGTCCCGGGAAAGGATCACGTCTTGTGGGAGCATCCCCAAGTGCTATCAGTTCCCCATGAAGGGGGACCAATCATTTCGGTCCGATCACGCTCTCCGGCGTGCGCCAAGGCCTTCATCGGGCCTTCATCGGGTCCTCGCCGGCGGGACGGGTGGCGGCCGGGCGCCGATAACCTTGCGGGCATGGGTTTTCGCAGGCATGGGCCGTTTCAGGCCGGGGATCAGGTTCAGCTCACCGATCCCAAGAACAAGCGTCACACGGTGACGCTGAAGGAAGACGGGGTCTTCCACACGCACAAGGGCGGCATCCCGCACAGCGACCTGATCGGCCGGCCCGAGGGGTCGGTGGTGCGTTCGTCCGGCGGCACCCAGTATCTCGCGTTCCGGCACCTGCTCCAGGACTACACGCTGTCCATGCCGCGTGGCGCCGCGGTCATCTACCCCAAGGACTCGGCGCAGATCGTCGCCATGGCCGACATCTTCCCCGGCGCGCGTGTCGTCGAGGCGGGGGTCGGCTCGGGCGCGCTGACCTGCTTCCTGCTGCGCGCGGTCGGCTCCGAGGGCCGGGTCACCTCCTACGAGCGGCGTGAGGACTTCGCCGAGGTCGCCACCAAGAACGTGGAGAAGTTCTACGGCGGCCCGATGGACCAGTGGCGCCTGGTCGTCGGTGACTTCGTGGACGCGCTCGACGAGAGCGACGTCGACCGGATCATCCTGGACATGCTCGCGCCGTGGGAGTGCGTCGACGCCGCGGCCAAGGCCCTCACTCCGGGTGGTGTCATCTGCTGTTATGTGGCGACAACCACCCAATTGTCCCGCACGGTGGAAACTCTCCGCGAACACGGGAGTTTCACCGAGCCTCATGCGTGGGAGACCCTGGTTCGCGACTGGCATGTCGAGGGCCTCGCCGTACGGCCGGACCACAGGATGGTCGGGCACACCGGGTTTCTCGTCACCGCGCGTCGCATGGCGGACGGGGTGACCCCACCACCGCGTCGCAGGCGTCCAGCAAAGGGGGCATATGGCGAAGAGTCCACCTCTTCCACCAGTTGATGACGATTCAGCCACGAGGGTGCGCCGGAGAGTGACGCGGGAACAGAACTCCGTGTTCTTATGCTCCAAGGACTAAACGCACCATAAGGGATTGTTAAGTGCCTACTTAATGTAGGCATACGAACACTGCTCGGCCAGGTAAGGGACAGCCCCCAGATGGGTAGGGTTTTGAGTAGTCGGTCTCGACTGGGAAGGAGGTGACGCCGTGGCAGCTCGCGACGACGCCGAGGCTCGTGCCGCGCAGCGCGAACGGGAGGTCGCCGACCTCACAGCACAGGTCTCCTTCCTGCAGGAGGAGATCACCACGCTACGTCGGAAGCTGACGGAGTCTCCCCGGCAGGCCAGGATTCTCGAAGAGCGTCTCCATGAAGCACAGGCGAACCTCGCGGCCGTAACCGGCCAGAACGAGCGGCTCGTGGCCACCCTCAAGGAGGCCAGGGACCAGATCGTCGCGCTCAAGGAGGAAGTCGACCGGTTGGCGCAGCCGCCCTCCGGCTTCGGCGTGTTCCTTGAGTCCAGGGAAGACGGCACGGTGGAGGTCTTCACCGGCGGTCGCAAACTTCGAGTGAACGTCAGTCCAGCGGTGGACGTCGACTCGCTGAAGCGTGGCCAGGAGGTCATGCTCAACGAGGCGCTCAACGTCGTCGAGGCCCTCGGATACGAGGAGGTCGGCGAGATCGTCATGCTCAAGGAGCTCCTTGAGGACGGCCAGCGCGCGCTGGTGATCTCGCACGCCGACGAGGAGCGGGTGGTGAGACTGGCCGAGTCGCTGCTCGACCAGCCGATCCGCGCGGGCGACTCGCTGCTGCTTGAGCCGCGCTCCGGTTACGTCTACGAGCGCATTCCCAAGTCCGAGGTCGAGGAGCTCGTCCTGGAGGAGGTGCCCGACATCTCCTACGAGGAGATCGGCGGGCTCATGCGGCAGATCGAGCAGATCAGGGACGCCATCGAGCTTCCCTACCTGCACGCCGACCTCTTCCGCGAGCACAAGCTCCGTCCCCCGAAGGGCGTGCTGCTGTACGGCCCGCCCGGATGCGGCAAGACGCTCATCGCCAAGGCGGTGGCCAACTCCCTGGCCAAGCAGGTCGCGGAGAAGACCGGCCAGTCGGGCAAGAGCTTCTTCCTCAACATCAAGGGTCCCGAGCTTCTCAACAAGTACGTCGGCGAGACCGAGCGGCACATCCGCCTGGTCTTCCAGCGCGCCAGGGAGAAGGCCTCCGAGGGCACCCCGGTGATCGTGTTCTTCGACGAGATGGACTCGATCTTCAGGACCCGTGGCTCCGGCGTCTCCTCCGACGTCGAGAACACCATCGTTCCCCAGCTGCTGTCCGAGATCGACGGTGTCGAGGGCCTGGAGAACGTCATCGTCATCGGCGCCTCCAACCGTGAGGACATGATCGACCCGGCGATCCTGCGGCCCGGCCGTCTGGACGTCAAGATCAAGATCGAGCGGCCGGACGCCGAGGCGGCCAGGGACATCTTCTCGAAGTACCTCATCGAGGACCTTCCGCTGCACACCGACGACCTTGCCGAGCACGGTGAAAGCCGTGGCGGCACGATCTCGGCGATGATCCAGCGGGTGGTCGAGAGGATGTACGCCGAGAGCGAGGAGAACCGCTTCCTTGAGGTGACCTACGCCAACGGTGACAAGGAGGTCCTGTACTTCAAGGACTTCAACTCCGGCGCGATGATCCAGAACATCGTGGACCGCGGCAAGAAGATGGCCATCAAGCAGTTCCTGGACACCGGGCAGAAGGGGCTGCGGATCCAGCACCTGCTGGCGGCCTGCGTGGACGAGTTCTCCGAGAACGAGGACCTGCCCAACACCACCAACCCCGACGACTGGGCCCGCATCTCTGGCAAGAAGGGCGAGCGGATCGTCTACATCCGCACCCTCGTGACGGGCAAGCAGGGCACCGAGGCGGGCCGGTCCATCGACACGGTCGCCAACACCGGTCAGTACCTGTAGAAGCACCACCAAGGCGGCGCGTGCCCTCCGAGGGCGCGCGCCGCCTTCGCGTGTCCCCTCCACGGACCCTCGGAAAACCGCCGCGAGGCCCGGAAGGAGGGTCACGGAAAACAGCGGGAACAAGATCCGGGCCGAGGGAACCCGGTTGATCGAAACACCGTCCAAGTGGCGTGCGTGAACACTTCGCCCCGGCGGGCACATGACCGGCACGGCCGCAAAGGGAACCGGCCGCCTCGCCGAACTCGACCTCCTGCGTTTCCTCGCCGCCGCCGGGGTCGTCTCCTTCCACTACCTCATCGCCTTCGCCTCGGTCTGGGGGGAGCGTCCGGCGAAGTTGTTCCCGGAGACGGCCACCCCGGCGGGCCTGGGCATCCTCGGCGTCGAGCTGTTCTTCATGATCAGCGGCTTCGTGATCCTGATGAGCGTCTGGGGGCGGGGGCTGGGCGCCTTCGCCCTGTCACGCCTGGTGCGGCTCTTTCCCGCCTACTGGATCAGCGTGGGCGTCGTCGCGGCCGTCTACGGCCTGGGCGCGGCCACCGCCCTGGACCCCAAGCTCGGCCTGCGCGACTACCTGGTCAACCTGACCATGTTCCAGCGCGCCTTCGGCCTGACCGACGCCAACGGTGTCTACTGGTCGCTCTGGGCCGAGCTTCGCTTCTACCTGCTGATCTCAATCCTGGTGATCGTCGGGGTGACGTTCACCCGCTGCCTGGTCTTCATGGGCGTGTGGCTGCTGGCGGCCGGGATCTTCACCGGCAACGAGAACGAGTGGGTACAGCTGATCGTGATGCCGAAGTACGCGGCGTACTTCGTCGGCGGCATGGCCTTCTTCCTCATGACCAAGCACGGCCCCAGGCCGGTGCTGTGGTGCGTGGCCGGGCTCAGCGGCGGGCTGGCGGTCTACGCGGCCCTGGCCAGGGTCGAGGGCCGCATCGACGCGGTGGGCTACGCCGCGATGCCGGTGCCCGGCTGGACGGTCGTCGTGACCGTCGTGATCTTCTACGTGCTCATGGCGCTGGTGGCGCTGGGCGCCCTCGGCTGGCTGCGCTGGCGCGGGCTGGTCGTGCTCGGCGCGCTGACCTACCCCCTCTACCTGTTCCACTCGACGGTCGCCGCCGTGCTCGTGCCCGTCCTGCGCGACACGCTCGCGCCCTGGCTGACCGTCGCGGTCACCGTGCTGGTCACGCTGGTGCTGTCCTACCTGGTCCACCGGCTCGTCGAGCGGCCCATTCAGGAGTTCGTCAAGGCCAGGCGGCGGCGGGCGGCCGTACCACAGGGGAGGCACGGACGCGGTCCCGGCGGGGGAGCGGTTCCCGCTCCGGGGGCCCCGGGAGAAAACGCCTCAGAAAAGGCCTCTGTGCCATAACTGTCTGGTCACCGGGGATAGTGAAGGGTCTAGGGTCGGGGATATATACGGCGGAGTAGTCGTCCTGGATGAACAGAGGGTGCGCATGACGGTACGGCGGGTGATGGGCATCGAGACCGAATACGGCATCTCCGTGCCCGGACAGCCGGGGGCCAACGCGATGGTGACCTCCTCCCAGGTGGTGAACGCCTATCTGGCGGCCTCGGCGGCCAGGGCCAGGCGGGCACGCTGGGACTTCGAGGAGGAGAACCCTCTGCGCGACGCCCGGGGCTTCGACCTGTCCAGGGAGGTGGCCGACCAGAGCCAGCTCACGGACGAGGATCTGGGCCTGGCCAACGTGATCCTCACCAACGGGGCCCGGCTGTACGTGGATCACGCCCATCCCGAATACTCGACTCCCGAATGCACCAATCCACGAGCCGCGGTGATCTGGGACAAGGCGGGGGAGCGCGTCATGCACGACGCCGCGACGCGCGCCTCGGCCGTCCCCGCCAACGCTCCGATCCAGCTCTACAAGAACAACACCGACAACAAGGGCGCCTCCTACGGCTGCCACGAGAACTACCTGATGCGGCGCGCCACGCCGTTCGCCGACATCGTCAGGTATCTGACCCCGTTCTTCGTCTCCCGGCAGGTCGTCGTCGGTGCCGGCAGGGTCGGCATCGGCCAGGACTCCCGGGGCGAGGGCTTCCAGATCAGTCAGCGTGCCGACTTCTTCGAGGTCGAGGTCGGCCTGGAGACCACGCTCAAGCGGCCGATCATCAACACCAGGGACGAGCCGCACGCCGACCCGGAGAAGTACCGCAGGCTGCACGTCATCATCGGCGACGCCAACATGTCGGAGATCTCGACCTACCTGAAGCTGGGCTCGACCGCGCTGGTCCTCGCCATGATCGAGGACGGCTACTTCACCCGTGACCTCGCGGTCGACAACCCGGTCCAGGCGCTGCGCGCGGTCTCCCACGACCCCACGCTGAAGTACGAGATCGCGATGCGCGACGGCCGCAGGCTCACCGCGGTGCAGCTGCAGATGGAGTATCTGGAGCTGGCCCGCAAGTACGCCGAGGAGCGCAGCGGGAACGGCGTCGACGAGATCACCAAGGACGTCCTCGACCGCTGGGAGTCCGTCCTGACCCGTCTGGCCGAGGACCCGATGCAGCTGTCGCGGGAGCTCGACTGGGTGGCCAAGCTCGAACTGCTGGAGGGCTACCGTACCCGTGACGGCCTGGCCTGGTCCCACCCGCGGCTGCAGCTGGTGGACCTGCAGTACTCCGACATCCGCCCCGAGCGCGGCCTGTACAACCGGCTGGTCGCCCGGGGCAGGATGCAGCGCCTGGTGACCGAGGACGAGGTGCGGCGGGCCATCGAGGCGCCGCCGAGCGACACGCGGGCCTACTTCAGGGGTCGTTGCCTGAGCCAGTTCAGCGAGTCGGTCGCCGCCGCGTCCTGGGACTCGGTCATCTTCGACATCCCGGGCAGGGAGTCCCTGCAGCGCGTTCCGACCATGGAGCCGCTGCGCGGTACGAAGGCCCATGTCGGAGAGCTGTTCGACCGCTGTCGCACCGCCGCCGACCTGGTCACCGCTCTCACCGGCGATCAGTGACCTCCCGTGCGGGCGGGTGCTCCCGCCCGCACGGTTTATGGCTTTGTGTCCGCTATCGCATGGATTGACGGACGCTGTGAACCGGTATACATTCCGGGTGTTTTGTGGCGGTGCGAGGGAAATCCGGTGAGATTCCGGTGCGGTCGCGCCACTGTAACCGGCCCGAGAGGGTGGGGAGCCAGGTCACTCGGCCGCCACCGACCTACGAAAAGGGGCGCGTCAATCCCCTGAAGGAGGTGGCCGTGAGCCAGATCTCTGCTCCGCCGGTCAAGCCCATCCCGCTCGGTTCGCTCACCCGCTGGCTTCTCGCCGTACCGGTGCTGCTGCTCCTCGCCTACCTGGTCGCCTTCGACCAGGGCGCGATCTCGCAGGCCGGTAACTACCTGCACGAACTCATGCACGACGGGCGTCACCTGCTCGGTGTTCCCTGCCACTGAGCGCACCGAGCCACACGTGATCACCAAACTCATCGTCAGAGGCATGCTCGTCGGCCTTCTCGCAGGACTGCTCGCCGGGGTGTTCGCCTACACCGTGGGCGAACCCCGCGTCGAGCGGGCCATCGCGCTGGAGGAGGCCGCGGCGGCCTCCTCCGGCACCGGTGCCCACAGTCACGAGGCGGCCGAGCCCGCCCACTCCCACGGGGAGGAGGCGCCGGTCAGCAGGAACGGCCAGCGCTTCGGCCTCTTCCTCGCCTTGGCCCTGTACGGCCTGGCTCTCGGGGGCCTGTTCGCCCTCGTGTACGCGGGGGTGCGCGGCCGGGTCGGCCCGAGATCGGAACCGCTGCTGGCGGTCTCCCTCGCGGCGGCGGCGTTCGTCGCGATCGTCCTTATCCCTTTCGTGAAATATCCCGCCAACCCACCGGCCGTCGGTGACCCGGAGACGATCAACCAGCGCACGGTGCTCTACCTGGTCGCCGTCGCCATCGGCATCCTCTCCGTCGGCGCCGCGGCGGCCGCGCACCGCTACGTCTCCTCCGAGGAGGCGTGGCCGCGCTGGCTCGCGGGCGGTGCGGCGCTGCTGGTGCCGGTCGCGGCGGCCTGGATCCTGCTGCCCGGGATCGACGAGGTGCCCGAGGGGTTCCCCGCCGGTCTCCTGTGGGACTTCCGCCTGGCCTCCCTCGGGACACAGGCGGTGTTCTGGCTGGGCGTAGGAGCCCTGTTCGCCTTCGCCGCGCGCAGGCGCAGCCCGGCGTGACGGCCCCCTCGGGGGTCGCGCGCCTGCTGCTGGTCTGTCACGCCTCGACACGGGCGACGGCACGGGCGGCCTTTCCCGGAGACGAGCCGCTCGACGGGAACGGCCTGCGCCGCGCCCGGGCGCTGGCCCCGCGGATCGGTCCGGGCCGGGCCGTCCGCGGAGCCGAGCTGCGTTGCGCGCAGACGGCCGAGGCGCTCGGCCTGCGTGCCGGGCCGGAGCCGTCGCTCGCCGACTGCGACTACGGGCGCTGGCGCGGCATGACGCTGGCCGAGGTCGAGGCGGCCGATCCCGAAGGACTCGCGGCCTGGCTCACCGACCCGGCGGCGGCCCCCCACGGCGGGGAGCCGATCACCGGACTCGTCGGCCGGGTCGCGGCCTGGCTCGCGGTCCTCGGCCCGGGGCGGACGGTCGCCGTCACCCACGCTCCGGTGGTCAGGGCTGCGGTCGTGCACGCCCTCGGCGCCCCGGCCCATGCCTTCTGGCGCGTCGACGTCGCGCCCCTCGCCCTGGTGACGCTCACCGGGCGGGGCGGACGCTGGCGGCTGAGTTACCCCGTATGACGAGAGCCGAGGAGGCAGTCAAGGTGCGCGACCCGCGCTATCCCTTCACCGCGATCGTGGGGTCGGAGGACCTCAAGCTCGCCCTGATCCTGAACGCCGTCTCCCCCGGTGTCGGCGGAGTCCTGGTCAGAGGGGAGAAGGGCACGGCCAAGTCCACGATCGTGCGGGCGCTCGCGGCGCTGCTCCCGCCCGTCGAGGTGGTGCGTGGCTGCCGCTTCTCCTGTGACCCCGCCGCCCCGGACCCCGGCTGCCCGGACGGCCCGCACGAGGCCGCCCCCGGCACCGTACGGCCCGCCAGGCTCGTCGAGCTGCCGGTCGGCGCCTCAGAGGATCGCCTCGCGGGCTCACTCGACCTGGAACGGGCGCTCACCGAGGGGGTGAAGGCCTTCGAGCCCGGCCTGCTCGCCGACGCGCACCGGGGCGTCCTCTACGTCGACGAGGTCAACCTCCTGCACGACCACCTGGTGGACCTGCTGCTCGACGCCGCCGCGCTCGGCACCTGTTACGTCGAACGCGAGGGCGTCTCGGTGCGGCACGCCGCCAGGTTCCTGCTGGTGGGGACCATGAACCCGGAGGAGGGGGAGCTACGTCCCCAGCTCCTCGACAGGTTCGGGCTGACCGTGGAGGTCAGGGCGTCGCGGGAGGTGTCCCAGCGGGCCGAGGTGGTCCGGCGGCGCCTGGCCTTCGAGGCCGACCCGGTCGCCTTCGCCGCCTCGTGGCAGGCGCGGGAACGGGAACTGGCCACGCGTGTCGCCGAAGCCAGGGCCAGGGTCGCCGAGGTCACCCTGCCGGACTCCGCGCTGCGGAGCATCGCCACGGTCTGCGCCGCCTTCGAGGTCGACGGCCTGCGGGCCGACCTGGTCACCGCGCGGGCGGCCATCGCGCACGCCGCGTGGCGGGGCGGGACGACCGTGACGGCCGAGGACGTCCGCGAGGCCGCCAGGCTCGCCCTCCCGCACCGCCGCCGCCGCGACCCCTTCGACGCGCCGGGCCTGGACGAGGCCAGGCTGGACGAACTCCTCGACCAGACGCCCGAGGACCCGGAGGAGCCGGACGACCCCGGCGACGGTCCGGAGGGCGGTCCCGGTGACGGTCCCGAGGGCGGTCCCGGAGGAGGCCCGGACAGCCCGGGGAGCGGCCCCGGCGGTTCCGGCGAGGACGTCCCGGGGACGGAGCCGGCCGAGCCGGCGAGCCGGGAGGGCGTTCCCGCGCCCGCCGGGGGAGACGCCGCGACCGGGCGGACGGGAGACGACCGGGTCGCCGAGGCCGACCCCGCGAGGCACGCCAGGCTGTTCACCGTGCCCGGTCTCGGCGCCGGGGCCCCGGGCCGCAGGTCCAGGGCCGCGACCCCGCTGGGCAGGGTGACCGGGGCCAGGGTCCCGGGGGGACGGCCCGCCTCCCTGCACCTGCGGGCGACCGTCGAGGCCGCCGCGCCGTACCAGGTGGGACGGGGCAGGAACGGGCCCGGCCTGCTGCTGCGGCGCGAGGACCTCAGGGAGGCCGCGCGCGAGGGCAGGGAGGGCAACCTGGTGCTGTTCGTCGTGGACGCCAGCGGATCCATGGCGGCCAGGCGGCGCATGAGCGCGGTCAAGGGCGCCGTGCTCGGCCTGCTTCTCGACGCCTACCAGCGCCGTGACAAGGTAGGCCTGGTCACCTTCCGGGGCGCCCGCGCCGACCTGGTGCTGCCGCCGACCTCCTCGGTCGAGGCGGGGGCCGCCCGGCTGCGCGAGCTGCCGACCGGCGGACGCACCCCGCTGGCGGCGGGGCTGCTGCGCGCGGCCGAGGTCCTGCGGGTCGAGCGCCTGCGTGACCCGTCCCGGCGTCCGCTGCTGGTCCTGGTGACCGACGGGCGGGCGACCTCCGGCACCGTCGAGGAGGCCCACAGGGCGGCGGCGCTGCTGGCCGGGGTCGCCACGGTCGTGGTCGACTGCGAGACGGGGCACATCCGCCTCGGCCTGGCCGCGTCCCTGGCCCGGCGGATGGGCGCGCGGGCCGTGCGCCTCGACGACCTCACCGACCTCGCCGGAGTGGTCCGTGACAGGCGGGCCGCCGCGTGAGAACCGCTCCCGCGAGCCGTACGAGAACGAAAGGCTGATGACGATGCCCCAGGGGAAACCGGTCAGCGTGCCCGACGACGGGCTGACCACCAGGCAGCGCCGCACCCGGCCGTTGCTGATCGTCCACACCGGGCCGGGCAAGGGCAAGTCGACCGCGGCCTTCGGCCTGGCGTTGCGGGCCTGGAACCAGGGCTGGCCGATCGGCGTGTTCCAGTTCGTCAAGTCCGCCAAGTGGCGCATCGGCGAGGAGCGGGCGCTGCGGGTGCTGGGTGAGTCCGGTGAGGGCGGCACGGTGTCCTGGCACAAGATGGGGGAGGGGTGGTCCTGGATCCAGCGGCCGGGCGCCGAGGAGGACCACGCCGCGGACGCCAGGGAGGGCTGGGAGCAGATCAAGCGTGACCTGGCCGCGCGGACCTTCCGGCTGTACGTCCTCGACGAGTTCACCTATCCGATGAAGTGGGGCTGGATCGACGTCGACGAGGTCGTCGCCACGCTCACCTCCCGCCCCGACGGCCAGCACGTCGTCGTCACCGGGCGGGACGCCGACCCCCGCCTGGTCGCCGCCGCCGATCTGGTGACGGAGATGGGCAAGGTCAAGCACCCCATGGACGCCGGGCAGAAGGGGCAGAAGGGCATCGAATGGTAGCCCGGCTGGTGATCGCGGCCCCCGCGTCCGGTGCGGGGAAGACCACGGTCGCGACCGGGCTGATGGCCGCGCTCACCCGGAGAGGCACCCGGGTCTCCCCGCACAAGGTGGGGCCCGACTACATCGACCCGGGCTACCACGCCCTGGCCACCGGCCGTCCCGGACGCAACCTCGACCCGTGGCTCGTCGGTGAGGAACTGATCGCCCCGCTGTTCCTGCACGGCGCCGCCGGGGCCGACCTGGCGGTGGTCGAGGGGGTGATGGGCCTGTACGACGGGGCGGGCACGAGCGAGTTCGCCTCGACCGCGCACGTCGCCAGGCTGCTGCAGGCCCCGGTCGTCCTGGTGGTCGACGCGGCCAGGCAGAGCCGGTCGGTCGCGGCGCTCGTGCACGGTTTCGCCTCCTACGACACCCGGATTCGCCTCGGCGGGGTGATCCTCAACCGGGTCGGCTCCGCCAGGCACGAGGAGTTGTGCCGCGCGGTCCTGGCCGAGAGCGGCGTCCCGGTGCTCGGCGCGATCCACCGCAGCGACCTGGTGACCACCCCCTCCCGCCATCTCGGCCTGGTCCCCGCGGCCGAACGCGCCACGCAGGCGGCCGGTGCCATGGACGCCGTCGCCGACCTGGTCGCCGCCTCGTGCGACCTGGAGGAACTGCTGCGGCTCGCCCGTACCGCTCCCGCCCTGTCCGCGCGGCCGTGGAGCCCGGGGCCCGCCGTACCGGCGACCAAGAGAGTCGCGGTCGCCGCAGGGCAGGCCTTCACCTTCGGGTACACCGAGCAGGCGGAGCTGCTGGCGGCGGCGGGGGCCGAGGTCGTCCCCTTCGACCCGCTGGCGGACGAGGCCCTGCCCGAGGGGACGGGCGGCGTCGTCATCGGAGGGGGCTTCCCCGAGGTCTACGCCGCCGAGCTGTCGGCGAACGAGCCGCTGCGCAGGGAGGTCGCCGCGTTCGGCGGGCCGATCTCCGCCGAGTGCGCCGGTCTGCTGTATCTCGCCAGGCGGCTGGACGGCAGGCCCATGTGCGGGGTCTTCGACCTGGAGGCCAGGATGACGGGGACCCTCACCCTGGGCTACCGCGACGCGGTCGCGGTCGAGGACTCGGTGCTGACCCGGGCGGGGGAACGCTACCGGGGGCACGAGTTCCACCGCACCGCCGTCGACCCCGCGCCGGGAAGGCCGCTGTTCCGCTGGAGGGGAGGGGCGGACGGGTTCGCCTCCGGCCCGGTCGTGGCCTCCTACCTCCACCTGCACTGGGCGGGCACCCCCCGGCTGGCCACCCGGTTCGTCGAGGCCTGTATCCGATCTACATCGTAAAGGCGTCGGCTCCGGAAAGCACGACGCCATGGGACCCGCGCAGGGCGGGTCCCATGGCGGACGACGGAAAACGGTTCAGGCGGCGCTGAAGCAGCGGACCTTGGCCAGCATGGCCGAGGTCTGCTCGGCGCTCAGGCGCGCCCTGGGGTCCTTGCGCAGCAGCCCGCGCAGGACGGGTTCGAGCGCGCCCGCCCGCTGCGGGGCCCGCGCGGGCTCGCGCAGCGCCTCGACCAGCGCGGGCATCGAGTTGACCGTCCTGAACGGGGTCCTGCCCTCGACGGCCATGTAGAGGGTCGCCCCGAAGGACCACATGTCCGCCTCGCGGGTGCCGCCCCGGCCGTGCAGGGTCTCCGGGGCGATGAAGGCCGGAGTACCGCGCATCGAGTTGCCCGCCGTGCCCTCGGGGGCGGCGAAGCCGAAGTCCGCGAGCACCACCCGGTCGCCCGTCAGCATGATGTTGGCGGGCTTGATGTCACGGTGGATCACGCCGCCGTCGTGCGCGTGCCGCAGCGCGTCGAGCAGCCTGCGGCCCATCCCCGCCACCAGGTCGACCGGGAGCGGCCCCGCCTGGACGAGTGTGTCGTGCAGGGTGAGGGCTTCGAGGAACTCCATGACGATCCAGAGCCGTTCGGCCTCCTCGGCCAGGTTGTGGACCGTCACGATGCCCCGATGGCTGAGCCTGGCGGCCATCCGGGCCTCGCGCACCACCCGCCGCCGCTGCTCGGCCGCGGCCGGACCCGGTGGCAGGGCGATCTCCTTGAGCGCCACCTTCCGTTCGAGTAACAGGTCGTAGGCGCGCCATACCACGCCCGTCGCACCCCGGCCTACGGGGGAGTGAAGCTTGTAACGGCTGGCGACGATGGTGCTCACGGTCCAATGATCGCAGTTTTACACCGGGTTGGCCTACTCGGAACGGTCCTGACTCGCCGGAGCGGCCTCAGATCAGGCCGATGCCGAGCAGCAACGTGCCCGCGGCGAGGAACACGCCGCCGAGGACCGTGAGCCAGATCAGCTTGTTCGGCTTGGTGTCCGACGGGCGTACGACCGACAGGAAGAAGCCGAGCGGCATCAGGATCGGTGACGAGACGATCAGGAGCCTGGTCAGCCTCTGGAGGCCCTCTCCCCAGTGGGTCTGGTCGATGTAGAACAGCGCGACGAGCGAGAACAGGACCAGGACGCCGGCGTGGGCGTGCCCGGCTCGCCACAGGTTCTGCCGTACGGGGTTGTCGAGGTAACCGGGGACGTTGCGCATGATGTGCGTCAGCAGCATGAGCCCGCCGAAGGCGATGGTGGGCACGGTGATCAGGAGCACTCCGGCGGTGCTCAGCGTCTCGGGGGGCATTGGGCTCCTTCTGGAAGGCCGATGTCGGCCCATCATTGGATAGAGTAGCTATCTAGTCAAGTGGGATTTGCCGCCGGAGGCTTCGGGAGGGTTGTCTTGGGGCGAGTCCGGGGAGTTCGCGGTCCTCGTAAAGATCGAGGACGATCCACGCGAAATGTCCGCCGGTTCGGGGAAGATATGGGACAACGACGTCCCCCATGTGGAGGTGCCACAGATGGCTAGCAAGGACACCGGAGGCCAGAAGCAGACCGGGCGGACCGACAAGGAGGTCGAGGAGACCGCGCAGGCCGACTCCACCGACGTCCAGGACCGCCACGAGAAGCTCTCCGACGACGTCGACGCCATTCTCGACGAGATCGACGAGGTGCTTGAGGAGAACGCGGAGGAGTTCGTCAGGTCCTACGTCCAGAAGGGCGGCCAGTAGCCGGTCGTCCGCGTCCGCGGTCCGGAGGCGGAAGTCCGGAGGCGGCGGCTCCGCGGGTGAGAGCCCGGGATCGGCGCCTCCGGGGTGAGCGTCCGGAGACGAGAGGGGAAGTCAGACGGGCCCGGGGCAGAGCGGGGTGAGGCCGCGCGCGGCGGCACCGGCCCCCCGGGTGGTTCGACGGCGTTGGTGAACGTGGGAAGACGAGAGGCGGACCGGCTCAGGGCACGGCCGGGCCGCGCGACGACAGGCCGATCGGCCGTCGCCGGTCCCGCCGCGCCCTGACGGCGCGGACCGGCGCGGGCGGACGGGTGAGACGAAACAGCCACCCGTCCCCTTTTTTCTGGGTTCTCCGGCCGCCCGAAGGGCCCTCCCGTCCGTGCGGAGAGCCGGGCAGGAGACCCCCGCGTGTGGGCGCGGAACGCGGCGCCCGCGCGGATGTAAAGATTCGAAGACGCTCCCGGAGAGGGTTCGCGCTGAGCTGATCCAGGGAAGTGCATGCAGCACGACAAGATGAGTAAGGTCGGGCCTTATAGGACCGCACCTTTGGAGGGAGTCGCGTGGGATCGCACAGGGACCTGCCCGCCGGCATGGTGAATCACATCTTCACGAACAGCGGCATTTCCTCGTTCACCGAGTTCGTCGGCTCCTACGCGCCGGACTTGTTGCCCGGCAGAAACGAGACCCTGGCGGCCCCGGTAGGAGACCACGTCCCGCATGCGACCACGATCGTCGCCGCGACCTGCGCGGGCGGTGTGGTGATGGCCGGTGACCGCAGGGCGACCTCGGGGAACATCATCTCCCAGCGGGACATGGAGAAGGTGTTCCGCACCGACGACTTCTCGTGCATGGGCATCGCCGGGGCGGCCAGCACCGGCCTTGAGATGGCCCGCCTCTACCGGGTCGAGCTGGAGCACTACGAGAAGATGGAGGGCAGGACGCTCTCCGTCGCCGGGAAGGCCAACCGCCTGGCCACGATGATCCGCGGCAACCTCGGCATGGCGATGCAGGGCCTGGCCGTCGTGCCGTTGTTCGCCGCCTACGACCCGGAGATCGACGGCGGGCGGATCTTCGGATACGACGTCGGCGGCGGGCCGTACGAGCAGCACCAGCACCACGCGATCGGCTCGGGATCGATCTTCGCGCGTGGTTCGCTGAAGAAGCTCTACCGGGAGAACTCCTCGCCGGAGGAGGTCGTGCGGGCGCTCGTCAACGCGCTGTACGACGCGGCCGACGACGACTCGGCGACCGGCGGCCCCGACGTCACCCGCAAGATCTGGCCCGTCGTAGCGCAGATCACCGCCGACGGCTTCCGCCGTCTGTCCGACGAGGAGGTCGGCGCCCACGTCCAGACAGTCCTCGAAGGGCGCATGAGCTCCCCCGACGGCCCCGTCGCCCCGCTGCGCTAACACGAGAGGATCACCCCAAGTGTCCATACCCTTTGGATATGTCTCGCCCGAGCAGCAGATGCGGGACAAGGCGGACTACGCGCGTAAGGGGATCGCGCGAGGCCGCAGCGTCGTCGTCCTGCAGTACGAGCACGGCATCCTGTTCGTCGCCCCCAACCCCTCCCGGGCCCTGCACAAGATCAGCGAGATCTACGACAAGATCGGGTTCGCCGCGGTCGGCCGCTACAACGAGTTCGAGGCTCTGCGCCTCGGCGGCATCCGTTACGCCGACATCAACGGCTACAACTACGCCAGGGACGACGTCACCGCGCGCGGACTGGCCAACCTCTACGCGCAGAACCTCGGTCAGATCTTCACCGAGTCGCCCAAGCCCTTCGAGGTCGAGATCGTGGTCGCCGAGGTCGGTGACAGCGCGGAGGAGGACCACATCTACCGCCTCACCTTCGACGGCTCGGTCTTCGACGAGACCGGCCTGGTGGCGATGGGCGGCCAGGCGGAGGCGGTCGCGGGCAGGCTCAAGGAGCGCTACCGCGAGGGCATGCCGCTGGCCGAGGCCCTTGAGGCGGCGCTGTTCGCGCTCACCGAGCCGGGCGGCGAGCGTCCTCCGGCCGGTCAGCTCGAGGTCGCGGTGCTCGACCGCAACCGGCCGCACCGCAAGTTCCTGCGCCTGAACGGTCCGCGTCTGGAGCAGGCGCTCGCCGAGGGACGGCCCCAGGACGCCGCGTCCGAGGCGGAGTCCGGTACGGCGCAGGCCTCCGATCTGCCGCCGACCGCGCCCGAGGGCGACATCGACACCGGCTCCAACGGCTGACGGGCCGTCCCGGCTGTGGTGAGAGCGCCGTGTCCCGTGTGGGGCACGGCGCTCCGCTGTGATGTGGATCACTGTCCGCCCGGCGAACCCGGCCCACACGGTGGTCGTCGTAACGGGCATGAAACGCTCCATGCTGGCCGTGGCCGCCGCCCTCTCCGTCGCCCTGGGCGGCGCGATCCCCGCCGAGGCCGCGGTGATTCCGAACTTCCCCAAGCCGAAGATCTTCGGGACCACCTTCCAGAGCGATCCGGGCCACGACTTCACCAAGCACATCAGCTCCCGTAAGGACGGCATCCTGCGCGGCTGGATCACCCACGTCGGACGTACCCAGGTGGAGTACAAGCCGATCAAGTGGAAGAGGGACAAGTACACCGAGGGGTACTTCGTCGGTCCGCCCGAGGGGGATGTGACCGCCTACGCCTCACCCGTCGCCAAGAACGTCGTCTTCCTGAGCGCCTTCGGCTGCTCGGCGAAGATGACCGGGACCACCGTCGACAAGGGGGGCCTGGGCGCCAAGCGGTGCTCCAGGAAGGCCCTGCTGACCAGGGCGAAGAGCACCCGCCCCTCGCTGATCACCGTGTACCGGGGACAGATCGTCAAGGTCCAGGAGATCTACACCCCCTGAGCCGGGTACGGGGTGGCCCTCCGCACCGGCACCCCCATCATCTCCGTACGGCTCGCGCCCGCCTCACCGGGCGTGAGCCCCGCTCACGCTTAGCCGATCCCCGCCGGGGGCATAAGCCATACGACCGAAAACCCCACTGATCCCTCCCGCAGGAGGGGTTCGGCGAATAGTGTGAGGCAATGGACCGTCGCATCTTCGGGCTTGAGAACGAGTACGGCGTCACCTGCACGTTCAGGGGACAGCGGCGGCTGTCGCCCGACGAGGTCGCGCGTTACCTATTCCGCAGAGTCGTCTCCTGGGGCCGGTCGAGCAACGTCTTCCTGCGCAACGGCGCGCGCCTCTACCTCGATGTCGGCAGCCACCCGGAGTACGCAACCCCCGAGTGCGACAACGTCGTGGAGCTCGTCACCCACGACAAGGCGGGTGAGCGCATCCTGGAGGGCCTGCTCGTCGACGCGGAGAAGCGGCTGCGCGAGGAGGGCATCGCCGGGGACATCTACCTGTTCAAGAACAACACCGACTCGGCCGGCAACTCCTACGGCTGCCACGAGAACTACCTGGTCGGCAGGCACGGGGAGTTCGGCCGCCTGGCGGACGTGCTCATTCCCTTCCTGGTCACCCGGCAGATCATCTGCGGCGCGGGCAAGGTGCTGCAGACCCCGCGTGGCGCGGTCTACTGCGTCTCCCAGCGGGCCGAGCACATCTGGGAGGGCGTCTCCAGTGCGACGACCCGTTCCCGGCCGATCATCAACACCCGTGACGAGCCGCACGCGGACGCCGAGCGCTTCCGCCGCCTGCACGTCATCGTCGGCGACTCCAACATGAGCGAGACGACGATGCTGCTCAAGGTCGGCGCGACCGACCTGGTGCTGCGCATGATCGAGGCGGGCACCGTGATGCGCGACCTTTCGCTGGAGAACCCGATCCGGGCCATCAGGGAGGTCTCCCACGACATGACCGGGCGGCGGCGGGTGCGCCTGGCCAACGGCAGGGAGGCGTCCTCGCTGGAGATCCAGCAGGAGTACCTCGCCAAGGCACGTGACTTCGTCGACCGCAGGGGCGGTGACAAGATCAGCGAGCGGGTGCTGGAGCTGTGGGAGCGGACGCTCACCGCGGTCGAGACGGGAAACCTGGACCTGGTCTCCAGGGAGATCGACTGGGTCACCAAGTACCAGCTGATCGAGCGCTACCGCAGGAAGTACGACCTGCCGCTGTCCAGCCCCAGGGTCGCCCAGCTCGACCTCGCCTACCACGACGTGCACCGGCGCCGGGGCCTGTTCTACCTGCTGCAGAAGCGCGGCGCGGTCGAACGGGTCGCCTCCGACCTGAAGATCTTCGAGGCCAAGTCGGTGCCGCCGCAGACCACCAGGGCGAAGCTGCGCGGGGAGTTCATCCGCAGGGCGCAGGAGAAGCGGCGCGACTTCACCGTCGACTGGGTCCACCTGAAGCTCAACGACCAGGCACAGCGCACGGTGCTGTGCAAGGACCCCTTCCGTAGCGTGGACGAAAGGGTGGACAAGTTGATCGCGGGCATGTGACGGTCATGCTTCGGTAAGGTCATCGGCGGTCTTAGCACGCCCGTATGTGTTGACGGGTAGTGTGACGCAAACCTGACGTCTTTCAGAAGGATATTCATGCGCCGCCGCAGCCTGGCCGTACTGGCCGCAGTGCCACTGTTGTTCGCCGCCGCCTGTGGCTCCGAAGGGGGGTCGGGGGCACAGGCCACCACCTCCGCCGGGACGGCGCCCGAGCTGAAGGTCACCGGGGCGGTGAACACCAAACCGACCGTCGAGTTCCCGGCGAAGGTCACGGAGGCCTCCTCCTACCGGGTGCTCACGCCCGGAACCGTCGGCACCCCCGCGAAGGACGGTGCCAGCGTGGTGGCCAACCTCACCGTCTTCACCTGGGACGGCAAGCAGAACAAGCTGGTCGGCTCGACCTACGACGAGGGTGGTCCGCAGCTGATCACTCTCAACGAGCAGATCCCCGAGATCCTGCGCAAGGGCTTCGCCGAGACCAAGGGCGGAGGCAGGTTCCTGTCGGTCGTCGGCAAGGACGCGCTGCCCAAGGAACAGCAGGCCCAGGCGCCCGCGGGCCAGTCGCAGGTCTTCGTGGTCGACGTGATCGACGTCCCCGCGGGCAAGGCCGCCCAGGGCGAGGCGACCGACCCCACCCTCAAGGGGATCAAGGTCGAGAACCCCGGTGGGGAGGCCGCGCCCAAGCTGACCACCAAGACCGACGAGAAGGCCCCCAAGGAACTGGTCGCCAAGACCGTGATCAAGGGCACCGGTCCCGAGGTCAAGTCGGGCCAGTCGATCCTGGTCCAGTACGTCGGCAAGATCTGGGGTTCCGATCTGGAGTTCGACAGCAGCTGGTCGCGCGGTGGCGCGCCGATCATGTTCCAGATCGGCACCGGCCGGGTCATCAAGGGCTGGGACCAGGGCCTGGTCGGCGTCCCGGTCGGCAGCCGGGTGCTGCTGAGCATCCCGCCGGACCTGGGTTACGGCAAGGAGGGCTCCGGCGACAAGATCAAGGGGACCGACACGCTGGTCTTCCTGGTGGACGTCCTCAAGGCCTACTGACCCGCTTGAGCGCTCAAGGGACCCGGTCACGCACCCGCGTGGCCGGGTCCTTCGTGTCACCGGTACCGGTGCCGTACGTGAGGAGTGCCGGCACCCAAGCCCCGCGACGCCGTCAGGCGGCGCAAAAGGAACACCGCCTAGAATCCCGGCTGTGAGCAGCGATGACCTCGGCACGGTCGCGGCCCTGCACGATCCCGTGAGGCGGGCCGTCTACGAGTATGTGGCCTCCCTGGGGCGTGAGGCGGGGCGCAACGAGACCGCGGAGGCGGTCGGGGTGCAACGGACCCTGGCGGCCTTCCACCTCGACAAGCTGGTCGAGGCCGGCCTGCTGGAGGCGGGTTTCAAGCGCCTGACCGACAGGACGGGGCCGGGAAGTGGCCGTCCGGCGAAGGTCTACCGCAGGGCGCGAGGGGAGTGGCAGGTCAGCGTCCCGGCCAGGGACTACCGCTCCATGGCGTCGATGCTGGCCGAGGCGGTCGACCGCCTCGGCGGGGACGAGGTGGCCGACGAGGTCGCGCGGCGGGCGGGCGCGGAGCTGGCGGAACGGGGCGAGGACCTGACCGGGGCGCTGCGCGGACGAGGATACGAACCCTACGAGGAGGACGGCGCGCTGCGGTTGCGCAACTGTCCCTTCCACGTGTTGTCGCAGGAGCAGCCGCTGCTGGTGTGCTCGATGAACCTGGCGCTGTGCCGGGGGCTGCTCGACGCCCTGGGAGAGGAGGACCGTACGGCCAGGTTGGACCCCCGTCCTGGGGAGTGCTGCGTCGCCTTTTCTAAAAACAATGAAGATTGACATAGAAGGGCGGTGGATGGTTTGCTGACGAGCATGCATCTCGCCCAGCTCAACGTCGGTCATCTGCGCGCGCCCCTCGAATCCCCCGAGATCGCCGACTTCGTCGCGGCCCTCGACCCCGTCAACCGTCTCGCAGAGGAGGCCCCCGGCTATGTGTGGCGGCTCAAGGGAGGAGACGGGCCTCAGGACGTCGTCCATCACGACTACGGTGACCACCTGCTGATCAACTTCTCCGTGTGGGAGGACAGGGACAGCCTGTGGGACTTCGTCTACCGCAGCGCCCACCTGGGCTTCCTGCAGCGACGCAGAGAGTGGTTCCAGCGCGTCGCGGAGCCGTACTCGGTGATGTGGTGGATTCCGCGCGGGCACGTGCCCACGCTGGAGGAGGGCATGGAACGCCTCGACCTGCTCAAGGCGCAGGGCCCCACGCCGGAGGCCTTCACCTTCAAGCAGTTCTACGAGAGCAGCGAGGCCGCGTGGCGTCCCGCCGCCGCCGAGGTCAGGAAGTAGGCCAGGTCCTCGTCAAGCCCGCGGCCCATCGTCGACAGCCTGACCGGGCAGTCCGCGAGGGCCTCGTAAAGCCCCTCGACCGAGACCCCGACCAGCTCGTGCCGTACGGCCAGCGGCGCGCACTGCTCGGCGACCCGGCTGCCGAAGTCGCCGGGCAACTCGGGCACCACCACCTGGGCGGGGGCGAGGGCGACCCTGCCGTAGGCGGTCAGTGAGTGGTGGGATACCCCGATGTGGCGCTTACGCAGGTCGCCCTCGCTGACCCGCAGCGCCGCGACCGGCCTGCCGTCCAGCACGGAGGCCGCGTTGACCGCCTCGCCCGCCGAGACGCCGGAGAAGCCCCAGCGGGTGCCGGTGCCCAGGTTGCCGGGGCCCTGGGTGACGACCGCCACGTCGGCGCCCATGACGTGGCGGGCCGCAAGCAGGCCCGTGTGCAGCGTCACGGCCTCCACGTCGCCGCCGAACGCCTGGCCGACCGTGACCACCCCGTCGAGCCAGCCGATCTCTCTGAGCCTGGCGCAGGACATGGAGAACCAGGCGGGCAGCGCGCCGCCGTCGAGCATCACGTAGGCGACCCGGGCCCCGCCGGGGCGGGAACCGTAGAGGCCGCAGAGGATCGCGGGCAGCGCCGAGTGCAGGTCGGCGACCACGACCGGCATGCCGTCCAGCGAGTCGGCCTCGCGGAGCGCCTCGTGGAAGGGCGAGTCCTGCTCGTCCGCACCGAGCACGGTGGCCTGCAAGGGGGTGTAGCGTGCCTTCACCAGGTGGCCGGGACCCTGTGGATCTTTCGGCAATCTGTTCGGGAGAGCCACCACCATGGCGTAACCTCCCGTACCGAGACCCATCGCGAGCGCGGTCGTGTTGAGGAGGACCGTGTCGCCCGGCTCAGGACGCCCGACCAGGGCGGGATAGGCCAGCGCGCGGACGACCCCCTCCTCGGTGGAGACCTCGATCTCCATCGCCCCCGACCACTCTCGCCGGACACGCGCGACCTCGCCCCTGCGCCATCTGATCACCGGGGAAGAGTAGCGCCACCTGGACGTAGAGTCATGTGAACAGGGAAGGAGGCCGGATGTCGCGCCGGAAGACCGAGCGGTTGCTGAACCTTGTGATCTGCCTGCTGGCCACGAGGCGGCCGCTCAGCGCCGAGCACATCCGCCAGGCGGTGCCGGGCTACGACGCCGCCAACGACGAGGCCTTCCAGCGGATGTTCGAGCGGGACAAGAACGAGCTGCGGGAGATCGGCATCCCGATCGAGGTCCAGAAGGACCCCTGGGAGGAGGACCCCGGCTACCGGATCGTCAGGGAGTCCTACGAACTGCCCGAGATCACCCTCGAACCCGACGAGGCCGCCGTGGTCGGTCTGGCCGCCCAGGTGTGGCAGCGCGCGAGCCTGGCCGAGGCCGCCAGCGGCGCGCTGCTGAAGCTGCGCGCGGGAGGAGTGGAGACCGACGAGGCGGACGGGATGCTCGGCGGGGCGCTCGAACTGCGCGTCGACACACGGGACCCGGCCTTCCCCGCGCTGTGGGAGGCCGTGCGCGACCGGCGCGCGGTCCGCTTCCCCTATCGGGCCGCGGCCAGCGAGAGCGTGCTGACCAGGACGGTCGAGCCGTGGGGAGTGGTCAGCCGCCGTGGCCGCTGGTACGTCGTCGGCCACGACCGCGACCGTGACGCGGCACGGGTGTTCCGGCTCAGCCGGATCAACGGCCCCGTCGTACCGGTCGGCCGCCCCGGCGCCGTCGTGGTCCCCGAGGGCGTCGACATCACCTCGATGGTCGGCTACCGCGACGAGATGACGGTCAGGGAGCGCACCGCCCTCATCCGGGTCCGCGAGGGCACCTGCCAGGGGCTGCGCCAGGTGGCCAAGGCCGTACGGCAGGGCACCGGCGGGTGGGACGAGCTGGACGTCGAGTTCACCGACACCGAGCGGCTCGCCGGGTGGGTGGCGGGCTTCGCCGCGGACGCCGAGGTGACCGGTCCGCCGGACGCCAGGGAGGCCGTGATCCGCCGCCTGAAGGGAGCCCTGGCGTGACGGGCGAGGACACACGAACGAGCAGGGGGAGCGCAGTATGAGCACGGCCGACCGGTTGCCCAGGCTGCTGGCGCTGGTGCCGTACCTGATGTCCCACCCCGGGGCGCAGGTGCCGGAGGTCGCCAAGGTCTTCGGACTGAGCGAGAAACAGCTCATCGACGACCTGCAACTGGTGTGGATGTGCGGGTTGCCCGGCCACACCCCGGGAGACCTGATCGACGTCTCCTGGGACGGCGGTGAGATCCTCATCGACAACGCCGAGACCATCGCCCGCCCGCTGCGGCTGGGCATCGACGAGGCGAGCGCGCTGCTGGTGGCCCTGCGGATGCTCGCCGAGCTGCCGGAGTTCGGCGACCGTGACGCGCTGGCGCGGGTCATCGCCAAGTTCGAGCAGGCCGCGGGAGAGGGAGCGGCGGCGGTCAGCAGCCAGGTCGCCGTCGAGGTCGGCGCGACCCCGGACGCCCTGCCGACCGTCAACGAGGCGTTGCGCCGCGGCCGGCGGCTGTCGCTGCGCTACCACGTGCCCGGCCGTGACGAGATCACCCCGCGCGAGGTCGACCCGATGCGCCTGGTCGTGGTGGACGGCCGTTCCTACCTGTCGGGCTGGTGCTACCGGGCCGAGGCGGTCCGGCTGTTCCGTCTCGACCGGATGCTCACCGTCGAGATCCTCGAAACGGCCGCCGACCCGCCCGCGGACGCGGTGCCCGACGAGGTGACACCCGGGGTGTTCCGTCCTTCGCCGACCGACGAGCTGGTCGAGCTCGAACTGACCCCCGCGGGCCGCTGGGTCGCCGAGTACTACGCGTGCGAGGAGGTCACCGAGCTGGGCGAGGGGCGCCTGAAGGTGGCGCTGCGGGCTCGCGACCAGGGCTGGCTGGTACGGCTCGCACTGCGTCTCGGCGACACGGGCCGGGTGCTCTCACCCGCCTCACTGGCCGAGAGCGTCAGGCGGGCGGCGACCTCGGCGCTGAATCGTTACGAGTCGGTCTCCTGACGTGCGCCGTTATGATCGGCTGTCATGAGCTGGATCTTCGCCGCGGTCGGTCTCGCCTTCGCAGGCCTGCTGGTGCTGGGTTTTCTCGGGGTTCGCGTGCTGCTGGCCACCAGGGAGCTGGGCAGGGAGGTCGACAGGATTCGCCGGACGATCACCCCCGCACACAGCGCCTTGAACGAGCAGGTCCGGACAATCCCATCCCGGAAGGGATGAGTCTGTGCCCGGGGGAGCGTACGATCGGGCAGGAGAGTGCGTGTCGTTCGGCCTAAGGATGTGTCATGCCTAACCTGGGACCCACCGAGCTGATCATCATCGGCGTGATCCTGATCCTGCTGTTCGGTGCGAAGAAACTGCCGGACGCGGCTCGCGGCCTGGGCCGGTCGCTGCGGATCTTCAAGTCGGAGACGGCCAAGCTTCGCGACGACGACGAGACGGACACCCACACGGCCACCCATACGGCCACCGTCGTCCAGGCGCAGCAGCCCGCCCCGGCTCCCCAGCCGCTCCCCACGGCTCCCACCGCCCAGACGGCCGAGGAGCAGGCGCGTGCCCTTGAGGAGCAGGCCGCGAAGCTGCGTGCCCAGGCCGGTGCGGCCAAGCCGCAGTAGGGGCCGTACCGCAGAGGCCGCAGCCAGGTCTGTGGCCGGCTCCCCACCACCTCACTCGTCAGACCGGGATTCGTGAATGGCGCTGCTGAAATGGCCCAAGCCGGGCTCGAACAGACCGGGATCGCCCACGGAATCCTCCGAGGGGCGCATGCCGCTCATGGAACACCTCCGTGAGCTGCGCAACCGCATCCTGATCTCCCTGCTCGCGCTGGTCGTCGGCATCGTTGTCGGCTTCCTGTTCTTCCAGCCGATCTGGACTTTCATCACCGAGCCCTACTGCAGCCTTCCCGCGTCGCAGACCCTGCGAGCCGGAGAGTGCACCTTCGCCATCCGCGGTGTCTTCGAGGCCTTCTTCGTCAACCTGAAGGTCGCGGTGATGTTCGCGATGGTCGTCTCCTCACCGGTCTGGCTGTATCAGATCTGGGCCTTCGTCACCCCTGGCCTGTACCGCAACGAGAAGCGCTACTCGCTGTCGTTCCTCGGCCTTGCGATCCCGCTGTTCCTGGCGGGTGCCGGTCTGGCCTACCTCATCATGGACACCGGTCTGGCGATCCTGCTCAGCTTCGCGCCCAACAACGCGATCCCGCTGCTGGAGATGGACGACTACCTCACCTACGCGCTGGTGATGCTGGTCATCTTCGGTGTCTCCTTCGAGCTGCCGTTGCTCATGGTCTTCCTCAACGTGATCGGCGTTCTGCCGCGCGCCACCGTGGCCAAGCACCGGCGCACGGTGATCTTCATCATGTTCGTCTTCGCCGCCCTCGCGACCCCGAGCACCGACCCGTTCTCGATGGTCGCCCTGGCGATCCCGATGGTCGTGCTGTTCGCCCTCGCCGAGGGCTTCATGTACCTCAGGGAGAAGAGAGCTCCCAAGGGCGAGGACTTCTCCAACCTGCCCGACGACGAGGCCTCCCCGCTCGACCTGGAGACGGATACCGATCCGCCGAAATAGGCGGTAGATTCCGGCCCCATGCCCGGAGAGATCGCCGTCCTCGTCAACCCCGCCGCCCGGGGCGGGCGCTCACGCGGGATGCTCGGCCCGGTGCTGCACCGGCTGCGCCGAGGCGACAGGAAGGTCTCCGTGCTCGTCGGTGAATCCGCCGCCGACGCCCTGGCCAGAGCCCGTACGGCCGTGGCCGCCGGCGCGAGCGCGCTGGTGGCCTTCGGCGGTGACGGGCTGGTGCACCTGGCCGTGCAGGCGGTCGCGGAGACCGGAGTCCCACTGGGGATCATCCCCGCGGGCACAGGAAACGACATCGCCACCGCCCTCGGCGTCCCGCGGGGCGGACCTCTGGAGGCGGCCGACGCCGTACTCCGGGGTGGCAGCCGTACGGTGGACGCCGTGCAGACCGGGAGCGGCGAGTGGTTCGCAGGGGTGCTCGCCTGCGGCTTCGACTCCCGCGTCAACGAGCGGGCCAACCGGATCAGCGGGCCACCGGGCATGGCCAGATACCTGCTCGCACTGGCCGCGGAACTGGGCTCCTACCGGCCGATCCCGTTCCGGATGATCCTGGACGGCCCCTCGGGGACCGAGACGATCGAACGGCGGGCCATGCTGGTCGCCGTCGGCAACACCTCCTCCTACGGCGCCGGGATGCGCGTGTGCCCCGGCGCAGTCCCCGACGACGGCCTGCTGGACGTGACGATCATCGACGCGGTGCCCGTCGGGCGTTTCCTGCGCGCCTTTCCCCGGGTCTACCGGGGCTCCCACATCACCCACCCCTTCGTCACGACCAGGCGCGTGCGCGGGATCACTCTGGAGGCACCGGACGTGGTCGCCTACGCCGACGGCGAGCGCCTGGGCCCGCTCCCTCTCAACTGTGAGGTCGTCCCAGGGGCTCTGTCTCTTTGCTCCGCCTTCGGCGTCGCGGGGGCCTGGGCGCCCTGAGTCGGTGCTTTCCCTCGTCACTGCGTCGCTGCGCTCCTGCGTTCCTCAGTCCAAGCACCGACGCGCCCAAGCCGAAACCCCTCACACACGGCACCGGTAAAGCAGCAAGACCAAACTCTTCACTTCTGGCGCCAGGGCGTCGGAGTGGAAACCTTTCGGGCACGGCGCCGAAGCGCCCGAACCGGAAATCCCTCACACACTGGACCAGGGAAGTGCAAACCGAACTCTTCGCGCATGGCGTCGGGATCCTCCTCAACCCGGGTGGAGGGGGAGGCGGGCGATCTTCTGGGGTTCGTGGGGCGGACCGGAATCCTGATATCGGTAGGCTTGGAGACATGACGACCCCAGCGGAACGTTACGCTGCCTTCCGTCAGAGCCAGGCCGACAGCGGACCGGCGCTGACCTCGTTCCGCGGTCTTTACAGCTTCCAGCTGGACGACTTCCAGCTGGACGCCTGCCGGGCTCTTGAGGCGGGTGACGGGGTGCTCGTGGCGGCCCCCACCGGCTCGGGCAAGACCGTGGTGGGGGAGTTCGCGGTGCACCTGGCCCTGGAGGAGGGCCGTAAGTGCTTCTACACGACCCCCATCAAGGCGCTCTCCAACCAGAAGTACAACGACCTGGTCAAACGCTACGGCGCCGCCAAGGTCGGCCTGCTCACCGGTGACAACAGCGTCAACGGCGAGGCCCCGATCGTCGTCATGACGACCGAGGTGCTGCGCAACATGCTCTACGCCGGGTCGGGGACCCTCGCGGGGCTCGGCTTCGTCGTCATGGACGAGGTCCACTACCTGGCCGACCGGTTCCGCGGCGCGGTCTGGGAAGAGGTGATCATCCACCTTCCCGAGTCGGTACGGCTGGTCGCCCTGTCGGCCACGGTCAGTAACGCCGAGGAGTTCGGTGAGTGGCTGGGGGAGGTCCGCGGCGACACCAGCGTCATCGTCGACGAGCACCGGCCCGTCCCGCTCTGGCAGCACATGCTCGTCGGTCACCGCCTGTACGACCTCTTCGTCGGTGAGGAGGACGGCCTCAGGCCGCTGGTCAACCCCAACCTGCTGCGCCTGGCCAGAGACGAGGAGCGACAGGCGTACGGCAGAGGCCGCAGGGGCTACTCCCGCCCGCGCAGGGGCGGCCCGCCGGACCGTTCCCAGGCCATCGAGCGTCTCGACGCCGCGGGCCTGCTGCCCGCGATCACCTTCATCTTCTCCAGGGCCGGTTGCGACGCGGCCGTCATGCAGTGCCTGTACGCCGGGATCCGGCTCACCACGGACGCCGAGCGTCACGAGATCCGGCAGATCGTCGACGAGCGCACCGCCCACCTTCCGGACGAGGACCTCGCGGTGCTCGGCTACCTGGAGTGGCGCGACGCCCTGGAACGCGGCCTGGCGGCCCACCACGCGGGCATGCTTCCGGCCTTCAAGGAGGTCGTCGAGGAACTGTTCACCCGCAACCTGGTCAAGGCCGTGTTCGCCACGGAGACCCTCGCCCTGGGCATCAACATGCCCGCCCGCTCCGTGGTGATCGAGAAGCTCGACAAGTGGAACGGCGAGACCCACGCCGACCTCACCCCGGGTGAGTACACCCAGCTCACCGGAAGGGCGGGGCGGCGCGGCATCGACGTCGAGGGACACGCGGTCGTCCACTGGCAGCCGGGCATGGACCCGTTGCAGGTCGCGGGCCTGGCCAGCACCCGCACCTACCCCCTGCGTTCCAGCTTCCGCCCCTCCTACAACATGGCGGTCAACCTGGTCGGCCAGGTGGGCAGGGAACGTGCCAGGTCGCTCCTTGAGTCCTCCTTCGCGCAGTTCCAGGCCGACCGGGCGGTCGTCGGCATCGCCAAGCAGCTGCGCCGTCATGAGGAGGCGCTGCGGGGCTACCGCGACTCGATGACCTGTCATCTGGGCGACTTCGAGGAGTACGCCGGGATGCGCAGGGCGCTGTCCGACCGGGAGGCCGAGCTGGCGCGTCAGCGTGGCGCGGCCCGTAGGGGCCAGGCGCTGCGCTCCCTTGAGGCGCTCAGGCCGGGAGACATCATCCGTGTGCCCGGCGGACGCAGGGCCGGGGTCGCGGTCGTCCTGGACCCCGGGCTCAACTCCCGCGGTGAGGGGCCGGCCCCGCTGGTGCTGACCGCGGGCAAGCAGGTCAAGAAGCTCTCACCCGCCGACTTCCCCGTCCCCGTCGAGCCGGTCGAGCATCTGCGCATCCCGAAGAACTTCAACGCCCGGTCGCCGAGGGAGCGGGCCGACCTGGTCTCCTCCATGCACGCCAAGCTCGGTGACCGTGACCTCGGCAAGCCTCCCAGGGCGCGTGACCACGCCGCGGAGGACGAGGAGATCCTGCGCCTGCGCAGGGACCTCAGGCAGCATCCCTGCCACGGCTGTGACGAGCGGGAGGACCACGCCCGCTGGGCGGAGCGCTACTACAAGCTGCTCAGGGAGACCGAGGGCCTGCGCCGTAGGGTCGAGGGCCGCTCCCACGTCATCGCCCGCACCTTCGACAAGGTGTGCGGGGTGCTCGACCAGCTGGGATACCTCGACGGTGAGAACGTCACCGCGGAGGGTCGCAGGCTGGCCCAGCTCTACACCGAGCTGGACCTGCTCACCGCCGAGTGCCTGCGCGCCGGGCTCTGGGAGGGCTTGGACCCGGCGGAGCTGGCGGCCACCGTCTCCTCGCTGGTCTTCGAGTCCCGGCAGGCGGACGAGGCGCGTCAACCGAGGATTCCCGCGGGCGGGGTGCAGAAGGCGCTGGGCGACATGATGCGTCTGTGGGGCGACCTGGAGGCCGTCGAGAGCGACCACGGCCTGTCGTTCATCAGGGAGCCCGACTTCGGGTTCGCCTGGGCGGCCTTCCGCTGGGCCAGGGGGCACAACCTGGACGCGGTGCTCGGCGACGGGGTCAACGGCGCCGAGCTGGCCGCGGGAGACTTCGTGCGCTGGATCAAGCAGCTGCTCGACCTGCTCGGCCAGATCGCCGACGCGGCCCCGTCCGGCAGCAAGGTGAGGCAGAACGCGGGCAAGGCGATGGACGCGCTCAGACGCGGCGTCGTGGCCTACTCGTCCCTGAGCTGAGCGGATCCGAGGGAGGGCACGGGCCGACTGACCGTCCGGTCAATACCGCGTGACGGCGGGTGGGCGGAACGTCACCTTCAGGGCTGTTTTCCGGGATATCGCCTAGGAAATTCCCAAAGCGGAACCATGTTGGACCCCCGCCCAGGGAGGTAGGAATGCTCGCCCTCGTCGCCGCGCTGCTGTTCGTTCTCGCGCTGATCTTCCAGATCGCCGGTGTGGCCGTCGGTTCCGTCGTGACCGTCACCACGCTCGTCCTCGCCGGACTGGCCCTCGTCGCCCTGCACCTGCTGGGCGTCGGCGCCGGCTGGACGCTCAAGAGGTAAGAGGCCCAGCAGGAGACCGGAGGCGGGCGGCCCGGCGGAGAACGCGGGAAGCCCGCCGTCAGGTCAGGCTGAAACGGACCTCCCGGGTCGCCGGGTCGGCGCGCGTCAGCCGTACCCGGACGGCCTCGCCGAGCGGGAGCCGTTCCCCGTCGCAGCGGGCCACCACGGCGGGGTCGGTGACCTGAACCAGCCCCCCGGACCGGCCCTCGTCCACGTCGATCACCACCGCGTCGAACGTCTGGCCGACCCGCTCACGCAGCACGAACGCCTCGACCAGGTCGACGCACGCCCTCTCGGCCGCGCCCGCGCGCCGTCCCGTCACCCGCATGACGCCGGGCAGCTCGCCCATGACCCGCTGGACCTCCTCGGGCACCGGCTCGCCCGCCGCGACCGACAGGCAGACCTCGGTGGCGTAGCGGTCGATGAGCCTGCGCAGCGGAGCGGTCACGTGCGCGTACGGCGCGGCGACCGCCGCATGGGCCGCCTGGGCCGGCGGCGCGCCGTTGAAGGCCACGTATCCGGCCCCGCGCAGCAGGACCGTCGACTCCTCAAGAAAGGCGGCCTGCCCGGGGATCTTCGGGTCGAGGCCGTGGACGACCTCCCCGTAGCCAGCCCCGTCCGGCCACGGCACGCCCAGCGCGGCGGCGACCCGGCGAACCTGGGCGATCTTCTCGGCGGGGGCGGGCGGCAACACCCTCAGCAGGCCGATCTCGGCGTCAAGCATCATCGAGGCCGCGGCCATGCCGGTCAGCAACGAGATCTGCGCGTTCCAGGCCTCGGCCTCCATCGGGGCGCGCAGCTCGACCCGGTAGCCGTCCCCGTCCGGGACGACCTCCTGCTCCGGGGTCGGCAGCGTGACGCCGCCCCTGTCCCGTTCGAGTGCCAGCCTGAGCCTGCCGATCTCGGCCAGCAGCCGCAGCGTGCCGTCCGCGGTCCCGGTGTCGACCGCGGTCTGCACGTAGTCGTAGTCGAGGCGTTCCCGGCTGCGCACCAGCGCCCTGGTCACGTCGGCGCCGACGACCCTGCCCTCGGCGTCCAGGTCGACGCACCACAGCGCGGCGGGCCTGGTCGCGCCGGGCAGCAGGCTGGCGGCGCCCTCGGAGAGTACGGCGGGATGCAACGGCACCCGGGCGTCCGGCATGTAGACGGTCTCGCCCCGGGTACGGGCCTCGGCGTCGATCGCCCCGCCGGGCCGTACGAAGGCGGCGACGTCGGCGACGGCGTACCAGGCGCGGTAGCCGCCGCGACGCTCCTCCAGGTGCATGGCCTGGTCCAGATCCATGGCCCCCGGCGGATCGACCGTGACCAGGGGAAGGTCGGTGCGGTCGAGCGTGGGCAGCGTGGGTGTCCTGGTGACCTGCTCCGCCTCGGCGCGCACGGCCGGAGGGAACTCCCCGGGCAGCCTCAACTCACGCCTGATCCGCTCGAATCCGTCGCTCAGCCGCGGATGGGGGTCTTCGGGCACCCGGATGCTTTTGTGGGGCACGGGGGCCAACCTACCGCTCTCCGCGGTGCCCGAGCTCGGCCAGGGCGGGGCTCAGGGCCGCCAGGTCCAGGACAACGCATCGGCGAGGCGGCCGAGAGGACCGCCGAGCCCATGACGCCCGGCCAGGTCGGTGAGCGCCCGCGGGTCGCGCGGCTGCGCGGGCAGGGTCAGGCCGACATCGGGCACGGGCACGTCGTGGGCGACCCGGACCACCTCGGGTGCCACCCGCAGGTAGTCACGGGCGGCCTCCAGCCTGTTCCGCTGCGCCCCGGTGAGGTCGCCGTCCCCGTCGAGGGCCTTGAGCAGCGCGTCGAGCGAGCCGAACCGGGTGATCAGGGCGGCGGCGGTCTTCTCGCCGACCCCGGGCACCCCGGGCAGGCCGTCACTGGGGTCGCCGCGCAGGACGGCGAAGTCGGCGTAGGAACGGCCCGGCACGCCGTATTTGGCGGTGACCGCGGCCTCGTCGACGAGCTGGAGGTTCTTGACGCCCCTGGCGGTGTAGAGGACCCGGATCGGCACGCCGTCGTCGACGAGCTGGAACAGGTCCCGGTCACCGGTGACGATGTCGACTCCGCCGCCGGTCTCGCCCCGGGGACGCAGCGCGAGCGTGCCCATCACGTCGTCGGCCTCGTAGCCCGGCACGCCGAGGCGGGCGATGCCCGCGGCGTCGAGGACCTGCTCGATCACCGGGACCTGCGGGACGAGTGTGTCGGGGGTCTCCTCGCCGCCTCCGGGGGCGAGGCGGTGCGTCTTGTAGGACGGGATCGCCGCGACCCGGAAGGCGGGACGCCAGTCGGCGTCCATGCACGCGACGAGCTCGCCGGGGGAGTGCTGCCTGACCAGCATGGCGATCATGTCGATGAGGCCGCGCACGGCGTTGACGGGCGTCCCGTCGGGGGCGGTCACCGACTCCGGTATCCCGTAGAAGGCGCGGTAGTACAGCGAAGGGGTGTCGAGAAGCATCAGCCCGGGCATGGCGACCATTTAACCAAGTCGTTCACCCGGGCAGGACGATCATCAGAACACAGGTGTCGTCCTCGGGGTTGGGGCCGCCGACCGCCTGGATCAGTCGGTCCAGGGCGGCCTCCCCGTCCTGCCGCCGCAGGGCGGAGGCGGCCCTGAGGGTCAGGGCGAACCCCTCGTCGATGTCGCGGTCGCGCCGCTCGACGAGCCCGTCGGTGAACAGCAGCAGCGCGTCACCGTCGCGCAGACGTACGGCCGAGCGTTCGTACCGTTCGGACAGGGTCGCGCCGAGCAGCACCCCCGAGGGCGGCTCAAGCTGGACGGCGGTCCCGTCGCGGACCAGGATCGGCGCCGGGTGCCCCGCCTGGCTCCAGGTGAACACGCGGCTCAGCGGGTCGAGGTGGCCGACGACCGCGGTCGCGGTGGTCTCCTCGAAGCGGTGCATCACCAGGTGGTTGAGCCAGGTCAGCAGCCGGTCGGGAGGCTCGCCCGTCATCGCGAGGCCGCCCAGCGCGTGCCTGAGCCTGCTCATCTGGGTGACCGCGGGCAGGCCGTGGCCGGACACGTCGCCGATGGTCAGCAGCACCCGTCCGTCGGGCATGGTCGTGGCGTCGTACCAGTCGCCGCCGAGGCCGTCCTTCTGCCCGGCGGGGACGTAGCGGACCTCCATCCGGGCACCGGGGAGGTCGACGGACGCTCCGAGGCGCGGCATGATCGCCTCGCGCAGGGCCGTGCTCACGCCCTGCTGCTGGGCGGCCCGCTCACGGACCTCCAGCAGTTGCCTGCGCGACTCGGAGGCGATCTGCTCGGCTCTGCGGCGGCCGGTGACGTCCTGGATCACTCCGTGCACGGAGGCGTGTCCTCCGCTCACGACGGGGTCCAGGGCCGCGCGGAGGTTGCGGACCTCCCCGCGGCGGCGGATGCGGAACTCGGCCTGCCCGGGCTTGGCCAGATCGACCACCGACCTGAGCAGCCCGTCGACGAGGGCCCGGTCCTGCGGCTCGACGTGGCCGACCAGGTCACGCAGGCCGATGGGGCCCTCGACGGGATCGCGGCCGAAGATGGCGTAGGCGTGGTCGGACCAGGTGGACTCGCCGCTGTGCAGGTGCCACTCGGCCCAGCCCAGATCGCCCAGCCGTTCGGCATGGGCCAGCCGCGTGCTGAGAAGTTGTCTTTCGACGGCCATGTGCTCGTCCAGCTCTCCGCGCAACGGCTGCACCATCTCTGCCGCGGTCAGCGGGGCGGAACCGGTCACGTGGTCGTTTCGTGGGTGGAGGGGTGGCTGGTGGCCGCCCACTACGCCGACCATTTAGCTCGCTCTCGAATGTGGGGACCTAGGGACATCCTATCCACAAAATGTGATCGTCCTTCAACGGATTGTAGTGGCACTGTCACCCGAACGACGTCCTTTCCCCGGACTTTCCCCGGTCGCGACGATCAAGGGTGTGGCCACAGGTGTGGTGCCGATCTGTTCACGATTACATTGGTCGGTGTGACAAAGGAGTCCTCTGACCTGTATCCCGTGACCCGTCTCGCCGCAGCGCAGGAGGCCACGGCCGCCGCCGGCCTCGGCGCGCTGCTGCTCACCCCGGGCCCCGACCTGCGCTACGTGACCGGCTACGAGGCGTTGCCGCTCGAACGGCTCACCTGCCTGGCGTTGCCCGCCGAGGGCCCCGCCTTCCTGGTGGTGCCCCGTCTGGAGCTGCCCGCCGCGGAGCAGTCCCCGGCGGCGCGGCTGGGTGTCGAGTTCGTGCCCTGGGACGAGACCGACGACCCCTACGCGCTCGTCGCCGCGCGGCTGGGCGGCGCGGGGAAGGTCGGCAGGGTCGGGCTGGCCGACCGGATGTGGGCCATGCAGTCGCTGCGTTTCCGCGACGCGTTGCCCGGCACGGAGCAGGTGCTCGCCGGATCGGTGCTGCGCGGCCTGCGCATGCGCAAGAGCGAGGCCGAGGCGGCCGCGCTCCGCGAGGCGGGGGCCGCGATCGACGCCGTGCACGCGCAGGTGCCGGACTTCCTGCGGGCGGGCCGTACCGAGCGGGAGGTCGGACGGGACATCGCGGATGCGATCATCGCGGCGGGGCACTCGACCGTCGACTTCGTCATCGTCGCCTCCGGCCACAACGGGGCCAGCCCGCACCACGACCTCTCCGACCGGATCATCCAGGAGGGCGAGCCCGTGGTCGTCGACATCGGCGGCCAGATGCCCAGCGGCTACTGCTCCGACTCGACCAGGGTCTACTGCGTCGGGGAGCCGCCCAAGGAGTTCACGCGATACTACGAGGTGCTCCAGCGGGCCCAGGAGGCCGCCTGCGCGGCCGTCAGGCCCGGGGCCTCGTGCGAGTCGGTCGACGCGGCGGCGCGCGAGGTGATCGCCGAGGAGGGCTACGGAGACTACTTCATCCACCGCACCGGGCACGGCATCGGCCTGGAGACCCACGAGGAGCCCTACATCGTCGCCGGCAACACCGAGCCGCTCGAACCGGGGCACGCCTTCTCCGTCGAGCCGGGCATCTACCTGCCGGGTGAGCACGGCGCCCGCATCGAGGACATCCTCATCTGCACCGAGGAGGGCGGCGAGCGGCTCAACCACCGCCCTCGGGAGCTCGTCATAGTGTGACAGGTGTAACAATCGGGTGGCCGGCGATCCCGGCCGCCCTTTTTGCTTAGCCCCTGACCTGGAGTAAGCGGATATGACCGTTGAGCGTACGCTGCCAACCGCCGAGGCCCACGACCTGCTGGATCTCGTCCGCGACCTGATCGCCAAGGAGGTCGCGCCCAGGGCGTCGGCCGACGAGTCCGCCAAGCGCTTCCCCCGCGAGGTCTTCACCGTCCTGGGCAGGTCCGGCCTGCTCGGCCTCCCCTATCCCGAGGAGCACGGCGGCGGCGCGCAGCCGTACGAGGTGTACCTCCAGGTCATCGAGGAGCTGGCCGCGGGCTGGCTGGCGGTCGGGCTGGGGCTGTCCGTGCACACCCTGGCCAGCTTCCCGGTCGCCGCGTACGGCTCCGCCGCCCAGCGCGCCGAACTGCTGCCGGAGCTGCTCGGGGGCGAGCTGCTCGGCGCCTACTGCCTGTCGGAGCCCCAGTCCGGCTCCGACGCCGCGGCCCTGAGCACCCGCGCGGTGCGTGACGCCGACGGCTATCTCGTCGACGGGGTCAAGGCCTGGATCACCCACGGCGGGCAGGCCGACTTCTACACCCTGATGGCCAGGACCTCCGACGACGGCAGCCGTGGCATCTCCTGCTTCCACGTCCCCGCGGGCACCGAGGGGGTGTCGTTTGGAGCGCCCGAGCGCAAGATGGGCCTGCGCTCCTCGCCGACGGCCCAGGTCCGCTTCGACGGCGTACGGCTCGCCGGGGACGCCCTGGTCGGCCAGGAGGGGGAGGGTTTCCGGGTGGCCCTCGCCGCCCTGGACGGGGGCAGGCTCGGCATCGCGGCCTGCGCGGTCGGCCTGGCCCAGGCGGCGCTCGACGCGGCGATCGCGTACGCGGGGGAGCGCAGGCAGTTCGGCTCGCGCGTCATCGACTTCCAGGGGATCGGGTTCATGCTCGCCGACATGGCCACCCAGGTCGCCGCGGCGCGGGCGCTCTACCTGGACGCCGCCAGGCTGCGCGACGCGGGCCGCCCGTACGGCACCCAGGCGGCGATGGCCAAGCTGTTCGCCACCGACGTGTGCATGAAGGTCACCACCGACGCCGTCCAGGTCTTCGGCGGCTACGGCTACGTCGAGGACTTCCCGGTGGAGCGTTACATGCGGGAGGCGAAGGTGCTGCAGATCGTCGAGGGCACCAACCAGATCCAGCGGCTGGTCATCGGCAGGGCCCTGGCCAAGAAGGCCTGAGCGGCGCCGGGGGCCTCGTCACAGCATGGACAGTCCGACCAGGACGGCTGCGCAGCCGACGGTGATCATCAGGGTGCGCAGCCGTGACGGGGCGGTCGGGCGGAGCAGGAGGGGAAGGCACACTCCGAGGAGCACCAGGGCCACCAGCGGCCACGGACCGGCCGGTGCCGGGCCGCCGTGCGGAACCAGGGCGGCCTGCTGCATCTCCCGCCCCTCGGTGCACACCAGGGCGGTGAACGCCCCGACCGCCACGTCGCCGCTCAGGCCGTTCCTGCGGCTGAGATAGCCCGCGACGCCGAAGCCGACCATCGTGACGCTCAGGGCGATCTGCCAGCTCTCGTTGGCCTGGGCGAGCAGGGTCTCGTCGTGGTTGAGGGCGTGGGCGACCACGTGGCCCGCGGTCAGGCCGGCGGTGGCCAGCAGCCCGTTGAGCGCGGCCCACCAGGCGTTGGTCGAACCGCGGGTCATGACGAGCACCAGTAGCCCGTAGACGTACGGGTCGTAGGCCATGGTGACCGACGGGGGAAGCACCTCGGCGAGTGACTCGCCGGCCACGGCCAGCACCATGCCCAGCGCGAGTCCGGCGAGCATTCGTTTGATGATCAGGCGTTCACGTCTGTCCAGCGCCTGGAAGTCGACCTGCCAGGGAGTTTCGTGCTGGTTGCTGTGCATGCCCTTCTCCATGGCTGCCATTTCGCCCCCCTTGCACGCCCTGGTCCGCTCCATGTACCTGCCGAAACCGTATCCTTTCCATTGGTTCCCGCCTGTTTCTAAAATATGACAAACCAGTCAAAAAACCATTTTTTTCGCTGGCCAAAACATGAACCTCGGCAGGTGGAGAGGTTATGGGACAAAAGCCGCGATCCCCGGTGGGCGCGCGGAAGGAGCACCGGGGAGGGGACCGGGAAGATCTTCCATGACCGTCCCCCGCCCCCTCGCCCGGGCGTGTCCCTCAGAGGCCGTACTCCTCGAGCAGCCGCAACCACACCTCGCTGACCGTGGGGAAGGCCGGTACGGCGTGCCAGAGCCGTTCGAGCGGCACCTCGGCGGTGACGGCGACCGTCGCCGCGTGCAGCAGCTCGGCCACCCCGGGGCCGGCGAAGGTCACCCCGAGCAGGACCCGCCGCCGCTCGTCGACGACCGCCTTTGCCCTGCCCCGATAGCCGTCCCCCAGCAGGTAGGCACCGGAGACCGAGCCGAGGTCGTACTCGACCGCGCGCACGTCGAAGCCCTCGGCCCTGGCCGCGGCCTCGGTACGGCCGACCGCGCAGACCTGGGGGTCGGTGAAGACCACCTGCGGCGCGCCGTACCCGTCGGCGACGGCGCGCAGCGCGGGCAGGTCGTCGCGCTCCCCCCTGGCCCTGGCCACGATCACGTCGCCGCACACCCGCGCCTGGTACTTGCCCATGTGGGTGAGCAGGGCGCGGCCGTTGACGTCGCCGACGGCGTACAGCCAGCCGTCCCCGACGCCGACGGCGCGCATGCTGTCGTCGACCTCGACCGGGCCCCGCTCGGGCAGCCCGACGGAGGCCAGGCCCACGTCCCCCGTCGCGGGCGAGCGTCCGGTGGCGACCAGCAGCTCGTCGGCCTCCACGGGCGGCCCGGAGGCCAGGTGGACGGTCACCGGGCCGCCGGGCGCCGGCCGTTCGACCCGGGTCACCTCGGCCCGGGTGCGCACCTCGATCCCCCTGGCCGCCATCGACTCCGCGACCAGCTCCCCGGCGAACGGCTCGACCCTGCCGAGCAGCGAACCGCCGCGCACCAGGAGCGTCACCTCCCGCGCGCCGAGCCCGTGCAGGGCCTGCGCCATCTCACAGGCGACCACGCCTCCGCCGAGCACGGCCAGCCGCCCGGGGACCTCCCGCACCGAGGTGGCCTCGCGGCTCGTCCACGGAGAGGCCCCGGCCAGCCCGGCGGCCGGCGGGAAGGCCGGGCGGCTCCCGGTGGCCAGCGCGACCGCGTGCCGGGCGCGCAACGTCCGGACGGAACCGTCGGGCCCGGTCACCTCGACCACTTTGGGGCCGGCCAGCCGTCCCCGGCCCCGCACGAACTCGGCGGGCAGGCCCTCGACCCAGCCGACCTGGCCGCCGTCGTCCAGGTGCGAGACCGCCTCGTCACGCCGGGCGAGCACGGCGGCCGTGTCGATCGGCGTCGTCCCGAGACCCGGGACCCGCCCGACCTCGGCGGCCAGCTCGACCGGGCGCAGCAGGGCCTTGCTGGGGATGCACGCCCAGTAGGAGCACTCACCGCCGGCCAGCTCCTCCTCGACCACCGCGACGCTCAGCCCGCCCCGGGCCACACGTCCCGCGACGTTCTCCCCGGCGGGCCCGGCGCCCACAACGACCACGTCGAACTCATCGGCCACGACTGCCTCCCAGGACTTCGGAAACTCCACGTCCAGCTTGTCAGAGGCGCCGCCCGTGCCGGCGTCAGCGGTGCCGGCCCCGTGGTCTCAACGGGGTCCCGGGCAGGTCAGGCGCGGGCAGCCGGGTCCCCGGCGCGCCGGGGACGACGCCGAACGCCTCGCCCGTCATCCACTCCTGCCGGAACCGGACGATCTCGTCGTGGTCGCGGCCGACGAAGTTCCACCACATCACGATCCGCTCCTCGAACGGCTCGCCGCCGAGCAGCATGAGGCGCGCGGGCGCCCCGGCGCTCAGGGTGAGCTCCGAGCGGCCCGTGCCCAGGTAGAGCAGCGGCCCCGGCGCCAGGTCCGTTCCGCAGGCGCGCACCGCGCCGGACAGGATCAGCACGGCGTGCTCGAAGTCCGGTCTGAGCGGGACCGTGACCCGTGCGCCCTCCTCCAGGGTGATCTCGGCGCCGGTCAGCGGGCTGTGGACGCGGGCCGGGGAGACGACGCCGCCCAGCTCGCCCATCAGGACCTTCGCCGTGAAGCCGGGCCCGGTGAGCTCCGGCAGCACCGGATGGTGCTCGAAGGAGGGTTCCGTCCCCCGGTGCGCGGCGGGGAGCGCGACCCACAGCTGCACGCCGTGCAGGTCACGCCCGGCGGGGGACTCCTCGGAGTGCGAGATGCCGCGGCCCGCCGTCATGAGGTTGAGACTGCCGGGCCGGATCACCTGCTCGCTGCCCAGGCAGTCGCGGTGCAGCACCTCGCCCTCGACGAGCCAGCTGACCGTCTGCAGGCCGGTGTGCGGGTGCGCGGGCACCCGCATGGCCGTCCGTTCGGGGCCGTAGTGGTCGAGGAAGCACCACGCCCCGACCATGCGCACGTCGCGGCCGGGCAGGGTCCGGGTCACCCTCATGCCCCGTGGGCCGCCCAGCACCACCTCACGGCCGGTGAGAAGCTCACCGGCCGGGCCCGCCGCGGCGCCGGCGCGGCCGGTCGGGCCGCCGCACTCCGTCTCCCGGGGCTCGCGTTCCAGGTTGCTCATGCCGAGAATGTACGGCCGCCGCCGACCGGCCGGCACACGTGGGGCGGTTGGGACCATGCCGTGACCATGCGGCTGCGCGCGCCGTCCCACGGCCCGTTACCGTTGTCCGGATGGAGGAGATCGACCGTCGGATCGTGACGTTACTGGCCAGAGACGGCCGGATGAGTTTCACCGACCTCGCGAGGGAGACCGGGCTTTCGGTCTCCGCGGTGCACCAGCGGGTGCGCAGGCTGGAGAAACGCGGGGTCGTCAGGGGATACGCGGCGCTCGTGGACTACGACGCGATCGGGCTGCCGCTCACCGCGTTCGTCTCCATCAAGCCCATCGACCCGGCCGCCGCCGACGACGCCCCGGAACGGCTGGCCCACCTGGGCGCCATCGAGGCCTGTCACAGCGTGGCCGGGGACGAGAGCTACATCCTCAAGGTCAGGGTCGCCTCGCCGCTGGCGCTGGAGGAGCTGCTCAACCAGATCCGCACCTCGGCCAACGTCTCGACCAGGACGACGGTCGTGCTCAGCACGCCGTACGAACACCGGGCGCCCGAGCTGATCGGCGGGCAGGCGGGTAAGACCGACGACAAACCCGACGAGAAGGCCGTGGAACAGGCCTGAGTGCCCCGTACGGCCGTCGCGGGCCGTACGGGGCTTCCTTACACCGCCGCGTGGAAGTGGGCGCGCAGCGCGGCCTTGGCCTCCTCGGTCGCGCCGAAGGCGTCCAGGCCGAGCAGGGCGGCGCCCATGATCGGCGGAGCGTCCGCCACGATCAGCTTGGCCTGGGGGGCCCGCTCGGCGAAGCGCTCCTCGATCAGGCCGTTCAGCAGCGGGTCGCGGGCGGTCAGCACGCCACCGCCGAGGACGACCTCCATCGGGGTCTCCAGCAGGCCGAGACGGCGCAGCGCGACCACCGCGAGCACGGTGACCTCCTCGGCCATCCGCGTCACCAGGGACCGGGCGATCTCGTCCCCCGAGGACGCCACGGTCATCAGCACCGGCACCAGTTCGTGCAGCCTGTCGATCGGGGTGCGGCCGAAGTGGATGTCGAGGCAGGCCTCCTCGACCGTGCGGGTGCCGAAGTGCTCGCGCACGGCCTCCCGCAGCGCGGTCTCCGGGCCCCTGCCGTCCTCGGCGCGGATGGCGGACCACAGTGCCTCCTCGCCCAGGCCGAAGCCGCCGCCCCAGTCGCCGGTGAGCTTGCCCAGGGCCGGATACCTCGCCACCTCGCCGGTCGGGGAGACCGCCGCGGCGTTGACGCCCGCCCCGCAGACCACGGCGACCCCGGCGGGCCCCGAGGCTCCGGCGCGCAGCAGCGCGAAGGTGTCGTTGCCGACGACCACGTCCTCGCCGTATCCCCTGGCGAGGATCTCCGCACGCAGGATCTCCTCCTCCGCGGGCAGGTCGGCGCCCGCCACGTAGGCGGCCACATGGCCGGCGAACGGGGGAGCGGCGTCCGGGCCGAGCATCGCCCTCACGGCCTCGGCGATCGCGTCGACGGCGGTGCCGACCCCCGAGATCTGCGGCTGGAAGGGGCCGCCACGGCCGGTGCCGAGGACGGAGCCGTCCTCGGCGACCAGCGCGACGTCGGTCTTGCTGTTGCCGCCGTCGACCGCCAGTACGGTCCTCACTCCGTCGCCCAGGGCAGGTGGGCGCGGTTGGCCTCGATGAGGCGCCGGGCGAGGTCGTCGGACAGTGAGGCCTGGCCGATCAGCGGGTGGGCGAGCAGCGCGTCGGAGACCCGCCGGAGGCCGCCGTGCAGCGCGGCGTCGAGGGCCAGGGTCTCGTAGGCCGTGACGTGCGCGATGAGCCCCGCGTAGAGCGGTTCGACCGGGGCCACGGGCAGCGCGCGCGCCCCGGCCGCGGTGATCGTGGCCGGGACCTCGATGACCGCCTCGTCGGGCAGGAAGGGCAGGGTGCCGTCGTTGCGCAGGTTGACCACCTGGGCGTCGCCCCGGTCGCCGAGCAGTGAGGCGATCAGCGCGACCGCCGCCTCCGAGTAGAACGCGCCACCCCGCTTCTCCAGCAGTTCGGGCTTGGTGTTCACCGACGGGTCGGCGTACATCTCCAGGAGGCTGGCCTCCATCGCCGCGACCTCCGCGGCCCGTGAGGGCTTGCTGCGCTGCTCGGCCACCACGGCGTCGTGCTCGTAGTAGTAACGCAGGTAGTAGGAGGGAACCACGCCGAGGTGGCGCATCAGGGACAGCGGAAGGCCGATCGCCTCGGCGACCTCCTCGCCGAGGGGCTCCCGCAGCGTCCGCGGCAGCACGTCGACGCCGTCGAGGCTGACCGAGCGCACCCAGGTCAGGTGGTTCAGGCCGAAGTGGCCGAGGGAGATCCGTTCGGGGGCGACCCCGAGCCCCGCCGCGAAGCGGCGCTGCAGGCCGATGGCCACGTTGCACAGGCCGATGGCCCGGTGCCCGGCCTCGAGCAGCGCCCTGGTGACGATGCCGACCGGGTTGGTGAAGTCGACGATCCAGGCGTCGGGCGCGTGCGTGCGGATCTTCTCGGCGATGTCCAGCACCACGGGGACGGTGCGCAGGGCCTTGGCCAGGCCGCCCGCGCCGGTGGTCTCCTGGCCGACGCATCCGCATTCGAGGGGCAGCGTCTCGTCCACGTTGCGCGCGGCCTGGCCGCCGATCCGCAGCTGGAGCAGTACGGCGTCGGCTCCGGAGACGCCCTCCTCGACCGAGGCGGTCGCCACGACCCTGGCCGGGTGGCCGGCGTGCTCCAGCATGCGGCGGGCCATCCCCGAGACCAGCCCGAGCCGGGTGGGGTCGGGATCGACCAGCGCGATCTCGGTTATCGGCAGCTCGTCCCGCAGCCGGGCGAATCCGTCGATCAGCTCCGGTGTGTACGTCGAGCCGCCCCCGACTACGGCGAGCTTCATCTGTCTACTCCTGTCAACGTCACGCCCTGGACGGGAACTCTCCGGGCGTAGGGGAAAACGGTGATCACCGGTGCCGTGCCCGAGGACGGGCCGTCACCGTGCGGTTGGGCCGCGGCGGCCGGAAGGGGACTCACCCCGGCGGTGCCGGGACGCGGGCGGGGGGACGTCGGCGCACGACGGCTGCTCCTTGCTGGTGGGGGAGGGGGTGAAGGCGGCTCAGGTCGGCACGGTCGAGCTGAAGACCTCCTCGCGGGTGGCGGCGAGGGCGAGGTCGAGCGCGCCCGTGAGGACGGGGTTGCCCTCGACGGCCGACAGCAGCAGCGGGGGACGGGGGATGGTCAGCGTGTGCAGCTCGCGTTCGACGAGTCCCCGCAGGGTCTCGCCGCCGGCCATGAAGGTCCCGCCGGTCAGCACGATCAGCTCGGGGTCGACGACGGAGGTGATCGAGGCCAGGCCGACCGCCAGCCGGGAGGCGACCTCGCGCAGCCCGGCGCGGGCGTCGCCCGCCCGTGCCCCGCCGCCCTCGGCGGCCAGTACGGCGTTGCTCACGGCCAGTCTGAAGGTCGCGCCCGGCACGCCGTACGACCTGAGGATCCTGAGCACGGCGGGGCCGCCGGTGAGGGCCTGGTAGCCGTGGTTGGCGTAGCGGCCGCTCTCGCGGGCGGTGGGCGCCCCGGGCGCGGGCATGTAGCCGACCTCGCCCGCGCCGCCGGTCGCGCCCCGGTGCAGTCTGCCGCCGAGCACCAGCGCGGAGCCGAGGCCCTCGTCGGCCCACAGCAGCACGAAGTCCCGGTGCCCGCGCGCGGCGCCGTGCGCCTGCTCCGCCTGGGCGACGAGGTTGACGTTGTTCTCGACCGATACCGGGACGCCGAGTCCTTCGCCGAGGGTCTCGACGAGGCGGGGGATGTGCCAGCCGGGCAGGTCCCTGCTGGTGGCGTAGCCGATCCTGCCGGTACCCGGGTCGAGCGCGCCCTGCACGCCGATGACGACGCGCCTCAGGTCCACGGGGGCGCCCGCGCCGTCGAGCGCGGCCCGGACCCGTCCGACCAGGTCGTCGGAGGGGTCGGGGGTCACCAGGCGGTGCATGCCGATCACGGTCCCGGTGATGTCGGCGACCCTGGCGTCGATGTGGGTGTGGGTGACGTCGAGCGCGGCGACGTGCGCGGCCTCGGGGTTGAGGCGGTAGACCTCCGCGGTGCGGCCGGGCAGTCCCTCACGGATGCCGTTGAGCACGACCAGCCCCGCCTCTTGCAACCGGGCGAGCAACTGGGATGCTGTGGGCTTGGACAGGCCTGTGAGGGCGCCGATCTCCGGGCGGGTCAGCGGCCCGCGCTCCAGAAGCGCCTGCAGGGCCGCCCGATCGTTGATCGCCCGCAGCAGGCTGGGAGTGCCCGGGGTGGGCTGGGTCACAGGTCCTCCGTGTCCGGGCATGTTCGTACGGTCACCCGCAGGGCGGAGTTAGGAAAGTTTCCTAACCTTAAATAAACTTAAGGAACCCTGCTCAGCCGCGTCAAGCGTCGTGAGGACGCCGCAATGAACCTGTGATGGCCGGAGAATGGCCGGGTGTCTCAACGGACCTGCTAAAGTGGTGGTTTGTCACAACAACTAGCACAATGGCCCGGAGTATCCCATTAGTATCAACCATAATGGAGCGAAGGCAACCCGTCAAATCGAGCTCGATCGGGAGCAGGAGTACGTCTCCGGGCTCTACGAGCGGCTCGACCTGCTGCGCGAACGCACCCAGCGTCAGCTTGACGACGTGCTGGCCCAGGGCGGGGGCGGCGGTACGCACCAGAACCGCTCCGAGCGCGACAGTTTCGCCGGGATGTACGCCCAGCGGCTGGGCCGGCTGTGGGCGGTGGAGAACGGCCTGTGCTTCGGGCGGCTCGACGGCGCCGACCAGACCACCCTCTACGTCGGCCGCATCGGCCTGGCCGACGACGACCAGCGGCGGCTGCTGATCGACTGGCGGGCCCCGGTCGCCAGGCCGTTCTACGCCGCGACCCCGGCGTCCTCGATGGGCGTGGTCCGCCGAAGGCACCTGCAGACCAAGGCCCGCACGGTGATCGGGATCGACGACGACCTGCTCGACCTGGACAACCTCGCAGAGGAGGACGTCAGCACCCTCAACGGTGAGGCCGCGCTGCTGGCCTCCATCGACGCCAGGCGGACCGGGCGGATGCGCGACATCGTGGCCACGATCCAGACCGAGCAGGACCGGATCATCCGCTCCGGCCTCGACGGCGTGCTGGTCGTGCAGGGCGGGCCGGGCACCGGCAAGACCGTGGTCGCCCTGCACCGGGCCGCCTACCTGCTCTACACCCATCGGGAAAGACTCGCCCGCAGGGGAGTGCTCATCCTCGGGCCCAACCTGACCTTCCTGCGCTACATCGAGCAGGTGCTGCCCTCCCTCGGCGAGACCGACGTGCTGCTTTCCACCGTCGCCGAGCTCTACCCCGGGATCACCGCCACGGTCAGGGAACGCCCCGAGGTCGCCGCGATCAAGGGCGACGAGCGGATGGCCCAGGTCGTGGCCAGGGCCGTACGGGAGCGGCAGCGGGTGCCGCGCAAACCGGTCGAGATCCGCCTCGACCGCTACACCCTCACCCTCGACGCCCGCCTGCTCGACGCCGCGCGCAACCGGGCGGCCCGGTCGAGGAGGGCGCACAACGAGGCCCGCGCCGTGTTCGTCCGCCACCTGCTCAACGCCCTCGCCAGGCAGGCCGCCCGGCTGATCGGCAAGGGCGCGATCGACGACGACGAGCTGGCCGACCTGCGGGAGGAACTGCGCACCGAACAGCCCGTCAAGGCCGCGCTGAACAGGCTGTGGCCCTACACCACCCCGCAGCAGCTCCTCATCGGGCTGTTCACCTCCAGGGAGCGGCTCGACTACGCCGCCGCCGAACTGGGCGAGGCCGAGCGCGGGCTGCTGCTGCGCGAACCGCCCCGCAAGGGGGAGAGCTGGTGGGCCCCCTCCGACGTGCCGCTGCTCGACGAGGCCGCCGAACTGCTCGGCGACATCGACCCTGCGGTGCTGCGGGCCGGGGCGTGGATGGCGGAGGAGGAACAGGCCGCCGCGCGTGTCGCGGCCGAGGAGGAACAGCGCCACCGGCTCGACTACGCCAGGGAGGTGCTCGAACTGACCGGCCTCTCCGAGATCATGGACGCGGAGCGGTTCGCCGCCAGGCACATGGACGACGAGATATACCTCACAACCGCCGAGCGCGCCGCGGGCGACCGCACCTGGGCCTTCGGGCACGTCATCGTGGACGAGGCGCAGGAGCTCTCGCCGATGGACTGGCGGATGGTGATGCGGCGCTGCCCGAGCCGTTCGATGACGATCGTCGGCGACCTCGCGCAGACCGGCTCCTCGGCGGGCGTGCGCTCCTGGGGCAGGATGCTGGACCCGTACGTGGCCGGGCGCTGGCGGCAGGAGGAGCTCACCGTCAACTACCGCACCCCGAGCGAGCTGATGGCCGTGGCGGCCGACGTGCTCAGCCTGGTCGGTCCCGGCCTGAGCGCGCCGACCTCGGTCAGGGAGACCGGGACGAGCCCGTGGGTCGCCTCCCCGGCGGACCGCCTGTCCGAGCTGGTCAGGAGGGAGGCCGTCGAGGGCGGGCGGACGGTCGTGATCGTGCCGGAGTCGTCGGCGGAGGAGACCGGCGCGGCGCTCGCCGGGTCCGTCGAGGGCGCCGTCCGGGGACGCGGCAGCGCCGCGCTGGACGCCCCGGTCTCCGTGATGACCGTCGCCGAGGCCAAGGGTCTGGAGTTCGATGTGGTCATCGTGGTCGAACCGGAGCTGATCCTGAGCGAGTCGCCGCGCGGCCCGAGTGACCTTTACGTCGCGATGACCAGGGCGACCCAGCGTCTTGGCGTCGTGCACACCGGGCCGCTGCCCGAAGCGCTCGCTCGACTTGAGCGACATCGGATCACATGAGAGCATTGACGGCTCTCGTCGATCATGCCCCAGCTGCGGAAACTTGGTGTTTCCGCTGTTGGTGACACGGTTGACATCTGCGCTGGGGTCGGTAGTTTGCTGCCCAGTCCAGCACGGGACTGGCCGGTTGGCCGTCTTTCGGCATCGCCGGTTCCTGCGCCCGTGACGGGGGGTCACCCCGTCCGTACAGCCAGGCGCAGGGCGGGCGCTTCGTCGAGGCGGGGCACTCCATCCGGGCGGGGGGTTGGACCCAGGAGGGGCCTGGACACCCAGTAGACAACGGCAATCCGCGCTCGCCGCCGACGGGACGGAACCGGTCCGAAGGGTCGTCCGGGCCCTCTTCCCGCTCCCGTGCGAGCGCGCAAGCGTCGGGGCGGTTCCCAGCCGGGAGCCGCCCCGTTGCCGTTCGCGGGCCGTCGAACCCACGCCCGGCAGGCCTCTGAACTCGTGCTTTGGAACAGGGGCCGCAGACGCTTTGGGAGAGCGGCGGTGGGGCGGTACCGTTCGGGCTAGAAAGACGGGTCAGGATCGGATGTCAACCCGTCCAGACGTCATCGAGGAGCCCCGCCCGTGGTGCAGGAGAAGACGGCCGGCCCCGCGCCGGGGGCGGCCCCGCCGGGTGCTCCGCCGGGCACGGGACCGGGCACGCCCGCCACGCGCGGACGTCTGGCCATGCGGGCCGTGGGCGCCGTGGCGGGCGGGGCGCTGCTCTACCTCGCCTTCCCTCCGATCGGCCTGTGGTTCCTCGCGCTGCCCGGTGTCGCGCTGCTCACCCTCGCGGTGCGCGGCGTCCGCGCCCGTCGCGCGCTGTGGCTCGGCCTTCTCGGCGGCCTGGCCTTCCTGCTGCCCGCCCTGCACTGGGTCAGCCCCATCGGGGACGACGCCTGGCTGGGCCTGGTCGCGCTTGAGAGCCTCTTCTACGGCGTCTGGGCGGTGGGTGCCACCCTGACCTCCCGGCTGCCGCTGTGGCCCTTGTGGGGCGCCGCGCTGTGGGTGGCGATGGAATGGGCCAGGGGGACGTTCCCGGTCGGCGGCTTCCCCTGGGCGCGGGTCGCCTTCAGTCAGGGTGAGACGCCCTTCACCCCCTACGCGGCCCTCGGCGGCGCGCCGCTGGTGAGCTTCGCGGTCGTGCTGTGCGGCGGACTGCTCGCGCTCGCGGCCCTCAGGATCTCCAGGAGGGCCACGCGAGGCGCCGTGCCGGTCGTGCTGCCGCTGGTGGGGGCGCTGGCCGTACCGGCCGCCGCGTTCGCCGTGCCCAGGCCCGGCGACGAGGGCAGGACCGTCACCGTCGGGGTCATCCAGGGCAACGTCCCGGGAAGGGGCATGCACCCCCTGGGCGACGAACCCGCGGTGGTCCTGGGCAACCACGTCCGCATGCTCCACGAGATGGCACAGGCCGTACGGCAGGGCACGGTCAAGAAGCCCGACCTCGTCGTGCTGCCGGAGAACTCGACCGACATCGACCCCTACCGCAGCGACTTCGCCAGAGCGCAGATCGACGCGGCGGTCAAGGACGTCGGGGTCCCGGTCCTGGTCGGCGCCGTGGTCGGGGTCGGCGAGAACAACCGCGCCACCCGCAGCCTGGTGTGGGACCCGGTCACCGGGCCCGGCGCCTACTACGACAAGCAGAAGCTGGTCCCCTTCGGGGAGTACACCCCGTTCAAGGACGTCGTGCTGGCCCTGTTCGAGCGGGCCTCCCTGGTCGGCAAGCAGTCGGTGCCCGGCACCCGCGACGGAGACCTGAGGCTCGGCCCGGTGACCGTCGGCGCGATCAACTGCTACGAGGTGGCCTTCGACGAGGTCGTCGGCGACACCACGCGGACCGGCGCCAGCCCCCTGGTGGTGCAGACCAACAACGCCACCTACGCGCTGACGAACCTGCCGGCCCAGCAACTGGCCATGTCCCAGCTGCGCGCGGTCGAACACAACCGGGCGGTGATCACCTCCGCGATCACGGGTATATCCGCCTACGTGACCCCCCAAGGAAAAATCGCCTGGCGTACCGGTGAACTGGTTCCCGCCTCGGGCGTCCTCACCGTCCCGGTGCGGACCGCCCAGACCGTCGCCACCCGTGTCGGCTCACTGCCGCAGTGGCTCCTGATTCTTGTCGGTGCGGGCGCGCTCGCCGCCTCCCGGCTGCAGAGAAAGCGCATCCCGGCCCCGACCGAGGGCCCGGCGGAGCAGGTGGGAGAAGCATGATGGAGCAGATGCTCGGCCGGGTGCTCATCATCGTCCCGACGTACAACGAGCGGGAGAATCTGCCGATGATCGTCGGCAGGCTGCGCGCCGCGGTGCCCGAGGCGCACCTGCTGGTCGCCGACGACAACAGCCCCGACGGCACCGGAGAGGTCGCCGACGGCCTGGCGGCCGAGGACGACCACGTCCACGTACTGCACCGCCCCGGCAAGCAGGGACTCGGCGCGGCCTACATCGCGAGCTTCCGCTGGGGGCTCAAGGAGGGCTACGACGTCCTCGTCGAGATAGACGCCGACGGCTCCCACCAGCCGGAGGAACTGCCCAAGCTGCTCAAGCGGCTGACCCGCGGGGCCGACCTGACGATCGGCTCCCGGTGGGTGCCCGGCGGCAGGGTCGTCAACTGGCCCATCCCCAGGGAACTGCTGTCCCGGGGCGCGAACCTCTACACCCGGGTGATGCTCGGCATGCCGGTCCGCGACGCCACGGCGGGCTTCCGCGCCTACCGCGCCTCGACCCTGGAGAAGATCGGGCTGGACAACGTCCAGTCGCAGGGCTACTGCTTCCAGGTCGACATGACCCTGCGGACCATCCGCAACGGCCTGCGTGTCGCCGAGGTGCCCATCACCTTCGTCGAACGCACCGCCGGGGCCAGCAAGATGAGTCGCAGCGTCTTCGTCGAGGCGCTGTGGCGGATCACCGTGTGGGGCCTGACCGGGCTTCCCCGGCGGCTGCGCCGTACACGCTGAGCGAACAGGGCGGTGGGGCGGGCGCGGAACGCGCCGCGGCCTCCGGACGTTGTCCCTGTCGTACGGCTTGTCGCGTGAGTCGAGGAAATGATGCGCTCTGTGCTGCTCCTGTTCTTCCTGGCGGTCCCGGTCCTGGAGGTCTGGGTGCTCATCCAGGTCGGCCAGGTCATCGGCGGCTGGCCCACGGTCCTTCTCCTGCTCGCGGGCAGCCTGCTGGGCGCCTGGATCGTCCGCAGGGAGGGCCGCAGGGCCTGGCGGAACCTGCAGGGCGCGCTGCAGAGCGGCCGGATGCCCGAGCGTGAGCTGGCCGACGGCGCCATGATCGTCGCGGGTGGCGGGCTCTTGCTCTTCCCCGGCCTCGTCACCGACGTGGCGGCCCTGCTGTTCCTCCTGCCCTTCACCAGGCCGCTGGTGCGCAGGTTCGGCGCCCGGTTCCTGGCCCGCAGGGTCGACGCGCTCGCCAGGACGGTCCCCGGCGCGGGCTCGCCGTTCGGCGACGTCCCGGGCTTCCCCTTCGGAGAGGCCCGGGCACCGGGCTCCGGCCCCGTCATCCACGGCGAGGTCATCCGTGAGGAGCCCGGCGCGCCGGGTCCACGTGAGGGCCGGCGCGGCCTCACCGAGCACTGAGGCCGCTCCTCCACAGACGGCAGGCCCGCCCCGCGAACCAGACTCGCGGGGCGGGCCCTTTGCGTGTACCGGGGCCCTTCCCCGGGACACGAAAAGGGCCCGCGTGAGGGTTTCCACGGCCGGTTCTCCCGCGCCGACCGGCGGCTCCAGTCGTTCACAAGTCATCCGCCAGGTGATCACAAGCGGAGGTCCATAGCGTTCTCTCCGTAAGCACGACATGCCGGGACGACAAACCCGGCACGGCAAGAAAGGGGGGGCTGATGAAGGGCAAGATCAGCCTTGAGGACCTCGCGCTCGAAGGCGCGGAGCTGTCGGAGGCCGAGCTGGGTGAGGTGTCCGGTGGACGCTGGCACGTGACCTGGTACACCAAGGGCAAGCCCGCCGAGTGGGAGGTCTGATAGGCGGCGGGGCGGGCACACCCGTTCCGCCGCGCTGACCTGAACCGCCGGCCGGGCTCTCGCCCGGCCGGCGGTTTCGCGTTACGAGTCCCGATCTTTCTGTGACGAGTCCCATGACGAGGGCGACGTGATCCTGATTCTGAGCGACCGCGAGGACGAGGCGGTCGAGATGGTGCTCGCCGGGCTGAGGCGGCGTGGGGCGCCGGTCACCTGGTGGGACCCGGGCGACTTCCCGGCGCGCGGCCGCCTCACCGTGGCGTTCGACGGGGCGTTCGACGGGGCGTTCGACGGGACATCCGGCGGGCGGGGACACCGCGTCGTGCTCGACCCCGGGACGGGTGAGGCTCCCCTTGACCTGGCCGAGGTGCGCGCGGTGTGGCGGCGGCGCCCCAACCCGCCCACGCCGGCGGCGACCGTCACCGATCCCTCCCACCGCCGTCACGCGGTCGGCCAGGCGCGGTTCCTGCTCGACGGCGCGTGGGAGCTCACGCCCGCCCGGTGGATGCCCGCGCGCGGGGAGACCGAGCGCAGGGCGCACAACAAGATCGTGCACATGGCGCGCGCGACGGCCCTCGGCTTCCGGGTGCCGGAGACCGTCTACACCAACGACCCGTTCGAGCTGGTCCCCGCCTACGAGCGGGCCGGCGGTCGTCTCGTCGCCAAGCAGATCGACTCGGGGGAGTTCAGCCTCGACGGGGCCGACCACCGCGCCTACACCACCGTCCTGACCCGGCGCCATCTCACCTCACGCCACCGCCTCGGGCACGAGCCGGTCATCCTCCAGCCGTACGTCCCCAAGGCGGTCGAGCTGCGGGTGATCGTGGTCGGCGAGCGGGTCTTCGCCGCCGAGATCGACTCACAGGCCTCGCGCACGGCGAGGGACGACTGGCGGCACTACGACGACGACCGGGTGCGCTACGCCGCGCACCGGCTTCCCGGCGAGACGGAGCGCAGGTGCGTGGACCTGGTCGCCTCGCTCGGCCTGTCCTACGGCGCGATCGACCTCATCCTCACCCCGGAGGGGGAGTACGTGTTCCTTGAGATCAATCCCAACGGCGCCTGGGGGTTCGTCGAGCAGCGCACCGGGCTGCCCGTCGCCGACGCGATCGCCGACTGGCTCGCCGCCGCCGAGGCGGCGGGGACAGTGGTGGAGACGGGGGCCGGGCGATGAGCACCGACTTCGCGGCCGCGCTCGAATCCGGAGTGCGGCTGCTGCGCGGCCTGCCCCGCCGTCGCGCCCACGTCGAGGAGGCCAGGCGGACGGTGGCCGGATGGGCGCTGGAACACCCGGACCTTCGGGCCCAGCTCGTCGTCGACGAACGGCCCGGCACCCCCGTGGTCGACTTCGACCTCCTGGTCGAGGACCCGCAGGGCGGTACGGTGGCCCTCACCGTCCAGGCCGAGGACGGCGTGCCCTGGCTGGTCGACCACTCGACGCACTGGGCGGCGGGCCAGCTCGTCAGCGTCGACGACGTCCACCTGTCGGTCGCCCAGGCGCTGACCATGATCAAGTCGCTGTCCCGTCGTGACGCGACGCCGCACGACGAGATCGTCGACCAGTGCCTGATCCTCAACGAGGTCGGCAAGGAGACGGAGCCGGTCGCCACGGAGGACCTGCAGGCCGCGGCCGACGAGTTCCGCAGGGGCCGGGGACTGTACGACCGGGCCACGACGCTGGCCTGGCTGACCGAGATGGGCATGACGCCCGAGCAGTTCGAGACCTACATCGGCGGCATCGCCAGGCGCAGGGCCTTCCGGCGCCGCAAGGAGGCCGAGCTGGGCGCCGCCCGTCTCGCGGCCGATCCCCGGGCGTTCGACCTGGTGCGCGTGGTCTGGGTCACCGGGCAGGAGAACGCCGTCGCGGCCCGCGCGGGGGACCTCGCGCGCGTCCACGACGGGGGGCTCGCCGCCCTCGCGGCGGCCGGGGACGTCGAGACGACGATCGCGGAACGCCCGGCCGTCGAGCTCCCCGAGCCGCTGCGTGACGTGGCGCCGGGGGGGATGGCCGGGCCCGTGCCGTACGGCGGGGCCTGGCTGGCCGGGACGGTGCTGGCCCGGCAGGAGGCCCGTGCGGACGAGCGGACACTGGCCGTCGCGGGACGGGTCGCGTTCTCGGAATGGCTGGCCGGGCGCCGCGCCCAGGCCACGGTCGAATGGCACTGGTCGTGAGCGACGGCATCTACCGGGAGGAGTCCCTGCGCCGCTACCGGAGCAGGGCCAGGCGTGAGGACGTCCCGCTGACGGTGGGAACGGGCAGGCTGGTCGCGCTCTGGGCGGTCGTCGTGCTGCTGCTGGTCACGGCGGGCGTGTTCGCCCTGATGCTGTCGGAGCGGATGGGGGGCGGGACGTGAGACGCGTGCCCGTCGTACTGCAGAACACCGCGACCGAGTGCGGGGCCGCCTGCCTGGCGATGGTCCTGTCCTACCACGGCAGGCGCGTCTCCCTGCAGGAGATCAGCGACCGGCTCCAGATCGGCAGGGACGGCCTCAGCGCCAAGGCGCTGCGGGAGGGGGCCGTGGAGTGCGGCCTGAAGTCGCGGGCCTTCTCGCTGGCCCCGGCCGACCTGGCACGGGTACCGATGCCCGCGATCGTGCACTGGGAGTTCAAGCACTTCGTGGTCGTCGAGCGCTGGGCGCCGGACCGGGTCGACGTCGTCGATCCCGGGCTGGGCCGCCGCAGGCTCACCGCCGAGGAGTTCGACGAGGGCTTCACCGGCGTGCTGCTGGCCTTCGAACCGGGACCCGGTTTCGAGAAAGGCCGGTCGAGCGCGGGTGCCGCCTGGCGCCGCCGGTTCGTCCGGGCGCTGCTGGCCCGCAGGAAGGGCCTGCTCGCCCAGGTGGTCCTGGCCTCCCTGCTGCTGCAGCTCCTCGGCCTCGCGCTGCCGTTCTTCTCCGAGGCGCTGGTCGACCGGGTGCTGCCCTCCGGGGCGCGTGACCTGCTTCCGCTGATCGGTGTCGGGCTGGTGCTGGCCGCCGCGACCCAGCTCGCGGTCGGCTATCTCCGCTCGGTCCTGCTGGTGGCGATCAGGGCGAGCGCGGACGCCGAACTGACCGGCGGGGTGGTCTCCCATCTGGTCGCCCTGCCGTACCGCTATTTCGCGTTGCGCGGCAAGGGCGACCTGATGACGCGCGCGGGCAGCGTGGCGGTACTGCGTGACATGCTCACCGGGCAGGTCCTGTCGGCGCTGCTCGACGGGCCGCTCGCCCTGGGCTACATGGTCCTCGTCTTCGGCTGGGACGCGGTCATGGGGCTGTGCCTGCTCGGCTTCGCCGCGGCGCAGGTGCTGTTGCTGCTGGTCACGGCGCGTAAGGTCAGCCGCCTCACCCAGGAGGAGCTCAACGCCTTCTCCGCGACGCAGAGCCAGCTCATCCAGGCCATCGGCGGCATCGAGACGCTGAAGGCGTCGGGGGCCGAGCACCGGGCGGTCGAGCAGTGGTCGAGGCACTTCACCACCCAGCTCAACGCCGACATGCGGGGCGGCCTGGCCCAGGGGCTCCTGGAGGCCGCGCTCGGCACCCTGCGCCTGCTGGCCCCGCTCGCGCTGCTGTGGATCGGGGCGTGGCGGGTGCTCGACGGAGAGCTGACCCTGGGCGCGCTGCTCGCGCTCAACGCCCTGGCGGGCGCCGCTCTGACCCCTCTCGGCTCGCTGATGGCAAGCCTGCAGGGCCTCCAGCAGGCGGGGGCGCACTTCGACCGGCTGTCCGACATCCTCGCCTCGGAGCCCGAGCAGGCCGCGGGCATCGAGGTGCTCAGGCTGCGCGGGTCGATCGAGCTGCACGGGGTGGGCTTCCGGCACGATCCCCGGGGGCCGTGGACGCTGCGCGGCATCTCGGTCTCGATCAGCCCGGGGCAGAAGGTCGCCCTCGTCGGTCCCTCGGGGGCGGGCAAGAGCACCCTGGCCAGGTTGCTGCTCGCCCTGCACACCCCCTCGGAGGGGCGGGTCAGCTACGACGGGGTGCCGCTGTCGGAGCTCAACCTCCGTTCGCTGCGGCGCCAGTTCGGCGTGGTCACCCAGGAGCCGTCGCTGTTCACCGGGTCGATCAGGGAGAACATCGCGCTCAACGCCCCGGACGCGCCGATGGAGCGGATCGTGCAGGCCGCCGAGCTGGCCTGCCTGCACGAGGAGATCTGCGCGATGCCCATGGGGTACGAGACGGTCCTCATGGAGGGAGGCGGCCTGTCGGGCGGTCAGCGGCAGCGGCTCGCGCTCGCCCGCGCGCTGCTCTCCCGGCCGAGGATCCTGCTGCTCGACGAGGCGACCAGCAATCTCGACAGCACGACGGAGGCGCGGATCGAGGCCAACCTCGGCTGGCTCACCCAGACGCGCATCGTGATCGCCCACCGGCTGAGCACCGTGAAGGACGCCGATCTCATCCTGGTGGTCGACCAGGGCGGGATCGTGGAGCGGGGCACCCATGAGGGCCTGGTGGCCAGGGGCGGACGCTACGCCGCCCTGATCGCCGCGCAGACCGAGAAGGCGGACGTCACGGGCTGATCCCGTACGGCCTCCGTTTACCGTGTCCCGGTTGGGAGATGCCCGAAAACCCGGTTTTCCTATCGCTTAGATGGGTATTTTTGGGGACAAAACCTGGTTTGAGGATGTGGTGGTGTGTCGTACGACGTCGGGATCATCGGAGCCGGAGTCCACGGGGTCAGCGCGGCCTTCCACCTCGCGCGCAGGGGCCTCTCGACCGCCGTGTTCGACCGGAGCACCCCGGCCTCGGGGCCGACGGGGCGTTCGGGGGGCATCTGCCGGGCCTACTACACCGACGCCTTCCTCGCCGAGGTCGCCCGTGAGGGCATCGCGTTCCTTGCGGACTTCGGCGAGCGGACGGGCGGGGGACAGTCGGGCTTCCGCCGTACCGGGGCGTTCTACCTGCACGGGCCCGGCGACGTCCCGGCGGCGCGCCAGGCGGCGGCGCGGCTGGGGCCCGGTGCGGAGGTCGTCGGCCCCGAGGCCCTGCCCCACCTGGACACCGAGGGAGTCGCCGTCGCCGTGTGGGAGCCGGAGGCCGGTTACGCCGACCCCTTCGCCACCACGCTCGGCCTGGCCGAGGCGGCGCGCGGACACGGGGCGGAGCTCCACCTCAACCGGCCCGTGGTCGCCGTCGAGGAGGGCGCGCGAGGGGTGACCGTCACGACGGCCGACGGCGGCACGCACCACCTGGGCGCGCTGCTGGTGGCCGCGGGGCCGTGGACGGCGCCGCTGCTGCGGCCCCTCGGCGTCGATCTTCCGCTGACCGTGGAACGGCACGTCGTCGCGATCATGGAGCACGACCCCGCCGACACGGCGGAGCTCGTGCCGTACGTGCTGATCGACGTCGCCGGAGGCCACTACTCGACCCCGCAGCCCCGCACGCAGTACCTCGTCGGCGGCGTGGTGGCCGCCTCTCCGGCCGACCCCGACGACTTCGATCGCACGGCGGCCCCCGAGGAGAGGGCCGGGCTCGCCGCCGCCGCGGCCAGGCGCTCCCCCGCCCGCCGCAGGGCCCTGCCCGCCGGGGGGTGGGCCTCGCTGTACGACGTCAGCCCCGACTGGCAGCCGGTGGCGGGGCGGGTCACGGAACACGTCTACGTCGACGCCGGGACCAGCGGTCACGGGTTCAAGCTCGCCCCCGCCTGGGGGGAGCACGTGGCCAGGCTCGTCCTCGGCGAGGCCGACCCCCGGCTCGCGGCCTTCGCGCCGTCCAGGTTCGCGAGCGGGACCGGGCTGGTGGCGGGCTTCGGGGCCGCCAGGATCCTGGGCTGAGGGAGCGGGGCCGCCAGGGGTCCGGGACGGGGGGCGGAATACCCTCGACCGGTGAGAGTCCCGTGAGCGACAGGCCCCGTGAACGAGAGGCAGGCAAGGCCACCATGACCGCATACGCGGACGGAACCGATGTCGTCGAGGTCAGGGCGGTCGGCTGGGACGACGCCGCGGCCGTCGCGTTGCGCGGGGCGATGACGGAGGAGATGGGGGCGAGATACGCCGACCGGGTGGCCGGCAACCCCGACTACCTGCCCCGCGGCATGAACGTCGAGGCGGAAACCGTGGTCTACACCGGGGTTGCCTACGCCGGGGCCGACCTCCCCGTCGGTCACGTCGCACTGCGCAGGCTCGGCGACGACCTGGAGCTCAAGCGGATGTTCGTCGCGCCCTCCCACCGGGGGACGGGCGTGGCCCGCGCGCTGATCGCCGCCGCCGAGGAGGCCGCCCGCGCGCTCGGCGCGCCGAGGATCGTCCTGCAGACCGGTGACCGCCAGCCGGACGCCGTGCGGCTGTACGAGCGGGAGGGGTACACCGCCATCCCGCTCTACGCGCCCTACGAGCGGCTCGCCGGTTCCCACTGCTTCGAGAAGCTCCTGCGCTGAGCCTCAGACGGGCCTCAGACGGGCCTCAGACGGGCCTCAGACGGGCCTCGGATGAGGCCCGGTCACGGCGGCGGCCGGTACGGCGGAGCGCTCCGCCGTACCGGCCGTGTGACGTTCGTGTCCCGGCGGGCGGGACCCGGTGGGGGTCCCGCCCGCGGGTTCACCCGTGGGGCCCGTTACCGCGCCAGGGCCTCCGGGCTGTTGACGTAGACCCTGCCGAAGTCGACGAGCGGGGTGAAGCCCCCGAAGTTACGCTCGACCTGGGCCTTCTCGGTCGCGTTCGGGTAGGGGTTGGTGCAGCCGGTGCCCGCGCTCGCGCCGGACATCAGGTCCGAGCACAGGCCGGTGCGCCGGTCGGGCAGCCCCAGGATGTGACCGATCTCGTGGGTGGCGATGCGCAGCGGGTTGTGGCCCTCGGAGGTGGCCTGCCTGCCTATCCAGACCGTGCCGCGGCCGAGGCTGGTCGGCTGGGCCCGGGGCCAGCCGTAGTCCGCGTACACGACGAAGTCGGCCGGGCTGCCTGCGACCAGCCGCACGCTGGTGACGCTGGAGTTCCACACCTGTGCCGCCTGGTCGATCGCGGAGCGGAACTCCGCGGCCCGGCTGGCGTCGTACCTGAGCACCCGGACGGCCACCGCCTCACCGGGAGTCGCCTGCGCCGTCCCCGCCTGCGCGGGGGAGACGGTCGCGAGGAAGGCGAGCCCGAGGACGAAGCCGACGGCCAGGCGCATGATTCTCAGCACTTCGCTGATCTCCTCTGTCTGGGGGGTGGCTCGTGGGGACGAGCCGGGGAGGGGAGGAGAACGGTCAGCCGACCTTGAGGGTCAGCCCGTAGGTCTGCAGGATCTCGTTGACGGGCTGGAAGTAGGTCGTGCCGCCCGAGCTGCAGTTGCCCGAGCCGCCGGAGGTGACGCCCTGCGCCTGGCTGCCCGAGATGAACGAGCCGCCCGAGTCGCCGGGCTCGGCGCAGACGTTGGTGCGGGTCACCTGGTAGACCGTGCCCTGGGAGTAGGTGACGGAGGTGTTGTGCTGCTGGATGGTCCCGCAGCGCCAGCCGGTGGTCGAGCCGGAGCGGCAGACGGAGGCACCGACCGTGGCCTGGGTCGAGCCCTTGACGATGACGTTGGTGCCGCCCGACCTCACCCACGGCTGGGGCGTGGAGCCGGGGGTGGAGACCCAGGCGTAGTCGTTGCCGGGGAACGAGGAACCCTGGAAGGTGCCCGACGGACTGCTGGTGGTCTGGCCCGTCCTGCCGCAGTGGCCCGCGGTGACGAAGCCGGGGGTGCTTCCCTTGGTGACGGTGAATCCGATGCTGCACCGGCTGCCGCTGCCGATGTAGTACGGGTCACCTCCCCTGATGTTGGCGTAGGTCTGCGGCTGCTCCGCGGAGACCTGGACCCGTACGGCGTCACCGCCGACCCCGGCGGCCGACAGCAGGGCCTCGCCCGCCTCCCGCTGACCGGCGACCACGACGACGCTGTTGGTCGGCAGGTCCACGTACCACAGGGAGGCGCCCGCCCGGGCCTGGGCGGGCGCCTGGTCCAGGCGTGCCTTGAGCGCGTCGAGCTGGGCCAGGGAGCGGCCGACGACCACGGGCTGGGCGCCCTTGGCCCTGATGGCGGAGACCGCGGTCGCGTCGCTGGTGGCGACGAGGAGCTGGGTGGCGTCGGCGTTGAGCCAGGCGCCGGCGTATCCGTCGCCGAGGGTCGTGCTCAGGAGGGCCTCGGTGCTCGCCGCGCGGGCCTCGTTGGCCAGCCGGGTGACGGCCTGTTCCGCGGTGAGGCCGAGGTCGCGCTGGAGTGCCTCGATCATCGAGGGGGCGGGCTGCGCGGCCGGTTGGGCGGTGGCGGGGGAGACGGTGGCCACCACACAGAGGGCGGCGACGGCGGCGCCGGACAGGAGGGAACGCTTACTCAACATATGCACTCCTTGTGAGGGGTGCTGTCAAAGTATTTGTCAGGGCATGACTGAGCAATGTGGCAAAAACTCCCTACCGCAGTGGTATGACGTCACCGCGTTATGACCCCTGCTCAGCGGGGGCAGGCAGCGCCATCCGCGTGCCTTCTGGGCCCGATCGGCGGCCTGGTGCGGACGGCGCGGCCCCGGCGAGGTAAGGCTCGCCGGGACCGGCACGGGTCTGACGGGACGAGCCGTCCCCCCCGAGGGCTGCCCGTCTCGCCGTCGTCCTCCTCCCACCGTCCGCGAGGAGTCCGCGAACGTCTCTCCGCGGGGTGAGGCGACCGAAACGGCGAACGTGTGATCGCCGCCGGTTGTTCCCGCGCGGGGCGATTCCCAGACGAGCTTCGGGAGGAAAACAGGGCTATATCCCCCGATGGGTGATGATTCCTGACAACGATCACGTGGGGGAGCGTCAAACCGCCGGTCCTGGGCCAGGCGGAACCCCCGGGATAGATTGCTTGACTCACGGATTCCACGGACTCCGCGCCCGGCACGGTCCAGGGCGTTCCGTCCGGCGGTCACAGGAGGATGCGCGCGATGACCCACCAGCCTGCCGAGAACGGCGAGATCGGGCTGGAAGAGGAGTCGCCGCTCCCGCGGCGTCTCGAAGCGCCCCGCTGCCCGCAGACCGAGTCGGGACGCCGGTGCGTCCTGCCCGTCGACCACGAGCTCGGGCACGTCTACCCGCACCGCAAGGCCGGCTGACCGGTCAGCCGGTCGAAGCCGCCTACAGCCGCCGCAGTGCGGGCAGCAGCTCCCTGGCCGACCAGTCGAGGAACTCCCGCTGGTGCTCGTGACCGATCTGGACCAGCGCGACGTGGGTGAAGCCCGCCTCGGTGTAGCGGCGCACCGCCTCGACGACCGCGTCCACGTCCGGGCCGCACGGCACCTTCCCGGCCACGTCCTCGGGGCGTACGGTCTGCGCGGCGGCGGCGAAGTTGACCGGAGCGGGCAGCTCGGCCATCACCTTCCAGCCCGTGACCGACCAGCGCCACAGCCGGTGGGCCCGCTCCTTGGCCGCCTCGGCGTCCCGGTCGTAGGAGAGGGCGAGCTGGCCGTAGACCGGCTTGCCCCGCCCTCCGGCGGCGGAGAAAAGGCCGACCAGCTCCGCGTCGGGGTCGACCGCGACGAGCGCGTCGCCGTACTCGGCGGCGATCTCCCCCGAGCGGCCGCCCGATGCGGCGATCGCGATCGGCACGGGATCGCCGGGCAGGTCGAACAACCTGGCCGAGTCGACGTCGAAGTACTCGCCGTGATAGGTCGTGTAACGCCCCTCGAACAGCTCCTTGATGATCTCCACGGCCTCGCGGAACATCTCGTGCCGGGTGTCGGCGGGCGGCCACCCCTCGCCGATCACGTGTTCGTTGAGGTTCTCGCCCGCGCCCAGGCCGAGCGTGAAACGCCCCCCGGTCAGCGCCCCCATCGTGGCGGCCTTCTGCGCCACGACCGCGGGGTGGTAACGCATGATCGGGCAGGTCACGTACGTCATCAGCGGCAGCCGTTCGGTGGCGCGCGCCGCCGCGCCGAGCACCGACCAGGCGTACGGCGAGTGCCCCATCTCCTCAAGCCACGGGAAGTAGTGGTCGGAGATGACCGCGTAGTCGAACCCCGCCCGTTCGGCCTCGGCGACGTCGTCGACGAGCTGCCCGGGGGGAGTCTGCTCGCACATCATCGTGTAACCGATCTCCACCATGTCCGGGTCCCTACCCGCCTCTTTCACGAGACTCGCCGGAAAGGAGGAGATCTGGGCGTTCTTTGCCGTACGCCGGGCCGGCGCCCCGTCGAATAGCATGTGACCGCGCCTGAACGGCGGGCCATCAGGACGAGAAGGACGGAACGGGTCTTCCATGTTCGACGACAAGACACAGGAGACCCTCAGGCGCCTGCTCGACCTCGCCGGGCACCCCTCGACCCCGGAGCCGGAGCGGGCCCTGGCAGTGGCGAGGATCAGGGCGCTCGTCATGGTCCCCGAGGGAGACGCCAGACGCGCGCCGGTCACCACGGCCATGGACGCCGACATCCTCAGGAGGATCAGGCCGCTGGTCCGCGGGGTCGAGGAGGACACGGTCGAGGAGGTCCACGGCGACCTGTACGCCTTCGGCACCCGCCACCGGGTGATCGGCGAGGTCGCCGACGAGATGGCCCGCGCGCTCGAACGCTGGAGCGAGGTCGTCCCGGAGCGGCGGCACCGTCACGAGGAGGCGGTGCGCACGGCCGCCACGAAGCTCACCTATCTCCTGGAGCGTCGTGACCTGCTGCGCAGGCCCGGGTGGCGCGCCCGCACGCGTTAGGCGGCGTTCAGACCGGGGGGACGCGCACCTCGACCGTCCTGCCGTCCGGGTCGTGGAACAGGTGACGGCCGGGGGTGAGCGCGGTGCCGTCCAGGGCCAGGCCGGGATCGACGGTGAACCCGAGGCGCAGCGCGCCGGTCGTGCGACGCGGTGACGACGGATAGATCTCGAAGACGGTCCCGTCATCGAGCACCGCGGCGTAGTGCGCCGGCCCCGTCCCGTGCCGTTCACCCCGGAGTTCGAGTCCGAGGGAGGCGTAGAAGGCGCGACAGGCCTCCAGGGCGGGGGTGTAGATCACGATCAGGGTGGATCTGGGTGCCATGCCGTCTCCTCGCGGGGTCGAACGCTGGACCGGATGTGAGGGGCGGGTCTCGTTGGCACCGACCAGGCTGTCGGACGCCGTTGTCAGAACAGCCGGTCAAGGCGGCCAGGTGGATCGGCCAGGTGGGGGATCGTCAGATCAGGCCGAGGGAGAGCATCGCGTCCGCGACCCTCTTGAACCCGTCGATGTTGGCGCCGGCCACGTAGTCGCCCGGCATGCCGTACTCGGCGGCGGTGTTCAGGCAGCGGGAGTGGATGTCCCGCATGATCTGCTGCAGGCGGTTCTCGGAGAACTCGAAGGTCCACGAGTCGCGGCTGGCGTTCTGCTGCATTTCGAGGGCGCTGGTCGCGACCCCGCCCGCGTTCGCGGCCTTGCCCGGGCCGAAGGCGACGCCCGCCTCCTGGAAGATGCGGATGCCCTCCGGCGTGGTGGGCATGTTGGCGCCCTCGCCGACGGCGACGCAGCCGTTGCCGACGAGCAGCCCGGCGTCGCGGCCGGTGATCTCGTTCTGGGTCGCCGAGGGCATCGCCACCTCGCAGGGCACCTCCCAGATGCTCCTGCCGGAGACGAAGACGGCCTGGGAACCCCTGCGCTCGGCGTAGACGTTCATCCGCTGGCGCTCGACCTGCTTGACCTGCTTGAGCAGGTCGAGGTCGATGCCCTTCTCGTCGACGACGTAGCCGGAGGAGTCGGAGCAGGCGACCACGACGCCGCCGAGCTGCCGGATCTTCTCGATCGTGTAGACGGCGACGTTGCCGGACCCGGAGACCACGACGCGCTTGCCGTCGAACGACGTGCCACGGGCCTTCAGCATCTCGTCGACGAAGAAGGCGCAGCCGTACCCGGTGGCCTCGGTGCGCACCTGCGCGCCGCCGTAGCTGAGTCCCTTGCCGGTGATGACGCCGGACTCGTAGCGGTTGGTGATGCGCTTGTACTGGCCGAACAGGTAGCCGACCTCGCGTCCGCCGACGCCGATGTCACCGGCGGGCACGTCGGTGTACTCACCGATGTGGCGGTACAGCTCCGTCATGAAGCTCTGGCAGAAGCGCATGATCTCGCGCTCGGAGCGGCCCTTGGGGTCGAAGTCGGAGCCGCCCTTGCCGCCGCCGATCGGCAGGCCGGTCAGGCTGTTCTTGAAGATCTGCTCGAAGCCGAGGAACTTGACGATGCCGAGGTAGACGGACGGGTGGAAGCGCAGCCCGCCCTTGTAGGGGCCGAGGGCGCTGTTGAACTCGACCCGGAAGCCCCGGTTGATGTGGACCTCGCCCCGGTCGTCCTCCCACGGGACCCGGAAGATGATCTGCCGCTCCGGCTCGCAGATCCGCTCGATGATCTTCGACTCGGCGTACTCGGGGTGCTTGCCGAGCACCGGGCCGATGCTCTCCAGGACCTCACGGACGGCCTGGTGGAACTCGATCTCGCCCGGGTTACGCCGGAGCACGTTCTCGTAGATCGACGACAGTCGTTCGTGCAGCATCAGATTTGTCCCCTGCCCTTCGTAGGCGCATTCCTGCGCCCCACCTTAGGGGGAGGTGTCCGGAGCGTCCGAATCGGCCTCCCTGGGTACGCGACCGCCACCCGCTCCGTGGGCGGCGGTCACGCCCGGGGCCCTCAGGGGCGCAGGACGATCTTCCCCGTCGTACGGCGGGCCAGAAGGTCCTCGATCGCCGTCCTGGCGTCGGAGAGCGCGTACTCGCCGCCCGCGATCGGCCGGATGCGACCGGTCCCGGTGAGTTCGAGCAGTTCGCTGAGCTGCGCCTGGTAGCCCCCCGGCCTGGCGAGCACCGGCCGGATCCAGAAGCCCGCGACCGAGATGTTGGCCTCCAGCAGGCGGCCGACGTCGACCGGGCTCGGGTCCCGGTGCGAGGCGGTGCCGTAGCTGATCAGGCGGCCGAACTCGGCGACCGCGCCGAGCGCGGCGTCGAAGACCTCACCGCCGACCGCGTCCAGGATCACGTCGGCGCGCTCACCCAGGTTGGCCTCGATCACCCGCTCCGCGTAACCCTCGGCCGAACCGTCGACGGCCGCGTCCGCGCCCAGGCTCAGCGCCAGTTCGCGCTTCTCCGGGGTTGAGGCGGTCGCGATCACCCTGCCCGCGCCCAGCTCCCTGGCGAGCTGGACCGCGAGGTGTCCGACGCCGCCGGCGGCCGAGTTCACCACGACGCTCTCGCCCTTGCGGACCCGCGCCGCCGTGCCCAGCAGGTGCCAGGCGGTCAGGCCCTGCACCAGCAGCGCGAGGGCCTCGCCCGCGACGGCCTCCTCGGGCAGGTCGACGACGTCATCCAGCTTGATCAGGGCCTTGCTCGCGTAGGCCTGCCTGGCCAGGCCCATGACACGGCGGCCGTCCGAGGTCCGTCCCACGACCTCGCTGCCGGGGATGAACGGCAGGTCAGGGGAGAGGTAGGTCCCGGCGATCCGCTCGGCGTCGGCGTAGTTCACCCCCGCGGCCTCGACGTCCACCAGGATCTCGTCCGGGCCGGGAACCGGGTCGGGCACCTCGGACTCGACCAGCGTCTCGGGACCGCCGAGCCGGGTGATCTGGATGGCGCGCATGAATGTCCTCTGGTTCGTCGGTTGGTTGTGCCGGTCAGCGTAGGAAGCGCCACGAACGGGAACCAGGGGCCCGGGTTCATGAGATCGTTTTTTCCATGAGAGGCGTTCATATAACGTCTGCGACGTGACCAACGAGGATCTGACGCCAAGTGAACTGCGCGTTCTGGTCGCCGTCGAGAGCCGGCACGGTTTCTCCGCGGCCGCGGTCGAGCTCGGTCTCACCCAGTCCGCGGTCTCCCATGCCGTCAGGGCCGCCGAACGCAAGATGGGCACGGTGCTGTTCCGGCGCGGGCGCAACGGAGCACGCCCGACGGCGGCGGGGGCGGCGGCCGTCGGGCACGCCCGGCGCATCCTGCGGCTCATGGACGTCATGAAGGCCGAGACGCACGCGGCCTCCGCGGGGGAGACGACGGGGACCATCAGGGTCGCGGCCTTCCGCAGCGCGGCCTTCCACCTGCTGCCCATCGTGCTCGCGCGCTTCGCCAGGCGCTACCCGAAGGTCACGGTCGACGTCCGTATCGTGCCGGAGCTCGGCAGGGGCATCGCCGGGGAGGTGTTGGACGGCCGGGCCGATCTCGGCATCGCCACGCTTCCCTCCCGGGTCGACGGGCTGGTCGGCCGTGACCTGTTCGCCGAGCCGTACGTGCTGGCCTATCCCGCCGGGCACCCCTGCCCGCGCAGCCTGCCGATGATCGACTGGCACGAGAACTGCTCGGCCGAGACCAGGCTGTGGCTGGCCAGGCAGGCCTGGATCCCGCCGGGTGACATCCAGGTCGAGGACGACGGCGTCGTGGTCTCCATGGTGGGCTACGGCCTCGGCGCCGCCATCGTGCCGAGGCTGACCCTCGTGGACGCGCCGCCGAAGGTCGCGATGGAGAAGCTCGGCGAGGACCCGCCGATGCGGCACGTCGGCTACGTCGCCACCTCGGAGATGCTCGGCTCCGCCGTCGTCCGCGACCTGGTCGGCGAGCTGCGGGCCCACTGCGCGGAACGGTTCGCCGCGGTGGGCTGAGCCTCAGCGCCCCGGGGAGGGCCAGGCATTGGGGCGGCAGCCGTACAGGGACTTGGTCTGCTGGAGCATCACCGGGGCCCGCCTGCCCGGCCCCGGGCAGCGCGCGTGGCCGTGGCCGAGCCCGTGTCCGACCTCGTGGTTGACGACGTACTCGCGGTAGGAGGCGACGTCACGGCCGTAGCCCCGCGCGCCCGCGTTCCAACGCCTGGCGTTGATGACCGCGCGCCCGTGGTTCCAGCACGACAGCGCGCCGAAGGTGATCAACGGCCTGCACATGCGGTCGGTCATCGCGGGGCTGGACAGCGAGACCCTGATCCGTGCCGGGCCGCGCCGTACCCGCTGGAACCGGAACCCCCAGCTCCTGCGGTCGTTGAGAACGCGGTGCACCTCGTCGGCGAACTCCTGTCCGTCGAAGGGCAGCCCGCGCTCGACCTCGACGACGTACCGGATCACCTTGCCCGCCCGGCGTCCTCGGGGCGGCGGGGGAGGGGCGGCCTCACCCGCGACGACGCGGTAGCGGCCCCCGGCCGAGGCGGGCACGGAGACCCGCGCGGGCTGGCGGCGTCCGTTGGCCAGCAGGAACGTCCGCTCGGGATCCGTACGGCGCGCGGACTCGGTCGGCGTGGGGGGAGGCGTGGGGGTCGGGGACGGGACAGGGGTCGCCTCCGGGGCCGCCGCTCCGTCCGCCAGGGGAGGGGCGGGCTCGTCGCGGTCCGGGACGGGGTGACCGGTCAGCACGGCGCCGCTCCCGATCGCGAGCGTGGCCGAGATGCCGACGGCAAGAGCCCACAAAAAGGGCTTACGCTCGCTAAGCCTGATGTTCCTCGACATAGGCCGTAAACCATATTACCCATCGGCGTCCCGATCACCTCGGAAGGCGGAAGCCGCCGGGGCCCCGGAGAGGCCGTCACTCGGTCCTCGCGGCACCCGCCCACGTCGCCGCCGACAGCCACGTCAGTGACGCGCAGCCCAGCAGGTGGACCACGCCGGTAAGCGGTGTGTCGGGCAGCGGCGCCAGTACGGCGAGCAGCGGCAGGAAGAACCCGTAGCCCGCGGCGGCGGGCCAGGGCAGCACCCGGGCTCTGAGCATCGAGAGGCCGAACAGGGCGACACCGGTGACGAACACGACGATGGAGCCGAGCAACGCCGGCCTGGCCGGCCCCTCCAGCACCAGGGCGGCCGTGCTCTCGTCAAGGAAGAAGACCACCAGGTTCAGCGAGAACGCGACGCCGGCGAACAGCCCGAGACCCACGACGTTCACCGCGTACGCGATCGCCCCCAGCCTCCCGGCCACGGCGCACTGCCGCAGGTGGAACGCGGTGACCGCCGGGGCGGCGAAGGCGGCTCCGATCCCCGCGACGAAGCTCGTCGCGGGTGTCTCGCCGGTGAAGGGCTCGATCGCCCCCGGTATGCCGAGGGAGAGGCCGGTCAGCATCCCGCAGATCGCGCCGAAGCGCAGCAACCAGGAGATGGACATGTGAAGAGCTCCTTTTCGGGTGAGCCGATGGGTTTTCCGCGTGGACCGACGACGCCCGGACGATGTACGGGACGGCTCTGCGGCCGAAGGCGCCGCCTACAGACGAGACGACCGTAGGAACGGCGCGATCCGGCGCGGAAGTGCCGTGGGTACCGGTGAACGCGTCCGGAGGTCATGGTTCGCGGACGCACCGGTGCCGTCCGGCACGTGCCGGACGGCCAATGCGAGGACGGGCGGGGGACGGATGCCCGGTGGCGGCGTACGCTGCCGGAGACGGCCCCTGTCCGGCCGCATCGTGATCGTTCGGAGGTGCGTGATGGCTCCTTCGCGGGCCGCGCCTGTGACGGGCGGGCATGTCCGCGCGGGACGGCGGGGGAGCGGGTTCGCCTGGCCTGTGCCGTGGGTGTCGTCCACGCTCTACGTCTCGGTGCTCGCCGGCGGCGTCTACTACGACGTGGCCGGGGCGGGGCAGGGCGAGCCGGCGCGGACGGCCGTCTTCGCCGGCGGTCTCGTCGCGCTGCTCGTTCTCGACGTCACCGGACGGCACCGCCTCGACGCCAGGCAGCCCGCCAGGTCGGCGCTCGCGCTGCTCGCCGTACGCCTGGGACTGTTCGCCTTGGTCACGCTCTTCGACGGCTCCGGGCTCTCCCGCGCCCTGTTCCTGCTGGTGCCGTTCACGGCGTACTTCGCCTTCGGGCGCAGAGCGGGTGTCACGCTGGGGCTGGCGTGCCTCGGGGTGCTGGTCACGGCGTTCACGTTGACCGCCCCTGGCTGGTACACGCGGGCGGAGTACATCTCGGACCTGCTCATGTTCGCCCTCGGGCTGGTCCTCGTCGTCTCGACGGCCGAGGTCGCCGTGGGCGAACGGGCAGGAAGGGCACGGCTTGAGCTCACCTTGAGGGAGCTTGAGGAGTCCCACCGTCTGCTCACGGCCTACGCCGGTCAGGTCGCCGAGTTGTCCACCGCGATGGAACGGACCCGGCTGGCCAGGGACATCCACGACAGCCTCGGCCACCACCTGACCGTGATCTCCATCCAGTTGGAGAAGGCGTCCGCCTTCCGCGACCTGGACGGCGCCGCCGCCGACCGGGCCCTCGCCGACGCCCGCCGGGCGGCCAGACGCGCCCTTGAGGAGGTGCGCGGGGCGGTGCGGGCGGCACGCGCGCAGACGCGGCACTTCTCGCTGTCGGAGGCTCTCGCCGAGCTGGCGGGCTACGACGACGGCGGGCGTCCGGTGGTCACCCTCGAACTCACCGGCCAGGAGGACGGCTACGGCGCCGCGGAGCTCGCCGCCCTCTACCGGGCCGCACAGGAGTGTCTGACCAACGCCCGCAGGCACGGCGACGCGGACCGCGTGTCGATCTCGGTGACGTTCGGCGAGTCGTCGGCACGGCTTGTCGTCACCGACGACGGAGAGGGTTTCTCCCCGTCGGCGGGGCGGGACGGGTTCGGCCTGCTCGGCATGCGGGAGCGTGCCCGCCTCCTCGGCGGGGCGTTCGACGTCAGGAGCGGCCAGGGAACGGGAACGGTGGTCACCGTGACGATTCCCCGGCGCGTGGAGACCGTCGGATGAGTCACGACGACCTGGGGAACGGGGAAGCCGGTGGAACCGTACGGGTACTCGTGGTCGACGACCAGGAACTGGTCCGTGAGGGGATCGCCTCCCTGCTCGGCATCCAACCCGGCCTGACCGTGGTCGGGACCGCGAGAGACGGTCAGGAGGCGGTCCGCCGAGCCCTGGAGCTCGCGCCGGACGTGGTCCTGATGGACGTCAGGATGCCCGTGGCCGACGGCGTCGAGGCGGTGGCGGTCCTGCGTCAGCGGATGCCCCGCTGCCGCGTCGTCATGCTGACCACCTTCGACGACGAGGAGTACGTTGTGCGGGCGCTCGCGGCGGGCGCGGCGGGCTATCTCCTGAAGGATCTGCCCGCCGCCGACCTCGCCGGTGCCGTCCGGCTGGCCGGCGCCGGCGTCACCCAGCTCGACTCCTCCGTCGCCAGACGGTTGGCGTCCACGCTGGCGTGCGCGAGGGAGGTGCCCACAGCGGTGAAGACGGGGGCGGGCGGGGAGGCGGCCGCGCTGACCGGCCGTGAGGTCGAGGTGCTGCGTCTCGTCGCGGTCGGCGCGACCAACAGGGAGATCGCCTCCCGCCTGTTCCTGAGCGAGGGCACGGTCAAGAACCACATCTCACGGATCCTCGGCAGGCTCGGTCTGCGCGACCGGACCCAGGCCGCTCTCCACGCACGCGATCACGGCCTGATCTGACGAACCGGTTCAGCCGCTCTTGCGGCGGAAGGAACGCTTCCCCGAGACGGGGCCGTGGGCGCCGTGGATCTTCGACGCCCCCTTGCCCCTGCCGCCCGAGGCCGCGTCCCCCTGGGCGGACTTCTTGCGCTCCAGAGCCTCGCGGAACCTGCGCCTGAGCTCGTCGTCGGCGCTTTCGGACCCCTCGGGACCCGGCGTGACGTCGGACATACGGACCTCCTGGATCTGGCCGAGCGGGAACATCATCCTCTCACGGCGGCCGTCCCGGCTCAGTGCACCCCCATGGCCATCAGCACCAGCAGGCCCAGGAGATGACCGACCACGACGAACACGATGACGAAGAGGAAGACGAACCTCGCGGGCCCGTGCTCGAAGTGCTTACCCTCCCGGAGGGCGGGGCGCCCGGCCTGACGCTCGGCGATGCGTTCCTCGATCGTCTTGCCGTGAAACATGGGACTTCCTCTCGTCGCCCACCGGCGGTTGGCACAACAATGATTTGTGCACCAACTATCGTACTGTGAGGGTCGGGAGGTGTCGTGACCGATGTGACCGATGTCCTAAGCCTGGACCGGCAGGTGTGCTTCGCCCTCGCCGTGGCCTCGCGTGCCGTCAACGGTGTGTACCGGCCGCTGCTGCAGCCGATGGGGCTGACCCACCCCCAGTATCTGGTGATGCTGGCCCTGTGGGAGCACGCGCCGCTGTCGGTGAAGGAGCTGAGCAAGCTACTGAGACTCGACCCCGGTACGCTGTCACCGCTCCTCAAGCGTCTTGAGGCGATCGGTTACGTCCGGCGGCAGCGGGACAGCCAGGACGAGCGCGTCCTGCTGGTCACACTCAGCCGGAGGGGCCGGGAACTGAGGAGCGAAGCTGAGAGGATCCCGTCGTCCGTGGTCGAACGCCTGGGTATGCCCCTGGAGGAGCTGCAGGAGCTCCACCGGTCGCTGACCCGTGTGATCGCCGCCGCGAACGACGCGCCTCACTGATCCACGGAGAGGAACAGGAGAAAGGCTCATGGCTGGAAGCCACGGAGGAAGCCCCAAGTCTTGGCTTGCGGTGATCGTCATTCTGATCGGGTTCACCGTCGGCGGTGTGGCCCTGTGCCTGGGCCCCAACTGGACCCTGTTCTGGGTGGGCGCCGGGATCATCGCGGTCGGCGGCGTGATCGCCCTGGTGGTCGACATCTTCTCCGACGTGATCATCGACGCCCCTCGGGTGTCCCAGGACAACCACAGCTGATCGAGACACCGGTTCACCCCCTCCGCGGAGCGTTCTCGGCGGAAGGGGAGGGCTCGGACCCGGCGTCCCACGACCTCGCCGTACGGCCGTGCGGCGGGACGCAAGACGGGTGGGAAAACGCGTAACGGTGACCGACGGTCACCGGATGCGCTCTCATGGTTACCCGGCTGGAGTTTCCGCCGAGGTAACCGGAGGCAGGGCGCCCATGTCGCGCGATCGGACCCGTCACCTTTACGCCGCCGTTCTCCTGGCGACGGCCGCCGGCGCCGTCGTGGGGCTGGTGGCCCCGGAGACGGCCAGGGCGCTCGCCCCGCTGGGCACCGCCTTCGTCGCGCTGGTCAAGATGATGATCGGCCCCGTCGTGTTCCTCGGCGTCGTGCTCGGTGTGGGGTCGGTCGCGGGTACCGCCAGGGTCGGCCGGATCGGCGGCCTGGCGCTCGCCTACTTCCTCGTCATGTCGGTTGTCGCGCTGGCCTTCGGGCTGGCCGCGGGCAACCTGGTCAACCCGGGCCGGGGCCTGCGCCTGGCCGGGGGAGCGCACCCGGCCGCCGCGCCCGCGACGGAGGCGGAGGACCTGACGACCTTCCTGCTCGGGATCATCCCGGACACCCCGGTCTCCGCGTTCACCGAGGGGCGGGTGCTGCAGGTCCTGCTGGTCGCGCTGCTCACCGGTTTCGCCCTGCAGGCCATGGGAGAGCGCGGGGCGGTACCGCTGGCCGCCGCCGGGCACCTGCACGCGCTCGTGCTGCGCGTCCTCTCCATGATCATGTGGGCCGCCCCCGCCGGGGCCCTCGGCGCGACGGCCGCCGTCGTCGGCGCGACCGGCGTGGCCGCGCTCGGGAGTCTCGCCGCCGTGGTCGCCTGCTTCTACGCGACCTGCCTGCTTTTCGTGCTGGCCGTACTGGGGCCGCTGCTGTGGCTGGTCACCAGGATCGGCCTGCTGTCGCTGCTGCGCTATCTCGGCGGGGAACTGCTGCTGGTGCTGTCCACCTCCTCCTCGGAGACCGCGCTGCCCCGCCTGATCGCCAAGCTGGAGCACCTCGGGGTGAGCCGCGCCGTGGCCGGGGTCACGGTGCCGACCGGTTACTCGTTCAACCTGGACGGCACGGCCGTCTATCTGACGATGGCCACCCTGTTCGTCGCGGGCGCCACCGGCGTCTCCCTTCCTGCGGGGGAGCAGGTGTCGCTGCTGGTGTTCATGCTCGTGGCCTCCAAGGGGGCGGCCGGGGTCACCGGGGCGGGCCTGGCGACCCTCGCGGGCGGGCTGCGGGCGCACCGTCCCGACCTGGCCGACGGGGTCGGGCTGCTCGTCGGCGTCGACCGTTTCATGTCGGAGGCCCGCGCGCTGACCAACTTCACGGGCAACGCGGTGGCCGCCGTCCTGGTGGGGGCGTGGACCGGAGGATTCGACAGGGCGCGCGCCGCGCTGGTGCTGTCCGGGGGCGCGCCGTTCGACGAGGCCGGTGATCGGGCCCCCGCCCGGCCGGAGGATGTGTCCACGGGGCACGAGGCGCTGGAGCGCGACGACAGAGTGGGCTGATCCCACACGGACAATTCACCATCCACCCCACGTCCTTTATAGGTGATATGTCCGAAATGGGGTGTTTTTATGGCATGGGTCGGGGATCATGAGCAGAAGACCTGCCGGACCGTCCTGTCCCGCCTGCCGTACCGGCCTGGGAGAACCGTGGGGAGAGGACGGCCGGGCCGGGCGTACCCTCCGGCGCCCATCGGTGTCGTCGTTTCCGTTCCGCCCCGTGCCCCGGCGCGGGGTGGAAGAAGAGGAGGGGCCGTGAAGTTCATCGAATCGGCCAGGCCGTACGTCTTCGCCCTGTTCCGTCTTGTCGTCGGACTGCTCTTCACCTGCAACGGGGCCGCCAAGCTCTTCGGGGTTCTCGGCGGTGGGGCGCTGCCCTTCGGCTCATGGCCTGGGTGGTACGCGGGTGTCGTCGAACTCGTCGGAGGGGTTCTCGTCATGGCCGGGCTCGGCACCCGGATCGCGGCGTTGATCTGTTCGGGGGAGATGGCCTACGCGTACTTCGTCGTCCACCAGCCGCAGGCCCTGTGGCCGATCCAGAACGGCGGTGAGCTGTCGGCCCTCTACGCCTGGGCGTTCCTGCTGATCGCGATCGTGGGGCCGGGGGCGTGGGCGCTCGAAACCGTCTCGGCCCGCACCCGGGTCAGGGACCGTGGGGACGCGCGCCCGGCGGAACCGTCGGAGAACCCGCTGACGACCCTCTGAGCCGACCGGCGGTTTCCCGGGGCCCGCGTTCCCGGGAAACCGCCGCGCTCCCGTCTCAGCCTCCGTTCAGGACCTCACGCAGCCGGGGGGCGAACCCCGCCGGGTCGTCGACGAAGGCGATGTGGCCACCGGGGAAGACCGTCGGCTCCGTGCCGAGCGCCGTGGCGAGCGCGGCCGAGGTGAGGTCGCAGAACTGACCCGCCGAGTCCTGCCCGACGCCGACCACGACGCGGACCGGCCCGTCGCGCAGGGCCGCGATGTCGGGCCGCCAGCGGGTGGTCTCCCGCATCTCGTGCAGGAACCAGAAACGCTCGTCGGCCACCTGCCGCGGGTCGCGCTCGGCGGGCGCGCCGGACTCCTCATCAGGGGCCGGCGGGATGTTGGCGTTGACCAGGAACTTGACCCAGGCTCCCCCGACGTCGCCCGAGGCGTAGGTGGCGATGATGTCCTCGACCGCGGCGTCCCGCCCGGCGGGGTCGTCGAGCACGTGGTTCAGAGGGGCCTCGTGCGCGATCACGGTGTGCGCCCGCTCGGGGTGGGCGACGGCGAGCGCCAGCGCGGTGACGGCGCCGCCGCTCGAACCGAAGACCGCGGCCGGGCCCCGGCCGAGGTGCTCCAGGAGCAGGGAGAGGTCGTCGGCGCGCAGCCCGGGGGTCGAGTCCTGCTCGGGGGTGTCCAGGACACTGCGGTTGAGCCCCCGGGGGTCGGTGGTGAGCACGGTGTGGTCGGCGGCGAGCAGGTCCGCCAGCGGCGCGAAGAACGTGGCGTCCATCGGGGCGCCGACAAGCGCCACCAGGGGCCCCTCGCCCCGTACCTCGTAGTGCAGCGTGGCGTCGGAGACCCTGAGGGTCCCGGTGGTGATGGTCGTCGTGCGGTTCATCGGATCTCCCGTGATGCGGGCCTGAGGTTTTCGGTCGAAGAAGGAGACTCCGGCGGTGGGGCAGAATCGTCGTCTGTGAGGGAAGTTTTTTCCGGACAAAAGGAGACATCCACCGGCGACCCCGACCTGGCGCGGGCGCGCGGTGGAGACGACGCCGCGTTCACCCGCCTCGTACGGCCGTTGCGCGGTGAGCTGCACGCGCACTGCTACCGGATGCTCGGTTCCTCCCACGACGCCGACGACGCGCTCCAGGACGCCCTGCTGCGCGCCTGGCGGGGGCTGGCGCGCTTCGAGGGACGTGGTTCGCTGCGCTCCTGGCTCTACACCGTGGCCACCCGGACCTGCCTGGACATCGTCGAGGCCCGTGGCAGGCGGGCCCTGCCCGTCGACCTCGGCCCGTCGAGCGATCGGGCCGTCACCGGGGACGTCCCGCGCACCGACATCGCCTGGCTCGGCCCCTACCCCGACGCGGACCTCCCCGAGGAGCCCGCCGGGCGTTACGAGCGGCGCGAGGCCGTCGAACTCGCCTTCGTCGCCGCCCTGCAGCACCTGCCGGGCAACCAGCGGGCGGCGCTGCTGCTGTTCGAGGTGCTCGGATTCTCCGCCGCCGAGATCGCCGAGACGATGAACACCTCCGCCGCCTCGGTGAACTCCGCCCTGGCGCGGGCCCGCCGGGTCGTCGCGGAGCGGGTCCCCGCCGTCACCCAGCAGCGGACGCTGCGCCGGATCGGCGACGCCCGGGTGCGGGAGATCGTCGCGGGATACTCCGCCGCGCTGGAACGCGGTGACGCCGACGCCCTGGTCGCGTTGCTCACCGAGGACGTCACCTGGTCGATGCCGCCCATGGCGCACTGGTACCGAGGCGTCGAGGCCGTCATGGACTTCGCCGTGCGGCTGCCGCTGACCTCGTGCGGAAGCTGGCGGCATCTGCCGGTCGGGGCGAACGGCCAGCTCGGTGTGGCCGGTTACCTGTGGGACGAGGAGGCGGGGGCACACCTCGGCTGGTCGATCGACGTGCTGACCCTGCGTGACGACCGGATCGAGGAGATCACCTCCTTCGTCGGCCCAGGCCACCTCGGGAGGTTCGGACTGCCCGCCTCACTGCCCTGACCCGCCCGGCAGGGCACGGCCGCACCGTGGCCCCGCCGTCTCATCCGGCCCGCGGCCTCACCTGGCTCCGGTCCTGGCCCCGGCGAGGTAGATCCGCCTGGCCAGGGTGGTGGTCTGCGCGGTCGAGCGGCTCCAGGTGGCCGTCGAGGGGTGGGCGGTGAGCAGCACCATGATCCAGCGCTCCTCCGGGCCGACGAGACCGGTGGTGTGCAGCACCGGATGCCCCAGGTCGGGAACCGTGACGGCCGCGGGACGGGCAGGGAGCGAGGCGGTCCTCCAGGTGGCGGGTACGGCACCGCCCGAGGCGGGGGCGGTCTTGGCGCACCGGACCGGGGGCGTCGAGCCGTACCCCGACCAGCCCTGCTTGACCGCCCAGGGCCGGGGCACCGCGCGGGGGATGCCGAAGTACTGGTCGAAGCCGTCGGAGCCGCACTGCTCGGCGGCGCGCAGGTGCCCGAGGACGATGTCTCGGACCCTCGGGGCGGCGCGGTCGAGGAGATAGCGGTAGGCGCGGACGACGTCCATCGCGCTGAGCGAGGTGTAGCCCCAGAACCCCGGCTTGTCGGCGGGCGGGGGAGCGGTGTCGGTCAGCCCGAGCCTGCGCGCCGTCCGCTCGACGATCCGGCCCCGGCCGCCCCTGGTCCAGAAGGAGGTGGCCGCGGCGTCGTCGCTGACCCGCAGCATCCTGCCCAGCAGCGCGAGGTCGCGCCGGGGGACGTCGCGGTGCGACTCCAGATAGTCGATCGCGATCAGGATCTTCACCACCGACGCGGAGCGGAACCTCCGGTGCGCGTCGTGCTGGACGGTGACGCGGCCTGTCTTCCGGTCGAGGACGACGTAGCCGGCGCGCACCCCGGCCGGCACGTCCGGCTGGGCGGGTGCCGCCGAGGCGGGGGAGGCGAGGCTCAGCAGGAGCAGGGCGGTCGCGACGATCGTCAGGGGGCGTCTCACCCGCACATGCCTACCAGATCACCGCTCTTCCCGGGCGGTCTCGGGAGACCTCGCCGGCCTGGCGGGTTATCTCCCACCCTAAATACAACTAAACCTGTAGGAATTACTGGTTTTGGTGTTATCGTCATGACATGTCGGCAGATCATCTCCATCTCGCCGTCGCGCTGGACGGCGCGGGATGGCATCCGGCGGCCTGGCGCGATCCAGCCGCCTCTCCGAAAGAACTGTTCACCGCCGCCTACTGGGCCGGACTCGTGGCCGAAGCCGAACGAGGACTACTCGACTTCGTCACCATCGAGGACACCCTCGCCCTGCAGACCACCCGCCTCGACGGCCCCGACGGCCGTACCGACCAGGTGCGGGGCCGTTTCGACGCCGTCCTGCTGGCGTCGCGGATCGCCCCGCTGAGTCGGAGCATCGGGCTGGTGCCCACGGCCACGACCACCCACACCGAGCCCTTCCACGTCGCCAGTTCCCTGGCCACCCTCGATTACGTCAGCGGCGGCAGGGCCGGATGGCGGGTGCAGCTGTCGGGCAGGCGCACCGAGGCCGCCCACTTCGGCCGCCGCGACGTCCCGGAGCTCGGGCCCGCGCAGGCCGTCGCGCTTGAGGACCACGCCATCTACCACGAGCTGTTCGGCGAGGCCGGGGACGTCGTGGAGGTCGTGCGCCGCCTCTGGGACAGCTGGGAGGACGACGCGGTGATCCGCGACGTCGGGACCGGCCGCTTCGTCGACCGCGACAAGCTCCACTACGTCGACTACGAGGGGCCCCACTTCAGCGTCAGGGGACCCTCGATCGTCCCGCGACCGCCGCAGGGACAGCCGCCGGTCACCGCGCTGGCCCACTCGCGGCTGCCGTACGAGTTCGCCGCGCGCGGGGTGGACGTCGAGTACATCACGCCGCACGACGGCGACCAGGCGCGCGCCATCGTGGCGGAGATCCGCGAGATCGGCGGCGTCCAGCCGAAGGTCTTCGCCGACCTGGTCGTCTTCCTGGGCGAGACCCCCCAGGCGGCCAAGGACCGCAGGGCCAGGCTGGACGAGCTCGACGGCTCCGAGTACGTCTCGGACGCCGCGATCTTCGCCGGAACCCCGGAGCAACTCGCCGACCTCCTGCTCGACTGGCGCGAGGCCGGCCTTGAGGGCTACCGGCTGCGCCCCGCCGTACTGCCGACGGACCTGAACGCGATCACCCGCGCCCTGGTGCCGGAACTGCGCCGCCGCGGCGCGTTCCGCGACGGGTACGAGGCGGCCACGCTCCGCGGTCACCTCGGGCTCGACCGTCCCGCCAGCCGCTACGCAGGGAGCAGCCGATGAAGCAGGTCATCCTCGCCGCCCACTTCCCGGGGGTGAACAACCAGACGGTCTGGAGCGATCCAGCGGCGGGCAGTCAGATCGACTTCTCCTCCTTCGTCCATCTCGCGCGTACCGCCGAGCGCGGCCGGTTCGACTTCTTCTTCCTCGCCGACGGCCAGCGGCTGCGCGAGCAGCGCGGCAGGATCCACGACCTCGACGTGGTCGGCCGTCCCGACTCGCTCACCGTGCTCGCCGGTCTGGCCGCGGTCACCGACCACCTGGGCCTGGCCGGGACGATCAACGCCACCTTCAACGAGCCCTACGAACTCGCCCGAAAGCTCGCCACCCTCGACCACCTGTCCGGCGGAAGGGCCGCGTGGAACGTGGTCACCTCCTCCGACGCCTTCACGGGGGAGAACTTCCGCAGGGGTGGTTACCTGGACCACTCCGAGCGCTACGCGCGGGCCGCGGAGTTCGTGCGGACCGTGCGCGAGCTGTGGGACTCCTGGACGGCCGAGGACCTCGTCGCCGACCCCGCGACCGGGTTCTTCTCCTCGGCGAACGCGGGCGAGTTCGCCCACCACGGCGAGTTCTTCGACATCGAGGGCCGGTTCAACGTGCCGCGCGCCCCGCAGGGGCACCCGCTGACCATCCAGGCGGGGGACTCCGGCGAGGGCAGGGAGTTCGCCGCCGCCCACGCCGACGCCATCTTCTCCAGGCACGGCACCCTTGAGGACGGCAAGGCCTTCTACCGTGACGTCAAGGCCAGGGTCGTCGCCAACGGCAGGTCGCCCGACTCGCTGAAGGTCCTGCCGGGGGTCACGTTCGCGCTCGGCGACACCGACGCCGAGGCCCAGGAGAACGCCGACCACATCCGGCGCCAGCAGGTCAGCCCGCAGACCGCGATCCTGCTGCTGGAACAGGTCTGGAACCGCGACCTGTCGTCGTACGACCCGGAGGGGCCGCTGCCGGAGATCGACCCGCTCGTCTCCGAGGAGACCATCAGCAGGGGCCGCACCCGGCTGACCAGGGACCCGCTGGAGACGGCCGCGCGGTGGCGTGCACTGGCCGAGGAGAAACGGCTCGGCATCCGCGACCTGATCATCGAGGTCACCGGCAGGCAGTCCTTCATCGGCTCGCCCGCCACGGTCGCCGAGCAGATCAACGCGTTCGTGCAGCAGGACGCCGCCGACGGCTTCATCCTGGTGCCGCACCTCACGCCGACCGGGCTGGACGGCTTCGTCGACGAGGTCGTCCCGTTGCTGCAGGAACGCGGCGTGCTGCGTACCGAGTACGGCACGACCACCCTGCGCGGGCACCTCGGGCTGGAGGGCGGAGCGTGAGGTTCCTCGCCATCACGCTGATCGTCCACGGCCCCCACCCGGTCACCGGTGAGCTGAAGCCGACCAACGCGCGCCTGCGTGAGGTCGTGGACAACGCCGTCCTGGCCGAGGAACTCGGTTTCGACGGCTTCGGCGTCGGCGAACGGCACGAGCGCCCGTTCATCTCCTCCTCCCCGCCGGTCGTGCTGAGCCACATCGCCGCGCGGACGTCCAGGATCAGGCTGTTCACCGCGGTCACCACGCTGAGCCTGCTCGACCCGGTCAGGGCCTTCGAGGACTACTCGACGCTCGACCACCTGTCGGACGGGCGCCTCGAACTGATCATCGGCAAGGGGAACGGCGCCGCGCAGGCCAAGCTCTTCCACGTCACCCCCGAGGACCAGTGGGAACGCAACCGCGAGGGCTACGAGCTGTTCCGCCGCCTGTGGCGGGAGGACAAGGTGACCTGGTCGGGCACCTTCCGGCCGCCGCTGGAGGAGGCCGAGACGTGGCCGCGCCCGCTGCAACGGCCCATCCGCGTCTGGCACGGCAGCGCGACCAGCAAGGAGTCGGTCGAGCTGGCCGCCCTGTACGGTGACCCGCTCTTCTCCGCCAACGTCACCAACCCCGTCGAGCCGTACGCCGAACTGGTCCGCCACTACCGGGAGCGGTGGGAGTTCCACGGCCACGACCCCGCCGACGCCCTCGTCGGGGCGGGCAGCGCGGGTCTCTACGTGGCGAAGAACTCCCAGGAGGCGGTCGAGACCTACCGGCCGATCTTCGACGCCAGGCTGGCCCTGTTCGAGAAGGCCGGGGTCGACCCGGTCTTCCACACGATCGAGGACGCCGTGGAGCGCAGCTCCATCCTGGTCGGCAGCCCCCAGCAGATCATCGACAAGGTCCACCGCTACCACGAACGGCTCGGGCACGAGGTCATGCACCTGTCCGCCGACGCCGACGGTCTGACGGATGAACAGCACCGGGCCAGCCTTGAGCTCTTCCAGAGCGACGTGGCCCCCGTGCTGCGCAGGGAGATCCCCAGCAGGCCCTTCCCCGGGCACGAGAACCAGCACGAGAGCCGGCACGAAAGGCAGTCATGACCTCGCTGTCCATCCTCGACCTGTCCCCCGTCACCTCAGGAGGCACGGTCGCCGACGCCCTCCGCAACACCGTGGACCTGGCCAGGCGCGCCGAGGAGTTCGGCTACCGGCGTTACTGGCTGGCCGAGCACCACTTCGCCCCGGGAGTGGCAAGCGCGGCGCCCGCCGTGCTCATCGCCCTGGTGGCCGCGGCGACCAGCACGATCAGGGTCGGCTCAGGGGCCGTGCAGCTCGGTCACCAGACGGCGCTGGCCGTGGTCGAGCAGTTCGGCCTGATCGACGCGCTGTACCCGGGCCGGATCGACCTCGGACTCGGCCGTTCCGGGCAGCGCAGGACAGAACTCCTGGCCGAGGCGGGCAGGCCGCCCGCCCCGCCGCGGCCTGCCCGCCTCGTGGACGGGCTGCTCATCCCGGAACCGTTCTCCTTCGCGGCCCTGGCCACCTCCCCGGTCTTCGCGCTGCAGTCCTCGCTGCTGCAGCAGCCGGGGGCGCGGAGCCCGGACTTCGCCGACCAGGTGGACGACATCGCGGCCCTCATCGCCGGGACCTACCGCTCGGAGGACGGCCTGGCCGCGCACGCCGTACCGGGGGAGGGGGCGGGGGTCGAGCTGTGGATCCTGGGCAGCAGCGGCGGCCAGAGCGCCCAGGTCGCCGGGGAAAGGGGTCTGCCGTTCGCGGCCAACTACCACGTCAGCCCGTCCAACGTGCTGGAGGCGGTGCAGGCCTACCGGGAGGCGTTCAAACCGTCCCGGGCCCTGCCCGCGCCGCGTCTGGTCGTCTCCGCGGACGTGGTCGTCGCCGAGGACGACGAGACGGCCCGTGAGCTGGCCTCGCCGTACGGGCTGTGGGTGCGCGGCATCCGCAGGGGCGACGGGGCGATGCCGTTCCCGACGCCCGAGCAGGCCGCGGCCCACGAGTGGACGCAGGAGGACCGCGCCCTGGTCGCGGACCGGGTCACGACGCAGTTCGTCGGCTCGCCGCGGACCGTCGCCGAGCGGCTGCGTGTCCTGCGCGACGTCACCGGCGCCGACGAACTGCTCGTGACCACCATCACCCACGACCACGCCGACCGGGTGCGTTCCTACGAGCTCCTGGCCGAGGAGTGGGCGGCGTCCGGCGGCTGACGGTGCGACCCCGCCGGGTCCGCGAGGGAACCGGCGGGGAGCCCGCCGCCCGGCCTCAGCCGAAGAAGCCCGTCAGGTGTCCGATGACCGCGGCGGGCCGTTCCTCGACGAAGTAGTGGCCCGTCCCGGTCAGCTCGGCGACGCGGACGTCGGTGGCCTGGGTGGGCAGCACCTGGTTCATGTGGGGGTGGAAGGCGCTGTGCGCCAGCCCGAGCGTCGGCGCCGTCACCTTCCCGTACGTCCGATGGTCCTCGATGTCCTGGCCGAACGCCTGATACCAGCTGTTTCCGCCGCGAACGGCGTCGGGAGAGGAATAGGCCTTGGCGTACACGGCGCGGTCACGGTCGCCGATCGCCGACTTGTCCACCAGGAGGTGGTCGAATATCCAGTCGACGAGATATCGGGACCTGCCGGAGACGAGCTGCTCGGGCAGTCCCTGAACCTGGTTGAACGCGAACCACCAGGGAAAGAAGGCCTGCCCCGGCTGGGGCAGCATGCGGAACTCGTAGTAGGAGTCGTCGGGGTGGGTGACGTCGAGCAGCGCCAGTCTCCGGGTCGCCTCGGGGTGGTTCACGGCGAAGCTGAAGGCGATCATGGCGCCGACGTCGTGCCCGGCGATGTTCACCCTGTCGTGGCCGAGCGCGCGCACCAGCTCGCGCACGTCCCGTGCCATGGTCTTCTTGTCGTATCCGGAGGCGGGTTTGCCGGAGCCCCCCATGCCGCGCAGGTCCACGACGATGACCCGGTAGCGGGCGGCGAGCGCGGGCATGACCTTGCGATACTCCCACCAGGTCTGCGGCCAGCCGGGCAGCAGGACCAGCGGCTCCCCGCTGCCTCCTGACACGTAGTGCAGCCGGACGCCGTTCACCTCGGCGTGCCGGCTGGTGAAGCCGCCGGGCAGGGAACGCGCCAGCTCCGCGTCCGAGGGGACCGCCGGTCCCCGCTCCGCCTGCCCGGTCTCCGCCGCGGACGCCGGGGGCACGGCGCCGCCCGTCGCGGCCAGTGCGATCGCCCCGGCACCCAGCGCCATCGCGTTGCGTCTTCCTAGCGACACCTCGGGAAATCCTCTCCTCGGCCGTTCGATGAATCCCCGATTCAGGCGGACCTTTCGGTTCCGCTGAACGCTTGGGCAGATCATCTCGTATTCGGCCGAGAAGAACACCCCCTAATCCGGGGTATTGTCCTACCCATTTAAGGGTGATACCCGGATAAATGCTGCCATTTATCCTTAAATCCTGATAACAGGGGTGCCGGGTGGAATTTCGTGACGAATGAAACAGGGTACGGCCGCGCCGTGTGGCGTCGCCGTACCCTGTTTCAAGGTTTCAGGGTTCCAGGGTCAGGTGCGGCTGGCGACGGCGGTGATGAGGGGCTGGACCAGGCGAGCGGCCAGCGGGCCGAACGCGGCGAGGATGAGGACGTAGGCGGCGGCCAGCGGGCCGAGGTCGGGGTGCACCCCGGCCGCGACGGCGAGTCCGGCGATCACGATGTTGAACTCGCCTCTCGGGATGAGCGCGATGCCCGCCCGGGCCTGGCCCGCCTTGGCGATCCCGGCCCTGCGGGCGGCGTACGCGCCGGTGAGCAGCTTGGTGACCATGCTGACCAGGGCGAGCAGCGCGGCCAGCCCGGCGACCGGGGCGATCTTGGTCGGGTCGGTCTGCAGGCCGAAGAAGACGAAGAACACCGCGGCGAACAGGTCGCGCAGCGGTGTCAGCAGCGCGTGGGTGTCCTCGGCCAGCTTCCCGGAGAGCGCGATGCCGACCAGGAAGGCGCCGACGGCGGCGGAGACCTGCAGCTGCTGGGCGACCCCGGCGACCAGCAGTGCCAGCCCGACCACCTTCAGCAGCAGCACCTCCGAGTTGGGGCTGGCCACGAAGCTCTCGATGAACCGGCCGAAGCGCAGCGCGATCAGCAGTACGACGCTCACCGTGCCGAGCGCGATCGCCACGGTGACCGCGCCGCCGATGAAGCTCAGCCCGGCCAGCAGCGCGGTGAGGACCGGCAGGTAGATCGCCATGGTCAGGTCCTCGAACACCAGCAGGGAGAGCACCACCGGCGTCTCCCTGTTGCCGATCCATCCCAGGTCGGAAAGGACCTTGGCGGTGATGCCCGAGGAGGTGGCGTAGGTGACCCCGGCCATCGCCACGGCGGCGACCGGGCCCCAGCCGAGCAGCAGCGCCGCGATAGCGCCGGGCGCCGCGTTGAGCGCCAGGTCGACGAACCCGGCGCGCGCGTTGCCTTTCAGGCTGGTCACGAGTTCGTCGGCGTTGTACTCCAGGCCGAGGGTGAGCAACAGGAGGATGACGCCCAGCTCCGCGCCGACGGAGATGAACTCCTCGCTGGTCGCCAGGGGGATGATGCCGCCGGTGCCGAAGGCGAGACCGGCCAGCAGGTACAGGGGGATGGGAGAGATGCCGACACGCAGTGCCAGCGCGCCCAGGACGCCCAGTCCGAGCAGGACGGCGCCGAGCTCGAGCAGAAGGATCGCTGTGTGCACCCGCTGCCCTAACCGTGGGCCAGGATCTCGGAGACCGCGGACGTGCTCTCCGGGCTGCCGACCACGACCACCACGTCCCCGCCGTCGAGCGTGAAGTCGGGGCCGGGGCTGGCGAACACCTGGCCCGCGCGGACCACGGCGACGATGGACGCGCCGGTGCGGGTGCGGACCCGGGCGTCGCCCATCGGCCTTCCCGCGTACGGCGTGCCCGGCGAGATCGGCAGCTGCAGGCTGACCAGGCCCTCGACCTCCCGGTGCAGGGCGTTGAGGCGCTGCACGATGCGCGGGGCGCCGAGCAACTCGACCAGCGCGTCGGCCTCCTCGTCGTTCAGCTTCACGGTCTCGCAGGCCCGGTCCGGATCGGCGGGGTCGTAGATCACCAGGTCGCGGCGGCCCGTGCGGTGGGAGACGACTCCGATGCGCCGGCCTGCCCGTGTGGTGAACTCGTGCCGTAGCCCTATCCCCGGCAGCGCCGTCTGTTCGACGTCCACTGTGCCCTTCCTCCACTTTCGCGTAAATCGACGAAATCCTGAACCTATCAACGAACGACATCGGCTCCGGTTCCACGCATAACCCCTATTACCGATTGACTTTGTGGGTTATATGGCCGACGATGGGCGAAACCCCGCCTGCGTGACCGTGGAGGAGACCCCGTGAAGTTCCACTGGTTCCTGCCGACCGCGGGCGACAGCCGGGTCCTCACCGGCGGCGGGCACGGTCTCGGCAGAGGCCACGGCCGCCCGGAGAGCGCGGCCTTCCGCCCGCCGGACATCGAGTACCTCGCCCAGATCGCCCGCTCGGCGGAACAGCTCGGGTTCGAGGCCGTACTGACCCCGACCGGTTCCTGGTGCGAGGACGCCTGGCTGGTCACGGCCGCGCTGACCCGGGAGACCGAACGGCTGAAGTTCCTGGTCGCCTTCCGTCCCGGCCTGCTGTCGCCCACACTGGCCGCGCAGATGGCCGCGACCTACCAGCGCCTGTCCCGTGGCAGGCTGCTGCTCAACGTGGTGACCGGGGGAGAGTCGGCGGAACAGGTCAGGTTCGGCGACCACCTGCCGAAGGACGAGCGCTACGAGCGCACCGGCGAGTTCCTCTCGGTCGTGCGCGGGGCATGGAGCGGCACGCCGTACGACTTCGCGGGCAGGCACTATCAGGTCGAGGGGGCGACCGTCGCCGAGGTGCCCGACCCGGTCCCGGAGATCTACTTCGGCGGTTCTTCGGCGGCGGCGGGGCCCGTCGCGGCCGGGCACGTGGACGTCTACCTGACCTGGGGTGAGCCGCCGGACCAGGTGGCGGGGAAGATCGAGTGGATCCGCGGGCTCGCCGAGGAGCGGGGGCGCACGCTCAGGTTCGGCGTACGGCTGCACGTGATCACCAGGGACACCGAGCGGGAGGCCTGGGCGGAGGCCGAGCGGTTGCTGGCCGCGCTCGACCCGGAGGACATCAGGGCCGCCAGGCGGGCGCTCGGCCGCAGCGAGTCGGTCGGTCAGCAGCGGATGCTCGCCCTGCACGAGGGCTTCGCCGGAGGTACGGCCCGCGACCTGGAGATCCATCCCAACCTGTGGGCCGGGGTCGGCCTGGTCAGGGGAGGCGCGGGGACGGCACTGGTCGGCAGCCACGCCCAGGTGGCCGAACGGATCGAGGAGTACGCGGCGCTGGGCGTCGAGGAGTTCGTGCTGTCCGGCTATCCGCACCTGGAGGAGGCCTACTGGTTCGGCGAGGGGGTGCTCCCCCGGCTGCGCCCGGCCCTGGACGACCTGACGGCGGCCCCGGCCCGCCGCGCCCGCGTCCCCGCCCTGTGACACCCCGCCTCACGGCACTCGGCCTCACCGCCGTGGGCGGCTCGCGGAGGGCCGTGTCCGCCGTGTCCCGGAGCGTGCCCCCTGCCGGCCCCGCGACGAGGCCCGCGGTGACGGCCGCCCCGGAGGGCGTGACCTGCGGTCGGCGAGCACGTCGGCGACCGCGACCACCAGCGCGGCCAGCACGAAGCCGATGGTGACCAGCAGCGCCGTCCTGAACGCCGTGGCGTGGTCGCCGTGTGAGGAGGCGGTCACGGCGAAGAACACCGAACCGATCGCCGCGATGCCCAGGGCCGTGCCGATCCGCTGGCCGGTCTGCAGCACCCCGCCCGCGGTGCCCGCCTCGGCGACCGGGACCTGGGCCAGGGTGAGCGTCTGGTTCGGTGAGATCACCAGCCCGCTGCCCAGCCCCGCCAGCAGCAGCGGCGCCGCGATCGCCCAGGCGACCCCGGGCCCGGCGTTCAGCCGTACGGCCAGCTCGGTGACGGCCAGCCCGATCACCACCATCACCAGCCCCGCGACCACCAGCGGCCTGCCGAACCTGACGGTGACCCGTCCCCCCAGCATGGAGGCGATCGCCGAGCCCGCGGCGAACGAGGTGCTGGCCAGGCCCGCCTCAAGCGGGGAGTACCCGAGCCCGTTCTGCAGGTAGATGGTGAGGATGAAGAAGATCGAGGTGAACCCGGCGAAGTAGAGCGCCGCGATCAGGGCGCCGAAGGTGTAGGACCGTCTGCCGAACAGCGACAGGTTGACCATCGGTTCGCGGCTCCGCCCGTACCGGCGCTCCCAGAGGGCGAAGAGCCCGATCGTCGCCAGTCCGGCCACGGGCAGCAGCCACCTGCCCGCGCCCCGCCACTGCTGGCCCTCCACGAGCGGCAGCAGGATGAGCACGAGCCCGGCGGCCAGCAGCAGCACCCCGACGGGGTCCATGCTCTTGCGCGAACGTCTCTCCGGCGGGCGGCGCGGGATGTAGCGGTAGGCCAGGGCGATGGCGAGCAGGCCGATCGGCACGTTGACGTAGAAGACGAGGCGCCAGCCGTCGTGTTCGCCGCCCAGGCGGATGAGCAACCCGCCCAGCAGCGGGCCGACCGCGGTCGAGATGCCGATGGTCGCGCCGAGCATGCCGAACGCCCTGCCCCGCTCGGCTCCTCGGAACAGTTGCTGGATCAGCCCGCTGACCTGCGGGTTGACGATGCCGCCCGCCACCCCCTGCACGAGCCTGGCCAGGACCAGCCAGGTCGAGGTCCTGGCGATGCCGGCCGCCGCGCTGGCCAGGGTGAACAGGGCGACGCCGAAGACGAAGACGTTGCGCCTGCCGCGCATGTCGCCGAATCGCCCAGCGGGCACCAGCACCAGGCCGAAGGTGAGCGCGTACCCGGAGACCACCCACTGCAGGTCGCTCTGCGGCGCGCCGAGGCCCGTGCGGATCGCGGGCAGCGCGACGTTGACGATGCTGACGTCGAGCAGGGTCATGAACCCGGAGACCAGGCAGACGGTCAGCGCCTTCCAACGGCGCGGGTCGGCCTCCTCCTCCCGCCACCGGGTGGCCGGTGTCCCGCCGGACCGGGCCTTGGCGCTCATACGCCCCTGTCCCGGCCCGGCGCGGGAGTTCTGCTGCGGAGCATCATGACCGCCTTGGTTCTTGGCCTACCGTGATGGACTTTCCCCACTTAGTGCGACATACCTACCCTTTTCGGGTGGGCCAACCCGCTACCGCGCCCGGCGTGCCTGGGCCCGGTAACGGTCGAGGATGTCCTGGCGGAGGAGATGGCCGAAACCCGCGCCCTCGATGCGCAGGGCGAGTTCGTGCTCGGTCATGCCGAGCGCGGCCGCGGTCTCGGCCAGGTTCCAGCCGCAGGCGGCCAGCCGGGTCAGCAGATGACCGCGCCGGACCTGGTTCTCCGACAGGCGGAACGTCTTGAGGTAGGCGAGCCGGCCCGCGCCGTCGGTGATGAGCTCTCCGATGTGGTTCTCCTGCCGCCGCTCGAAGGACGGCAGGAAGCGGGACAGGAGGTAGCCGTCCATCTCGTAGACGCGCTGGTAGGTGTGGTCCGTCCGCAGCAGCCCGTTCGCCATGACCCCGTCGTGGAAGGACGCCCACTCCTCCTGCCGCTCACGGGCCCGCGCCCGCAGGTCGGCGAGGGAGCCGACCTGCGCGTCCACGATGCGGGCGCGGAAGTCGGGCACCGCCACGCTGTACATCGCGTAGTGGTGGATCAGCTCGCCGTACAGGTCGTGCAGGAGGGTGGTGTGCAGGGCGCGGTAGTCGTCGGGGTGCGGCACCACGAACGCGGAGGCGAGGGCGTCGGCGACGTAGACCAGGACGCCGCACTGGCCGGGGTGGATCTCGAAGATGCGCAGGGCGTCCCGCAGGCCCCTGACCTCGGCGCCGGAGTAGCTCTCCTCGACGCGCGGGGAGAGCCCCTGGTCGATCGCGCGGCGCGACCACTCCTCCCACGCGATCTCCGGCCCGCCGAAGTGCAGCGACAGGTAGCCCTCAAGCGCCAGGTGCAGGGGCAGGAAGCGCAGCCGGTTCCTGCCGGTCCTGCGGGCCATGCGGCGGTGGAAGTGCAGCGGCATCCCGCTGGGCACGTGGTCGCGCTCCGCCGGTCCCCGCAGCTGGGTGCCGTACGCCGCGGCGGGGGAGCCGTCGCGCGTCCAGTCCGCCACGAACCCGTGCGGGATGTAGGAGAGGTACGCGGCCCGCGGGGTCACCTCGACGAGGCCGAACTCCTCCTCGTATATCTGGGCGGACAGCCGCAGGTCCTCGATCGGCTCCTGACGGACCAGCGGGACGAGCCGTACGCCGCCCCAGACCTGCGCGGGGCGGGTGGACAACCCGGTGAGGGTGAGAGCCGTCATGTGTCCCCCAGGAGGAAGCCTTCGACACGGCGTGCCAGGTGGGCGCGCAGCTCGGGGAGCCCGGTGCGTCCGTCCGCGAACTGGGCCAGTTCCACCAGGGCGAGGAGGTTCTCGGCGTCGCGGATTCCGGCGGTCGGGACGGTCGGCGCCAGCCGCCGCACGTCGAAGTCGGCGGCGTCGTAGACCGGGTTGAGATGCGTGACGGCGCAGGTGTGATGCGGGTCGAGCCGGGTGCGCCAGATCCGCAGCACCTCCTCCGCGAGTCCCGGCGGTGAGTTGTCCCATCCGTCGGAGACGACGATGAGGCGTTCCGGCCGGAGTTCGAGGCCGTCGAGGACGCGCTCGCCGAGGGGCGTGGCCCCGTGCGGATGGACGAGCAGCGCGTCCTGGCGGCCGGAGAGCCACAGCGGCGTGTACTCGCGGGCCAGCGCCTCCAGCAGGAAGTGACAGGCGAGCGCGACGGCGAGCGGACGCCGGCGCTTGTGACCCGACCCGTAGGTGGAGAAGCTGTCGTCGAGGACGGCGGCCACCGTCCCCCAGCTCCCGGCCTGCCCGCCCGCGGCCCGGCGGGCCGCCGCGCGCAGTGCCCCGGTCAGCTCGGTACGGCGGCGCGCGCGCTCGTCCAGGGAGAGGGAGAGCACGTACGACGCCAGCCGGGTCAGCGGCATCGTGGTCAGGTCGGCCCGCACCGCCTCGGCTCCCAGGCCGCGTGCCGACTCCTGAAGCCGCAGGCGCTCCAGCCGGGTGAGCCGGGGCGCGATGCGCTCAAGGAAGGTGGCGCGCGGGATGCGGTGTTTCGCCGCGAACCCCTCCGCCACCGTGTAGGGCAGCCCGTACAGCGCGGCCTGCTCGTAGTGGGCCCTGCGCCACGTCTCCAGGATCGGCGTCGCGTAGGCGGCCCTCCTGCGCGGGGTGAACAGGAACGGTCCCAGCTCCCCCTCCGGCCGCAGGTGGGCGTGCCGGACCACGTCCTTGACGGCGCCGCGGTACTTCACCGCGTCGAACGCGGGGTCGGGGCGGGCGGCCAGCCAGTCCCGCATGATCGCCCTGGTGCGCCGGTTGTTGACCTTGGCGCGGCGCAGCGCGCGGAACAGCCCGTAGACCCGGGGCGGCGGCAGCAGGGCCAGCCGCCGGGCGATCAGCCGTCCCTCTGCGCGGCGCTGTTCCGGATCCGCCTCCGCCGCCGTGGTCAGCAGGTTTTTTGCGATCATCACGGCGTTGTGGTCGTTGACGTCCAGGGCGAGGGTGGCGGTGTACAGATCGCGGTAGTTGCCCAGCAGGTAACGGTGCAGGAAGTCGAGCGAGAGGCTCTGTTCCTCCGCGCCGGAGTGGAACTCACGCTGGCCGGTCGAGGTGATCGCCGCGTTCACGAACAGCAGGACGTCGTCGGCGGCGATCAGGTCCGCGCTGGTTTCGACGTGGGTGTCGATCGTCGCCTCCGGGTCCGATGCCGAGGCCGGCCGGGGAATGAGGGCGCGAACTGCGAATCATCGCTTCAAATGCGGGTTCCGGAAGTCGCGCCGGAGTCCCACGGCCGGCGCTGGAAGCGTAACAGCGTAATTAACGATCTATCAGCTCATTTTTCAGGGCATCTCCGGACACAGATACGGCGGGCGGTTGTGGCCGCCCGCCGTACTGTCACCCGGTTTCCTGGTTGGTTCCGGTGGATCGATCAGAACCTTTCAGCCGGTTCGGATCCTCTGCTCAGATCTTCTGCCAGAGAGCGGGGACGTTCGGCGGCTCCCAGCCGGGGTAGGCCGTGTGTCCCTGGATGCAGCGGTAGCTGGAGCCGCCGTAGGTGACGACGTCACCGGTCGCGTAGGTCTTCCAGGCCGCCCACTCGGTGCCACTCTGGCCGCCGTTCACGGTCAGGGAGATGGTGGCCGTGTGGGTCACGTTCCCGCTGCCGGTGATCGTGATGGTGTAGGTGCCGGTCGGGGTCGTGGACGAGGTGGCCACGTTGACCGTCGAGCTGCCGGGCACGGAGACCGTGGACGGGCTGAAGGACACGGTGGTGCCCGCGGGGGCGCCGGAGGCGCTCAGCGAGACCGACTGCGAGTTGCCGGAGACGAGCTGGGTGTTCAGCGTCGTCGAGGCCGAGGCGCCGGGCTGGACGGTCAGCGAGCTCGGGTTGACCGAGATCGAGTAGTCGTCCGTCGGAGGCTGGCCGCCGACCGTGAGCCTGAAGGTGGCCGACTTGGCGCCGCTGGCCGCGTTGCCGTTCAGGGTGATGGTGTAGGTGCCCGACGGGGTCGAGGGGGAGGTGGAGATGGTGACCGTCGAGTTACCGGGCACGGAGACCGTGGACGGGCTGAAGGACACGGTGGTGCCCGCGGGGGCGCCGGAGGCGCTCAGCGAGACCGACTGCGAGTTGCCGGAGACGAGCTGGGTGCTCAGCGTCGCCGTGGTCGAGGAACCCGCCTGCACGGTGGCCGAGGAGGGGCTGACCGACAGCGAGTAGTCGTTGGAGGGAGCGTCGCTGACGCCCAGCTTCCACACGGCGTTCGCGATCGCGTCGGCGTTGACGTCCAGCGCGGTCACGTTGATGTTGCTGGTGGTGTCGCAGGAGGAGTGGTAGCAGCGGTCGAAGGGCTGGCCCGCCTGGCCGCCCCACTTGGCCGCCTGTGCCGAGGACTTGCGGGTCTCGGCGCCGGTGAAGACACCGCCGACCTTCACGCCCGCGTTCTTGAAGGCGGTGTGGTCGCTGCGGCCGTCGCCCTCGGTCTCGATCTCGGTCTGGATGTTCTTGCTGGCGTAGAAGTCGTTGAAGACCTTCTGGATCGCCGGCACGTCGTCGTAGACGAAGTAGCCCGGGTTGGGCGAGGCGGTCATGTCGAAGTTGAGGTAGGTGTCCACCCCACTCGTGCCGGTGTTCTGCACGTAGTACCTGGAGCCGACCAGGCCGAGCTCCTCGGCACCCCACCAGGCCAGGCGCAGGTGCTTGTTGAGGTTGGGCTTGAGGCTGGCCACGTTCAGGGCCAGTTCAAGCAGGGTGGCCGAGCCGGAGCCGTTGTCGTTGATGCCGGGTCCGGCGGTCACGCTGTCCAGGTGGCTGCCCAGCATGAGGGTGGGGCTGGCGGGACCGGACGGCCAGTTGGCGATCAGGTTGTAGTGGGTCCGGCCGTTGTAGCTGAAGCTCTGGGTCTGCGTGGTGTAACCCACCGCCTCCAGCTTGTTCTTCACGTAGTTCAGCGACGCCGTGTAGCCGGAGGAACCGGACGAGCGGTTTCCGCCGTTGCTGTTGGCGATCGACTGGAACTGCTGCAGGTGCGCCTGGATGTTGCTCACGGACAGATCAGGTGCCGCGAGTGCGGCGCTGTTGCCCGCCGCGGGGGCCGCGACGGCGGTTGTGGCGCTCGCCACGGACGATGCGGCCATGGCGACGGCGGCCAGTACGGCGACCGCGCCTAACTTGACCTTGGGATTCACGCGGGGTGACTCCTCTCGGTGTCCCTTGGGGGGTTTGAGGGATGCAAGGAGCCCTGACGGTTTGGGCTGGACCAAAGCTCACACTCCGGGGACCGGGTGGAGTACCCCACGAATGTGGATAACTTGGAGATATGGTCGGCCAAACCTGGCAGGAAAGGGATATGGTCGTCTAGACCGGCGGAGAAAGCGGCACGTGGCGCCTCAGCCAGGAGGCATAGACCGGTGCGCGCCGTACCTCGGACCAGTAGGTCTTGGTCACCGCCTGAACCAGGTCGGGCCCGTGCCTGGCGATGGGGCCGTGTTCGGTCCAGCCGATCATGTGCCGGAACCGCAGCGGGGTTCCGGCGAGCGGCCGGATGACGATACCCGGATAGCCCTTGCTGGTCGCCTGGAACATGCCCACACAGCGTCCCGCGGCGATCAGGTCGATGGCGAGGCTGAGGTCGGCGGAGTAGGCGATCTTCGGTGCGAAGCCCTGCCGGGCGCAGGCCGCCCAGAAGTGCTCCCTGTGACCGGATTCGGCCAGCGCGTGCAGGGTCCAGTCCTCGCAGGCCAGATCGCGCAACTCCACCTCCTCCCGCTGGGCGAGCGGGTGGGTGGCGGCCAGGCCGACGAAGATCGGCTCGACGGCGACACCCGCGTACACCACTCCCGGGGGCGGGGTGAGCTCGTGCCCCGGATAGTCCCCGAGCGTGGCGAGTTCGAGCCGCTCGGACTCCAGCAGTCCGGGCAGCAGGTCCATGGCCTCCTCGGTGCGGACGGTGATGTCCGCTCCGGCCAGCAGTTCATGGAGGCACTTGATGACATTTATCGCGAGATGGCTGGACATACAGCCCACTCGGATTTTGAGCTTCTCCGCGGCCTGTTCGGCGTAGCGCATGCCGTCACGCCGGAGCTCGTCGAAGGCCGGCAGCAGGGAGCGTGAACGGACCAGCACCCACATGCCGAGCTGTGTGGGCCGTGCTCCTTCCCGGCCCCGCTCGAACAGCGGTCCACCGAACATGCGTTCGATGCGTCGCAGCTGTGTGGCGAGCGCAGGCTGCGACATCTTGAGGGCTGCCGCCGCCTTGGAAATGCTGCCCGAGTCGGCGATCGCACAGATCGCCCGTAAATGACGCACTTCTAGGTCCACACCGGAAGGTTAATAGTAAAGAACCTTTCCGGTAAGGCCCAACTTTGTTGCGCGCCGTTTTCGTGGGCCGTATATCGGCGTCTGTGCAGCGTGTGGCGTCGGGGGGCCGCATACCAAATCGCATATGACGGCTCGATATGGAGTCCCTGTAAGGAACAAAAGGGACATTTTCACAGCCTGTCAGGCTGGTGAACGGCGTTGGACCCCGCCCCGGGGACGGATGGGACCGGATGGGGGACGGGCGTCTCGGTGAGGCCGATCCTACGGTGCAGGCGGCGAAGAGGCGCGGGCGCCCACCAGTTGGCTCTTCCCGTCAGCCGCATCAGGGCGGGCACCAGAACCGCGCGGATCACCGTGGCGTCGACCGCGACGGTCAGCGCCATGCCGATGCCGAGTTCCTTGAGGAAGACGACCCCGCTCGTCGCGTAGGTGGCGAACGACAACGCGAGGATCACCGCGGCCGCGGTCACCAGCGGGGCGCCGCGGGAGACACCGGCCACGACCGAGCCGCGCGGGTCACCGGTGCGCTCGTGCTCCTCCTTGATCCGGGCCAGCAGGAGGATCTCGTAGTCCATCGACAGGCCGTAGGCGACGCAGAACATCAGGATGGGGATGCTCGGCTCGATCGAACCGGTCGGGGTGAAGGCGAGCGGGCCCGCCAGGTGGCCGTCCTGGAAGACCCACACCAGTGCGCCGAACATCACCGACAGGCTCACCAGGTTGAGCAGCGAGGTCTTCAGCGGGGCGACGACGCTGCCGGTCATCAGGAAGAGCACGACGAGGGTCACCAGCACGATCAGCGCCGCGACCAGCGGAAGACGGCCCGCGACGCCGTCGTGGTAGTCGGTCATCTCGGCGGGTGAGCCGCCGACGAGCACCTCGAAGGGCGCGGGCACCGCGCGTACGGCCCGAATCAGGTCGCCCGCGCCGGACTCCAGCCGCGCGGAGGAGGGCACGACGGAAAGCCAGGTTCCGCCACGGCCGTCGTGCGCGGTGAACCGCGCCGGGGCGGGGTCACCGGTCCTGCGCCCGCCGCCGAAGGTCCCGGCGGCCGAGTCGACGCGCACCACGCCCTCAAGCCGGGACAGGGCCGCGGCGTACGGCCCGGCCGCCGCGGCGTCGCCGGTGGGGGCGACGACCCGCAGGGCGTCGGCGTCCTCGGCGGCGAACCCCGTGCGGACCTGGTCGTACAGCAGGCGCGCCGGGGCCGAGGCGGGCAGTACCCGGTCGTCGGGCGCTCCGAAGCGCAGGCCGAGGAACGGCGCGCCGAGCAGGCCGAGGACGAGCAGCGCGGCGCCGCCGGAGATCAGGGGGCGCCGGGTCACCGCCAGCACGGCGCCGTACCAGAGGGAGGAGGAAGAGGGCGCCGGTCGGCGGCGCTCGACACGGGAGCCGAGCAGGACGAGCGCGGCGGGCAGCACGACCAGCGCGGCGGCCACGGCGGCGAGGACGACCGCGATCCCGGCGTAGCCGAAGGAGGCGAGGAAGGGAAAGGGGAAGACCAGCAGCACCGCCAGGGAGGCCGCGACGGTCAGGCCGCTGAACAGCACCGTACGGCCCGCGGTGCGCACGGTCGTGGCGACGGCGGCGCGGACCGGCGCGCCGCCGAGCCGCTCCTCCCGGAACCGGAAGATCATGAACAGGCCGTAGTCGACGCCCAGGCCCATGCCCATGACCAGGCAGACGTTGGCGGCGAAGGTGGAGACCTCGGCGAAGCCGAGCACCCCGCGCAGCAGCGCCAGCGATCCGGCCACGGCGAGCAGCCCGGCGCCGAGGGTGAGCAGCGCGGCGGCCAGGCGCCGGTAGACCCACCACAGCGCCAGCAGCACCATCGGCACGATGATCAGCTCGGCACGGGTGAAGTCGCTCCGCGACTCCTCCATCACCTGGCGGAACACCTCGTCGCCGCCGCCGACCTCGACCCTGACCGGGCCGGACGGGCCGGTGAAGGCCCGCGCCAGGCCGGGCAGGACGTCACGACGCACGTGGTCGGCGCTGCCGGGCACCCAGGCGAGGACGAGCGCGCCACGGGCGTCGCGGCTGCGCAGGGTGTCCTGGCCCGTGGTCCAGTACGACCAGACGTCACCGGCGCCGGGATGGGCGGCGAGCCTTCGGGTGAGGTCGCGACCGGCCGCGGCGACGCGGGGGTCGTCAACGGTGCCCTCGCGGGCGGTCACCAGGAGCGCGACGTTCGGCACCCCGGTTCCGAAGCGCTCGGCCAGGACGTCGCGGGCTCGCGCCGACTCCGAGCCGGGTGCCTCGAACCGGTTGAGGGACAGCCGTGTCATGGTCCCCGAGGCCAGGAGGGCCGCCACGACGGCGGCGATCACCCCGGCCGCGACCAGCCATGCCGGGCGCCTGGTCACGAGACCGGCGAGTCTGCTGAGCATGGATTCCCCCGTTGAAGTATTTTTACGAGTAGTCGCTCGCATCAAGCGAAGATTACGAGTGATTGCTCGTGTTTTTCAAGCGGGGTTCGAGAGAAAGGAGGCCGATGGCCGAGACGACGGAGGATCCACGGCCGCGCAGACGGCAGGCACGCGGGGAACGGCGCATGGCGGAGATCCTCGCCGCGGCGGCCACGGTGTTCGCCCGGCTGGGGTACGAGGCCGCGACCACCAACAAGATCGCGGCGGAGGCCGGGATCTCACCGGGCTCGCTGTACCAGTTCTTCACCAACAAGGAGGCCATCGCGCGGGCCCTCGTCCAGGGCTACCTCCTGGAGCTGGGACGGGCTCACCGTGGCGCGCTCGACCTCGCCGACCCCGCGGGGCTCGGCCTCGTGGAGCTGGTCGACCGGGCCGTCGATCCGATCGTGGCCTTCAACCTCGCCCACCCCGGCTTCAAGGCGCTGTTCGCGCGCCCCGACATGCCGCCCGAACTGGCCGCCGCGCTCGCGCCGCTCCAGACGGCGTTGCGGGCACGCGTCGAGCAGATCATCGGGGAGCTGGCGCCGCACCGGGACGGCACCGAGCGCGCCCGTGCCGCGCTGACCTGCGTGCACATCGTGCAGGGGGTGATCCCGCTGATCACCTCGGCGGACCCGGCCGAGCGTCCCCCGCTGACCGGGGAACTGAAACGGGCGCTGTGCGGCTACCTGGAGTCGCTGGTCGCGCGCCCGTGACCGCTCACTCCGTGGCGTGCTGCCAGTAGGGGTCGCGGTAGAGGACGACGGTGGTGCCGCGCAGGAGCTCGTCGGGGGCGGAGACCAGGACGAGTTCGCCGTTGGCCTCAAGCCCGCGCAGGACGTCGCGGACGCGGGGGCCGACCGGCAGCCGGCCGACGGGCAGTTCGAGGGTCGCGCGTACGGCGTCCGCGACCTGGGAGAGCCGGAAGGGCTCGGTCAGCGGGGTGATCAGCTTGCGGACGAGCTCCACGGTGATCACGGCTTCGGCCTCGGCGTAGGCGAGTTCCCAGCTGAGCTGCGCCTTGCGTTTGCCGGTTCCCGCGCACGAGGTGCAGGGCTGGGAGAAGTTCGGGGTGATCTGCTCGGTCGTGGTGCCCAGGCAGGTGGTGCACTGGTTGGTTTCCATGGCGTGCAGTTCGGCGGCGTCGCGGTCGGCCAGGTGTTTGCCGCACAGGCACAGGTAGCGTCTGAACCCGCCACGAACCACGAGGAGATCGTCGGCGTCGTCCGGAATCTCGTCCCACAGCGTGGTCATGGTGTGTTTTTTCATGATTTTGTGACTCTATCCACCTCAGCTCGTCTGACGCAGTTCAACGGGGACCACCCGCGTGGGCGTGTTCCACAGCCATTCCTCGGTGATGTAGGTCGCGGTCAGCAGCGTCATCAGGGCCAGGGCCCGCTCCGTCGAGGTGGACGGGTGCGCCCCGCAGTCGCCGAACCGGCACATCCACAGCTCGACCGGACTGTCGTCGCCGAGCTGTTCGTGCACCGACGGCCTGGCCACGCTGACGCCGTCCCGCCATATGTCGATCGAGCCGCTGGTCAGCGGAAAGCCCCCGGCGAGGACTCCGCCGCCCGAGGTGACGCGGCGGGCGACGGCGTCGTGCACCGGCAGTATGCCCTCGGCCTGGAAGAGCACGACGCCACCGCCGGGAGGGCTCGCGATCCGCACGGTCTCAAGGGGGGACTCGCGCTCGGCCAGCCGCAGTTCCCCGCCCCTGATCGGCGGGCACCACTCGGGCACCGCCCCCAGGCGGCGGACCACCTCCTCCTCGGTGACGCCGCCGACGAACGCGATGCAGAACTCCTCGTGGTAGTCCTCGTAGGAGAACATCATCTCGTCCACGGTCTCCTGGATCTCCCGCAGGTTCGGGCCGATCCGGGGAGCGCCGGGCAGGTGGGCGAAGAGGTCGGCCAGTTCGGTGAAGAGCGCCTGGAGGCCGGGGGAACGCCCGGCGATGCACGGCCTCCACGGGTCGGCGCCCGCCGCCAGCAGCAGCCTGACCGCCTCGTCCTGGCCGTGCCGTACGGCCTCCCAGAGGGGGGTCACCCCGTCGCCGTCGGTCGCGTCGACCCGCGCCCCCGCGGCCAGCAGCAGCCCGATCACCCGGACTGCGCCCTCCTGGGCGGCCTGGTGCAGGGGCGTCGAGTCCAGCCAGGGAAGCCGTTGCCCGGGGTCGAAACCCTCGGCCAGCCGTTCGCGGATCTCCTTCAGGTTCGTGTCGCTCCACGCGCCGGTGATCTCACTCCACTCGATGTCGCCCACTGTCACCCCATCTCTTCGCGATGACAGGATCAAATCACTCGAAGGCGACATTTTCGATCAAACCCATACGTGACAACCGGTCAGAGATCCGAGTCGTCTCCGGCAGGCGGTGCCGGGGGGTCAGGGCGAGAACGTTGTGACAGGCGGTTTCGAGGTCCACGCGGTGGCCGACCGAGACGAAGACCGGTTTGACGCCGTCCCGGGTGCGCAGCACGCGTCCGACCACCTCGCCGTCGAGGACCAGGTCGCTCCACGATCCCCGCGTGGTGCCCGGAGCCGAGTACGAGCCGACGAAGGCGGTCTTCCCGACGCCGATCGTGGGCAGGCCGGTCAGCACCCCCAGGTGACAGGCCAGGCCGAATCTGCGGGGATGGGCCAGGCCGTACCCGTCGCAGACGACGAGGTCGGGCGGAGAGCTCAGCCGTCCGAGTGCCTCGACGAGCGCTGGCATCTCCCGGAAGGCGAGCAACCCCGGCACGTAGTCGAAGGCCACCCGGCCGCCGACGACGACCTGCTCGACGACCTCCAGCGTCGTCCCGTCCAGTACGGCCACGGCCGCCGAGAGCCGTTCCCCCTCGTAGGCCACGTCCACCCCGGCGACCCTGGCGGGCCGCAGCGGGCCGGGACCCGTCAGGTCGACCAGTGGCCGCAGCTCGTCCTGGATCGCCTCGGCTTCGGCGATGGTGCGGGGCGTTCGTGCCTTCATATACACATGATCGCTATTTTTGACGCGTGACGCCGTACTCCAGGGCGGGACATCCCAGGACGCGAGGGAGAGTGACATGTCAGTTCTTGTGGCGTTCAGCGTGACTCCGATCGGCACCGGGGAGGACGTCGGGGAGCTCGTCGCCGAGGCCGTACGGGTCGTACGCGCCTCGGGACTGCCGAACCGGACGGACGCGATGTTCACCACCGTCGAGGGGGCGAACTGGGAGGAGGCCATGGCCGTGGTGCGGGACGCGGTCGCCGCGGTCGAGGCCCGGTGCGGACGGGTCAGCCTCGTGCTCAAGGCCGACATCCGCCGGGGCCGGGACGGCGGTCTCGACGCCAAGGTCGCCACCGTCGAGGACTATCTCGCCTGACACCCCGCGGGGGAGGAGTGGCGCCGGACCGTCGAGCGGACCGTGGTCACCGTCAGCAGCAGGGTCACCAGCGAGGCCACCGCGAGCAGGGCCAGGCTCAGGCCGTAGGAGCCGAGCCTGCCGTAGTCGAGTCCCATCACCAGTGGCGGGACGAACCCGCCCAGGCCGCCCGCCGCGCCGACCAGGCCGGTGATCGAGCCGACCAGATCGGCCGGGGCGACCAGGGTGACCAGGGCGAAGGTGGCCCCGCTGCCCGTGCCGAAGGCCGCGGCCATGGTCAGGAAGGCGACCGTGCCGGTGAGCGCGAGGGACGGGGTGAACGCCTGCGTCGTGGCGCAGACGGCGAGCACGGCGAAGACCGTGACCAGGACGGGAAGCGGTCCCGAACGGTCGGACAGCCAGCCGCCCAGGGGACGCGCCAGAACCGCGACGAGCACGAACCCGGCCATCCTGCGGGCGGCGTCCGCCTGTTCGAGGCCGTAGGCCGTCTGCAGGTAGACCGGCAGGTAGACCGAGAACGCGACGTATCCGCCGAAGGCCACCGCGTACAGGACGGACGCCTGCCAGGTGATCGGCAGCCGCAGCGCGGCGGCCATGCCCGACGACCCCGAGGGCGCAGAAGAGGGCCGTGCCCTCATCGGGGTGCGGGCCGTACGCCCGGGAGGATGCCGCAGGACGAGACAGGCGACGACGGCGTAACAGGTCAGCACGCCCGCCGTGAGCAGGAAGGGCGCCGCGGGACCGCCCGCCTGGGTCAGCCCGACCGTGGTCAGGGCGCTGATCGCCGTGCCGCCCATGCCGATCCCGAAGACGCCGACGGCCAGGCCACGGCGCTCTGGCGGGAACCAGGAGGTGACGAAGGGCACGCCGACGGCGAAGATCGTCCCGGCGACGCCGAGGCAGAGCCCGCCGGCCAGCAGCGCCGCCAGTGACCGCTGCCCGGCCAGGCCGACGAACAGGACCGGCGGTACGGCGGCGGCCGAGACGAGCGGGAAGGTCACCCTGCCGCCGAGCCGGTCGGTGAGGGCTCCGACGGGAATCCGGCCGAGGGAGCCGATGACCACCGGAACCGCCACCAGCAGCGCCTGCTGGGAGGCCGACAGGGAGAGCGTCCGCTTGAACTGCGGGCCGAGCGGGCTGAGCAGCGCCCATGCCCAGAAGTTCACCGTGAACCCCGTCGTGGCGACCGCGAGCATCAGCGCGGGGCGGCGAGCGCGGCCGCTCGCATCGGTCCGTACATCGTTCGATTTCATCGCCCATCCTTGTTGCGCTGGTTTGTGCACAGATGAGGTGGTCGTGAATCCCGTCATTTCTGACGAGTGAACGTGTTCCTGGATAATCCGGACCGCACTGTCCGGTGGAGAAGGCCGGCGGATCGCCGAGGCGGAGCAGAGCGATCCGCTGCCGAGGCGGAGCGTATCAGCTGGAATGAGGCCACGCTCCCCCCGCAAGGACCTTCACCTCCAAAAAGGACGCCGAAAGGCCGGAGGTCTCCGCGGCCGTACCGGGAACACCGGCCGGGGCTTCGCGAGTTAGGGGATCGGAGTCGTTTCTGGAGTGTTGTGAGGGTGTGGGCGAATGGCGGGAAACGGGCGGGCCGGGCGTCTGGTCGCGGGCGGGCTGGCGCTGGCGGCCGTGGGGTGGGCGCTGCGGGACGTCCCGGCCGCGCTCGGCGGTGGGGCGGCGGGCGAGCGGCTGGAGCGGATGCGCCGCTCACCGAGGTTCCGTGACGGCGCCTTCCACAACTCCGTCCCGGGTACGGCGATGCCGAGGGGCGACCTGGTGAAGCTCCTGGGCGAACTGCTTCGCGACCGTGACGGGCGCCGTCCTCCGGGGCGTGTCCCGGTGGTGGGCTCCCCCCTGGTCCAGCCGTCCGAGGACGGTCTCAGTGCCCTGTGGTACGGCCACGCCACGACGCTGGTCGAGATCGAGGGGCGGCGGGTGCTGTTCGACCCGGTGTGGAGCGAGCGGTGCTCCCCGGCGCCGGTCGGGGGTCCCAGACGGCTGCACCCGATGCCCGCGTCGCTGGTCGGCCTGCCCGCCCTGGACGCGGTGGTGATCTCGCACGACCACTACGACCACCTCGACATGGCGACGGTCCGCGCGCTCACCGCCCTGCAGCGGGCCCCCTTCCTGGTCCCGCTGGGCATCGGCGCGCACCTGGAGCGCTGGGGTGTGCCCGGGGAGCGGATCGTCGAGCTCGACTGGGAGGAGGAGACGCGGGTGGCGGGCCTGCGCTTCGTCGCGACCGCCGCCCGGCACTTCTCCGGGCGCACCCTGAGGCGTGACACGACGCTGTGGGGGTCGTGGGTGGTCGCGGGGGAGCGGCACCGGGTCTTCTACGCCGGAGACTCCGGATACTTCGACGGCTACGCGGGGATCGGCGCCGCGCACGGTCCCTTCGACCTGACGCTCATGCCCGTCGGGGCCTACAGCCCGAACTGGCCGGACATTCACATGAACCCGGAGGAGGCGGTGCGGGCCCACCTCGACCTGGGCGGCGAGCTGCTCCTGCCCGTGCACTGGGCGAGTTTCACCCTGGCCTTCCATCCGTGGGCGGAGCCCGCCGACCGTCTGTGGCGCGAGGCCAAGGCCAGGGACGTCCGCGTGGTCGTCCCGCGTCCCGGCGAGCGGATCGACGTCGGCGACGCTCCCGCCCCGGACGGCTGGTGGGAGCTGCTGGGCGGGTGACCTTTACTCCGGCCAACCGGCCGGGGTGTGGATTTGGTCGTTTCCGGACCGTTCCATGAAGAATCTGAGAGTCTTCTGGAACGGTGCAGAACCTCATGTGACAGGTGATGCCTGGCTTACCGCTGAGAATATGATGGGTCATCCTTTATCGTTCTATGGGCCGGTGACGGCCGTGCCTTCAGGCAGGGTGGCCCATGTGATCTGCCTGGGGGGACAGTGCCGGTGTTCCGCATGCGCGTGGTGAGGTCACCGATGCGATGAGCGTCGGCACCGGACCCGCGAGGCGCGCCCTCTACGACTACGAGCGGTTCAGCAGGCTGGCCGGGCCGATGACCGAGCCCGACCCCGGCGAGCCGTACCGGGTTCGCTACCGCTCACTGCTGGCGGGCGAACCGCACCGGGTGCGCGCGGTGCTGCTGATGGTCGCCGCGCTGCTGGTCGAGTTCACCCTGATGGTCTGGCTGCTGCTGCCCGCTCACTGGACGGAGCGTCCGGACCCCTACGGCGGGCTCCCGTGGTACCTGCCGGTCGCCGACCGGGTCATGCTCGTGGCGATCGCCCTCATCGAACTGTTCCGGCTGGTCAGCGTGGTCTCCAACGTCCACGCCATGCTCGCGGCCAGGGACCCGGTACCGGTGAGGCCGGAGCCCGGCGGCAGGGTCGCCTTCATCACCACCTGCGTGCCGGGCAAGGAGCCGCTGGAGATGGTCAGGCGTACCCTGACCGCGGCGCTGAAGATCCGTCACCAGGGCGTGTTCGACGTGTGGCTGCTGGACGAGGGCGACGATCCGGAGATCCACGAGCTGTGTGACTGGCTGGGCGCGCACCACTTCACCCGCAAGGGCGTGCCCGAGTGGAACCAGCCGAGGGGGCCCTTCAGGGCGAGGACCAAGCACGGCAACTACAACAGCTGGCTGGCCGCCCACGGCGACGACTACGACTTCTTCGTCTCGGTGGACACCGACCACGTGCCGTTGCCGGAGTTCTGCGAACGCATGCTCGGCTACTTCCGCGACCCCACGGTCGCCTTCGTCGTCGGCCCCCAGGTCTACGGCAACTACACCCTCGGCGTCACCAAGGCGGCCGAGAGCCAGCAGTTCCTCTTCCACTCCCTGATCCAGCGCGCGGGCAACCGGTACGGCGCGCCGATGTTCGTCGGCACCAACAACGCCGTGCGGATCAGGGCGCTCAAGCAGATCGGCGGACTGTACGACTCGATCACCGAGGACATGGCGACCGGCATCGAGTTCCACCGCGCCCGCGACCCGGAGACGGGACGGCGCTGGACGTCGGTCTACACCCCCGACGTACTGGCCGTCGGAGAGGGGCCGACGTCGTGGACCGACTTCTTCAGCCAGCAGCTGCGCTGGAGCCGGGGCACCTACGAGACGTTGCTGACCCAGTTCTGGCGGGCCGTCCCGCGTCTGTCGCCCGGCAGGCTGTTCAACTACACGCTGATGGTGACGTTCTACCCCATGTCCGCGCTCAACTGGCTGCTGGCCGGGCTGAGCGCCGTGCTGTTCATGGCGGTCGGCGGCTCGGGCGTGACCGTGCCGATGGACATGTGGCTCATGCTGTACGGCGACGCCGCGCTGCTGCAGATCATGCTCTACACCTGGAACCGCAGGCACAACGTCAGCCCGCACGAGCCCGAGGGCTCCTCCGGCGTCGCCGGGATGGTGATGTCGGCCCTGTCAGCGCCCATCTACGTGGCCTCGCTCGCCGGGGCCGCGCTGCGGCGCCCCAGCCGGTTCGTGGTCACCCCGAAGGGCGACTCGGCCAGTCCGGACCAGGTCGCGACCTTCCGCATCCACCTGTGGTGGGCGGCGGTGTTCGGCGGGGGCCTGCTGCTCAACGTCTTCTGGACCGGCCACCTGCACGTGGCCATGACCCTCTGGGGGGTTCTCGCCCTCGTGATCTGCCTGGGGCCCATGGCCGCCTGGGCGTGGACCTCTAGGAGAGGCCGATGAGCAGGCTGCGCAAGAACCTGGTCGTTGCCGCGATCGTGACCGTCGTCGTGGGGGTCAACCTGCCGGCCGTCGCGGGGTTCGCCTACCGGGAGTGGCACGACTACCGGATCAACCGGGACGACTACAAGGCGAGCCACGGCCACTGGAGCTTCCTGAACATCCCCGAGCGGTTCAAGGTGAACGCCATCCACGCGGCGCTGCTGCACACCGGCAAGGTGCTCATCGTCGCGGGCTCCGGCAACAACATCGTCAACTTCGACAAGGGCACCTTCAAAACCCTGCTCTGGGATCCGGCCAAACCAGGACAGCCGGGCGAGTTCAAGCTGGTCGACACCCCCGTCGACCTCTTCTGCTCCGGGCACGTCATGCTGCCCGACGGCAAGCTGCTCATCGCGGGCGGCACGCTGCGCTTCGAGGTGCTCAAGGACAAGGTCAAACGGGCGGCCGGGCCGCTGGTGGTGAAGAACGAGAACCCGCACATCACCAAGCACCTGCCCGCGGGCACACTGGTCGCCTCCCCAGACGGGCGGCTCTACCGGACCACCTCCATGATCATGGTGCCGCCCGCGACGAAGACCGAGACCGGGGTGCGCGGCAAGGCGCGGGTCACGCCCAGTGAGACCAAGGTGTTCGCCGAGTCGGTGGCCGAGGGCGCCATCGGGGTGATCAACGCGGCCGACGGCTCCGTCAAGTACGAGATCCAGGGACTGACCACCGACAGGGAGAAGCGCAACCTGTACGCCATGGGCGGCGGTATGACGCTCGACAAGCAGGACTTCCAGGGCATCAAGGACGCCTTCGAGTTCGACCCCGTGACCGAGCGGTACACCAGGGTCCCGGACATGGCCGAGGGCCGCTGGTACCCGACGCTGACGGCCCTGCCGGACGGCAGGGTGATGACGGTCTCCGGGCTCGACACCGTCGGGAAGGTCACCAGGGACAACGAGATCTACGACCCGGCCACGAAGAAGTGGAGCCCCGGCCCCCGGCGCTTCTTCCCGACCTACCCCGCGCTGTTCCTGCTCGACGACGACACGCTCTTCTTCTCCGGGATGAGCGCGGGGTACGGCCCCGGCCAGCTGTCGATGCGTCCCCCCGGCGTGTGGGACTACCGCCACGACACCGACCGCCTGGTGTCGACCCCCGGGGCGCCCGGCGGCCTCGCGCCGGACGAGATGGAGGCTTTCACCCCGGTTCCCGGCCTGCCCGAACCCGAGCTCAACGAGACCGGAGCCTCGGTGCTGCTGCCTCCCGCGCAGGACCAGAAGATCATGGTGCTGGGCGGAGGGCCGGTCGGGGAGCGCCAGCCCGGCCAGAAGAACGCGACAGACCGGACCGCCATCATCGACTTCGAGCAGCCCGCGCCCCGTTACGTCCGCGGTCCCGACCTCTCCCACCCCGTTCGCTACTCCTCGGCGGTACTGCTGCCGGACGACACCGTGTTCACCTTCAACGGTTCGAGCGACTACCGGGGCAGAGGGGACAGCAACATCCTGCGGGCGGAGTTCTACGATCCGCGGGTCAACGCCTTCCGGCAGGCCGCCGCACCCGCCGTCGGCCGCAACTACCACGCCGAGGGCCTGCTGCTTCCCGACGGCCGGGTGCTCAGCATGGGCTCGGATCCGCTCTTCGGCAACGGGGAGGGCTCGGTCCCCGGCAGCTTCGAGCAGCGGGTCGAGGTGTACACCCCTCCCTACCTGCACAACGGCGAGTCGCGTCCGGTGTTCACCGACGGCAGGCAGCAGGTGAAGCTGGGCGGAAAGGCGGGCTTCAAGACCCCCGACGCCGAGCGCATCACCGAGGTGCGCTTCATGCGGCCCAGCGCGGTCACCCACGTCACGGACGTCGAGCAGCGCTCTATCAAGATCGACTTCACCCGGGTGTCGAGCGGCATAATCGTCACGCTCCCCTCCAACCCCGCACTGATGCCGCCAGGCTGGTACATGATGTTCGGAGTCACGCAAAAGGGAACACCGTCCCAGGCCCGCTGGGTCCACGTCCTGGACGGTCGAGCCTGAGGAGCCCGATGAACAGCTACGGCCGCGCCGCCGCCGCGCTCGCCCTCGCCCTGGCGACGGCCTGTACGGCGGCCCCGGAGCCGTCAGCCGTACGACCGCCCGCCTCCACCGGAAGTGGCGCGGGAGCCGCGGGGGAGGACGTCCGCTTCTACGTGGACGACGAGGGAGCGGCCGCCAGGGAGGCCAGGAGGCTGCGCGAGGAGGGCAAGACCCAGGAGGCGGAGCTGATCGGCAGGATCGCCGAACGGCCGAACGCCGTCTGGATCGGCGACGCCGACCCCTCATCCCGGGTCGCGGCCGTCACGGAGAAGGCGGCCAAGGCGGGCCAGGTGCCGGTCCTGGTGGCCTACCACATCCCCGACCGCGACTGCGGCCAGTTCTCCGCGGGCGGCGCCGCGAACCCCGACGAGTACCGCTCCTGGATCCGCCGCTTCGCCGAGGGTGTCGCCGACCGGCCCGCCTGGGTCATCCTCGAACCGGACGCGCTCGCTCACATCCTCGACAACTGCACCAAGGGCGGCAAGGCGGATGAACGGCTCGACCTGCTCAGGGACGCCGTCGAGACGCTCAAGAAGCAGCCGAGAACCAGGGTCTACCTCGACGCGGGCAACGCGGGCTGGATCAGGGACCCCGGGGCCTGGGTCGATCCGATGCGGCGCGCCGGGGTCGCCACGGCCGACGGGTTCGCCTTCAACGTCAGCAACTTCTTCACCGTCGAGGAGAGCGTCGCCGTCGCGGGACGGCTCTCCGACGCGCTCGGCGGGGCGCCGTACGTGATCGACACCTCGCGCAACGGCAACGGGTCGCCACAGGGCGCGCAGGGTGACGACGCCTGGTGCAACCCGGCGGGCCGGGCCCTGGGCACGGCGCCGACCACCCGGACGGGCCGCGAGCGGGTGGACGCCTTCCTGTGGGTCAAACGACCCGGTGAGTCGGACGGCGAGTGCCACCGGGGCGAGCCCGCGCCCGGAACGTGGTTCCATGACTACGCACTGGAGTTGGCACGTAACGCCAAGTAGTCAGTGAATTCGTTACCTCCCGGATCTTGTCGGTGAAGTTCCGACTGCTGGACATTGACAACTGTTGTCAATCTTCATCGGCCTTCGGGAGTCCCCCTCGATGAACAGATGGAAGACAGTCCTCATCGCCATGGCGGTCGCCGTACCCTCCGGCGTCATGCCCGCGGCGGCCGCGCGAACCGCGGCCGCCCCGATGCCCTCCTCGTCGTCCGCCCCGGTCGTGAACGAGGAGACCCAGCCGGTCTACTCACGCGCCGACGCCCTGACGGAGACCGTGTTCGTCGAGGTCGCCGGAGTGGACAGCGACCGTGACGGCAGCCCCGACCGGGTCGCCGTCGACATCATGCGGCCAAGGGAGACCGCGTCCGGGCTGAAGGTCCCGGTCATCATGGAGTCCAGTCCCTACTACGCGGGCACCAACACCGTGGTCAACCACACGGTGGACCTCGACGCCTCCGATCCCTCGGGCATGGACTACCGCCGCAACAAGCTCGACGGCATGGGTGAGGCGATCTTCGGCTCCGAGGAGCGTCCCCCGACCTCCAGGGCGGTCGCGCCGCCCTTCCGCGGCTACTACGACAACTACTTCGTCCCGCGCGGCTACGCCGTCGTGCTGGTGGAGAACCTCGGTTCCGGGCGGGCAACCGGGTGCCCGACCTCCGGCCTGGAGAACGAGACGGCCGGGCCCAAGGCGGTGATCGACTGGCTCAACGGCAGAGCCCGGGCCTTCGACGCCTCGGGCGGCCAGGTCCGCGCCGACTGGTCGACGGGCAATGTCGGCATGATCGGCGTCTCCTACAACGGCACGCTCGCCAACGCCGTCGCCGCGACCGGGGTCAAGGGTCTCAAGACCATCGTGCCGATCGCGGCGATCTCCTCCTGGTACGACTACTACCGCGCCAACGGCGGCGTGGTCGCCCCCGGGGGCTACCAGGGCGAGGACACCGACATCCTGGCCCGTTACGTCCTGACCAGGCAGAACGCCGAGCAGGCCTGCGGCGCTCTGGTCGACTCGATCGAACGTGACCAGGACCGGGTGACGGGGGACTACTCCCCGTTCTGGGCCCGGCGCGACTACCTCAACCACGTGCGCGGGGTCCGCGCCTCCGTCTTCGCGGTCGCCGGGCTCAACGACTGGAACGTCAAGACCAAGCAGACCGTCCAGTGGTGGAACGCCCTCGCCGCCCAGGGGGTGCAGCGCAAGATCTGGCTGCACCAGGGCCCCCACTTCAACCCCTTCTCCTTCGCCGCCCGCAACGCCGAGTGGCTGCGCCAGCTGCACCACTGGTTCGACTTCTACCTGTACGGCCTGCGCAACGGCATCCTGGACGAGCCGAGGGCCGACGTCGAGTCGGGGCCGGACCAGTGGGCCCAGTACGCCACCTGGCCGCTTCCCGGCACCCGCGACGTCCGGCTGAACCTCGGCGCGGGGGCGGGCGGCCGCAACGGCACACTGAGCCCGCGGCGCTCGCACGGCCGCGCCGTCGAGTCCTTCACCGACCAGGGCGGCCGCACCGCCGGTCAGCTCGCCCAGGACGTCGCCACGACCGATCCGAACCGGCTGGCCTACCTGTCGGAGCCGGTGAGCGGGCAGGTGCGCCTGTCCGGCACGCCGAAGGCGCGGGTCAAGGCGGCCTTCGCGGCGGGACGCTCGCCGTACCTGACCGCGTTGCTCGTCGACTACGGCACCGACACCCGTGCCACCGGCGGCGTGGTCTTCGGCCAGGAGCCGGTCTGCTACGGACAGGGCGTGCCGGGGGACACCGGCTGCTCCTACCTGGCCAGGCACGTCACGGAGACAGCCTCCTACAAGATCATCACAAGGGGCTGGCTCGACGTGCGCAACCGCCACTCCGCGGCCAGGACCGAACTGCTGAAGGAAGGCAGGTTCTACGACTTCGACTTCGACCTGCAGCCCAGCGACTACGTGGTCAAGCCCGGCCACCGGATCGGCGTCGTGCTCATCTCGACCGACCGTGACTTCACCCTGCGCTTCCCGGCGGGGACCAGGGTCTCGGTCGAACCGGGTGCGGGTTCGGTCACCCTTCCCCTCGTCGGGGGCCGCGGCGCCCTCGGCTGACGGAACGCGCCCTCCGGCCCTGCCGGAGGGCGCAAACCCTTGACCTTCACATCAATGTGAAGGTTTTACCCTCCTCTCGCGGTCGGCGGCGCACCATGGTCAACGATCAACCGGGCACGCCGACGCCCGGACTGAGACGTGAGGGGAGCCAAGCGGATGAGCGACGAGGGAAGGCGCCGGCACGGGGTGTCCGAACCCGCGCCGGCGAAGGCGGAGCCGGGAGGCGTGGTGGTCATCGGCGCGGGGCCGGGGATCGGGCGCTCGGTGGCGGCACGGTTCGCGCGGGAGGGACTGCCGGTCGCCCTGGTGGCCCGTACGGACAGGACCGTGAAGGCGGTGGCCGAGGCGATCGCCCCAACAGGGGTCCGGGTGGTCGCCCTGACGGCGGACAGCGCCGACGAGACGGCGCTGCGGGAGGCCCTCGACACGGCGGCGGCCGAGATCGGCCCGCCGGATGCCGTGGTCTACAACGCGGCGATCGTCCGCCCGGACGAGCCCGGTGAGCTGTCCGTACGGGAGCATCTGGACATCTGGTCGGTGAACGTCATCGGGGCGCTCACCGCCGCCGCGCACGTCGCGCCCGGGATGGCCCGGCGCGGCGGCGGCTCGTTCATCGTCACCGGAGGGATGCCCGAGCCCAAGCCCGACTACGTGAGCCTCTCGCTGAGCAAGGCGGGGGTGCGCACGCTGGTCGCGCTGCTCGACGGGCGTTACGGAACCTCGGGCGTCCACGTGGCCAGTGTGACCGTCGGGGGCGTGGTCGCCCCGGGGACGGACTACGACCCGGACGACATCGCCGAGCACTACTGGCGGCTGCACACCCAGCCGCGTCAGGAGTGGGAGCACGAGGTCGTCCACGGGGCCTGAGGCCGCCCGAGATCGCCCGAGATCACCCGAGATCACAGCCCGGTGACGATCAGGCGGTCGCTGTCGGTGTTGCGGATCCGCAGGGGGGCGATCCGCTGGTATTCGGGGGAGTCGTTCCACGCGCGGGCGGTCTCGGCGTCGGGGAACTCAAGGACGACGATCCGGCCGGGCTCGGGGTCGCCTTCGAGGACCTCGACGGCTCCGCCCCGTACGAGATAGCGGCCGCCGTACGGTTCGAGGGTCGCCTGGACCTGGGCGCGGTACTCCGCCAGCTCCTCCTCGTCGCCGGTCGCCTTCACCTTCGCGATCACATATGCGGTCATGGGCCTCACCGTACCGGGAGGCGTTCCGCGGTCCCCGCCGCGGGGAGGGGCCGCGGAACGCCCCGGCCTTCACCGGCGGGACGTCACAGGCCGAGGGCCCGGGCGGCCAGCGCGGTCCCCCGCACCCGCGCGGTGATCTTGGCGAACGCGGTGTCGCGGGAGGTCGAGGTGTCGTCGGCGAAGGGGGAGAACCCGCAGTCGTCGCAGGTGCCGAGCTGGTCGGCGGGGATGTGGCGGGCGGCGGCCAGCACCCGGTCACGCACCTGCTCGGCCGTCTCGACCAGGGGGTCGATCGGGTCGATGACGCCGACGAAGACCCTGACGCCGGGGCGCAGGGCGCCGCCGATGAGGCTCAGCACCCGTTCCTGGTCCGGCTCACCGGCCAGCTGGACGTAGAAGTTGCCCGCCTGCAGCCGGAAGAGCGTCGGCAGCAGGTCCGCGTAGTCGACGTCGAGGCTGTGGGTGGAGTCCAGGTCGCCGCCGGGGCAGGTGTGCACGCCGATCCTGGCCCGCTCCTCCTGGCTGAAGCGTTCGAGGACCCGGTTGTTGAGCTCGACGAAGTCCCCGAGCAGCCCGCCGCTCGGGTCGAGCTTGAGCGAGAGCCGCCCCTCGGTGAAGTCGAGTTGCACGGCGTGCGCGCCCGCCTCCAGGCAGCCTCGGATGTCCGCCTCCGCCTCATCGACCAGGTCGTCGAGGAAGGCCTTGCGCGGATAGTCGTCGATGCCGTCGGCCGGGTAGAGCAGGCTCAGCGCGGACGGGGCGATGACCGCCTGCTTGACCGGCAGGCCCGTGTGGCTCCTGGCCTGCCTGAGGTACTTCTCCGCGTGCACCGCGTAGCGGAACGGGCCCGAGGTCAGGCACGGCAGCTGCCGGGTGTGGCCGTCGGCGAAGGGGATGACGGCGCCGTCGGGGCGCAGCCCCGCCAGGCCGGTGATCGGATAGGTGGCGAAGCTCGGCTTGGACTGCTCGCCGTCGACGAGGACGGGGGATCCGGTCCCCTCCAGGCGTGTGATCGTCTCCGCGACGGCCTCGGCCTGCCGTGCGGCCAGTTCCTCGTCGCCGATCCGGCCGTCGGCGTGTCCGGCCAGCGCGGCGAGCAGTTCCGGAGGCCGGGGGATGCTGCCGATCGGTTCGGTGGGGATCGTCATGCCGCGAGCGTAGATAACGATGCGTGTTCCATCAATCACTCGTCGGTGGAGATGATTACACCCCGAGATGTGGAACCTCCGCCCACGGATGTGGAACATCCGCGCACCTGGCCCCGCTCACGGCGCGTCGCCGTCCCGCCCTTGAGGAACGGCGGGCGGTACGGCCCTGCCGGTCGTCAGGTCGATGACGCGGCCGTTCCCGCCGGTCGCGGTGAGCGCCGCGGCGAACAGGACGAGCTGGTTGAGGAGCTTGAGGAAGACGAGCATCGCGGCGGCGCCCGCCACGACCTGGTAGGCCGGGTTGGCCGCGGTCATGCCGATGTAGAGCTGGCCGAGGGACTTGAGGATCTCCAGCCCGACGGTGATGAGCAGGGCCGGGCCGATCGCCCTGCGCGGGGGCAGCCGCAGCCTCGGCGGCCCGCTCAGCAGGGCGAACGCCAGCAGCGTGTTCACCCCGAGCCCGATCAGGAAGGCGGCGGCCGACAGCAGCCACTTGGCCGGGGCGTCGTCGGTGCCCACGGTGTGCGCGACCAGCCAGCTCAGCATCTCCCCGGTGACGAACGCCAGGGTGAGCGTCAGGGAGAGCAGCAGTCCCAGCCCGGCCAGCACCCCCAGGTCGATGAGCTGGCGCAGAAGGAGCACGCCCGGATACTGCTCCAGGCGCCAGATGGCCCTGATCGCCGAGCGCAGCGTGTCCATCCAGAACAGGCCGGTCAGCGGAAGGCCGACGAGGGCGATCATCCCGGCCGTGCTCTGCGCCTCACGCAACGCCGCCACGTCCAGGCGCGGGAAGTTCTCACTCAGATAGTCCTGTACGGCCCGCACGACCTCCGGCGTGTCCAGGACGTGCCCGATGATCGCGAAGCCGAGCAGGCCGAGCGCGAAGACGGCGAAGAACGAGTAGTAGGTGAGCGCCGCGGACAGGCGCCCGCCGTCCACCTGGTCGTAGCGCACGGCGGCGCGCGCCAGATGGTCGAGCCATCCGTGGCGGCGGCGGGCCCGTGCCCACGCCTGGGTGATCCTTCCGGACAGGCGCCCGGTGAAGCTGACGACCGTCATGACAGGGCCTCGCCCCGGGGCCGTGCGGCACGTCCCAGGGGGTGTGGCCAGGGGCCGGATGTCACGGAACGCGACGGAATCATCCCGGAAGTCTGGCAGAAGCCCCGCTCCCAACGGCACCCCGACACCCCGTCGCACGCGGCCTTTCCGGGCTTTTGTCCCCTACGGCGCAGGAGATCGGGGACGTCCCCCGGCCGTTGTGCCGGGGCCGTTCGTGCTGATGGCGTGTCCCGGGTACCGGGGGCGGCCAAGGCGCGAACAGCCTCGTCCGGCGTGTCGTCCCCCCGACGGGGGGTGGGGTCAGCGCCACCACGATGGACCGGCCCGCCGGATCGAAAGGCCCGGCGCCGATCCCTAGTTTGATGAGCGTCCGGTGACACCGACCGAAGGAACACCCATGAGGAAGACTCCCCTGCGTCGCGGCCTGCTGGTGGCGGTCGCCCTGGGCGCCGTGGCGGCCCCCGCGCTGGCCACTCCCGCCCTGGCCGCTCCCAAACCGGCGTCGGAGACATCGGAGGAGCGGGTCGTCGCGGGCCTTGAGCGTCACGCCCACCCACTGCGCGGCACCCGACCGGACACGCCGGGACATGATCTGAAGGCGCTGTCGGCGCTGGTCCGTGACGCGGAGATCGTGGGAATCGGCGAGGCCACCCACGGTTCCAAGGAGCTGTTCACCCTGCGCCACCGGCTGTTCCGGCACCTGGCGACCACACAGGGCTTCACCACCCTCGCCCTGGAGGCGCCCTGGTCGGCCGGTGTCCGCCTGGACGAGTACGTGCGCACCGGCAAGGGCGACCTGCGCACGATCCTCAAGGAGGAGGGCGAGACCACCGGCGGCGTGTGGAGCACCGAGGAGTGGCTGGACCTGTACTCCTGGATGCGCGACTACAACCGCACCGCCCGCACCAAGCTCCGGGTGATGGGCTTCGACCTCAGTGACGTCCACCCGCAGCAGTACCGGCGGATCCTCGACTGGGCCGAGGAGCACGAGCCCTCGATCCTGCCCGAACTGCGCCGCCGCTACGCGAAGCTGCTCGCCCTTCCCGGTGGTGCGAAGGAACGGGTCGACGCGCTGACGGCTCTTCCCCCGGAGCGGCTCAAGGCCGTGGCCGAGGACGCCGAAGCCGCTTACCACCTGGTCGAGAAGGCCGCCAAGGTCAACCCCTACGTGCTCCAGGAAGCCCGCGTCATCCACCAGATGACCAAGGTGTACGCATCGGAGGGGTCCGAACTGCACCTGAACCGCGACCGGTTCATGGCGGAGAACACCATGTGGTGGAAGCGGCAAACCGGTCTGAAGATCGTGGCCGCCGCGCACAACGGGCACGTGACCTACCTCTCCCCCTTCCCGCAGCACTACCCCGTCACCCAGGGGGCCCGGCTACGTGCCATGGCCGGGCGCTCCTACGTCGCCATCGGCACCTCCATCCACAGCGGCGGATTCCGGGCCATCAATCCCGACAACGGCAAGGCGGAGAACTTCGACACGGGGGTCGCGGGGCCGGACAGCAACGAGCACATCCTCGACAAGGTGCGCCATCGCGACTACTACGTGAGCCTGCGCCAGGCGGAGCGCGACCCGGCCACGCGGAAGTGGCTCGGCACCGCCCGCCCGACGTTCACCGTGCCGGCCACCTACCTGCCCGACATGCTCAAGGCACCACTGGCCCTGGGCCAGGCGTACGACATCGTGGTTCACCTCCACCGCGTCAAGGCGGCCGATCCGCTGTGAGGACGCCTGAGGCTCCCGGCGCACGGAGCCGGAACGGCCGCTGAATCCGGCCGGGAAGACGCGGTACGCGAAGGGAAGGAACGCCGAGGAGGCCTGGGCCGGGGCCTCCCGGAAACAGCATGGGGGAACACCCTGGCTTGTCCCTGACTTCGGGTTCTGGCTCTGCCGCTGGTCCGTGCCGGGCCGTAGCGTGGAGACATGGGACGGATTCTGTTGATTGTGGCGGCCGTGGTGCTCGCCTTCTTCCTGCTCGGCTCGCTTCTGGGCTTCGTCGTCGGCCTCATCAAGTGGGCCCTGATCCTCGGTCTGATCGCCGTGGCCGCCGGTTTCGTGGTCAAGCTCTTCCGCTCCTCCAGCCTCAGAGGCTGACGGGGCCAGGCCCGCGGAGCCGTTCTCCTCACGGCGGTTCCGCGGGGGCAAGGAGGGCACGGGAATAAGCCGCTCTAACCGGAGATTTCCTCCGGTATGAGAGCGATCATCTACACCGAGACCGGCGGCCCCGAGGTCCTGCGCCTGGTCGAACGGCCCGTTCCCGAGCCGGGACCGGGTGAGGTCAGGGTCCGCGTGGTCCTGTCCGCCGTCAACCCCAGCGACTGGAAGTTCCGCGCGGACGACTCAGGCCCCACCTTCCCCGAGGTGGTGCCGAACCAGGACGGCTCCGGAGTCGTGGACGCGGTCGGCGAGGGGGTCGACGGGCTGCGGCAGGGCGATCGTGTCTGGATCTGGGAGGCCGCCTGGCAACGCCCGGACGGCACCGCCCAGGAGTTCGTGGTGCTGCCCGCCCGGCAGGCCGTACGGCTTCCCGGGGAGGCCTCCTTCGAGGTGGGCGCGGCGCTCGGGATCCCGGCGCTGACCGCGCACCGTTGCCTCACCGTGGCCGACGGCACGGCGGCGGGCGGTGGCGCGGGACGGCTGGCGCCGGGTGCCCTCGCGGGCCGCACCGTGCTGGTCGCGGGTGGGGCGGGCGCGGTCGGCAACGCCGCGATCCAGCTCGCCAGATGGGCGGGCGCCACGGTCGTCACCACGGTCAGCGGGCCGGAGAAGGCCGCGCTCGCGACCGCGGCCGGGGCCCACCATGTCGTGAACTACCGCGAGGGGGACGCCGCCGCCGAGATCAGGCGGGTCGCCCCGGGAGGCGTCGACGTCGTCGTCGAGGTGGCCCCCGTGGTGAACCTCACCCTCGACCTCGCGGTCCTGGCCCCCGCGGGAACCGTCGCGGTCTACGCCGTGGACGGCGGTCCCGCCGAGCTTCTCCTGCCGCTGGGGCCGGTCGCGGCGGGCAACCTCCGCTACCAGGGCGTCCTGGTCTACACGGTGCCCGAGACCGCCAAGCTGGCCGCCGTCGAGGACGTCTCGGCCGCCGTCGCCGCGGGCGCGCTGCGCGTGGGGGAGGAGGCCGGGCTGCCGATCATCCGCTTCCCCCTGGAGCGCGCCGCCGACGCCCACGCGGCGGTCGAGGAAGGAGCCGTCGGCAAGGTCGTCATCGAGGTCGGCGCCTGAGCTCTGTTTCCTCCGGGTCTGAACGGATATCTGGGGAAGGTAGGGGCAGGACGCCCGCCGTACCCGCCCCTGTCCGGCAGGTCCCGATTCCGGCCGCCGTCCGGGGGCGGCGGCCGTCGAGGAGGCAGTGATGGCGATCGCGACGGTCAACCCGGCCACCGGTGAGACCCTGAAGACCTTCGAGCCGCTGGACGAGCGGGAGGTCGAGGAACGGCTCGCGCGCGCCGCGGCCGACTTCCTGACCCACCGGACGACCGGTTTCGGGCAGCGGGCGGCCTGGATGCGCGCTGCGGCCGACCTGCTTGAAGGCGAGCTTGAGGAGACGGCCCGTCTCATGACGACCGAGATGGGCAAGACGCTGGTCTCGGCCCGCGCGGAGGCGGCCAAGTGCGTGACGGGGATGCGCTACTACGCCGACAACGCCGAGGCGCTCCTGGCCGACGAGCCGGGGGACGCGCGGGCCGTGGGGGCGCGGCGCGCCTACGCGCGCTACCAGCCGCTGGGGCCCGTGCTCGCGGTGATGCCGTGGAACTTCCCGCTCTGGCAGGTGATCCGCTTCGCCGCGCCGGCGCTCATGGCGGGCAACGTGGGGCTGCTCAAGCACGCCTCGAACGTCCCCCAGACCGCGCTCTACCTGGGGGAGCTCTTCACCAGGGCGGGTTTCCCCGCGGGCTGCTTCCAGACCCTGCTCATCGGTTCGTCACAGGTCGAACGGGTGCTGAGGGACAGACGGGTGGTCGCGGCGACCCTGACCGGCTCGGAGCCCGCGGGCCGCTCCGTCGCGTCGATCGCGGGTTCCGAGGTCAAGAAGACCGTCCTTGAGCTGGGCGGTTCCGACCCCTACGTGGTGATGCCGTCGGCGGACGTCGAGGCCGCCGTCTCGACCGCCGTCACCGCCAGGGTGCAGAACAACGGCCAGTCCTGCATCGCGGCCAAGCGCTTCATCGTGCACGCCGACGTCTACGACGAGTTCGAGGGCCGCTTCGTCGAACGCATGGAGTCGCTGCGGGTCGGCGACCCCATGGACGAGGAGACCGACGTCGGGCCGCTGGCGACCGAGCAGGGGCTCGACGACCTGGAGAGGCTGGTCGCCGACGCGGCGGGACGCGGCGCGCGGGTGCTGTGCGGCGGGGTGAGCCCCGACCGGCCCGGCTGGTTCTACGAGCCGACCGTGCTGAGCGGTGTCACCCGGGAGATGAAGCTGTTCCTGGAGGAGTCGTTCGGCCCGGTGGCCTCGCTGTACCGGGTGGAGGACGTCGAGGAGGCCGTCGCGCTCGCCAACGCCACCTCCTTCGGGCTCGGCGCGAACGCCTGGACCACCGACGAGCGCGAGCAGGAACGCCTCATCACCGAGCTGGAGGCCGGGATGGTCGCCGTCAACGGCATGGTGGTCTCCTACCCGCAGCTGCCCTTCGGCGGCATAAGGAACTCCGGGTACGGCAGGGAGCTGTCCGCCCACGGCATCCGGGAGTTCTGCAACCTCAAGACGGTCTGGATCGGCTGAGGGGAAAGGCGCGCGGACCGGCCCGCCAGGGGCGCGCGGCCCCAGGGGGTCGCGGGCCGGTCCGGGATCAGGGGATGGAACGGCGCAGCCCGACCGTGTCCCGCAGGACCTCGGCCGGGTCGTGGCCGTCGATCAGCAGCCTGCGCATCAGCGCCGCGACAGGCCGCATCGTGCCGGGGGTGAACCCTCGGCGGGTGACCTCCTGGGTGCCGATGCGCAGACCCCGCATCGGCTCGCCGGGAGCCTGGTCGGGCAGGCCGATGCCGCTGAGGTAGACGCCGCCCTCGGCCAGCCGCCGGGCCGCCTCGTCCCCGCCGCCGAACGCCGCGGCGTCGACCGCGACGTGGTGGGAGACCGTCCAGCCCAGGTCGGCCGCCGCCACGGAGAAGCCCTCCTCGGTCAGCGCGGCGGCCAGGGCGTGCGCGTTCGCGATACAGGCGTCGGCGTAACGCGGGCCCTCGGCGGCGTGCTCGGCCGCCGTCACGGCCAGCGGGGCCAGCCGGGAGGCGTCGTAGTTGGCGGTCAGCCCGGGGTAGGCGGCGGCGGAGACCCGGTGGGCGAGGTCCTCCTCACGCGTCACGACGGCCGCCCCGGGAGGGCCGCCGAAGGACTTGTAGGTGGACATGGTCAGCAGGTGGGCGCCCTCCAGCAGAGGGCGCTGGAAACGACCGCCCGCGATCAGCCCGGCCACGTGCGAGGCGTCGTAGAGCAGCACCGCCTCCACTTCGTCGCACGCCGCCCGCACCCGTGCGACGTCGTGCGGGAACAGCATCAGGCTGGCCCCGATCACCACCAGGACGGGCCGGTGCTCGCGCAGGAAACCCGGCAGGGCGTCGTGGTCGATGCCGAACCCGGCCGCGTCGTAGGGCAGGTCGACGACCCGCAGGCCCCGGATTCCGGCGGCGCCCTGGACGTGGTGGCTGGCGTGCCCGCCCGCCGCCTCGGGCAGGACCGCGATCGTGTCGCCGGGGACGGCGAAGGCGGTGTAGCAGGCCAGGTTGGCCAAGGTCGCGCTCTGCAGCCTGACCTCGGCGAACTCGCCGCCCATCAGGGAGGCGACCCCCAGCGGGGCGAGCACCTCCAGCACGTCCAGCTCGTCGAGGCCGGTCTGGAACTTCTCCCCGGGCCAGCCCATGGAGGGACGGCAGGCCGCCGACAGCTCGTGAGCCGCCCTGGCGCGCTCGCTCATCGTGTTGGTGCCCGCGTAGAGCACGACGCCGTCCTCGTCGAGCCTGCTGCGGTGTCCGGCGAGCGCCGCGCCGACCGTCCGCACGACCTCGTCGAGCCCCAGGCCCTCGGCCGCGGCCTCAAGCTCCGCCAGACGTCGTTGCGCCCTGGGCGAGGCCCACGGGGCGATGCGGCTGCGCTCCTGCACGGCGGTCTCCCTTCACGAGACCCTCTCACTGAACGTGCAAGCGACGGTACGGCCCGCGCCCCGGCCAGTCATCGTCCTGCCAGCGGAGACCTTTCATACATCTGTAGGATTCGACGGTGATCGGCGATGAAGTCCAGGATCTCCTCGATTCCCTGGCCGCGACCGTGGGACGGGGCGTCGCGGTGGACGATCCCGAGGGCCAGGTCGTCGCGCACAGCGTCCACCACGGCGAGGTCGACCAGGTCCGCGCCCAGGCGATCCTGTCCCGTTCCGTCCCCGCCGAGGTCAGCGCCTGGCAGGAGGCCCACGGCGTGGCCACGGCCCGCGTTCCGGTCAGGGTGCCCGCGAACCCGGCGCTGGGCATGGCGGCCAGGCTCTGCGTTCCCCTGCTCCACCAGGGCAGGCGTGTCGGCCTGCTGTGGATCATCGAGGGAAGGACGCCGCTGAGCCAGGAGGAGGAGGCCGGGGCCGTACGGGACGCCGCCGCCATCGCCGCCCTCCTCGACGGCGGAGGAGGGTCGGGCACGCTGCGGGGGTTGCTGACCGGCGGGATACCCGCGGCGCGGGCCGCCGCGGTACTCGGCGAGGGGCCGCTGCGCCTGCTGGCCCTGCGCGGCGAGCGGGGGGAGCCGGGCCGGGCGGTCGAGGAGGAACTGGCCGGGACGCGGCGCCCTCCCGCCTTCACGGTCCTCGACCGGCACGCCGTACTGCTGCTGAACGGCGGGCAGGACGCGACCGCGCTGGCCGGACGGCTGGTGGCCCGTACCGGGGGCGCGGCGGGGCTCAGCGCGGTGCACGCCGGGCTCGGGACCGTCAGGCGCGCCCACCGGGAGGCGGTCGCCGCGGCCAGGGCGGCGGTCGCGGAGCCCGCGCTCGGGCCGGTGGCGAGCTGGCCGGACCTGGGCGTCTACCGGCTGCTCGCCGAGCCGGGGCGGATCTCCCCCGGACCGCTGCACGAGCATCCGGCCCTGGCCGCCACCCTGGAGACCTATCTGGACAGCGGAGGGGACGCGCAGGAGACCGCCAGACTGCTCCATCTGCACCGCACGAGCCTGTACTACCGGCTGACACGGATCGAGGAGATCACCGGACGCAGCCTGAAGGACGGAGCCGACAGGCTGGAACTCCACCTCGCGTTGAAGCTGGCACGCTGGAACGCGGTGTAGCGGCCGGATAAACCGGGCAAAGCTGTGCAGGTGCGGCAGTTGATCAGTGAGCTTGTCAGCGTTCTGGTCGTTGTCGGCCTTATCGGCCTGGCGGCGCTTCTCGTCTCCGTGGTCGTCCTCGTCGCGATGGTGACGCTGGCCGCCTCCACCCTGCGCGGACGCGGCGGGCCGGCACGACGCCGGGGCTGAGGGCCCCGGTTCACCTTGCCCTGGCGTGCTCCTGCTCTCGCCGGGCGTCTCCCGGCCGGGAACGGTCCACCCCGTCGTGCCGCACGTGCTCCTCGTCGAGCAGCAGCGACAGCCCCGGGGCATCCTGGACGAAGCGCAGGTTCTTCTCCAGACAGACGACGGATCCCCGCTCGGGGCGGCTGGTGAAGCGGATGTCGTCGGCCAGCGCCCTCATGATGAGCAGGCCGCGGCCGTGCTCCGAGGTCGGCGAGGGAGCCCGCGTCCCGGAGAAGTCGAACCCCTCGCCCGTGTCGATCACCTTGATGACGCAGCGGTCACTGAAGAGCTCGGTGCTCACCATGTAGTCGTCGCTCGGGATGGCGTGCTGGATCACGTTGGAACACGCCTCCGAGAGCATGAGCAGGATGTCCTCGCGCACCTGTGGCTCGACCCCCAGGGCGCGGAGCGCCGCGTCGAGCAGTTGCCTGATGACCGGAACGCTAGCCGCGTCACGCGGCAGGCGGAGCGTGATTGTGGCCTCCACGGTCCCTCCTTCACGGTTGCCCGCTGAGAGCCCTGCCCCAGCCCGCCCGTCCTAACCGGGACGAACGGCATCTCCTGAATCGCCCGTCCCGGAACGCCTGGTCTTGCGCCTGCGCAGACCGGAGGCGACCAGCCGGGTGAGGAGCTCCCGGGAGGAGACCGGCTGCGCCCCGAGGGAGACGGCGCGCTCGTAGACGGTCTCCGGGACGTCGTAGTGGTCGCGGTCGAAGGCCCTGGCGGGCACGCCGAGCCGTTCGGCGAAGGCGTGCAGCTCCTCGGTGGAACTGTCGCTGACCAGGTGGGACCAGAGCAGGCCGCGGGGACCCGGCCAGGCGGGCGGGTCGATGAGGACGCTCACCGGCGCAGCAGTTCGAGCGCGACCTCAAGGGCGGCGTCCCTGCGCTCGTCGTCGCTGATCTCCTCGTCCCTGAGGAGGAACCAGGAGGCGTGCAGGGCGAACAGCGACATCGAGTTCCTCAGCCGGGTCGCCGTGGGATCGCCGGGCTCGACGAGGATGGTGAGCATCTCGAACATCTGGTGGCGGACCCGCTCCATCGTCGGGTGGCCCTTGAACGAGGCCTGGTTGCGCTCTATGAGACGCATGATCTCGTGGTGCCTGCCCCGGCGCAGGTCCTCGGCGTAGCGGCGTACCAGTTCGCGTCTGGTCTCCTCGGTGCGCGGCTGGGACTTGGCCCACTCGATCAGCTCGTCGAAGGCGTACTGCCGGGCCTCGACGAGACTGGTGATGATCTCGTCCTTGCTCTTGAAGTGGTAGTAGAGGGCGGCCTTGGTCACGCCGAGCGCCTCGGCGATCTCGCGGAGTGAGGTCGCCTCGTAGCCCTGTTCGATGAACAGTTTCAGGGCCGTTTCCTGGATGCGAGTCCGGGTGTCGGCGTTTTCGCTCATGGTTCCCTTTGCGGTGGAATTAACTTGACGGCCGGTAAGTAGGCGCCCTACATTTCCCATCATATCCGACACTAGCCGGTCGGCAAGTAAGCAAGATCCACTAGGGGGCAACGAAAGTGAAGGAGACCGCGACCGCGCCGGCGCGGCAACGTGAGGTCATGGTGGTGCTGCCGGGCCTCATGCTGGCGATGGTCCTGGCCATGCTCGACAACATGATCGTCGGTACGGCGATGCCACGCATCGTGGGGGAGCTCGGCGGCCTGACCCACCTGTCCTGGGTGGTCACCGCCTACGTGCTCGGCACCACCGTGTCGACCCCCATCTGGGGCAAGATCGGGGACCTGTACGGCAGGAAGAACATCTTCCTCGCCTCCATCGTGATCTTCATGATCGGTTCGGCGCTCTGTGGCATGGCCGGTTCGGAGATGCTGGGCGGCACCGCGGACGGCATGAACCAGCTCATCGGCTTCCGCGCGCTCCAGGGGCTGGGCGCGGGCGGCCTGATGGTCAACGCCATGGCCATCATCGGCGACCTCGTCCCGCCCCGTGAGCGCGGCCAGTACCAGGGCATCATGGCCGGTGTGATGGCGCTCGCGATGATCGCGGGACCGCTCGTGGGCGGCTTCATCACCGACAACCTCAACTGGCGCTGGGCCTTCTACGTGAACCTGCCCGTCGGCTTCGTCGCGCTCGCGCTGCTGGCCGTCACGCTCAAGCTGCCGAGATACCGCACCGAGCACCGCATCGACTGGGTCGGCGCGGTCCTGCTCTCGGTCGGCATCACCGCCCTGGTCCTCATCACCACCTGGGGCGGCAACGACTACGACTGGAACTCGCCGCAGATCATCGGCCTCGCCGCGGGCGCCGTGGTCAGCCTGGCCCTCTTCATCGTGGTCGAGCGCAGGGTCGTCGAGCCGATCATGCCGCTCAACGTGTTCCGCGACCGCAACTTCAGCCTGATCTCCGTGGTCGGCTTCCTGCTCGGCTTCGCCATGTTCGGCGCCATCAACTTCCTGCCGCTGTTCCAGCAGACCGTCCAGGGCGCCTCGGCGACCAACTCCGGCCTGCTCCTGCTGCCGATGATGGGCGCGGCCATGGTGGTCTCGCTGTTCGTCGGCCGGGCCATCACCAAGACGGGCAAGTACAAGATCTACCCGGTCCTCGGCGGCGTGATCATGGCGGTCGCCATGTGGCTGCTGTCCACGCAGACGGTCGACACCCCCTCCTGGCGTACCGGCGTCTACATCGCGGTGCTGGGCCTGGGCATGGGCTTCCTGATGCAGACCACCATGCTGATCGCGCAGAACAGCGTCGAGCAGAAGGACCTGGGCGTGGCCAGCAGCGCCTCGACCTTCTTCAGGTCCATCGGCGGCTCGTTCGGCGTCTCCCTGTTCGGCGCCATCTTCACCCACCAGCTCACCGCCAACCTGACGAGCAAGCTGGGGGAGGCGGGCGGGAAGCTCGCGTCGAGCGGAGGCCAGTTCAACCCCGCGGCCCTGCACGAGCTGCCGGCCGGCGTGCGCACCGGATTCCTTGAGTCCCTGGCGTCGTCGATCGGCTCGGTGTTCACCTGGGCGATCCTCTTCGCCGTCCTGGTGCCGCTGGCGGCGGCCTTCATCAAGGAGATCCCGCTGCGTGGCGGCTCCGACCAGGGCGCGGACGAGTCGACCCCGGTCGCGGCGCTCGACTGAACGGCAGGGCGAGACTTGAAGGGCGGCGAGCAAGACTTGGACGGCGGCGAGCAAGTTCTCACCCAGTGATCGCCAAGTCCCTCCTCCCAGACTGGGTGGCATGAACACAACGACGACAATCGTCACCGCCGCCGGGTACACCACCCGGCGGCCGGGGACCGGCGACGCGGTCGAGATCCACCGGCTGATCTCCCTGTGCGACACGCAGGTGATCGGCAAGGCCGACATGACCCTCGACGACGTCACCGACCAGCTGAACGAGCCCGACTTCGACGGGGAGAAGGACGGCTGGGTCGTCCACGACACGTCGGGCCGCCTGGTCGCCTGGGCCTGGGTCTGCCGCAAGGGCACGGGCGACAACATGGACGTCGACGTGGTCGTGCACCCCGACGCCGCCGAGCTCACCGGCGCGCTGTGGGACGCGGTCACCGAACGGGCGGCCGAGATCGCCGCCGAACTCGGCCACGACAGGGCCGTGGTGGACATCGCCCTGTACCGGGAGGACAGCGGCAAGCGGGCCCTGGCCGCCGCCCGGGGCTTCGTCGCCGCGACGAGCTTCATCCGCCTCCTGACCGACCACGGCGCCTCGGTCCCCGAGCCCGCCGCCCCGGCCGGGGTGACGGTCCACCACGGGACGAGCGAGGAGGTACGGCGTCAGGGCCACGCCGTACAGCAGGAGGGCTTCGCCGAGCACTTCGGGTTCACGCCCAAGGACTACGACGAGTGGTTCGCCGACCTCGACTCCTCGGCCAGCACCGACTGGGCGCAGCTCATGGTCGCCAGGGTGGACGGCGAGCCCGCCGCGATGCTGCTGGGCACCGACGCCTTCGCCGGGGACGAGAACTCGGGCTACGTCCGCCAGCTCGCGGTGCTGCCCCGCTTCCGGGGACGCGGCCTGGGCCGGTTCATGCTGCGCCGGGCGTTCGCCGCGGACGCCGCGCGCGGCCGGGTCGGCACCTACCTGCACGTGGACGCCAACAACAGCACCCCCGCCCTGGACCTGTACCTCTCGGTCGGCATGCGGCAGGTGCTGGCCATCGACGTCTGGCGCAGGACCGTCTGACCCGGCCTCCCCGCGGGCCGTACGGCCCGGCCCGCGGGACGGGACCTCAGCGCCGCAGCAGCGGCAGCGCGCAGGCCGCGGTGACCAGCGTCGCCGCGGCCAGGACCACCCCGACGGCCGTCATCGACGCCCCGCCCAGGTACAGCGTGCCGAAGGTGGCCACCCCGACGACCTGGCCGAGCTGGGTCACCATGACGAACAGCCCGCTGGCGTCCGAGGCGTGCTCGGGCGCCACATGGGTGAGCGCGATCGTGAGCACCGGGCTGAAGACCGCGCCCATGCCGAACCCGGCGACGGCCTGCGTGATCCACAGCAGCGGCTGGCCGTGGTCGCCACCGCTCAGCGCGAGGGCCAGACCCAGGTAGCCGAGCGCCGCCACGACGAGCCCGGAGACGACCATGGGCCGCCTGAACCGCTCGGGGACCCGCCGCCAGTTGAGGCTGGAGACGGTGAACGCGGCCGCGGCGGGGACGAAGGTCAGGCCGGCCCGCAGCGGGCTGTCACCCAAGGCGCCCTGCAGGTGCAGGGCGAGGCCGAACAGGTATCCGCCGTAGCACGTCATCAGCCCGAAGACGGTCAGCACCGAGGGGATCACACCCTTGGCCATGAGCACCCGCGCGGGCACGAGCGGAGCGGCCGAACGCCGCTCGACCAGCGCGAAGATCCCCGCGAAGGCCACGCTCACCCCCATCGAGACCCACCCCCACAGCGGCCAGTCCTGCTCGTGGCCCAGCACCAGCGGCACCACCAGCAGACTCACCGCGAGAGAGAGCGTGACCAGGCCCGGCAGGTCCAGCGGGCGGTGCAGACGCGGTCCGCCCGAGGGCAGCAGCCGTACGCCCGTGACGAGCAGGGCCAGCCCGATCGGCACGTTCACCAGGAACACCGGGCGCCACGCGGTGCCGAACAGGTCGGCGGAGACCAGCGTGCCACCCAGCACCTGCCCGATCACGGCGGCCCCCGAGATCACCGTGGCGTACAGGCTGAGCGCGCGGGCCCGCGCGGCCCCCTCGAAGTTCGTCTGGATCATGATCAGCACCTGGGGCACCATCAGGGCGGCTCCCGCGCCCTGCAGGAGCCGGAAGGCGATGAGCTGCCCGGCGGAGGCGGCCAGGCCGCAGGCCAGGGAGGCGACGGTGAAGACGGTCAGGCCGGTCAGGAACAGCGGGCGTCCGCCGTACCGGCCGCCGAGCCGGGCACCGGTGATCAGCAGCATCGCGTAGGCGATGGTGTACCCGGAGATGATCAACTGGAGCCCGGAGCCCGAGGTGCCCAGGTCCGAGCGGATCACCGGGGAGGCGACGTTGACGATGGAGACGTCCAGGATCGCCATGAACTGCCCGGTCAGGATCACCGTGAGCAGCCGGCGGTTACGGGAGGAGGCCGGGAGAGCGGCCGGGGCCTCCAAGATCGGTGGTGCGGTCATGGAGAAGACTGTGAGGGCGGACGGATACCGGTAACGAGAGCCTGCTGATCCTGGTACCGACACCACCTGGCAACGGCTTTCCCCGTCGGCCAGCATGGGGAGATGACCATGACCAGCCGGCGTGCCCGACGGGCGGAGCTGGCCTCGTTCCTGCGCAGCCGCCGCGACCGCATCACCCCCGAGGCCGTCGGACTGCCCCCCGGGTCGCGGCGCCGTACGCCGGGCCTGCGGCGTGAGGAGGTGGCCATGCTCGCCGGGGTCGGCGTCACCTGGTACACCTGGCTCGAACAGGGACGTCCGATCAACGTCAGCGTCCAGGTGCTCGACGCGATCTCCAGGACGCTCCGTCTCGACGAGGCCGAGCGCGAACACCTGTACCGGCTCGCCGACCTGCCGAGCGTGCCCCAGTCACCCGGCGGCGGCGGTCTCGAACCGGAGGTCCAGCTCATCCTGGACCAGCTCGACCCGATGCCCGCCGTCGTCTACAACGGCCGCTACGACGTGCTCGCCTGGAACCGGGCGTACGGAGCGCTGTTCCCGAAGGTCGTCAAGGCCCCGCCGGCCACCCGCAACGCGCTCTGGCAGATCTTCGTCACCCGTTCCTGCTGCCTCCCGATGACCAACCGCGAGGCCGAGCTGCCCCAGATGGTGGCGACCCTGCGGGCGGGCTTCGGGCGGCACCTCGGCGAGCCCGCCTGGGACGACTTCGTCCGCGTGCTGTCGGCCGAGAGCCCCGAGTTCGCGCGGATGTGGGCGGCCCACGACGTGGCCAGGCCCGGCAGCAGGATGAAGATGTTCCGGCACTGCCAGGCGGGGCTGGTCCGCACGGTCTCCACGAGCCTGAGCCTGTCGGCGCCCGCGGAGGCGCGGATGGTCGTCTACACCCCGGTCGACGAGGAGAGCCGCGAACGCATCGCCTGGATCAGCGCGAACCCCGAGGTGTCCCCGGTCGCCGAGCACGTCCACTGACCCCGATAGCCTGAACGGGTGCGAACCCGGCGTCGCGCCCCGTTCGACGGCGGCCCCGGCGAGGCCCTCGATCCGGCGGCGAAACAGCGGACGCCCGCCGCCGGCTGGGACCTTCACCCGCGAACGGAGCGACCATGACACACCAAGCCACGACACACGACGAGGAACGACTCCTGCGCCGCGCGATCGAACTCGCCGCGCAGGCTCGGGCGGGCGGCAACCCGCCCTTCGGGTCACTGCTGGCGGACGGGAACGGCCGGGTGATCGCCGAGGAGCGCAACACCACCCTCACCGACGCCGACATAACCGCGCACCCGGAGTTGAAACTGGCCCGCTGGGCGGCCCGCGAACTCGGCCCGGAGACCGCGGCCGCCACGACCATGTACACCAGCTGCCAGCCCTGCCCCATGTGCGAGGGGGCGATCCGGCGCTCCGGACTCGGCCGTGTCGTGTTCGCCCTCTCCGGCGAACAGCTCAACGCCCTCAAACCGGGTGGCGACTTCCCTGAGGTGCCGCAGCAGGGCCCCACCCTGTACGAGGAGGCCCGCGTCCCGGTGGAGGGCTACTACTGAGTCAGTGCGCGGCGACCCGGTGCTTGGCCAGGTGGGCCAGCACCGCCTGGTTGGCCTCCCAGCCGTCGGGGAACTTCACCGGCACCCCGAGCTGGACCGGCTCCGCGGACGGGTGGGCGTCGAGCAGTTCGGGGATGCCCGCCCTGGCGACCACGACGCAGGCGTGCCGGTGCCGTGAGGCCAGCACGCACAGCCGTCCCGACTCCAGATGGAAGGCGGTGGCGTCCCGGCGCCCGGACAGCGGATGGAGCACGATCGTCACGTCGTACTCCCGGCCCTGGAGCCGGTTGGCGGTGTCGACCGTGATCTCCTCGGGCACCCCGGCGGCGCGGATCGCGGTCACCTGGTCGCGGTGCGCGGCGCCGATGGCGATCCGGTCCGCCGTCACCCGGTGGCTGCCCCGCTCGGAGTGCGCGACCGGCGCCCGCTGCAGCAGCCGTACGGCCAGCAGCGCGACCGCCTGCACCGCCTCGGCGTCCGTGCGCACGGTGTGACGGCTGGGCAGCTCGTACAGCGCCCACCCGGAGGCGGCGGCCTCCTCCAGCGCCCGGTCGTAGGAGGTGCGCATGCCGTTCACGGTCAGTTCGAGCGAGCGGTCACGGTGTTCGGTCCCCGCCCTGAACCCGGTGAACGGGTAGAACGCCTCGGAGACCACCGGCGCCGCCGAGGCGGGCAGCCGCCAGGAGACCGGCAGCCGGTGCACGGGAAGATCGGGGTTGTGGCGCAGCAGCACCGAGACCGCGCTCTGCACCGGGTCCCAGGACAGGCCCGCCCAGCGGTCGCCGTCCACGATCGAGAACGGGTCGAGCTGGCCGGGGTCGCCGACGAACAGCGAGCGCTCGAACAGCGAGGCGATGCGCAGCAGTTTGTCCGAACGCATCTGGTAGGCCTCGTCCACGATCGCCCACGGCCAGGTCCGGTCGCCGACCCAGGCCCACTTGTCCGCGGTGGCGATCACCACCGCCGGGTCGCCCAGGTCGGGCAGCTTGCCCGCGACCGAGACGTTGGGGTGGGCAAGAACGCGAGGCGGCGTGACGTAGCCGCTCGCGGAAAGCCGTCCGACGGTGAGATCGGGGTGATCGGTGGCCAGCCGCTCGACCAGGTCGTCCACCTGTTCGTTGGTCTGCGCCACGATCATCAGTGGCTCGCCCGTCTCGGCGATGTGCGCGGCGGCCTTGACCACCAGCGTGGACTTGCCCGCTCCGGGCGGGGAGTCGACGACCACGCCCCGGTTGCGGGGCAGGTCGGCCAGGACCTCGCCGACGACGGTCGCGGCGGCCTGCTGCGGCGTCATGTCCTTCGTGGGCCGTACCTTCATGACCACTCCTCCTGGGCGTCGTCGTCACCGGGCACGTACTCCTGCGGAGGCCCGCCGTGGGTCCACGGCGTCAGCTCCGGATCGGGCAACGAGGCCGAGGACTGGAAGTCGTCGAGCAGCGAGGTGTAGGTGATCCGCTCACCGGGTCCGGGCACCGCCCCCGGAGCGGGTGTCCTGCCCCGGCCCATCCCCTTGACGACCTTCAGGGTGATCTCGTCGCCGGAGACCTCGACGATCTCGGCGGCGTGCCCGCGTCGTTCCGGGCTGCCGACGACCACGCCCGGCGCCAGCCGTACCGGGTCGGCGGTGGTGACCGTGACCAGCGGCCTGAGCTTGCGCGAACGACCCTCGCCCTCGGTGTGCTCGGGGTCGGCGGCGGTGACCGTCCCGGTGAACGCCTCACCGGTCAGGCGGTACTCGGCCATGATCAGCGGGTCGTCGTAGGCGCGCTGCACGTCGTAGCTCGCCCTGGCGCGTTCGAGACCGGCCAGCCGGGCCGCGGCGCCGACCGCGCCGTCCCTGCGCGCCTGCGGCGGGCCACCCTCCGCGAGCCGTTCGGTGAAGCGGGTGAACGACCCCCGGTCGCTCTCCCAGCGGTCCCGTACCCGTGACCCCTCGGGCAGCGCGCGCAGCAGGTCGACCGCCCGCCACATCAGCCGCCACGTCGGATCGAGCTGGGTGCGCAGCGCCTGGGTGACACGTTCCACCGACCGCTCGGTCGGCGCCTCCTCGTAGGCGCGCATGGCCGGGGCGAGCACCTCGTTGTCGAAGCCCGGGTCCGTCGAGGGCCCCGCGGGAGGCCACAGCAGCGGATCCTCCGCCTCAAGCGCGGCCTGGGATCCGGTCATCCCGGCGGGAGGGTCGATCCAGCCGAGCAGCGCGGCCAGGTTGGCGTCCTCAAGGCCGCTCTGCCCGCTCGCCCAGTGCGCGCCGAGTGCCTCGGTCGCCGCCATCAGCAGGCAGGATCCCGGCTGCTGCGACCGGTCGGCGAAGTAGGTCAGCCACCGGCCGAGCAGCGGCACCGAGGGATGCACCGGATAGGGTCCGTCGACCCTGCGGAAACGGGTGGACCGGCCGAGCAGCCCGAGGAAGGCCACCCCCTGCCGGTTCGGCACCAGGATCTGCGGGGCGTCCAGGCACCGCTCGTACGGCTCGCCGCCCCGCCGCTCGACCGTCTCGGTGCCCTTGCAGAACCCCTCCACGTACGGCAGGACGACCTCGGCCAGTTCGGCGGCGAAGGCGAAACGGAGGTCCCGGTTACGCGGCTGGGGCACCACGAGCAGCCGGGGATGGCCGGGATCGCTGCCGACCATGGCGGCGAGCGGGGCCGCGGCCTCACCGGAGAGGCCGAGCGGGACGAACACCAGCGGCTGCGGGGCCAGGTGACAGTGCCTGACCGTGGTGACCGGCTGCGCGCTCCCGTCCCTGATGGCGCGCAGCCGCGCCAGCGCCGTCAGCGCGCTCATCGCAGGCACTCCTCGCGCAGCCGGTCCGCCAGCCGCAGCAGCCGGGCGATCTCCTCCTGGCCCTCGGCGGGCTCCAGGGTGCCCTCGGCGAGCCCGAGCGCCTCCGCCACGGTCGAGACCCCTCCGAGTTCGTCGCGGACCTGGCGGCCGAGCAGGTCGGTCGAGCCGTTCCCCCTGGCCTCGTCCCGGCAGAACATGCACATGTCACAGGTGGACAGGCAGTCGGGCGCGTAGCGGGCGGGCACCCGGGACAGGGCCTGGGCCACCTCCCCCGCGGGCCGGGTCGGCACGCCGTCCTGACCGGGGGCCAGGTCGAAGGTGAGCTCCTCGGGAAGCTCGTCGAGCAGGGTCTCGACCCGGGTCAGCCGGGTGAGCTGCCGCTTGAGCACCGCCAGCTGCCTGCGTACGTCGACCAGGCACGCCACGGGCCGGTTCGCGAAGTTCTCCGGGCAGACCAGGACCACCTCGTGGGAGACCCGTTCCGGGTCGTGTCCCAGGTCGGCCAGCAGCGCGCGCAGCGCCAGCACGTAGACCGCGGCCTGCCTGGCCGCGGCGGCGACCTTCCGCGGCTCGGCCTGCCCGTCGATCACGCTGAACGACTTGATCTCCACGATGTGGAAGCGCCCGCCGAGCTGGAAGGCGACCACGTCCGGCTCCAGGTAACAGACGTGCCCGGCGATCTCCAGGCTGAGCAGCGGGTGGTCGTAGAAGACAGCGGCCTCCTCCTGCCGTGCGGCTCTGTCGACCAGGGCCCTGGTGTGGGAGTGGCGCAGATGGGCGCCGACGCTCTCCACGTCCTGGTAGCCGACCTCCGCGACGGGCAGTCCGAGCAGTTCGCGCAGCAGCCGGAGCAACTCGGCGCAGCCGTTCTCCTTCACCACGATCTCGAAGGAGTTCCCACGGGTGATCGCGAACTGGGACTGGCCGAAGGGCGCGGGAAAGCCCATGTGCCTTGCCGTACGGTCCTTGTCGACTCCCGCGGCGTCCAGCAGCGCACGGCGTGCGCAGCCGGGGTTGGCGGCCAGCGCCGCGATGGCGCGGGCGTCGTGCGGGTGTGACGGCACGGGGCCGCGCAGCCTGTCCAGCCTGCCGTTCAACTCGCTCCCCTCAGGGTGCTCAGGGCGGCGGCGCCGAACAGCCGCTCGATGTCGGAAAGCTGCCTGCCCGCCCGCGCCGCGACCTCGGCTCGCTGCGCCGCGTCTCCGGCGTGGTGCACGTCGAGTTCGGCGCGTGCCGCGCGGATCGTGAGCTCCGGGTCCGCGGGGGCGAGACCCTCGACGGCTCCCGGGACGTTCTGCGCCATCCGCCGCAGCAACCGTCGGGCGCCCTGCGGCGGATCGGTCATGCGGATGATCCTGTCGGCGACGCGCATGGCCGAGACGAGGAAGTCGACACGTGGGCTCAGCGGCCCGAGCACCCTCCGCTCCGGCTCCCAGGTGCTGTCGGCGAGCAGCCCCCTGGCGGGGGAGAGGCGGTCGGTGAGCGCGGCGCACAGGTAGTAGGGGCGGGCGTAGGGGTCCCCGCGGAAGGAACGTTCCTCGTCCCTGCGCAGGCTGGTGAGCTGGGCGCCGCGCAGCGCGCCGGAGAAGAACGCCTCGTTCACCGCGACGATCATCCTGGCCGCGGAGGGCACCCCCAGCAGCGCCAGCGCCTGGTGGACCTGTTCCCTGACCGGCAGCAGCGGCGGCTCGGTCTCCCCGGTGGACTCCCCGGTGGACTCATCTGTGCCGACCGCGCGGTCCCAGGCCTGTTCGGCCCGGCGCAGGTCTCCCCGCAGGGACCGCGCCAGCGTGTTGTCCCGCGCCTTGACCGCGCGCCGTACCTGGGCGCGGAGCTCGGTTATCCGCAGCTCCAGCGCGTCCAGTGATTCACTCACGGCACGGAGCGTAACAGGAGTTCCACCAGCCTCCCGTGTATTCCAGCGATTTCCAGCATTTCGTGGCGTTTCATTGAGTGGATATATGTGGATAAAAGGGATATTTATAGCTAAATGGCTGGGGTGATTCCGGCGGGCAGCGGGCGGGTGTGCACCACCTCCAGCCGCGAGACGGCACGGGTCAGTACGACGTAGAGCCGGTTCGCCCCCCTGGGCTCCGCCTCGACGACGGCCGCGGGCTCGGCCACGACCACGTGGTCGTACTCCAGTCCCTTGGCGAGTGTGGCGGGCACGGCGGTGACCCGGACGCCGTCGGACCCCTCGCCGAGGGCGGCGATCTCGACACCCTCGGCCCGGACCGCCTCGGCCAGGCCGTCGAGCGCGTCGTCCGCGGCCACGAGCGCGATCGAGCCCTCGTGCCCCAGCGCCTCGCGCACCACCCGCGCCGCCGTACCGGGAAGATCGGACGTCCGGTGGAACCGCAGCAACCCGTCACCGCGGAACGAACGCGTCCTCGGCACATCGACCGCCAGCTCGTCGAGCAGGCGGTTGGCCAGCCTGACGACCGCCCCGGGAACCCGGAACCCGGTCGTCAGGGTGACCGGTGCCGCTCCCGGCTTGCCCAGCGCGGCGAGCTGCTCCGGCCAGCTCCGCGCCGCCCAGGGCGTGGTGCCCTGCGCCAGGTCGCCCAGCACGGTGATCGAACCGTGCTCGCTCCTGCGCGCGACGGCCCGGCACTGCATCGGTGACAGGTCCTGGGCCTCGTCCACGATGACGTGACCGTATCCCCTGGGACGCTCGATCAGGCCCGCCACCTCGTCGAGGAGCACGGCGTCGGCCTCCGACCACCTGGCGCTCTTGAACGAGCGCGGCGGACGTGACCACAGGATCGCCGACTGCTCGGCGGGGGTGAGGATCCCCCCGGCAGCCCCGGCCAGCACGTTCGGATCGGTGAGCAGCTCCGCCACGACCTCCCGGGGCCGCGCCACGGGCCACACCGTGTCCAGGAACTCCCTGACGGCCCTGCCGGTCCTCCTCGTCCACGCCGTGCCGGTCGTCTGTCCCCGAGCCTCGGCCCGCGCCCGCAGGAGGGAGACCAGCCGTGAGAGCACCCGCTCACGCCCGACCCCGTACGGCGGCGCCTCCCGCAGGACGTCGTCGACGACGCGCCGCAGCTCCTCCTCGGAGACCCGCCAGCGGTAGGCCCCGTCGGGCACGGTCAACGGGCCGTCGGGCCGTCTGACCCGCCCGTACAACGCCCTGCGCAGCACCTCGGCCATCCGTGCGTCGTGTTTGACCACCGCCGCGGCCTCGTCGTCGGAACCCTTCGGCGGCCCCTTGGACGGCTCCGGCGCCAGCAGCCGCCCCAGGGTCGTCTGCTCGACGTCCATCTCGCCGAGGGCGGGCAGCACGGCCGAGATGTAGCCGAGGAAGGCCTGGTTGGGACCGAGGATCAGCACACCGCTGCCGGCGAGCCTGCGCCGGTAGGTGTAGAGCAGGTAGGCGGCGCGGTGCAGGCCGACCGCGGTCTTCCCCGTGCCGGGCGCGCCCTGGACGCAGATCGACGTCTCAAGCCCGGTCCGCACCAGCTCGTCCTGCTCGGGCTGGATGGTGGCGACGATGTCACGCATCGGGCCGACACGGGGCCGTTCGATCTCCTCGGCCAGGATCCGGCTCGCCGTACCCGGCGCGCCGCCCTCGCCGAGCCGTTCGTCCTCGAAGCCGGTCAGGACGGGAGGCCACCCCGACCATCCGAACCGGCGGCGCGTCGTGACACCGCGGGAGTCGCGGACGTCGGCCTGGTAGAACACCGTCGAGACGGGTGCCCGCCAGTCGAGCACCAGCGGCTGACGGCCGGTCCCGCCGGAGATGTGCCGCCGCCCGATGTAGTAACGCCGCCCCCGGTGGTCGCCCGCGTCCGCCCCCGCGCCGAAGTCGAGACGGCCGAAGAACACGGGCCCCTCGGGCTCCTCGGCCAGCTCCTTGGCGAGGCTCTTGAGATGGCGCCCCAGCCGTTCGGCACTGTAGCGGTCACCCGCCACATGCTCGCCGACGACGACGTTGAACCGTGCGCCGTCGAGCATCCCTCGCAGCGCCGCCCTGCATTCCTCCAGGTAGGACCGCTCCTTGTCGAGTCCGGTGCCGGTCACCAGCATCACCTCTCAAAGCTTAACCGAGTCAATATATTAACCCGGTTAACCACCTGTTAGGTTGGACGGGTGACAGGACTCCGGCAGCTCAAGAAACAGCAGGTCCACGACGCGATCTCCACGGCGGCCATCACCCTGTTCCTCGACCGGGGCTTCGACGAGGTGTCCGTCGCCGAGGTCGCCGCCGCCGCGGGGGTCTCCAAACCGACGCTGTTCAAGTACTTCGCCTCGAAGGAGGACCTCGTCCTCCACCGCATCTCCGACCACCACGAGGAGTCGGCACGAGTCGTACGGCACCGCGGCCGGGACGAGAGCCCCCTGGCCGCCCTCCACCGTCACTTCCTCGAAGGACTCCGCAGGCGCGACCCCGTGACAGGGCTCAACGACCACCCGACGGTGCTCGCCTACCACCGGATGATCTTCTCGACCCCCGGCCTGGCCGCCAGACTCGTGCACCACACGACCAAGGACGAGGAGGCCCTGGCCGAAGCGCTCAGGGAGGTCACGGACGAGCTCACCGCCCGACTCGTGGCCGCGCAGACGCTGGCCGTACAGCGGGTGCTGGCCAGGGAGAACTGGGCCAGGCTCACCCGGGGGGAGACCGCCGACGAGGTCTACCCGTCGGCGGTCGCCGCCGCCGACCACGCGTTCGGCCTGCTGCCCCAGCCGGGCTGACCGGAACGGCCGCGCACAGGAACGGGGTGCCGCCCCCGAAGGGACGACACCCCGCGACACCGGAGGCCGAGCTCAGGCGCCCACCTCGGAGCGGTCACCGGACCACAGGGTGTGGAAGGCGCCCTCCCGGTCCGTCCGCTGGTAGGTGTGCGCGCCGAAGAAGTCGCGCTGCCCCTGGATCAGGGCGGCGGGCAGCCGCTCGGCGCGCAGCGAGTCGTAGTAGGCGAGCGCCGTGGAGAAACCGGGCACCGGAATGCCCAGCTCGGCCGCCTTCGCCACCACCCGCCGCCACGAGTCCTGCGCCAGGCTGAGCGCCTCGACGAAGATCGGCGCGGTCAGCAGCGTCACCGGCGGCGTGCTCTCCTCGTAGGCCTCGCGGATCCGGTCCAGGAAGACCGCCCTGATGATGCAGCCACCCCGCCAGATCGTGGCCAGCGCGCCCGGATCGACGTCCCAGCCGTACTCGGCGCTCCCCGCCCTGATCTGGTCGAACCCCTGCGCGTAGGCGATGATCTTCGACGCGTACAGCGCCCGCCGTACGTCCTCGACGAAGTCGTCACCGAGCGTCCGATCGGGCACGGGCGTGGGGCCGGGGAGCCCGCGGGCGGCCTCCCGCAGGTCGGCGTGACCGGAGACCGAACGGGCGAAGACGGCCTCGGCGATACCGCTCACCGGCACACCCAGGTCGAGCGCGATCTGCACCGTCCAGCGCCCGGTGCCCTTCTGCTCGGCCCGGTCGGCGATCACGTCGACCAGCGGCCCGCCGGTCGAGGCGTCCACCTGCCTGAGCACCTCGGCGGTGATCTCGATCAGGTAGGAGGACAGCTCACCCCGGTTCCACTCGTCGAAGACGTCGGCGAGCCGCGAGGGCTCCAGCCCGGCCCCCTGCCTGAGCAGGTCGTAGGCCTCGGCGATGAGCTGCATGTCGGCGTACTCGATGCCGTTGTGCACCATCTTGACGAAGTGACCGGCCCCGTCGGGACCGATGTGCGTACAGCACGGCACCCCGTCCACCTTCGCCGCGATGTCCTCGAACAACGGCCCGAGCGCCGCGTACGACTCCTTCGAACCGCCGGGCATGATGCTCGGCCCGAGCAGCGCGCCCTCCTCACCGCCCGAGACCCCGGCGCCGACGAAGTGGATGCCCCGTTCCCGAAGCGCCGCCTCACGCCTGCGGGTGTCGAGGAAGTGCGCGTTGCCGCCGTCGACGAGCATGTCACCCGGTTCGAGCAACGGGGCGAACTCCTCGATCACCGCGTCCGTCGGAGCCCCGGCCTTGACCATGATGAGGACACGGCGGGGACGTTCGAGCGCCGCGACGAACTCCTCCGGAGTCTCACAGGCGACGAAGGTTCCCTCGTCCCCGTGCTCCTCGACCAGCTTCGTGGTCCGTGACAGAGACCTGTTGTGCACCGCGACCACATGCCCGTGCCTGGCGAGGTTGCGGGCCAGATTCGCCCCCATCACCGCCAGGCCGGTCACACCTATCTGCGCCTGAGTCATGTTGTGACACCCCCTATTACGTTCAAGGATGCCCAGTCTGCACCGATCGCTCCCCACAGCGCGCGCCGAGCCGCGCCGACGCCCGGAGCCGGCTCAGGGCCGGGTCTCAGGGCCGGGTCTCAGGGCCGGAAGGACGACCCCGCCCGGTCGCCGCCGACAACGCTCCCGAGACAGCGGTAGGTCCGCACCCCCGAGGCGAACCGCTCCTTCGAGGGCGGCAACACCGCGATCTGCCAGTCCGAGGGAATGATCTTGACGGCGGCGCCGCGCCGGGAGCTGAGCATGACCGACGACGCGCACACCTTGCGCACCATCGGATCGCGCTCGGCGGCCCCCGCGTCGTAGGTGAGGCCGCCCGGCAGCGTGGCGATCGCGAACGTCTCCCACGCGTGCGGCTCCTCGCACCTGACGGGCCGCGCCGACGCGTCCCCCGCGATCACGACGAGTCCGCCCCAGCACTCGGCCTTCTGCACGCACGAGGCACGGCCACCGGGCACGGCCGCCGCGGGACAGTCCAGGGTGAACGTGGCGACCTCGGCGTTCGTCCCCTGAGCCCCCGTACCGGGGCCCCCGGCCTCGGAGGTGTCCGCGAGGCCGCCGACGGAGGCGCCCTGACCGAAGTTCTCCATGATCATCAGCCCGACCCCGGCCAGCAGCAGGATCACGAAGGCGGCCGCGACCGCGACGAACACCCGGGTGTTCGAGGCGCCGGCGGTGGGCGCCGCCGCGTCCTTGGCCGGTGACTGGGTCACGCCGAGCTCCTGAAGACCGGGTGAGGTCAGGTGCGCGCGCATCACCTCTCTCCCCGGCCCCGGCCGCGCCCCCGGCACGCCGTACGACGCGTGCCCCCCGGTCTGAGGAGTGGGGCGGGGCCCGGAGGCGTACGGAGGCGGTACCGGGACGGACGGCGGTGGAACGGGAGAAGGACGCGGCGGCATCGGCCTGCCGTCCCGGGCCCCCCGTTCCAGGTGCAGATCGGTGAGGGCGTCCCGCAGGGCCGCGACCGAGGGGGTGCGTCGCGCGGGATCGCTGTCCATGGCCTGACGGAGCACGGCGGTCAGCTCCGGCGGCACACCGGGGATCTCCGGGATCGGCAGCCGGTGCAGGGCCATGATGACCGCGATGTTGGCCACCCCGCTCTCCGGAAACCGGGGAGGACGCCCGGACAGCAACGCGTAGAGAGTGGCGGAGAGGGAGTAGACGTCTCCCGCCGCGGAGGGCTCCGTCAGGTCGAACGCCTCGGGCGGCGCGTAGGCGGGGGTGAGCGACTCTCTGGTCACCGAGGCCTCGCCCCCCGCGGAGGGCATGGTCGCCAGCCCGAAGTCGGACAGCACCACGTTGCCGTACCGGTTGATCAGGATGTTGGCCGGCTTGATGTCCCGGTGCAGCACCCCCGCGGAGTGGGCGGCGGCCAGCGCGTCGGCGATCCGGACGCCGATGTCGGCGACCTCGGCGGGAGCCAGCGGCCCCTCCGCACGCAACCGGTCGAGCAGCGACCCTCCAGGACACAGCTCCAGCACCATGTACGGCCTGCCGTCGGCGAGCACTCCGGCGTCATAGACATGGGCCACGTGCGGATGCCCCGACAGGGCTCCCGCCGAGGTGACCTCCCGCATGAAGCGCCGCCGGTCACGCTCGGAGAGCAGAACGCGGTTGTCGACCTTGAGCGCGACCTCCCGGTCGACCGCCAGCTGCCGGGCCCGGTAGACGATCCCGAAACCGCCTTGGCCGAGTACGCCGGATATGTCGTAGCCGGGTACTGAAAAGGCGCCCGCTTCAGCCATCTGCCACCTCCTGACGATGGGCAGATTATCGGAGTTCAGCGTCGTCCCGGCTGCGTGACCGGCCCTGATTTGACGACGTCCCTCGGGGGACATAGAGTCACCAGGCCCGAGGGCGCCGACGATGTCGGTGAGACCCCGGGAACCCCTTCTGACTCACTCTCGACCGAGACACGTGTGTCCCGGTCGCTTCGGTTCGACACGTTCCGGATGTCAGAGTAAATTGGAAGGGTTGCTCCGGAGACGGGGCGGTCTGAAATTCCTCGGACAGGCTTTATCGAAGAAAATGCGATCCGGTCGGATCGGTTTGACACGAAAAAGCGGGTCTGAAAGAATAAAGACACAACGAAATGAACGAAACGAAACGCCCCGGAATTCCGGCCGG
>NZ_JBEPEI010000009.1:0-290278 GCF_040300765.1 Streptosporangium sp. NPDC000239 | reverse complement strand
CACCTACCTGCCCCTGACCCACCTGCCCACCACCCACAACGGCAAGACCGACCGCAACGCCCTGCCCCCACCCCACACCCTCACCCCCCTACCGAACGACCGGGCAGCCGCGGAGAAGTCCGCAGCGGAGCCCGCCGGCGAGGCCGACCCGGTGCGCCGTACCCTCGCCGGCATCTGGGGCCGGGTGCTCGGCCTGGCGTCCGTGGGCGCCGAGGACGACGTGTTCGAGCTGGGGGCGCACTCGTTCGCGATCGCCAAGGTGAAGGCGCGGGTCGCGGTGGCACTGCGGATCGACCTGCCGCCCCGGGTGTTCTTCACCGCCAGGACCGTCGCGGAACAGGCCGCGGTGCTGCTGGAGAAGGCGTCCTCGCCGGAGGCCGTACTGCGCCGGGCGGAGGCCGTCGCCGCGCTGCCGGAGATGAGTGACCACGAGTGGGCGGCGGCCGTGGCCGGCCTCACGGACGGGGAGGACTGACATGACGACCGTCGAACACGGCTGGCAGCCGCTCAGGCCGGGGAACCTGGAGACGGCCCCGCTCACGTACGGCCAGCGTGCCCTGTGGCTGCTCGACCGGCTGACCCCGGGCACCGCGTTGCACAACATCCCCTGGGTGCTGCGGCTCGAAGGGCCGGTCGACGCCGACCTGCTCGCGGAGTGCCTCGGGACGATCGTCGGGCGGCACGACATCCTGCGCAGCGCGTTCCTCGCCTCGGTGTCGGAGCCGTACCAGGTGGTCAGGCAGGAGACGGCGTTCGCGCTGACGGTGACCGAGTGCGCGCCGGAGGCCGTCGACGACCTGGTCCTCGACGAGGCGCGCAGGCCGTTCGACCTGGAGCGTGACCTGCCGGTCCGGGCGCGGCTGCTGCGCTGGGCCGAGGACGGGTGCGTCCTGGTGGTCGTCTTCCACCACATCGCCTGTGACGGGCTCTCGCTGCCGGTCTTCGAACACGAACTGGCCGTGCTGTACACCGCGCGGGCCGAGGGCCGTATGCCCCGGCTGCCCGCGCCGCCGATCCAGTACGCCGACTACGCGGCGTGGCAGCGGGAGCAGGACCCGCGTGAGGACCTCGACTACTGGCAGCGGCGCCTGGCGGGCGCGCCGGAACGGGTGACGCTGCACACCGACCGGCCCCGTCCCCCGGTGCGGTTGACGGAGGGGGCGACCCACCTGTTCGACCTGCCGCCCGAGGTGACCGAACGGGTGCGCGTGCTGGCCATGGACGAGGAGGTCACCCCGTTCGTCGTGCTGTTCACCGCGTTCGCGGTGTTGCTGCACCGCTACACCGGTCAGGACGACCTGGTCATCGGCTCCCCGGTCGCGGGCAGGGACCGGATCGAGATCGAGGACCTGATCGGCTACTTCGTCACCGTGCTGCCGCTGCGCACCAGGATCGACGGCGGGGAGAGCTTCCACGAGCTGCTGGCCGCGGTCGGCCGCGACGTCATGGAGGACCTCGACCACCACCGGGCGCCGCTCGACATGGTCGTCGACCGGCCGCTGATGAACGTCGCCTTCGGCGCGCACGGCGCGCAGGACACCGGGCCGATGCGGCTCGGCGAGGTGAGCGGAACCCCGCGTGTCATGACCACCGGCACCGCCAAGTTCGACCTGCTGCTGTCCGTCTTCGACGACGGGCGCCGCATGCGGGGCGAGGTCGAGTACGCCACGGGCCTGTTCGACGCCGCCACGGTCGAACGGCTGGCCGGGCACTGGCTGACCCTGTTGAGCGCCGCCGTCGAGGCGCCGGGGACCTCGGTCTCCGAGCTGCCCCTGACCTCCGGTGCCGGGCACGGCGTCGCCGTACCGGTGAGCCGTGAGCCCCGGGCCTGCCTGCACGAGCGTTTCGAGGCGGTCACCGCCCTGCACCGGGAGCGGATCGCGACCGACGTCACCTACGAGGAGCTCAACGCCAGGGCCAACCGGCTGGCCCGTCACCTGCGGGCCCGTGGCGTACGGCCGGGCGACCGGGTCGCCCTGCTGCTCGAACGCACTCCCCGCCAGGTCGAGGCCGTGCTCGCGGTGCTGAAGGCGGGCGCCGCCTACCTGCCGATCGCCCCGGAGACCCCGGCGGAACGGGTGGCGTTCCTGCTTGAGGACGCGGGCGCCAAGGTGGTCGTCGCCGACCGGGCGGGGGAGGGCGTCACCGTCGGGCTCGACGAGGAGGCGGAGGCCATCGCCGACCACCCGTCGGACAACCTCGGCCTGGCCGTCCCCGTCGGGACGACCGCGTACATCATCTACACCTCGGGCTCGACCGGCCGTCCGAAGGGGGTGGCCGTCACCCACGCGAACGTGGCGGAGCTGTTCGACGCGACCGAGGAGCGTTTCACCCCCGGCCCGGGGGACGTCTGGACGCTGTTCCACTCCTACACCTTCGACTTCTCCGTGTGGGAGATGTGGGGTGCCCTGCTGTACGGCGGGCGCCTGGTGGTCGTGCCGAAGGAGGTCGCCAGGTCACCGGAGGACTTCGCCGGCCTCCTGCAGCGGGAGCGGGTCACCTGCCTCAGCCAGACGCCCTCCGCGTTCGGCCAGCTCGTCGGCCTCTTCGAGGAGGCGCCGAGGGTCCTCGACGACCTCAGGCTGATCGTCTTCGGCGGTGAGGCGCTGCAGCCGCACCACGTGCGCCGGTGGTTCGCCACCGGGGCGGGGCCGAACGCCCGGTTGTGCAACATGTACGGCATCACCGAGACGACGGTCCACGTCACGGCCTACGACATCACCCCGGAGACGCCCTTCGACCGCAGCGTGATCGGGCGGCCCCTGCCCCACCTGTCGGCCGAGATCGTCGACCGGCACGGCCGGGCCGTACCGGACGGGGTGCCTGGGGAGTTGTACGTCGGCGGGTACGGGGTGACCGGTGTCTACGTGGGCCGTCCCGGGCTGACCGCCTCACGTTTCGTGCCCGACCCGGCGAGGCCGGGGGCGCGGCGTTACCGCAGCGGTGACCTGGTCCGCAGGCTGCCCGGCGGGGACCTGGAGTATCTCGGCAGGATCGACGACCAGGTCAAGATCCGTGGTTTCCGCATCGAACCGGGTGAGATCCAGCGGGTCCTCGACGGGCACGACGCGGTGCGTTCCTGCGTGGTCGTGGTCAGGGAGGGGCGGCTGCTGGCCTACGTCGTGCCCCGCGACGGGTGGCCGGGGGCGTCCGAGCTGCGCGCCTATCTGGCGGCCAGGCTGCCGGACTACATGGTGCCGTCGGCGGTCGTGCCGCTTGAGGGCATTCCACTGACCCCGAACGGCAAGGTGGACCAGCGGGCGCTGCCCGACCCGGGACGCGGGGAGCGGCCCTACGACCCGCCGAACGGCCCCGCGGAGCAGGCGTTGGCCGACGCCCTGGCCGAGGTGCTGAAGCTGGACCGGGTCGGCAGGGACGACAACTTCTTCGAGCTGGGCGGCGACTCGGTGCGCAGCGTGCAGGTCGCCGGACGGCTCAGGCGGTCGGGCTACGCGCTGCCGCTCGACGTGCTGTTCGCCCACCCCACGGTCCACGAGGCGGCGGCCCTGATGACGCCGGCCGAGGACGGGCCGCCTCCCGAGCCGTTCTCGCTGCTCGGCGAGGCCGACCGGCGGCGGGTCGAGGCGCTCGACGACGTCGTGGACGCCTACCCGATGACCTCCATGCAGCTGGCGATGGTCTACCACATGGAGCTCGAACCCGAGCGGCGGCCGTACCACAACGTCAACAGCTACCGGGTGGCGACGCCGCTGGACGAGGAGGCGCTCGCCAGGGTCCTGACCGAGGCCGTGGCGCGGCACCCGGTGCTGCGCACCTCCCTCGACCTGGCCTCCTTCAGCGAGCCCATGCAGCTCGTCCACCGTGCCGCGCCGTCGCCGCTGGTCGTCGAGGACCTCCAGGGGGCCGACCAGCAGGCGGCGATCACCGCGCTCGTCGAACGGGAGTGGGCGACCCCGTTCGACCTGCGTACGGCCCCGCTGTTCCGGGTGACGGCCCAGCGGCTGTCCCCGACGGCCTTCCAGCTCACACTCACCGAGCACCACGCGATCCTGGACGGCTGGAGCTTCACCTCACTGGTCGCCGAGATCCTCAAGCGGCACACCCTGCTGCGCGACCACCCCGAGACGCCGCCCGCGGCACCGCCGAAGTCGCGTTTCAGCAGGTTCATCGCCCTGGAACGGGCCGCGGCGGGTTCGGCGGAGTCGGTCGCGTTCTGGAAGGAACGCCTGTCGGGGGTGGACGGCACCCTGTTCACCGGTCTCGGTCAGACGGCGACCGTGGCGCACAGCATCGACCGCGAGGTGAACGGCGAGCTGTTCCGGGCGATGTCCCAGCTGGCCGTGACGGCGGGCACCAGCAGGAAGAGCGTCGCCCTGACCGCCCACCTGGTCGCCCTCGGCCGGGTGTCGGGCCGCACGGAGGTCGTCACCGGCCTCGGCGTCAACGGCAGGGTCGAGGAGGAGGCGGGCACCGAGGCGCTCGGCCTGTTCCTCAACACGGTCCCCTTCTCCGTCAGTCTCGACGGCGGGACCTGGATCGACCTGGTACGGCGGGTGCACCGGGAGGAGACAGCGATCATGCCTCACCGGCGGGTGCCGTTCGCGACGCTCGCCCGTCACATGCGCGACTGGAATCTGGACGCCAACTTCGGATTCAACCGGTTCCACGCGCTCGCCGGGGTCCGGATCGACGACGAACGCATCGGGTGCGCGCCGACGATGCGGTACGAACCCAACCACTTCACGCTCAGCATCGGGTTCGTGCAGGACCCGTCCACGGACCGGGCCCTGCTCATCGCCGACTATCCGGCCTCGAAACTGCCGCACACGGTCGCCGCGGACTACGCGGACTCCTTCCTGCGGGCCGTGCACGCCATGACCTCCCAGCCGTACTCCAACTACCGCGAGGAGCTCCAATGACCCACGTCGTCGTGGTCAACGACGAAGACCAATACTCGATATGGCCCGCGGAACGGACGCTCCCCCCGGGGTGGGCCGACGCCGGCCATCGGGGGTCCGAGGACGAGTGCCTGGCCCACATCGAGAAGGTGTGGACCGACATGCGCCCGCGCAGCCTGCGTGAACGGATCTGAGCCCGTGCAGCTCATCGAGGACGCCCTCGCGCACCAGGCGCGCTTACGGCCGGACCGGCTGGCCGTCACCCATCTTGACTTCGAGGCCGGGCACACGCCCAGGCAGCTGGAGGTGACCTTCGGCGAGCTCCACGCCAGAGCCACCGAGTTCGCCACCAGGTTGAGCGCGGTCGTCGCCCCCGGGCAGCACGTCATGCTGCTGCACAACGCGGGCGTCGACTTCGTCGTGGAGTTCTTCGGCTGTCTGATGGCCGGGGCGGTTCCCGTCCCCGCGCCCGAACCGCAGATCCCCTACCACCGGGCCGCCGAACGCCTCACCAGGATCGTCGAGGACGCCGGGATCACCGCGGCGGCGGCCGCCCGTCAGGTGGCCGTGGCCGACGTGGTCGCGCTGAGCCCGCGCCTGTCGGAGGTGACGTGGCTCAGTCACGCCGCACCGGGCGAGCCGGGACCCGCGCGTGAGCGTACGGCCCGGCGGGACGACGTCGCCTACCTGCAGTACACCTCGGGCTCGACCGGTTCGCCGCGCGGCATCGAGATCACGCACGGCAACGTGCTCGACGAGGTCGACTACTTCGGTGCCGCGCTCGGCCTCGACTCCGAGTCGGTGCTGGTGACCTGGGTGCCGGTCTTCCACGACCTCGGCCTCGTGCTGGGCACCCTGGTCCCACTGCTGCGGGGTGCCCGCATCGTGACGCTGTCGCCGCAGGCCTTCGTGCGTGACCCGGAGCGCTGGCTGCGGGCGATCTCCGACTTCGGAGGCACCCACGCCGCCGCCCCCGACTTCGCCTACGACCTGTGCCTGCGCAGGATTCCCGAGGCCAGGCGGGCCGGGTTGCGGCTGGACACCTGGCGGGTGGCGATCAACGGCGCCGAGCCGGTGCGGGCCGAGACCGTCGACCGTTTCGCCGAGGCCTTCGCCCCGTACGGCTTCGACCCCGCCGCGATGCGCCCCTCGTACGGCCTGGCCGAGTGCACGCTCGCGGTGACGACTCCCCCGTTGCACGAGATGCCGGGCCGGGTCGTCGCCGACCGGGACGCGCTCGCCGAGAGCGTCGTCAAACTGTCGCCGACCGGGCGGACGCTCCTGTCCTGCGGACGCCCGATCCCCGGCATCAACGTCTCGATCGTCTCCCCGACGACCCGCGAGCAGCTGCCGGAGGACGCCGTCGGCGAGATCCGGGTGACCGGGTGGGGCGTGGCGCGGGGCTTCCACGGGGACCCGGCCAAGATGACCGAGCTTTACACCGGTGACCTGGGCTTCTTCCACGAGGGTGAGCTGTACGTCACCGGCAGGCTCAAGGACGTCATCATCGTCCGGGGCCAGAACTACCACCCGGTGGACCTGGAGCAGGTGGCCGAGCGGGCCGATCCGCAGATCCGTCCCGGCTGCCTGGCGGCCTTCCAGGACGGTGACTCGGTCGGCATGGTCTGCGAGGTTCGCGGCAACCAGTCCGAGGAGGCGCTCGCGGCGACGGCGACCACGATCCAGCGGGCGATCTCCGAGACGTTCCAGCTCAAGCTCGACGTGATCGCCCTGGTCCAGCCGGGCAGCGTGCCGAAGACGTCGAGTGGCAAGGTCCGCAGGAACGAGTGCGGTCGCAGGCTCGCCGCCGGTGAGCTGCGGGTTCGTCACCGCGCGGAGCGGACCGTGGTCTCGGCGCGGGTCAGCGCCGCCGCGGCCAAGCCGATGCTCAGGTTCCTGCTGGGCAGGGTGGTCGGCGTCCCGGTCACCCAGCTCGACGACCACGTTCCCTTCGCCGACTACGGTCTCGACTCCAAGGGTGCCCACGAGCTGGCCGGGGAGCTGGAGCGTCTGCTCGGCACGCCGGTCCCCTCGTCGATGGTCTTCGACTACCCGACCATCTCCGACCTGGCCAAAGCACTGGAATCAGAGTGAAGGAGATCGCCGTCGTCGCGATGGCCTGCCGCTTCCCCGGCGGTGTCACCTCGCCCGAGGAGCTGTGGCGGCTCCTGGTCGACGGGGTGGACGCCGTCGGGGAGGTGCCGCACAGCCGGTGGTCCGTCGAGAGGCTGTACTCGGCGGACCCGGCGGAGGCCGGGAAGATCAGCAGCCGGTGGGCGGGCTGCGTCGACGGGATCGAGGAGTTCGACGCCGCCTTCTTCGGTCTCTCCCCCGCCGAGGCCGAGCAGATGGACCCCCAGCAACGGTTGTTGCTTGAGGTCGCCTACGAGGCGATGGAACGTGCCGGGCTGCCGCCGACCCACGACCTGGTCCGTGACTGCGGGGTCTTCGTCGGCATCAGCGGCAGCGAGTACGGCCGTGCCCTGGGCGGTGACCTGTCGGCCATCGGGCCGTACTTCAGCACCGGTCAGGCCCTGTCCATCGCGGCCAACCGCATCTCCTACGCCTGGGACATGCACGGGCCGAGTGTCGCGGTCGACACCGCCTGTTCCTCGGGGCTGGTGGCGGTGGACATGGCGGTGCAGAGCCTGCGGCGCGGTTCCTGCCCGGTGGCGCTGGCCGGGGCGGTCAATCTCGTGCTGGCGCCGGAGAACTGGGTGTCGCTGTCCAGGTTCGGGATGATGGCCTCGGACGGACGGTGCCGTTCCTTCGGCGCTGACGGCGACGGTTTCGTGCGTTCCGACGGCTGTGCCCTGCTGCTGCTCAAGCCGCTCGACGCGGCCGTGCGCGACGGTGACGAGATCCTGGCCGTCATCCGGGGTTCCGCGGTCAACCAGGACGGCCGGAGCAACGGCCTGACCGCGCCCAACGGTCCCGCCCAGGAGGCGGTGATCCGGGCCGCGCTCGCCGACGCGGACCTGCCCGCCGAGGCGGTCTCCTACGTCGAGGCGCACGGTTCGGGCACCGCGCTGGGTGACCCGATCGAGATGGGCGCGCTGACCCGCACGTACGGCAGGCGGAAGGCGGGCCTGTGTCACGTCGGCTCGGTGAAGTCCAACATCGGGCACGCCGAGGCGGCGGCCGGGATCGCGGGGCTGGTCAAGCTGGTCCTGTGCCTGCGCAACGGCCACCTGCCCGCCTCGCTGCACTCGACCCCGCCCAACCCCAGGCTCAGGCTTGAGGGCACCAGGATGCGGGTGGTCACCGAACCGCTCGCCTGGACCGGCGAGGGACCGCTGGTCGGGGCGGTCAGCTCGTTCGGCTTCGGCGGCACCAACGCGCACGTCGTCGTCTCCGCCGCCCCCACCCGTACGGCCCGCGCCCCCGAACCACCGGACACCGCCCGCGGGACCGAACTCGAAGCCAGGGCCGAAACCGAAACCGAGGCCGGAATCGAGCCCGAAGCCGGAACCGAGGCCGGGGGCGGAACCGAGGCCGGGGGCGGGCCGCTGGTGCTGCCGCTCTCCGCGCGCAGTGCGAAGGCCCTGCGGGTCCTGGCCGGGCGTTACGCCGACTTCGTCGCGGCGCGCGAGGAGGTCTCCCTCACCGACCTGTGCCACAGCGCGGCCGTACGGCGGGCACACCACCGGCACCGGGCCGCCCTGGTCGTGGCGGACGGCGCCGAGGGCAGGGCGCGGCTCCTGGACGAGCTGCGGGACCTGCCGAGGACCTCCGACGACGGGCCGCCCTGGCGGGACCCGGTGCTGGTCTTCTCCGGTCAGGGCGCCCAGTACCCGGGCATGGCCCGTCACCTGATGGACCGGGCCCCCTTCGCCGAGGTCGTGGCGCGTTGCGAGCCGGTCTTCCGCGCCGAGCTGGACGTCTCCGTGCGGGAGCTGCTCACCGGGCAGGAGGCGCTGCCGCCGTACACCGACGTGGCGCAGGCGACGCTGTTCACCTTCCAGGCCGGGCTGTACGAGCTGTGGCGTTCCCTGGGGATCGTCCCGGCGGCCGTCGTCGGGCACAGCGCGGGAGAGACGGCCGCGGCCTACGCGGCGGGGCTGCTGGACCTGGAGTCGGCGGCCCGGCTGACGGCCGCGCGCGGGGCCGCGATGCGGCTGGCCCACGGGAGCGGTCACGTGGTCGCCGTGGGCGGTCCGGTGGCCGACGCGGCGCCGTACCTCGGGGACGAGGTCGTGGTCGCCGCCCACAACGGCCCCGGCGCCTTCGTGGTCTCCGGCCCCGGGCCCGCCCTGACCACCGCGACCGAGGCGCTGAGGAAGGCCGGGTTCACCTGCACGCCGCTGCCCGGCGAGTACGCCTTCCACAGCCCGCTGATGCGGCCCGCCGCCGAGGCGATGCGGCGGGCGCGGGTCGCGCCGACGGCTCCCGGTGGGACCGCGTTGTTCTGCTCGACCTCGCTGGGCGCGATCGTGAACGGCGTGCGGCTCGACGCCGACTACTGGGCGGAGGGCATCACCGGGCCCGTCCGCTTCCAGGAGGCGGTCGAGGCGCTGGTCGAGATGGGGTTCGGCGCCTTCCTTGAGATCGGCCCGAAGCCGACCCTCGCGTCGGGGATCGTCAGGACCGCGCGGCGCAACGGCGGCACCGCCCGTGTCGTGCAGGCGCACCGCGACGGCGGCACCGTCCCCACGCTCGTCGATCTCTATCTAGCGGGGGCCGAACTGGACTGGACGGCCGTCTCCCCCGGCGGCGCGTTCCTGCCCGGCCTCCCCACCTATCCCTGGCAGCGGACCCGTCACTGGGCGCTCACCGAGAACTCGAAGGAAAGCGGCATGAGGGACGACGTCGTCACCACGATCAGGACGCTGCTCGCCGGACACCTCAAGCTGAGTCCCGCCGAGCTCTCCGACCACGCCAGGTTCCTGGACCTGGGCGCAGACAGCCTGGTTCTGCTGAAGGTCGTCTCGCAGATCAACGAGCGGTACGGGACCGCCTTCCAGCCGACGATGCTGTTCGACGAGCACCCGACCGTGCGGGCGCTGGCCTCCGCCGTCGAGGCGCAGGCCGCGCCGGTGACCACGACAGTCGCGGTCACCACGGCGACGACCCAGACGGTGGTCCCGGTCTCGCACCTGCCCCAGAACACGATGCAGAACACGGCCCAGAACCTGGTGTACGGCCTGGCGCAGAACACGACGCCGGGGCCGGTCGACGCGACCGTCGCCCATGTCGTCGCCGAGCAGCTCGCCCTCATGCGGGAGCAGTTGCGGGCGCTCGCCCCCGGTGGGGCCCCCGCGCCTTCCGTTCTCCCCGCCCCCGCCCCCGTGGCCGACGGCGTCGCCCCGCAACTTCCGCAGGCCCCCGAGCCTCCCGTGGCGAGGCCCGCCGCCGCTCCGCCGGTCACGGCCCCCGCGTCCCGTCCCGCCGGCAGGCTCACCGACGACCAGCAGCGTTACGTGGACGAGCTGGCCTCGCGGATGGACGCGCGGGACGCGGCGTCGAAGAAGCTGGCGGGCGCCTACCGGCCTCGTCTGGCCGAGAGCCGCCCGTGGGCGAACTTCAGGCCCGAGGTGAAGGAGCTGCTCGTCCCCATCGTGGCCGACCGGGTCCAGGGCGCCAGGATCTGGGACGAGTCGGGCAACCCCTACACGGACTACTGCATGGGGTTCGGCGTCCAGCTCTTCGGCCACACCCCCGAGTTCGTCTCCGAGGCCGTACGACGTCAGCTCGACCGGGCCTTCTCCCTCGGCTACCAGCTACGGCAGAGCTACGAGCTGGCCGAGCAGTTCTGCCGGATCACCGGCCACGACCGGGTGACGTTCTGCAACACCGGCTCCGAGGCCGTGATGGGCGCGATCCGGCTGGCCAGGCTCGCCACCGGCCGTCACAAGATCGCCTACTTCGAGAAGTCCTACCACGGGCTGGTGGACGCGGTCCTGGCCCGGGGCGGCCTTGAGCCCGGCCAGTCCATGCCGATCGCCCCCGGCCTGTCCCCCGGCGCGATCGGCGAGGCGGTCGTGCTTCCGTACGGCGAGGCCGAATCGCTGGCCCACCTGCGGAGTGTGGCCGGTGAGCTGGCCGCGATCGTCGTCGAGCCCGTGCAGAACCGCAACCCGTCCGTGCAGCCCGCGGAGTTCCTGGCCGAGCTGCGGCGTTTCACCGCCGAGAACGGCATCGTGCTGATCTTCGACGAGATGATCACCGGGTTCCGGATCGGCATCCGGGGCGCGGCCGGATACTTCGGCATCACGCCCGACATGGCGACCTACGGCAAGATCCTCGGTGGCGGCCTGCCGATCGCGGCCATCGCGGGCCGCGCCGACCTGATGGACGGCATGGACGGCGGCAGCTGGGGCTACGGCGACGACAGCGCGCCGACGGCGGCGACGACCCTGTTCGGCGGGACCTTCCAGAAGCATCCGCTGGCGGTCAGCGCGGCCCGTGCCGTACTCGACCATCTGGAGAGCCGGGGACCGGCGCTCTACGAGGATCTGAACGGCCGGGCCAAGCGGATCACCGACGCGCTCTCCGAGATCATCCGGGCCGAGGAGCTGCCGTACACCATCGCCTCGTTCGGCTCGCTGTGGCGGTTCGAGTACCGGGGCGCGTCCAACTTCTACCAGCCGTTGCAGCTGGAGATGCTGTACCAGAGCCTGCTGTCCGACGGGCTCTACGTCTGGGAGGGCCGGACGTTCTTCCTGTCGACCGCCCACGACGACCGGGACGCCGACGAGCTGGTCGAGGCGGTCCAGCGGGGGGTGCACCGGCTGCGTTCCGCCGGTTTCCTGCCCGCGAGGAAGCCCCTCGAATGGCCCGCGACCCCGCAGCAGCGGCGGCTGGCACGCCTCCAGAACGAGCACGGCCCCGAGTGGAGCGCCTACCACGAGACCGTGCTGCTGCACCTGCGCGGCGACCTCGACAGGGACGCCCTGGTCGCGGCGGTCAGGGCGGTCTGGCGCCGTCACCCGGCGCTGCGGGCCGTACTCTCCGGGGACGGGACGCTGCTGCGGTGTGACCCTGAGGCCACGCTCGACGTGCCCCTCCTTGAGGGCACGGCGGTGGAGGTGATCCGGGAGCTGACCGACAGGCCGTTCCCGCTGGACCGGGGGCCGCTGTTCCGCGCCGCGCTGCTCGACCGCGGTCCCGGCCTGCACACGCTCGTGCTGTGCGCGCACCACGTCGTCATGGACGGGGTGTCCGCCGCGCTCCTGCTGTCCGACCTCACCGAGGCCTACGCCCAGGCGAAGAAGGGCCTTCCGCTGACCCCGGTCGTCACGTCCGTCCCCGCCCGCACGGGGGACGCGGGGCCGGTCGGGGCCGTGGCGCCGGTCGCCGAGGAGGACTTCGCCCCGGCGGCCCGGCACACCTCCCGCCTGCCCCAGGGGCTGTGGGCGGCGGTCGCCGAACGCGCCAGGAGCCTGGGGTGCACGCCGTTCACGCTCGCCTTCTGCGCGTTCGGCCACGCGCTGCACGAGGTGACCGGCAGGGCCGAGCTGTCCGTCGGCGTCCACGTGGACCGCAGGACGACCGAACGGGAGCACGCCTTCGCCGGGCACTTCCTCGACGTGGTGGCCGTCCCCAGCACCGCGGCCGGTTCCTTCGAGGACTACCGCGCCGGGCTCCAGGGACGGCTCGGCGCCCTGCTGGGCGCGCCCGGCGACCAGGGGACACCGGTCGAGGTCGTCTTCGACCTCAACCCGGCGGTGCCCGAGCTGTCGTGGCCCGGCCTCGACGTCGAGATCGAGGCGCCGAAGGCGGGACACGCCAAGTACGGGCTGTTCTTCGACGTCATCCCGGTCGCCGACGAGGGCCTGGTCGAGGTGACCTACCGGGCCCCGTTCGACCGCGACCTGGTCGAACGGCTGCACGCCCGCTGGACGGCCCTGCTGTCCGAGGCGTGACCCGTCAGGACCGTCCCGAGCGGCGGGCGGTGTTCCTCCGCCGCTCGGACGGGTCCCGTCCCGGCTCACCGAGTTCCCGCATGACGTCGTCGAGGAGCTCACGGGGGATCCCCTGTCCGAGCAGCGTCAGGAACACCTCCCTCATGAGGAGGGGGCGGACGTCCCACGCGCACGTGAGGGCCAGCGCGGCGAGCAACGGCGCCGGAGGAAGCCCGACGGAGAGCACCTCCCGCAGTGCCTCCTCTCCGGGTTCCTGGCCGTAGGCGGCGGTCAGCAGGTCGCGGTGCCGCCGGATCTGGCCTTCCTGGTCGCCCGGGTGGAGTCGCTGGACCACCTCGACGAGCTGCCCGCGTCGCCGCAGCGCGGCGCGGACGGCCGCCCGCCCGGTCTCGTCGGTGCCCCGCCGTACCAGCTCGTCGCAGGCGGTCCTGGCGGCCGGCGGATCGACGGGTTCCCTGGCCGCCGCGTCGGCCAGGTCGTCCGGCGACAGCGAGGCGAGGAGCGCGGCGCGTTCGGCCGCGCCGAGGTAGCGGGTGAGCCGTACCGTGACGGCCGGCTCGGCGGCCGTCATCCGGCGCAGGGCGGCCACCAGCGGCGGTGGGATCCGGCGTCCCGCGTCACGGACGATCCGGTCGAGGCCGTCGACGGTGAGCCGGGGCCCGTAGGCCAGGCTCAGCAGCGCGTCGTAGAGGCGTTCCTGGATCGTCTGGTCCAGCGTGGGGTCCGGCACCAGCAGTCTGCGGCTGCCGATGATCTGCCGGTGGCGTTCCTGTTCGCCTCCCTCACGCGCCCGCGCCGCCAGGATGTTGAGCTGGACCAGGTGTTGCGGGAGCATGTCGAGCCTCCCCTGCCCGAGGGCGTCGGCGCACGAGGTCAGCACCTCGTCTCCCCCGGTCGCCAACCACTCCTCAAAATCCGATATATCGGATATGTCAGGCAACTCGAAGAGGAGGCCGAGTTCACCGAGCACCGGCAGGACCGTGGCGAGGTTCTCCGCGCTCATGGACCTCGGCCGGGTGTCCCGGGCGAACCGCGCCGTCAGCTCCACGAGCCGGTCGCCGCCCAGGAGCGCGTTGTGGTAGACACGCGCGACGTCCTGATCCTTGGGGATCTCCGCCCCGCGCCCCCAGGAGACCGGATGCGCCCCCGCGGGGGCGTGCCTGGCGAACGACAGCCTGATCCGGTGCCGCGAGGCGCTGTCCGTCCAGGTCGAGGCGGTCATCTTCGCCCTGAAGCCGTACGGCAGCAGCGCCGTCACCGCGTCGAAGAACAGCAGGCGGTCGAGCAGCGGCACGTCCTCCCCGTTCACGACGCAGACCGGCTGCCCGGTCAGCAGCAGCGCCGCCGCGCCCACCACGGTCTCGTCGGCGGCCCGCGCGGTCACCTGCGGGTCCAGCGTCGGCACGTCCACCAGGAGCGGCCCCGTGACGGGCAGCGCGCGTTCGGCGAACGCCCGGTAGAGCCCCTCGAAGGACACCGGCCCCTCGGCGGCCCGCTCGTAGGGCACGCAGAAGTACCGGGTGATCGCGATGTCCCTGCCGAGCCCGTCCCGCTCGTCGGACCACTCCTGTACGGCCAGCCCCAGGTGCGCGCTGTCCCTGCCGCCGAACCAGCTCATCGTCACCTGGGGCAGCTCGGTGGAGGTGCCCGGCGCGTAGCGGGTGATGATCTTGCTGAAGTCGCCGCCGCCCACCTTCCCGTCGCTGCAGGCGAGCACCTTCTCCCCGTCCCGCGTCCTCGGTTCCTTGCCCCACAGCGCCCACTCGGCGGTCAGTCGTATGGTCAACGCTTCCTCACCGATACATGATCAAATAGGGGATGGCAGCCCCGATGAAGCCGAAGAGCAGGAGAAAGAGCACGAAGAGAACCGGCCGGGGAATGAGCGGCTCGGAGCTCCGGCGCTCCGGAGCCGGCCGGAACCGGGAGAGGAAGCCTTCTCGCGGACGCGAACGCTGGTGCTGGTGCGAGGGGGACGACGAGGCGGGGCTCAGTCCTTCCAGCGGCCTGACAGCCGGGAGGTGGGCGACCGGGGGCTTGACCGGCTGGGGGCTGACGGGCTGGGGATTCGGTTCGGGTGGCGGCAGCAGTTGGCCGACCACGCGGTTGAGGGTCTTGGTGGAGAGCCGGGCCCGCTCAAGGAACTCGCAGAAGGCGCTCATCACGACGTTCCGCGCGCCCGGCCCGTACAGGTCGACTGCGGCGGCGACGAGCCCCGCCGACTCCGGCGGGAGGGGAAACCTGAGCACCTCCTCAAGCTCGGCGCGCCCGAACGACCGGCCGTAGGCCGCGACCAGCAGGCTCTTGAACCAGGCGAACCGGATCTCCCCGTCGTCCGGATGGACGGCCCCGATCGCGGCGGCGAGATAGCCGTGCTCCCGCAGCGCCGGGGCGATCGCCGGGTCCTCGGCGGCGTCGCCGCCCCTCATGACGAGCTCCCGGTAGACCAGCTGCACGATCGGCGGGTCGAACGGTTCCGCGGCAGCGGCCCTGACCAGGTCCCCGGTCTGCAGTTTCCGCAGTACGTCCGCCTTGCGCTCGTTGTCGGAACACAGCGGCAGCAGTCTCACCACGGCGCCGGGCTCGGTGGGCATGCGCAGCATGGCGTTGACCAGCGTTTTGCTCAGCCCGCCCAGTTCCTCCTGGATCCTCCCCACGCCTTCGACGGTGAGCTCGGGGCCGTACCCGACGGCCAGGACGGTGTCGTAGAGGAAGGTCTCCAGGCGTTTGGGCAGCTTCGGGTACTCCCACAGCAGCCGCTTCACCCTGATGGTCTCCCGGTGGAGGCGCCGGTCCCCGTCGAGGAGACCGGCGGCGGCGTTGAGCCTTCCCAGGCGAGCCTCAAGCTCGTCGTACCGTTCCTGCTCAAGGAGGTCGGCGCAGGCCTTCAACGCCTCACCGACCTGCGCGGACGACCACCTGACGGGCATCAGCGCCGTCGCGTGGCTCGCCTCGTCGAGCAGGGTGAGGACCCGCTGCTGGGCGTCCTTGAACGACAGCGGCTCGGTCTGCCTCGCGAGCCTGGTCACGGCCTCCTCCGGGGAGAACTCGTCGAGCAGCTCCACGTACCGGCCCGCGATGTCACGGCGGGCGGCGACGGCGTCGTCGGCCCCCCAGGTGACGGAGTACGCCCCCTCCCTGGTGTGCTTGGCGAACGAGAGCTTGATCCGGTGCTCGGCGGAGCTGTCGGTCCACGTCGAGACCGTCAGCCGTGCCCGCAGGCCGTACGGCAGGAGCGCGGCGACCGTGTCGAGGAAGCGCAGCCGTTCGCGCATCGAGACGGCCTCGCCCCGCAGCACGCAGACCTGCTCGTCCGTCAGCAGCAGCGCCGCGGCGTTCATCGCCGTCCTGTCGACCCGGTCCGCGATCACCCTCGGGTCGAGGACGGGGACGTTCACGTTGAGGGGGCCGTCGACCGGCAGCGTGCGGCCGACGAGGGCGTCGTAGAGCCCCTCGTAGGAGACCGGGCCGTCGGCGACCTGACCGTAGGGCACGCAGAAGTAGCGGGTGTCGGCGATCGGCCTGCCCAGCCGGTCCCTGCGGTCCGACCACTCCTGGATGGCCAGGCCGATGTAGGGGGTGTCGATGCCCCCGACCCAGCTGACCGTCACCTGGGGCAGGTCCGTGGGGGTCCCCGGCGCGTAGCGGGTGACGATCTTGACGAAGTCGTCGTGACCCAGCCGCCCCCTGCTGCACGCCAGGACGTTGTAGTCGTCCCTGGTGTCGGAGAGCTTGCCCCACAGAGCCCATTCCGCCGCGAGCCGCACCTCCCCCCTGGTCATCGGACTCCCTTCGCGTCCCCGTTCGACGACAGCTGCTGCCCGAGCCAGAGCATCGGCTCGACCACGTTGATCGGGTGCGCCTGCCCGCGGATCTGGTAGCCGCTTCCCGGCGGGGTGTGCGGGTCCCGTACGCCGCCCGCGCCTCCGAGCGCCTCGGGGATCAGGTTCTGGAAGTCGTCGGGGTCGAAGGTCCCCCTCATCGGGTTCAGGTAGAAGCCGATCGACGAGGTCACGAAGAACTTGATCCGGTCGGGGTGGAAGAACTGTTTGAGGGTGGGCAGCACCATGTTCGCGTTTCCGCTGGCCGAGACGGTGGACAGGGCCTGGAACAGCTCCTCGGCGTCCTCCTCTCCGACCCGGGGGAAGCAGTGGGGGTCGGCGGGGTCGGGGCTCAGCAGGCTCAGGCTCTGCGCGGTCTTCAGAACCCGCAGTTCGTCGAACTTGGTGACGCAGACGGCGAGGTGGTGCGGCAGCATGCCGTCGGCGAACTCGTCCGTGGCGAGCATCCGCTGGGCGAGGTCGGCCAGCACGCCGTGCAGGTAGGCGAAGGCGTCCCCGTCCTCGAACTCCCGGATCGGGTCGAAGAGGAAGACGATGCCCCTGCTTGAGGCGAGGTTGTCGAGCAGGTCCTCCCGGTCGGTCCCGCGCCCGCGCTTGGAGTGGTACGAACGGCCCGGCGCGTCCAGCACGTCGATCCCGATCTTCCAGGCGCGCTCCTCCTTGCGCCTGCGCCCCCATCGTCTGGGCTGCGGCTCCGGCTTCTTGCTCAGGAACCAGCGGTAGTGGCCCAGTGCCCCGGTCGCCGGGGGGAAGCGCTGGTCGTGGGAGAGCGCCGTGGTCATCTCGATGAGGAAGTCGGTCGAGGGACCGTCTGCCCCGATGACCCGCCACGGCCCCTTCTTGAGGATGAGAGCGATGTCGAGGGCGGCGAGGAACGTGGTCTTCCCGCTGCCCGGCGCCCCCCATATGGCGATGTTGTGATCGGAACGTGCCGGTTGTCCCAGGTCAGGGTGCACGGTGAGCCTCATTCCATCTGTTCGCTGACATCTCACTCACGGCGTCTCGATCAGGGGGAAGGGGATCCGCTGGGTCCGCGACGCCATCAGGCCGAGCCCGGCGCCGAGTTCCCGGACGTCCACCGCGTCGTCGAGCCGGACCAGCCCGTCCCGGCCCAGGCGGGACCAGGCGGAGCCCTCCCGCCCCGGAGGCCGGTCGCAGATCGCCCCGAACACCAGGCCGGGGTACTGCTCAAGCCTGCGCACCTGCTGTTCCCAGTCGATCCTGCGCGGGCAGGGCAGGACCTCCGAGTGGTGCGCCCTGGGCGGGTGCGGCGGCCCGTCGCCGACCGTGAGCAGCGCCGTACGCCCCTGGAAGGCCGGGGGAAGACGGCTCGTCACCTCGGCCAGCATGTCCTCGACCATCGCCGCGCCGGTGTAACCCCGGTAGACGGCCTCGCGTTCCCTGACGCGTTCCTCCAGGAGCTCCAGGGACCGCCGGGCGCGTTCTGCGGGCACCTGCCAGTCCGCGACGTCGACCGGATCGTCGAGAACCTTCCGCTGGAAGGAGTGCGCGCCGTAGGCGACCAGCGACACCTGGAGTCGGTCGTCCAGTTCGCCGGATATCGTGGTGATCATCTGGCTGACGCGCCGCAGCCTCTCGTGCACCCGCTCGGCCGCCCCGCTGACCTCGACGGCGCAGATCAGATGCGCGGGCCCGACCGACGGTTCGAGCCGGTACGGCACCGCGGCCACCAGTTCGGTCCAGCTCCGGCCGCCTCTGGTGAGACCGGGCAGACCGGAGAAGCGGACCCGGCCGGGCCGTTCCAGCTCGGCGGTGATCTCGTAGCGTCCCGGCGGGACCTTCGCCGTGTGGACGGACAGCGGCGTGGGCCGCCGGTCCTGCCACGCCACGACCACGAACGCCGTGCCCTGCTCGTCGCTCGGCTCGCAGCGGACGGTGACGGCGGAGGAGCTGCCGCGCTGGGTGTCGATCGCGAACAGCGGCGCGCAGGTGAGTTCGAGCCGGTTGGTCGCCGGGTGGCGTCTCAGGACGACGAGCTCGTAGGACCGGCACAGGGGTTCGTCGGCGACGACCTCACGGAGCAGCGCCTCGACCCGCACCCCGGAGCGGGTGAAGGAGAAGGCCCGTGGATGGGCCGCCCTCAACCACTCCATCGCCTCCTCGGCCCGGGGGTCGCCCGGAGCCGAGCCGACCAGCACCACCGTGGTTTCGGCGGAGGCCCGCACGGCGTCGAGAACCGCCTGTCTGTCCCCGGGACCTCCTGGGGTGTCCTCCGAGTCGGTCCAGCGGACCACCTCTCTCCCCTGGCCACGGGGTGTTCCCGCCTCGTCACGGTGCAGGTCGAAGACGGTGACGCCCTGAGCCGCGACCTCCGCCACGCACAGGCGCCTGGTGCCGCCCAGCTCGGCGACCGCTTCGGTGAAGGTCTTGCGGAGCAAGCTCGATTCGGTCAACTAAGACTCCCGTTGCCACATCTCCCCAAAGCCGGTCTTGTTCCCCGAATAGTCACCTATGCCGTCAAACCGAAAAAACGACACAAGTCAGAAATTTTGCTATATTTCGCCGTCATTCACCGTGCTCATATTTGGCAATATGCATAGCCTATCCTGGCCCTGTACTGGTAGATCTGATACGAGGCAATCATGGTGCTCACGATCCGAGCAGGGGAGCCATTCCCGAGAGGAAACATGTGAGAAAGTTTCTGATCACCCTGTCCGGGGCCCAGCCCGACATCGTCAGGAGCTGCCCGACCGAGCACGGCAAGTTCGAGGGTATCGGCGGCGCGGTCCTCACCACCGGTGTGCTGGCCATTGTCTCGATGACGTTCGCCCTGTACAGCGCGCTCGGCGTCAGCATCTTCCTCGCCGTACCCGCCAGCGTCCTGTGGGGCCTGGCCATCATGAGCCTCGACCGGTGGCTGGTCGGTTCCATCCAGACGGACGGGCCACGCCGCTGGCGACTGGTCATACCGAGAATCCTCATGGCCGTGCTGCTCGGCGCGGTCATCTCGACCCCCCTCGTTCTGCAGATCTTCAAATCCGAGATCGACGCCCAGATCGTCCAGATCAGACAAGATCGCGCCAATAGCTTCACCCGCGAGCAGAAGAAAGGCGACATCGGCCAGGACGTCACCGCCCTGCGCCAGTCCGTCGCCGATCTGCGGAAGGTGATCGCCTCCCAGGGGGACGTGCCGCAGGACCCGGCGAAAGACCCGAAAATCAAGGCGCTGACCGCCGAACGCGACGCGCAGAAGAAACAGGCGGACGAGTACTACGACAAGTGGCAGTGCCAGCTGTACGGCGGGCCGACCTGCCCCCGCAAGGGCGACGGCGTGGTGGCCAAGGCGAGCAAGGCGGCCTACGACAAGGCGAACTCCCGGCTCGACACCCTCAACAAGCAGGTCGAGAAGCGCAAGCGGGAGCTGACCGCCAACGACGAGACCACCAAGCAGATCCGGTTCGAGGCGGCCAAGGCCGAACTGCCGAAGGTCCAGGAGCAGCTCGACGCCGCCGTACGACGGCAGAGCGACCTCCAGGAGTCCTTCGACGCGGAGAACAGGTCGGCCAACGGACTGCTGATCAGGCTGCGGGCGCTCAACGAGGTCTCCGGCAGGGACCTCACCCTCAACGCGGCCCGTCTCCTGCTGTTCCTGCTGTTCCTGCTGATCGAGTGCCTGCCGGTGACCGTCAAGATGATGCAGAAACCCGGCAACTACGAGAAGATCCTCGACCTGGCGGCACGACACGAGTTCCGTTCCGTCAAGGACAGCTTCGTCCCGGGCGTCCGGACCGAGGGAGCCGGGGCTTCCCCGGTCATGGGGGAGATCTGGCGCCGGGACGCCGCCCCCTCCCCGAAGCCCGACACCCCGGGCACCGTCCCGATGCCGCCTCCCCGGTCCGACGCGCGGGACGGCTCCACCACCTTCGAGACCCGGCCGGACACCCTCGACCCTGACGACGGGCACGTCTCCCTGGAGGACGAGGCGCTGCGTCAGATGCCGGACACGTGGGTGACCCGCACCACCGTCTCCGGCCAGGGCGCGGAGCGATCCGGCGGATTCGAGCTGTTCCCCGACGACGAGTGAGCCGTCATTTGATCAGAAGCCGTTATCGCCTGCTGTCCACGCTCGCCCAGGGAGGCATGGGCGCCATCTGGCTGGCCAGGGACGTGGTGCTCGACCGCCATGTGGCGCTCAAGGAGGTCGTGCTGACGCCGTACGGGGAGGACCTGTCCGTACGCACCGAGCGGGCGCTGCGTGAGGCGCGCGCCGCGGCGAGCGTCGGCCACCCCGGCATCGTCAAGATCTACGACGTGTTCCTCGAAGAGGGCAGGCCCTGGATCGTCATGGACTACATCAAGGGCCGCTCGCTCCTGAACCTGATCGAGGACGGCGGGCTCGGCGAGCGCGAACTGGCCAGGATCGGCGTCCGTGTGCTCGACGCGCTGAGCGCCGCGCACCGCGCCGGTGTCGTGCACCGCGACGTCAAGCCCGCCAACATCGTGATCAGCGAGGAGGGCGAGGTGTTCCTGGTGGACTTCGGCATCGCCCAGATCAACGGTCTGAGCGGCCTCACCACCCACAACGCCCTGGCGGGCACCCCGGACTTCATGGCGCCGGAACGCGTCAACGGCGGACGGACCGGCCCGCCCGCCGACCTGTGGTCCCTGGGGGTCACCCTCTTCCACGCCCTGGAGGGATACTCCCCCTTCCGCCGCGACAACGCCGCCGCGACCATGGGCGCCGTCCTCACCCAGCCACCGCCGCCGCTCTCCCGCGGGGGGCGGCTGTCCGAGGCGGTCGTACGACTGCTGGAGAAGGACCCGGCCAGGCGGATGGGCGCCGACGAACTCGCCCGCGTCCTGAGGTCGGTCGTCGCGGGCCCGATCCCCCCGCCGCCGCCTCGGGAACGACAGGAACGCCGGGAACCCCCGGAGCGCCAGAACCGTCAGGTCACGGAGCGGCGCGCCGTCGACCCGCAGAAGGCCGCGCGCCGCCTGGGCGCCATGGCGGCCGGACCCGCCGCGAGACTCCTGGAGACGCTGCCCAAGGAGACCGCCCAGCAGGTGGTGTCCCTGCTTGAGCCGCGGACCGCCGGAGGAATCCTGCTGGAGCTCCCCGAGAGCCAGGCCGCCGCCGTCCTCGTGGGGCTACAGGTGAGGGACGTCGGCGGTCTGCTGGAACGAATGGCCGTCGTCCCCGCGCGGGCCGCCTCGGTGCTGCAGATGATGTCCGCCGCCAGGGCGGGCCGCGTGGTGGACTACATCCGCCTTGAGGAGGCCTCCGCGATCGTCGGCGCGCTGCCCTCCGGTGAGGCGGCGCGGATCCTCGCCCACGCCCACGTCCGCACCGCCGCCGGGATCGTCAGGGAACTCTCCGGAACCCCGGCCGCCGTCCGGCTCGTCGAGGCCATGCCGCTACGCCGGGCCTGCGACGTCCTCTGCTACGTGCCGCCCGCGGTCGTCGCCACGGCGCTGCGGAACCTCCCCGCCGGGCTCGCCGAACGGCTGCTCGACGGCCTGGACGACAGGACCCGCGGCCTCGTCCTGCACCACCTGAAACGCCCCTGAGCCGTGGAACGGACCCGCGAGGGGCGACGGTCTCGATACGATCAATGGAAATGTCCCGGTCAGTGGTAGTCCGCCGCGAATGCCGACCCAAGGGGGAAACAAGAGGATGAGCGGCTCGCCGGCCCGCCGCACCCCGCGTGGCGCCGCGGGTGGGTTACCCCGCGTCGGCAACGGCTCCCTGGCCGAACGGACCACCCGCGCCCTCCTTGAGGCCATCATGGAGCGCCGCTTCCCCGGCGACCGCCTGCCCAACGAACCCGACCTCGCCGCCCAGCTCGGCGTCAGCCGCACCACCATCCGTACGGCGCTGCAGACGCTCGGACGGCTCGGCGTCGTCAGCAGGGCGCCGGCCAGGGGCACCCAGATCCGCCCCCACGTCGGGCGTGAGAGCATCCTGCTGCACCGCCTGGTCGGCTTCCGCGGACTGCTTGAGGCCAACCACGACGAGGTGCGCGTCGAACAGCGCTTCGAGGTGCGCGAACACCCGACCCCCGCGGGCATGACGGCCCTGGGCATCGGCGAGGACACCCCGATGGTGGCGCACGACAAGGTCATCTTCGCCGACGGGCGCCCGGCGGTGCACCTGTCACAGGAGGTGCCGCTCGGCTTCGTCGCCGAGGAGGTACGGCGCAGGCTCGTCGCGGGGCACCGCTTCGACCCCCCGGACACCATCTTCGAGTTCAGCCGGTCATGGCCGGGCCGGGAGATCGACCACTCCCTCGTCGAACTGGTTCCCGCCGTGGTGCCGCAGGCCGCCGGGTTCCGCCTCGACATGGCGCCGGGCACGCCGTACATCGCGATGCGGGAGGTCCACTACGCGGCGAGCAACGAGGCCGTCGCCTACTCGGAGGAGACCGTCGACGACTCCCTCATCCGGTTCAGGATGGTCCGTACCCGCTGATCCGGTATGAAGGAGACCGTCCTTCGGGGAGGAAACCATGAGCGTTCGCCGTGTCGTGCCGGACATCCATACGGAGTCCATGGAACAGAGCCGTGACTTCTACGGCCTGCTCGGCCTCGTCGAGGTCATGGACCTGGGGTGGGTCGTGACGATGGCCTCACCGGCCAACCCGACGGCGCAGGTCATCCTGATGGGACCGGAGGCGAGCGCCACGGTGCACCCCGACGTCAGCGTCGAGGTGGACGACGTGGACGCGGTCCACGAGGCGCTGGTCGCGCGGGGCGCGAAGATCGTGCACTCCCTGCGGGACGAACCGTGGGGGGTGCGCCGGTTCTTCGTGCTCGACCCGAACGGCAAGGTCGTCAACGTCGTCAGCCACCGGTGACCGGCTGGGCCAGCAGCAGGCCCGCGCAGCGGGCGACGAGGTCCTCGGCGTGGGCGGGGATCGCGCCGCCCGCCTGGTGGTGACGGCGCACCGTGGCGTAGGGGAGATCGACGGTCGCCAGCACCAGCCGCTCGACCTCCGGCGGCGTGCCCGGCCCGAGGCGCCTGGCCAGGGCGACGAGGGCCTCCTCGATCCGGCGGTTGCCGGTCCTCAGCCGTTCACGGGCGTCCCGCGGCCAGTCGGACTCGCCGAAGTCCGCGGGGCCGTACAACAGGACACGGGCCTGGAGCGGGTTGGCCCGGCTCCACGCGACGACGTGACCGGCCGCCGCCATGACGGCCCGCTCCGGCGGCTCCTCGTGCGTCGCGGCCAGGAAACCCTCCTGGAAACGGTCGACGGTGCGCAGCCACAGCGCGGCGAGCAGAGCCGCCCTGCTGGGGAAGCGGTGGTAGACCGAACCGCTCGGCGCGCCCGCCTCACGGGCGACCGCCGCCATGGTGACGCTCCCCGGCCCCGACCGCGCCGCCAGCCGCACCGCGGCGTCGAGGAGCCGGTCGACATCGTGCTGTGACGGTCTTCCCACGGCCCAAGAATACGGGTGGGGAAACACGACCCCCACGGTGCGTGGCAGTGCGTGGCGGAAGAGTCACTGGCCCCTTACCGGAAGCCCAAGAATCGGCTCGCTATCTGTACTTTCCGTATTACATTAGTCACTCTCTGTATAGACGTCGTGCACGGCACGCCCTAGGAAAGGAAAGCCGATGTCGACCGGACCACGCTCCGTCTCCTTCTGGAGCGGCCCCCGGGGACGGCACTGACGTGTTGCGCCGGCTCATTCACCGATTCGACCGCCGGGTCGGCTTCCGCGGATCGGTGTTGCTGTTCCTGGCACTGTGGAGCGCCAGCCAGGCGATCCGGCTCGCCTGGCCCGACCCCCTTGTCACCAGGACCCCCACCTACGTCTACCTCGCCAGCGTCGCCCCACTCGGGATGCTGGCCGTTCCCTGGGCCGCCTGCGCGATCATGTGCGGCATCCAGGCCTTCACCATGACCGACTGGGTGGCCTTCGCCCTCGCCGCAGGCGTCCTGGTCGCCTGGGCCGTGATCCACCTGGTGGGCGGCGTCAGGGGAGCGATCCCCCAGGCGTACTGGGCCTGCGTCGTGCAGGTGGCGGTCGCGAGCCTCATCCTGCGCCTGTCGCGCTGGCCCGAGCCAACAGAACGGGGGCACTGAATGGACCCTGGCGTCATCGTCGGCGCTGCGGGCGCGCTGGCCGGCCTGCTTTCCACCGTCTACACCGCCCGACAGGCCAGAAGAGCCGCGGAGGACCAGGAGGCCGCCGCCGAACGCGCGGCGCTCCGCCAGGTCGAACAAGGCGCCTACCAACGGGCGAGCGCCTTCGACGTGGACACCCAGATGCGCATGCAGGCCGAGATCGCACGCCAGGCGGAGCAGATCCGCACCCTGCAACGGCAGGTCGCCAGACTGACCCGGCAACTCACCCATGTGGGCCTGGTCCCCGACATCGACGACGAGGAAGAACACGCGTGACCCTGCCCACCACCGCGTACGGCCTGCCCGGCTCGTACGGCGCCGCGGGCCTGTTCGGGGCGCCACCTCGGAGCAGGGCCGTGACCTGGAGCGACACCGCGAACCTGTGCGGAATGACACCTCAGGACGACACTGCGAGCTCGTTCGGGGCCTCGCCCCAGGACCAGACCGCGATCCGGAGCAACACCGTGAGTCCGAACACCGACAGAGGAGATGCCCATGAGCATGCTCAGCCGCCGTGACTGGGGGGCCAGGCCCCCCAAGGACGCCTACACCACGCTCACCCACACCAAGGGTGTCAAGATCCACTACACCGGCGACCACGTCGATCCCGCCCTGGCCAGGGAGCACGCCAGGTGCGTGGCCACGGTCAAGGCGATCCAGGACCACCACATGGACGGCAACGGCTGGATCGACATCGGCTACTCGCTGGTGGTCTGCCCGCACCGCACGATCTTCCAGGGCCGGGGCGCCGGGCACCTGCCCGCCGCCAACGGCGCCGGGCTCAACTCCGACCACTACGCCGTCCTGGGGCTCGTCGGCACCTCCGGCCTGACCCAGCCGCCCGACGACATGCTGCTGGGCATCCTCGACGCGATCGACTACCTCCGCGAACACGGCGGCGCGGGCAACGAGGTCAAGGGCCACCGTGACGGCTACTCGACCGACTGCCCCGGCGAAGCCCTCTACAACTGGCTCAAAGCCGGCGCCCCCCGCCCCAAGACCGACGAGTCCCACTGACCGACGTGCTCCCCGCACGTGCGGGGAGCACGCCCCGGGGCCCCGGGCCCGCGCTGGTCGAGCCGCGACGGCTCACACCGGACGGCCCACCACCGAGACAGGCCGGGCCCGGTGGGCGCTGATGGTCATGGTCGTCCCGGTTCGGACGGCGGGCGGGAACACACGTCGTTCGATCCGTGAAGTCGGGACTCCTCACCTGGGCTGGAATTCCCGGGAACTTTCGTCCGGGCCGAAATTTCCGAGGTTCTTCATTCGGACCGTGAGTCCCGGGTTTCGGAGCGACCGTGAGCCTTCACATAAGCCCGCACAAGGCCGTGTAGGAGCCGGAGTTCGGAGAGGCCGGGCATTTCGCGGAGGACGGGTCCCCGACGCACGGAAGCCGCCCGCGGTGGCGTGCCCGAGCCGCACGTCAGGAGGTACGGCGGGGCGACGGGTGGGATGACGTTCCGGCCTCAGGAGGGGCGCCCGAAGCTCAGGGGGCGAGGGTGAGGGTGGTGGGGATGCCTTGGCGGGTCATTTTGGTGTAGGGGCACAGGGCGGCTGCCTGGGTGAGGAGGGGGTTGGCCCTGTCGGGGGTGGCTCCGGGCCAGTTGACGACGAGGTCGGCGCGGAGCTGGTACCCGCCGTCCGCCGGGTCGCGGCCGAAGGCGACGGTCGCCTCGACCGTGATCGCGGCGGGGTCGAGGTGGTGCTGACGGGCCAGCAGGCTGAGGGCGCCGTGGAAGCAGGCGGCGTAGCCCGCGGCGAAGAGCTGCTCGGGGTTCGGCCCCGTGGCGTCGCCACCCAGTTCCTCGGGCATCCGCAGCTCCAGGTCAAGGGCGCCGTCCGCGGAGCGGGCCCGGCCGGTGGCCCGGCCGTGGGCGGAGCTGCCGCCGCTCACCTCGACACTCGTGACGTAGAGCGGTTTGAACGCCGAGCCGTCGTAGTCGTGGTCCGTGGACAGGATCGGGTCGTTCACCGGTACGCCTTCCGTGGCAGCGGACGATGCCACGGCCGCAGTTTGTCGGGGTTCAGCACGATCCACACGGCGGTGACCAGGGCTCCGGCGACGCTCATGCCGACCACCGCCACGGCCTGGCCCGCCTGGCGCAGCACCAGGCCCGTCCGGCCGTTCACCGACTCGGCGGTCACCTCGGTGCCGGACTGGCCGGTCAGCAGAGCGACGACGAAACAGGCGACCGCGTCCGCCCCGTGAACGGGATGTACGGCGGCGCGTAGTTTGCCGCCTCCGTCGCTCACGGCTGTCGCGTTCCCGGCCAGGATCTCCCGCAGCGCCGTCACGTCCCCCAGGCCCCAGACCCGGGCGAACCGCCGTACGACACGGTCGTGCTCGGCGAGGGCCCGCGGGTGTGCCGAGCCGACAGCGAGGGCCCGTGGGCGCGCGGGTTCGGCGGTGAGGGCGGGCGGACGCGCGGGGCCGACGGGTTCTGGCCGGTGCTCCGGGGCGGCGACGCCGGGGGCGGGAGCCGGGGCCGGGGCGGCGAGGAGTTCGAGGCAGATCCCTCCGGCCACCTTCGTCAGCCAGGCGCGGGGCACCGTGATGGCGCCGCGTTCCGCCTCGTCGAGGCTGTACCAGCGACGGTAGGTCTCCTGGACGATCCGGTCGGCCAGGGGTTCCGAGCCCAGCATCCACAGGGCGATCTCGATCAGGTGCCGACGTTCGTTGAGCATCTCCGTCAGCGTCCCGGCGCTCACCTCAGCCATGTCCCACCGCCCCGACCGTGCGAGGCCGTGAGCGTTCGAACGCGTCGAGTTTGGCCGGGTTGACGACCCACATGACGTGGTGGATGCCCTGTGGGGAGGCGTCGATGGTGAGAAAGGTGGTGCCGTGGTTGCGGGGGACGATCACCCCGGCCCTGCCGTTCGCCTCGACCCAGGTGATGTCGGCGCCCGGCCAGAACCGCGGCGCGTAGGTGGCGACGAACTTCGCCACCCGGGAACCGCCCGTGATGGGGAAGCGCGCCGCCCCTCTGATGCCGTTTCCGTCGGAGGAGCTGACGACGTCCGCCGCGAAGAGATCTTCGAGGGCGGCGACGTTCCCCGTCTCGGCGGCGGCGAGGAAGACCTTCAGCAGGCGCCGGTGCTCCGTCTTGTCGATGGGCTCGCGGCGCTCGGCGGTCAGGCGTTTACGGGCGCGGCTCACGAGCTGGCGGACGTTGACCTGGCTGAGCTGGAGGATCTCCGCGATCTGCGGATAGGGGTAGACGAAGGCCTCACGGAGCACGTAGGCGGCCCGTTCCGTCGGGGTGAGCCGCTCCAGCAACAGCAGGAAGGCGAATTCGAGTGCCTCCCCGCGTTCGGCGCCCAGGGTGGGGTCGAGGCTGGTGTCGACGGGTTCGGGGAGCCAGGGCCCTATGTAGGCCTCACGGCGTGAGCGGGCGGACTGGATGACGTTGATGGACAGGCGGGTGGTGATCAACGCCAGGAAGGCCGAGGGGTTCTCGACGGTCGCGCGGTCGGTGTTCTGCCAGCGCATCCAGACCTCCTGGAGGATGTCCTCGGCCTCCGTCACGCTGCCGAGCATCCGGTAGGCGATGCCGAACAGGCGCGGACGCAGCTCGACGAACGCGGAGGCGACCTGTTCCAGGGATTCCGTACGCATGTTCACCCGTGCCTTCGCTGCATCGGCGACAACCTGTCCACATTGATTCCCCGGCCGGCCGGTGATCCGTCACACGACCGGCCAAAACGGCCTACGCTCCGCCGTCGCACAGCGGCCCCGGCTCCTCCCGGAAGTCGATCCTCCGGTGGGTGCCGTCGCACAGCGGTTTGTTGCCGGAGTGGCCGCAGCGGCACAGCGTCATCCTGTTGCGGGTCTCCAGCGGCTGTCCGTCGGAGCGGGTGACCGGCACCCCTCCGGTGACCCACAGCGCGCTGGCCAGGCCGTTCTCCTCCTCCAGGACCGAGACGGCCTGCGGGAGGTCGGGTTCGACCGTCTCGCCGCCACGGCTCAGGGCGTAGCTGTAGGAGCCGGAGGGACAGTGGTCGATGCGGCCCATGATGTCGGAGCGCACGTCGCTGTCGTCGGTGTCGGCGAGCATCTCGGCGATCGGCCTGGTCCGCCCGACGCAGAAGGCCGCGTGGACGCACAGCTCCCCCACCCGCTGGGCCGAGATGCCCACCCCGTCGTGCACGTGCTGCGTCTCCCTGTACGGCGGGGCGACGGCGGCCTCCGTGCCGTCGAACCCGACCGCCGCGTGGGTCCCGTCACAGAACGGCTTCGACGAGGAGTGCCCGCAGCGGCACAGCGCGTAGGTGTCCTCGGTCTCCAGGTGTTCGTGGGTCTGCCAGGTCAGCGCGTCGTTCCCGGCGGAGACGATCTTCCGCTTGCGTCTGAGGGGCACGCCGCCGTACACCACGTAGGGGCCGTCGCGCAGGACGACGATCCGCCGCCGGTCGCCGACGCTCCACCGGCGCAGTTCGGGCGCCACGTACTCGAAGGTGGGACCGGCGTCGGGCGTCTCCATCAGGGCTTGGGCCTGCGCCTTGAGCGCGTACATGGTGCCGGTGGCGACCGAGAGCATCCTCGGGCTGCCGTTGAACGCCTGTTCCAGCAGGTGCAGAAGGGCGCAGTAGGTGTGGTTGAACTCCTCCTGCGCGGCGCGGGCGGGGCTGCCGGGCGGCGCGGGCCTGGGGTCGCGCCGCATCGGACGCACCCCGGCCAGGTCGACGGAGACGGCCTCACCGGTCGGCCCTGACTGCGGGGTGTCGCCACGTCGGTAGCGGCGGCCCGCCTTCAGCTCCTGGAACCGGTAGTAGTGCGCGACCTCGTCCCGTTCCGGGTGGAAGACGTCCCGGTCGCCGTCCCAGACCTCGCCGTGGTCCAGGCCCTCGCCCTGTTCGACGATCTCCGCCAGCGCCGTCAGCGCGGACTTCAGGCCGTCGACGACGACCAGCCGCCCGGCGGTGTGCCGGAAGTGGGCCGCGTGCACCTGGCGTGCGGGGTCGCCGCTGAAGACCTCCTGTTCACCGAGCCGGTCACACAGCAGCCGCAGTCCCTGTTCGACGGCGGCGTAGAACTGCCCGATCGTCTCGTAGCCGTCGCTCTGCGCCACGGCACCGGCGGGCGCGGGCCGTTCGATCCGCAGGAACATCTCCAGTGCCTCCGGCCCGAAGGGGACCAGGGACAGTTCGATGTCGCTGTGGGGCAGCCGCCGGGGATGCGGTGGCAGCATCTCCGGGGTGTCGAGGCGTGGCCTGCCGCCGACGGCGTTGAGCAGGTTCGCGGCCAGCGTCAGGTGCAGCATCTCCTCGGCGAAGACGCTGCCCACCACCTCGACGGCCTCCCGGTTGCGCTCCGGGTCCAGCGAGTACAGCGCGCACAGGTACGGCGGCAGCGTCGCGTGTTCCAGCTCGATCGCCCACTGCAGGTGTTCCCTGAGGCTGTCGAGCGTGTCGATCCCCCCGTTGACGCCCCCGTTGACGCCCCGGCCGTCCCGGACCGGGTGTTCAGGCACCGTGACCGCCGGGCCGGGAGTCGTCCTCCAGCACCTCGACCGCTTCGAGCAGACCCCGCAGGCCGATCTCCTCGCGCTCGGCGTCGGTGGGGTCGAACAGCCAGTCGGTGACCGGCAGCCCGGCCACCTCCTCGGGGTGGCTCGCCTCGACCTGGGTCAGTTCGATCTCGACCTCGGCCTGGAGTTCGTACAGGAACTCGTTCTCGGCGTTCGGGGTGCTCATCTTTCCTCCGCGTGTGGTTCGAGCGCTCCGCCGTACGGCGTGCGGGCGGTGTGGGCCGGGGTCAGGCGGGGCGCGGGGCGCGACGGTCCCCGCGCTGGGCGAGTTCGTCCTCGTCCACGAGGGTGAGCATCGGTCTGCCCGGCTCGCACAGCATCGTGACGGTGAACCGCAGCGGGACGTCGTCGCGGTTGTTGCCGTCCTGGTAGTGGATGACGTCGCCGCCCGGCTCCCAGAAGGCCTCCCCGGCGCGGACGACACGCTCGGGCTCGCCCTCGATCTCGAACAGCATCTCGCCCTCCAGGACGTAGCCGAACGCCGGTCCCGAGTGGCGGTGCGGCGGGGTGCCCGGGTCACCGGGCGGGAACTCGATCACCACGGTCATCGCGTGCGCGCCCTGCGGGATGAACGGCGGTTCCGCCTCCTGCAGCATGGTCAGCGCCGTCTGCCATGCGTTCGATCCTGGTCTCCGCGTGCCCTCGGACATGGGTCACCTGCCCTGGGCCTGCGCCGTACGGCCTGGCCAGTCGCGGTAGCGGATCCGGCCGAGGGTGGCGCCCTCCTCCGGCACCAGGGTCCGCTCCTCCAGCTCGCTGCCGAAGTAGCGCGCGTGCGGGTCGGTGACCACCTCGCGGGGGTCGCCCCATTCGGCCAGTACGTCGCGGAAGAACTCGTCCATCTGGAACCGTTCCGGACCGGCGATCTCGATCCTGCCGTTGATCGGCGAGCCGACCGCGACCTTGCCGACCTCCTGCGCGACCTCGTCGCCCGCCATGGGCTGGAAGCGCACGGGCGCCACCCGCACCTTGTCGCCGTCCGTGGCCTCGTCGGCGATGTGCCGGACGAACTCGAAGAACTGGGTCGCGTGGACGAGGGAGAACGGGATCGACGACTTCTCGATCAGCTGTTCCTGGGCGATCTTCGCCCGGAAGTAACCGTTCTCTGGCAGCCGTTCCGTGCCGACCACCGAGACCGCGACGTGGTGACCGACGCCCGCCGCCGCCTCCGCGGCCAGCAGGTTGCCCGTGGAGGTCGTGAAGAACTCCATCACCGCGGTGGCCTCGAAGGAGGGGGAGTTCGACACGTCGACCACGACCTGGGCGCCCTCCAACACCTCCGCAAGCCCTTCACCGGTGAGGGTGTTGACCCCGGTGCTCGGCGCCGCCGCCACCGCCTGGTGACCGTGTTCGTTCAGTTTCGCCACAAGCTTCGACCCGATCAGGCCGGTTCCACCGACCACGACGATCTTCATGGCAGACCCTTTCCGCTTGTCCTCTGTCCGCCGGGGCACCCGTGTGCCAACCGGTCGCCAGCTAAGACAGGGCAGCCCCCGAGCCTGTGACAGCCGTCGCGAAAATCTTTTTTGACGGCTACGCCGCCTCCTGCCGGGACGCCCTCCCCGCGGTGATGATCGTCACCGCGACCAGCAGGACGCAGACGGCCGTGATCGCCCCGACCACGGCGGCCACCCCGATCGCGGGCGCCGCGAGGGGCAGCGCCAGGACGGCGACGACACCGCCCAGTGCCGGGACGGGACGGATGACGGGCTCCGCCGTGATGAGTCTGTGCAGGGCCCAGAGCATGGCGAGATACACCGCGGTCGGGATGGCGACGGCGTAGCCGAGGGCCGACGGCGACGCCGCCACCGCGTGCCCGCTCTGTTCGACCGCCACTTCGAGCCCGGCGCCGAGGGCCGCCAGGGCCGCGAAGATGACGTAGTGGCCGTACCCCCACAGATAGGACCGATGGCGGCGGTCGTTGAGGCCCTCCCCCGCCTCGGTGAGGAAGTAGAGCCACCACAGGGCGAACAGCAGGACGAGGGCGCAGACGGCGATGACCACGAAGGACGGCCTGATCTCCGCCGCTTCGAGTGCCCCGGCGACTCCCCGGCTCGCGGCCAGCACGCTCTCCCCGAGCAGGATGATCGTGAACAGGCCGTAGCGTTCGGCGATGTGGTGCGGGTGCCAGTTGGTGGACCTGACCCGTTCCGCCCACCTCGGCACCGCGAGTTCCAGGACGACCAGGCAGACGAAGGCCGGCAGCCAGGCGGACTCCGGCAGGACACCCGTGTCCGCGAGGACGAGCCGCAGCACCCATCCCACCTGCAGGACGGTGATGCCGGCGGCGTAGCGCAGCGCGGTGCGACGACCGGCCGGATCTTCGAGACCGGCCCGCACCCACTGGGCGACGAGCCCGATCCTCATGATGATGTAGCCCAGCGTGACGATGCCGTAGTCGGAGTGGTCGGCCGCGGCGGGCACCCCGGCGGCCAGCGTCAGCACCCCGCCCATCTGGACCATGGTCAGCAGCCGGTAGAGAACGTCGTCGGTGTCGTAGGACGAGGCGAACCACGTGAAGTTCATCCACGCCCACCAGATCGCGAAGAACACCTGCAGGAACGGCACCAGCCCGGTGAGGCCGTGACCGGCGGCGACGGCGTGCGCGAGCTGGGCGGTGACGGCCGCGACCGCGACCACGAAGGTGAGGTCGAACAGCAGCTCCAGCTGGCTGGAGACGCGGTGCGGCTCGTCGATGGCACGAGCGGTCATCCGGACCCGGATCCGGACGGACGTGCTGGCTGGTGGCACGGTCTTGCTCCTGTCGTTCGCACCTGACTGGTTCGCCATAGTCTGACCTGCCTGAAAGACAGGGCGGCGTCCCGGTCTGTGACACCTCACCGTCTCCGGTTACGGTGACGGCCCATGAGAATCTGCATCGTAGGCGCCAGCGGCTTTCTCGGCGGCGAACTCCTACGGCGGGCCGCCACCGGCCATGTCGTCGCCGCGACCTATCTGAACCGCCCGGGAACGACGGCGGGGGCCGACTGGCTGCCGCTCGACGTCCGTGACCGTACGGCCGTGGCCGACCTGGTCAGGTCCTTCGCCCCCGACGTCGTCGTCAACGCGGCCTACGACCAGGCCGACTGGACGACCACGGCGCTCGGCGCCGCCCATGTGGCCGTCGCGACCCGGGAGAACGGCGGGCGCCTGGTGCACGTGTCCAGCGACGCCGTGTTCTCCGGCAGGGCGATCACCTACACCGAGGACGACGTCCCCGACCCGATCACCCCGTACGGAGCGGCGAAGGCGGCAGCAGAGGTGGCCGTGCAGGTGATCGACCCCTCGGCCCTGATCGCCAGGACGTCCCTGATCGTCGGGGACGGCGGCTCCTCCCACGAGGCCATGGTCCACTCCCTGGCCGCGGGCCGTACGCCCGGAGCGCTGTTCACCGACGAGGTGCGCTGCCCCGTGCACGTCTCCGACCTGGCCTCGGCCCTGCTGGAGCTCGCCGCCTCCGGCCGTTCGGGGGTCCACCATGTGGCCGGGGCCGACGCGGTGAGCCGCTACGACCTCGGCCTCCTGATCGCGGAACGCGACGGCCTGGACCCGGCCCGCCTGCCCTCCGGCCGCAGCGCCGACCTCCCCTCGCCCCGCCCCCTCGACGTCCGCCTGGACTGCTCCCTGACCCGGCGACACCTGCGAACGGGACTCCGCGGCGCACGGGAGTTCCTGCGGAACGGGGCCTGACCTGGTACGCCGTACCCTCTGACGTCGGCCGAGCCGTGAGAAGTGTAGTTATGATAACCGCACTTCTCTTAGCCTCTAAGGGATCTGGGCGCGAACCCCCGAGCCCCGGGTTGCTGGTCGAGCAGGGCGTCCTGGCGTGGTGGCGCGCCTGACCGTGAAGAACGTCCACAGAAAGGGACACCGGACATGACGGAGTCAGGCGTGAAGACGGACCTTCACCGTTACCTTCAGCGCGCCCGTGACGCCATGGTGTGGAAACTCGACGGGCTGTCGGAGTACGACGCCCGCCGGCCGCTCACCCCGACGGGCACCAACCTGCTCGGCCTGGTGAAGCATCTGGCCGGGGTCGAGGCCGCCTACTTCGGCGACACCTTCGGGAGGCCGTACGGCGAGGCGCTGCCGTGGATGTCCGAGGAGGCCGAACCCAACGCGGACATGTGGGCCGACGAGAGCGAGACCCGCGAGGGGATCGTCGCGCTCTACCGCCGCGCGTGCGCGCACGCGGACACCACGATCGGCACGCTCGCCCTGGACTCCGTCGGACGGGTGGCGTGGTGGCCGCCGGAGCGCAGCGAGGTCACGCTGCACCTGATCCTGATCCACATGATCGCCGAGACCAACCGGCACGCCGGGCACGCCGACATCGTCCGGGAGCTGATCGACGGGGCCGTCGGCCTGCGGGCGGACATGGACAACATGGCGCCGGGCGACGAGGCCTGGTGGGCCCGCTACCGCGACCGGCTCGAAAAGGTGGCCCGTGAGGCCGGCCGGTCCTGACCGCGACCGGCGTTCGAGTCCGCCGGACTCGCGGCCGTGGGAAACCCCTGTGGTCTGCCGCGCTTCCGCGAGGCGGTCGTCAGGCGAGCAGCTGGTTGTGGGCGAGTTCGCGGTAGAGGGGGGAGATCCTCAGGAGTTCCTCGTGCCTGCCCTGGGCCACGACCCGGCCGTTCTCCATGACGATGATCGAGTCGGCCGCGACCACGGTCGAGAGCCGGTGCGCGATCACGATGATCGACTGGGTGCCGTCCTTGGCGCGCAGGACGTCCTGGACGACCTTCTCGTTGTTGCTGTCCAGGTTCGAGGTGACCTCGTCCAGCAGCAGGATCGGCGCGTCGGCGAGGAACGCCCGCGCGATCGCCAGCCGCTGCCGTTCGCCGCCGCTGAGCAGCACCCCGACCTCACCGACCTGGGCGTCGAGGAAGTCGTCCGTCGCGGGCAGGTTGACCCGGCGCAGGGCCTCAAGGCACCGTTCCCGGCTCGCGGTGTGCGCGCCGAGCAACAGGTTGTCCCGTACGGTGCCGGACAGCGCGGGCGCGTCCTGCTCGACGTAGGAGATCTGCCCGCGCAGCTCGTCGCGTGACAGCCGCCGCACGTCCTCGCCGAGGAAGCCGATCTCCCCCTCGGTGACGTCGTGGAACCGTTCGAGCAGGGCGAAGAGCGTCGACTTGCCCGCGCCGGACGGGCCGACCACGGCCGTCGTCCTGCCGCCGGGGAAGTCCAGGGTGACGTTCCGCAGGGCCCAGGCCTCGTCGTCGGAGCCGTTCTCCGTACGCCTCGGGTAGCGGAAGGAGACGTCCCTGAGCGTGAAGACCGGCTCGCCGGGGGTCGTCCGTGCGGGCAGGGCCGTCAGCGGGGTGTCGGTCTCCGGCTCCATCGCCTGGATCTCCATGATCCGGGTGAGCGAGCCGAAGGCCTCGCCGAGCAGGGAGACCAGGCCGCCGAACACCGTGATCGGGGTGGCCATGAGCAGCAGATACATGATGAAGGCGCTGAGCTGGCCGATGGTGAGCGAGCCCGCGGCGACCCGGATCGCCCCGGCGGCGACGACCGCGACGAGCAGCAGCTGTACGGCGACGCCGGAGAAGGTCTGCACGACGGCCCGCAGCCGGGCGACGGCGAAGCCCGCGTCGAGGGCCTCGCGGGCCCGTTCCACGGCGGAGTCGGCCTCGCGGGTGGTCGAGACGGTGGCACGGATGGTCCGTATCGCGCCGAGTGCCCGGGTGACGACGGTGGCCAGGTCGCCGACGGCGTTCTGCGCGCGCAACCCGGCCGGGCGGGTACGCCGTCCGATCAGGTAGACCGCCACGATGACCACGAAGATGGCCAGTGCCGCGAGCGCCAGCAACACCCAGTCGATCAGCGCCATCATGACAATGGAGACCAGCACCGTGATCAGGCTGGTGGCCAGCTCGACCAGTCCCGAACTGAGGATGGACCGGGTCTGGGAAACGTCGGTGGTGATCCTGGAGACGAGGTCGCCGCGCTCACGCCGTTCGAGCACGCCGATCGGCAGCCGGTAGACGTGCCTGATCAGCCGTTTCCTGGTGTCGAAGGCGAAGCGTTCGCCCGAGCGCTGCAGGACGTACTGTTCGAGCCCGTTGAGGGTGGCGCTGGCCACCAGCAGCGCGAACATGAGCCCCAGCGCCCCATACGGCACGCCCCCGGCGAACCCGTCGACCGTCGAGGAGACCAGCAGCGGCTGCAGCGCCGCGAGCACGGTCGAGGCGGCGCCGAACGCGAACGCCACGACCATGCTCGGGCGGTACGGCCTCAGCAGGGCCAGCGCCTGCCGGAACCCGGCGACCTGGGGTGCCGCCTGTCCGGACCCGGGGGTGGCGTCCGGTGCCACGGTCTCCTGCGCGACTACGGTGGTCACGGTATACGACCTCGTTTCCGGAAATTTCAGGAAATTGTGGGGGTCAGCGGTGGGGGACCGACATGACGGCGTGGAAGTGCGCCACCACCTCGGGCTCTCCGATCGGCACTCCGTCCACCTCGACCCAGGCGTGCGCGACGAAGGGGTCGGGCCGGAAGCCGGTCTTCCACGCGGGCGGCGCGCCGTACAGGCGGCCGAGCAGCATGACCGCGACCGAGCGTTGCAGGCAGCCCTCGCCCGCGCAGCGGCGGCTGACGCTGTTGACCGCGTCACGCCAGGCGAGCACGTCCGCCGCCACAGGTGGCCGGGTGCCCCTGGCCAGCAGGTTCAGCACGCGGCGCAGCAGGTGCGGGGAGAGCCTGGACAGCGGCAGGGCGAGCGCGGCGGCGGTCCTGGCGGCGACGGCGGGCCTGCGGCGCAGCCGTACCCGGCGCTGCGGCATGATCGGCGCGCTCACAGCGACCACCCCGCCGGCAGGCCGCTCATCCTGAGCGAACCCGTCAGGAAGCCGTTCGTCGCGAGCGATCCCGCCGACAGGCCTTCCATGGCGGGCGATCCCGTCGGCGGGCTCGTGAAGAGCTCCTTCGGCAGGCCGTTCACGACAGCTTCCCCTCGATGAGCTTGGCGCGGCGCAGTTCGTCGAACAGGGCCAGGTGGTCGGAGCGGACCCGCTCGGCGTCGGCCCCGGTCTCCCTGGCGATCTGGCCGACCAGGTCGTCGAGGGCGCGGCCCCGGCCGAGTTCCTCGACCATCGTGATCGCCGTCTGGTTGAGGTGCCAGTAGACGCCGCGTCTGGTGTCGAGGATGACCTTGCCGTCCTCGACCTCGACGATCGACAGGCCCTGCCTGAGGTGAACCACGGTCGTCACTCCCCCTGTCCCACGGAGCGCAGCCAGCGCTCGGCGATCACGATGTTGTCCAGGTCGGTGTAGGCGGTCCCGCTCGTGGTGTACCGCTCGGCCAGGCGCAGGACGCGTTCGGCGGAGACCAGGCCCAGGTCCTCAAGGGCGGAGCCGTCGGCGAAGAGCCTTCGCAGCACCGGTTTGACCGCCTGGTGCTGGGCGAACACCTCGGCGGTGTAGTCGCCCTTGTCCGGCCTGGTGAAGTAGTCGAGCGCCATCGCCGGGGGCCTGGCCGCCGCGAGCAGCGGTTTGGCCGGGTACTGGTGGCTGCGCGCGCCGACGCCGAGCGCCAGGGCGGCCTCGACGACGCGCCGGTCGAGATACGGGCTGTCGAAGGTGATCCCGCCCGGGGTCGCGGCCTGGTTCATCCGCCGTACGACGTTGCCGTGCACCACGAGGTAGTCGAGGATCTGGTTGACCGTACGGTCCTCGGAGAAGGCTCCCCGTTCCCCGAGCACCGCGTCGGCGGCCAGTCGTCGCAGGTGTTCACGGGCGGTCTCGGTCAGCGCCGGGTGCACCTTCGGCAGCGGCACCCAGCGGGAGTAGGCGGCCACCCCCTCGTCACGGACGCCGAAGTCGTGCCGGGCGATCCTGCGCAGGTCGTCCAGGTAGGAGCCCCGCTCGGCGAGCATCCGGACGGTCTGGCCGAGCGGGTGCCGGTTGAGCACCCGGAACCGCCACGTACGGCGGTAGCGCCCCTTCTCCCGCGAGTGGAACAGCGACCAGAGCATCGTGGAGACCGAGCCGAACAGGGCGTCGCCCGCGTGACCGTTGAGGTGCAGCGTGGTCCCGGTCTCCTTCATGACCTCCTCGATCATGGAGACCGAGGCCAGCGCGGCGTTGGCGATGCCCGGCCCCTCCGGCGCCGTGGCCACCGTGCCCGTCCGCTCGTCCAGCAGGTGCGGGATGACCGAGCCGTACGGCACGCTGTGGTGGTCGACGCCCAGTTCCGCGGCGGCGCGGCCCGCCCATCGGTGGTCGTTGTTGGCGACGTTGGCCGAGGCGAGGAAGAGCGTGTGCGGCTTGAGGCCGAGGTCGGCGAGGAAGAAGCAGAGCGTCGTGGAGTCGAGGCCGCCGGACAGGTCGGCGCTGATCTCCTGGTGTCCCGCCGTTCTGAGGCGTAGCGCCTCGGTGACGGCCCCGCGCAACTCCTCCGCGAGGTCGTCGACGGAGCGGCCGGGGTGGGGCGGTCGCCACCACACCGTGCGGGCGGGGGCGCGGTCGTTCCAGGAGTCGAGCCACTCGCCGGGGCCGGTGACGTGCACGCCCTCCCAGACGCTCCTGAGTCCGTAGGCGTGTGTGATCTCCGCGTCGGTGAGCCTGCTCGCCAGGACGGCCGGGTCGGGGCGCAGCCGGGCCAGGGTCCTGAGCGTGTGCTGGTCGTCGGAGATCAGGGGCACCCCGTCGACCATGGCCCAGCACAGGGCGCGGGTGAGCAGGAGCGGGCCCTGCGAGCGCATGCGCGTGTTCTCTCTGGCGAAGAGCAGGAGGTCGCCCTCGACGAGCCGCTCGGCGACCGAATCGAGTTCCCTGACCGTTTTCCTGTCGCCGACGAGCCGGGCAAGATCGCTTTCTGTGAATGCCGTTCCGCTGTTTCCCAGGAGAATGACGTCGATATCCCTGTTTCCCGCCCGCACGATCCCACGGCCGTCGCCGCCGATGATCCACGGGAATCCCGATGGATGTCGGAACAGGATCTCTCCCGCGTGCTCGACGATCTCGTTCACGAGTGCGGGACGCAAAGGGATGTCTGGCAGGACTACCACAGGCATGGCGAAATTCCCGGCCTTTTCATCGTGTTCCGCGTCGATGGGAATTGGGTAGGGTTGGACGGGCACGGAGCAGGTGTCTGCTGCTCCGTGCCCGCGCTCAGCCGTCCCTCGCGGGTTACGCCGGCGGGTGGATCACGATCAGCGCGCGGAAGCCGAGGATGTCGTGCTCACGGGCGCTGCCGAGGCTCTTGGTGACGTCCTCGAACGATCCGATCCGGGTCAGCGTGGGCGCGGTGTAGTCACTCACGGTGTACTCCTCTCTCATGTGGGTCGTTGGTGCGTCGGCACCGGCCGGTGCCCACACAGAAAGCTAAGCCGCCCGTCCGCCCGGGGTAATCTCGGCGATCCGAGAAGTCGTCCGGTTGCCGTTGGGGAAAAACATTGATACACGCGCGCGTACCGACCGATTAGTGATCTGGTTCACTGTCGCACGTGACCGCAATGACTCTCCGTAGTCAATGCGAACGGATATGGAGTTCTCCCAGCTTCCGGCGCGTCCGAGAACACCCATTAACAGTGCGTCCCGATCAGCCGCTTCACCCCTGCGGCCACCCTTGTAGCCATGAGCGCACATGTCTTACATTAAGGGTGATTTTCGGCTGCCTGATGGTGAATTCTCCGGCCGTTCGCCCGTTTTCAGGCTGGCATAAAACTACAAAAAGGACGCTGTGACCTGTCCAGACCGGACGACATCATCGGGAGGTGACGATTCTCGCTTCGCACAGCAGCCGACCGGTCGGCGTCGCCACCGCGGCGGCTCCTCCGTAGGCCTGCCCGAGGACACCGACGAGACGATCCGAGGAGCGACGTACGGCCACACCCCAGAGTTTCTTGATCAGCACGGGGAGCCATGAAGAACAACGGGGAAGCGATGAACAAGAAGATCACGATCCAGGGCCCCGCCGAGATCGGTGAGACGGCCACCCAGATCAGCCTGACCGCCGGGCAGTCCGCCACGATCGGAGCCTGTCGCTGCGGACACTGCAGGGTCGACCTGCGCATCGACACCGACGAACTGCCACCGGCGATCGGCCGCGTCACCGCCCACACCGGATTCTGGTCGCTGAGCAACCTGTCCGGCGAGGCACCAATGACCGTGACGAACATGGACGACTGGTACCAGTACCTTGTGGTCGAACCCGGACGCCGCGACGTGCCCGTCCCGTTCGAACTGGCGCAGATCGAACTGGCCCCCTCACCCAACGCCCCCAAAGTGGCCGTCTTCGGCTACGAGCCGCAGTACACCTCCCAGGACCGCCTGGTGATGTGCCAGTCGCCGCCACCGCGTCCGCTGCTCGACCGCCGTTCAACCTATTTCTCCGTCCTGTCCGAACTCTGTCGCGACAGGCTGAACGGCACCATGGACGCGAGCCTGCCCACCTCCGTGGAGATCGCCGACAAGCTGCGCACCCGCTACCGGTCCATCAGCCCGCGTGCCGTCGACGCCCACATCAAGTACGTCAGCGAGAAGCTGCGACTCCCCAAGGGAGCGGGCCGGGACGCGCTCGTCGCCGTGGTCATCCGGGCGAACCTGCTGCACCAGTCGTGACGCCCCTCAGCTGTCCCGCCGTACGGTGACCACCCAGGCGGCGCCGACGAACACCGCGGCCCAGGCCAGGAGCACCCCGAAACCGGCGGGACGGCTGAGCGCCAGCACCGGGCTCGTGGGGGTGCCGAGGAAGCTCAGCGTCGCCTCGTGCGGCAGCAGCCGTACGAGGCCGGGCAGCAGGCCCGCGAGCATCGGGGAGACCAGGATCGGCAGGATGAACAGTACGGCCAGCGGGGTGACGACCGTCCTGGCCAGAACCGCGAAACCACACCCGAGAAGGCCGAGCAGCAGATAGGCCGTCACCTCGGCGGGCAGGCCGTCCACCGCCTGCCGTACGAGAAGACCGGGGAGCAGCACGGCCGTCGCCGCCACGACGGCCGTCCCCGCGCCGGCCAGGAGCTTGGCCAGGAAGAACCGGTTGCGGTCGGGCGTCGCGATGAGGCTGACCCGCAGCTGCCCGCCGTACTCCCTGCCCGCGGCGAAGACCGGGACGGCGACGAAGGCGTAGACCGGGGCCAGCATCACGGTGCCGAGCTGGGCGATGGCGACCGGTCCGCCCTGGGAGGCGACGCGCACGGTGTCGGAGGCCGCGAGCAGGCCCAGCAGCGTGTTGGCCACCAGGGTGACGGCCAGCGCGATCCAGGTCGCGGGCAGGGTGCGGATCTTGGTGAACTCGGCGCGCGTCAGGTCGGCCAGCCCGATCGCCTCCCACCGTTCGGAGAGGCCGGTCATCGCGCGTTCTCCTCGTCACGGGGGAGCCGCGTTTCCTCTCCGGCGCGCGGGAGTCGCGCGGGGACGTCGCCCCGTGGGGGTCGCCCGTTCCCCTCGCCGCGTGGGAGTCGCGTGTGCTCCCCGTCGCGTGGCAGGTTCGTCATCGCGCGTCCCTCCTGGCGAGCAGGAAGGCGGCCACGACCGTGGTCACCAAAGGCCAGGCGACCAGCACCACCATGGCGTGTCCCGGCCCCGCGGAGAGCGTGTTCTCCACCGGGTTGAGCAGCAGGTTGCGGCCCGCGCTGAGCGGGAACAGCGCGTCGAGGGCCGGGGAGAACACGGCCAGGAGCTGCGTCATGGTGACCGCGATCAGCCCGACGGTGACCGCGACACCCGTGAGGGTGCTGCGGGCGATCACCGTGATCGCGAAGCTGATCAGGCCGGTCAGCACCGCGAAGGCGACGAACTTCCCCTGCCCGATCCAGGCTCCCGGGCTCACCAGCAGGCCCGGATTCCAGTCCCTGACCGCGGCGTACATGAACGCCGTGCTGACCCCGGCGACGACCACGGCCACGAACAGCAGGTAGACGGTGGCCGCGACGGTCTTGGCGACGATCAGCCGCCCCCGGCGCGGCACCGCGAGCAGCGTCTGCCCGAGCTGCGGGGTACGGAACTCCTGTCCGGCGATGACCGCCCCGAGGCCGGGCAGGAACAGCCCCATCTGGAACGACGACGCCACCAGGAAGTCGACGATCGCCCGGTTGGCGGGCTGCGGATCATCGGCGAACAGCTCGATCATGCCGTCCGGGGTGATGGCGCGCACCGCCTCGATGTTGATCCCCACGTTCGCGTAGGAGACCAGCAGGTGCAGGGCGAGGATCACACCGGTGACGATCCACACCGTGCGCAGGGTGACGATCTTCGTCAGTTCGGCCCTGGTCGCTGCGAACACGGCGCTCACCACCCCACCTGGCCGCCGGTGAGCGCGAAGAAGGCCGTCTCCAGCGACGCGTGCCCCTCGGTGATCTCCTCGATCGAGCCGCGCGCGACGATCCTTCCCTGGGCGATGACGACCGCCTCGTCCGCCGTCTCGGCCATCTCCGCCATCAGGTGGCTGGACAACAGCACGGTACGGCCGGAGGCCGCGAACTCCCGCAGGAAGGTGCGCACCCAGCGGATGCCGTCTGGGTCGAGCCCGTTGACCGGTTCGTCGAGCACCAGGATCTCCGGGTCGCCGAGCAGCGCCGCGGCGATGCCGAGGCGCTGCCCCATGCCGAGGGAGTACTTCTTGACCCGCTGCTTGGCCGCGTCGCCGAGGCCGACCAGGTCGAGCACCTCCCGTACCCGGCTCCGGGGGATGCGGTTGCTCTGCGCGATCCACGTGAGATGGTCGATCGCGCGACGCTCGGGCACCGGCCCCGCCCCGTCGAGCAGCGCCCCGACCTTGCGCAACGGATGGCTCAGGTCGCGGTACGGCCTGCCGTCGATCAGCGCGGTGCCGCTCGTCGGGTGGTCGAGACCGAGCAGCACCCGCAACGTGGTGGACTTGCCCGCGCCGTTCGGGCCGAGGAAGCCGGTCACCGTACCCGGCCGTACGGTGAAGCTGACGTCGTCGACCGCCGTCTTCGCGCCGTAGCGCTTGCTGAGCCGTGAAACCTCGATCATCGCCCGCCTCGTGTCACCTGGGATCCGGACGTCCAGCGTGCTCCCGGTCGCCCCGGCCCCGCGTCACCCGAAAGTGGACAACCACCGACCACCCTGGACCCGTGGTGTTCGAGAGCGGACGGTTACCGGGGTTCGCGCAGCAGTCCCGCCTCGTGGGCGAGCACCGCCAGGTGCGTACGGTCGTTGACCCCCAGCTTGGCGAACATCCGGCGAAGGTAGGTGCGGACCGTCTCCAGACTCAGGAACAGCTCGTCGGCGATCTGCTGGTTGGAACGGCCCCTGGCGACCAGCCGGATGACCTGCAGTTCCCGTTCGGACAGGACGTGCTCGGCGAAGGGGTGCCGTTCGACGGGCCGCTCGGGCGCGAACCGGTCGAGCAACCGCGCCGTCACCTCGGGGGCGAGCATGGCGTTGCCCTCGTGGACCGTACGGACGGCCCGCAGGATCTCCGCCGGGGAGGCGTTCTTCAGCAGGAAGCCCGAGGCCCCGACCGTGAGGGCCCGGTGCACGTACTCGTCCAGGTCGAAGGTGGTCAGCATGACGACCCTGGTGGTCGTGTCGGCCACGATGCGTCGCGCGGCCTCGATCCCGTCGGTTCCCGGCATCTGCACGTCGAGCAGCGCCACATCCGGTCGCAGCGCGGTGACCAGTCTGGCCGCCTCAAGCCCGTCGGCCGCCTCCCCGGCGAACCGGAAGCCCGCCGTACGCTCGAACAGCTTCCGGTAGGCCCCACGCATGCCCGCGTCGTCGTCGGCCAGAAAGACCGACACCACCTCAGCGGACATCATCACCTCCCTCGAAACCCCGCCCCTGAACACCGGCCTGGCTTTGCCTCTGAACGCCGTCCTCGTCTCGCCCTCGAACCGCGGCCTGACTTCTCCCCTGGGCCGAGACCCGGTCTTGTTCCTGAGCCGTGGCCTGGCTTTGCCCCGGAGCACCGGTCCGGCTTTGGCCCTGAACGTCGGCCTCGCCTCGCTCCTGAACACCGTTCTGGCTTTGTCCCTGAACGCCGGCCTGGTTTCTCCTCTGAGTCGTGGCCTGGCCCTGGTCGTTGAGGGGCAGTCTGGCCTCGACCGCGAATCCGCCCTCCGGCCGGGCGCCCCAGGTCACCGTCCCACCGGCCAGGCGGACCCGTTCACGCATACCCCGCAGGCCGACCCCCGCGCCGGCGGACCGGACCGCGTCCCGGCCTGCGAGCGCCCCGCCGTCGGCGACCCTGACCACCAGGGCGTCGCGCTCCCGGTGCAGGTCAACGACGCATGTCGCGCCGGGGGCATGCCGTACCACGTTGCCCAGCGCCTCCTGAACAACCCTGAACGCCACCGCCCCCACCACGTCCCCGACCTTCCCGGTCGTCTCCGGACCGATTCCCGGACCGAGCCCCGCGTCGCCCTCCGTACCGCCCTCCCGGGTGGGCCCCCGGTTGGGCCCCGCGCCGATCCCCGGGCCGAGTTCCCGGCTGATCCGTGTCTCGACGTCGATTCCGGCGGCGCGGGTCGCGGTGATGACCGCCGCGATGCCGTCGAGGCCCGGCCCCGGGCCGCCGTCCGGGTCGCGGAGCGTCCGCACCAGCGCCTGCACGTCCTCAAGCGCCCGGCGCGTGTGGGTCTCCACCTCCGCCAGGGTCTCGCGCAGCTCGGCCTCCCCGACGTCGGGGAGGCTCAGGACCACCCCGGACTGCGCCAGCGTCACCCCCAGCGCGTGCCCGACCACGTCGTGGACGTCACGTGCCACCTCAAGCTGCACGCGCATCCGCTCCGTCTCCCGCGCGGACTCGATCTGCCTGCCGGTGGTCGTGCCGAACAGCCACGACGCACTGAGCGCGGCCACCGCGATGACCACCCGTTCCCCGAGGCCGCGAGCGGCCCCCTCGGGAACGGCGACGACCAGCGCCAGCGCCGCGAACATGGCCGCCAGCATCACGACCGCCACCCGCGTACGGCGCGCCCGCTCGACCGCGAGCGGATACAGGCACCAGGCCGCGGCCAGCATCGGGTCCTGGCAGACCCCCAGGGCACCGCCAACGACGGTCGCGGCCCCCGCGGTGACCGTCGCGGCGAACGGCAGCCGCCCACGCAGGACCATCGCCCCCGCGGTCACCACCGCCAGCACCGCTCCCACGGCGACGTACGGCCAGGCGACTGCCTGAGCCGTCGGCAACGCCCAGAACATCCCGACAACGGCGACCGCCGCGACGACGTCCGCCCCAACCCCCCGCCCCCAACTCCGCACCCCAGCACCGTAGGCGACGGACTCCCGGGACGGCCACTACGCTGAAGATCACTAAGCCCGTCGACGCCGAGAGGACGTACCGATGCCGGAACTCGCGGTGGCATCGCGCCTCTACGCCGTCCTGGCCGTCTCGGGGCCGGTGGTCCTGACGGCCTTCGGTATCGGCGGAGGCGACCTCCCCTGGTTCTGCTCCTCGGAGAGCCCCTACCTGCCGGAGGGTCCGTACGCGCTGGGGAGCGTCCCCGCGGAGGCGCTGTTCCTCGGGGTCCTGCTGCTGCCGGTCGTCGTCGCCGGCCTCGTCTCGTACGGCTCGCGCAGGGCCGTGCTCTCCGCCGCCCTCGTGACCGGCGCCGTCCTCGTTCTCGGCCTTCTCGTCTCCGGCCCCGACCCGTGCACCGGCCAGATCCGTACGGCCTCCTCCCCCTGGCCTCTGCTCATCTGTTACCCGCTGGCCGTCGGGGCCCTGCTCCTGGCGGCCCGGCATCCCCTGCCCACCAGGCGGTACGGCTTCGCCCCGTGGGCGGCCGTCCTCCCCGCCGCGTGGGGCGCGTTGTGCGACCGGCCCGTCTCCGCGTTCGACGAACGTTCGTTCACCGTCTTCTTCGACGTGGCGCCGGGGTCTTCAGGAGACGTTCCCCAGTGGCTCTGCGCCGCTCTCCAGTGGTTCACCCAGGCCGACAGGATCGGCCTGCCGGTCACCCTCGTCGCCCTGGCCGCGATCGCGCACGCCACCGGCCTGTCACGGTGGATCGGCGCCACGGTCGCGGCGGTCCTTCTCCTCTTCCCGGTCCTCGACGTCTTCCTGCTCGACGAACTCCTCCTCGTACGGTCGCACCTGCCGCTCGCCGCCCTCCTCGTCGTCTGGACCGCCCGGCCCGCCCGGTTGGAGGTCGGGCCCGGGTCCCTCGCCAGGATGCGGACCGTCGCCGTGACGGCCGTGGTCGTCCTCTGCGCCCTCTGGCTGGTCGTCTCCTCCTACGGTCCGTCCCGATGACCTCGAAGGATCAGCCGGGGAGGGTCTCGCCGCCGACCGGGGCCAGGATCTCGCCCGTGTAGTAGGACGACAGGCGGTCGGAGGCGAAGAAGACGTAGGACGGGGCGATCTCGTCGGGGTCGGCGGCCCGTTCCATGGGCGCCTGCTCGCCGAACTTGCCCACCTTCTCCGGTGGCATGGTGGCCGGGATGAGCGGTGTCCACACCGGCCCCGGGGCCACGGCGTTGACCCGGATGCGGCGTTCGAGCAGGTTCTGCGCCATCGAGTAGGTGAAGGCGTTGATCGCGCCCTTGGTCGTGGCGTAGTCGATCAGGGTCTTGTTGCCGCGCAGGCCGTTGATCGAGGAGGTGTTGACGATGGCCGACCCCTCGCCCATGTGCCGCAGCGCCGCCCTGGTGACCCGGAAGTAGCTGTGGATGTTGACGGCGAAGGTGTACTCCCACTGTTCGTCGTCCAGCTCGTCGAGCGAGTCGACCGGTTGCTGGTAGGCGACGTTGTTGACGAGCACGTCGAGCCCGCCGAGTTCGCTCACCGTACGGTCCACCACGTCGGCGCAGTGGGCGGCCTGGGAGAGGTCTCCCGGCAGCAGTACGCACCGCCGTCCGGCCTCCTCGACCAGCTTGCGGGTGTGCTCGGCGTCCTCGTGCTCGGACAGGTAGGCGATCGCGACGTCCGCTCCCTCCTTCGCGAACGCCACGGCGACGGCCCTGCCGATTCCCGAGTCACCCCCGGTGATCAGTGTCCGCCGGTCCCTGAGCAGGCCACGGCCCTCGTAGTCGCGCATCTCGTCCCGGGGAGCGGGGGTCATGTCGCCGCTGCTGCCCGGGTACGGCTGCTGCTGTTCTGGTGGTGTCTGGCGTGGTTCATCAGGCATTTCCCCCACGTGCCCCACCCCCTGATCGGCTAACAGGACATAACTGTTGATTTCACAATTGAATGATGTTTCGGGATGGATTGAGGGGTATGGCCCGGATGAGGCCAACATCCGACCCGGAGAAGAGGTGACGATCATGCCCGTCCGTCAGGAACTACCCGAGACACTCAAACGCTCTCCCAAGAAGGCCCAGGAGACGTGGATCAAGGCCCACGACTCCGCGGTCAAGGAGTACGGCGAGGGGGAACGCGCCCACCGGACGGCCAACGCCGCCCTCAAGCACTCCTTCGAGAAGATCGGCGACCACTGGGAGCCCAAGAGCAGGAAAGGCCCCTCCGACAGGCAGGCGGCCCGGCACACTCCCAAGCGCGGGAAGACCGCCGAAGGCGTCGACGCCAACTCCTCCAAGCAGCATCTGTACGACGTGGCCAGGCGGCTGGACGTGCCGGGAAGGTCGTCCATGACCAAGACCGAACTCGTCGACGCGATCAAGAAGGCCAACCGCAGGGCGTCCGCCAAGGCGCGCTCCTGACACACGGGGCGACGGGAGGGGCGACCGGCCTTCCACGAGGGACGACCCGACCGCGAGGGGCGCCTCCGGGAGGACCCGGCCGCCGCGACGACCGGCTCCAGGAGAGCCCGGATCGCCCGCGAAGGCCGGCTCCCGCGAGAACCGAGTCCCGTGAGGGTCGGCTCCCACGGGGTCGGCACCCGTGAGGATCGGCTCCCGTGAGGGTCAGCTCACCCCTCCCACGACCGCCCCGCCCTCCCGTGCCGCCGCCGTGTAGAACGGGCCGAGGCCCGCGAACCCGTCCTGCCCGGCGGCGGCGAAACCCCACCCCTCACCGGCCAGGCCCCGCGCGACCTCCGCCACCCGCTCCGGATCGAGGGCGAACGGCGGACCGTACCCGAACGTGTGGCCTTGCAGGTCGTGTTCGCCGTCCGCGCCGGTCGCCGCCGCGAGCCAGGGGTAGTGCCGTCCCCATCGCGCGTCCCCGTGCTCGGCCTCGGCCCTGCCCTCCGCGATGTCGCCGAGGGCCAGGTAGTCGTCCGTGAACACGTCCTCCTCCCGGGAGTGCCCGGAGAGGATCTCCCCCGCCAGCTCGGGCCTCGCCCGTACGGCCCACAGCACCTCGGGGTCGATCCTCACCAGCGTCAACCGCATGGACACCGCGTCCGCCTTCCGCCGTACCGAGCCGGACGACCATGATCGCAGGCCCGATTTCTCACGTGTCCGTCCTTTAAGGTGCCGGGTATGACCGGCTGCTCCCATCTGGAGGGCCTGGTGGTCACGGGTCCGGCGCGAGGCCGGATGTGGGCCAACGGCATCATGAGCGACGAGGGGTTCCAGCCGTTGTTCGACGACGACGGCGCGCCCCTCGGGTTCGCCCGCTGGTATCTCCGCTGGCTTGAGGAGGCCGAGGCCCAGGTGCTGCCCAGTGCCCGCTGATACACCGATATTTCTGGATATATGGATTACCTGATCGATCCGAAAGGAGGCGGTGTGCGCTAATCGCCGATGTGATCGGCCGTCACCGGTGTACGGTCCTGCTGACCGCTCTCGTTGAAGGGCGCAAGCCCTGTCCTTCAGGGCGGGGTAAGCCCGGAACCGCCCCGCTCGTCCTGCCGTTCGGCCCATCACGTGTAGGGGACGAGGACGGCTTGGTCTCCACGATGGTGTGCTCCCCGGCCAGGTGCGCCGCTCCGACGCGATGGCCGAGGTTGTCTCGGAGTTCCCGAACGTTCATACGCTCAATCATGATCTCGCAGAGTGTCATTGGATGGCTTGGATGTTCCGCGGAGGAAGGTGTTTCATGCTGTCCGGCCGCAGGTATCGGATCGAGTTCACCCCGGCACAGACCGCGTTCGCCGAACAGATCGGCGGTATCTGCCGGTCGGTGTGGAACACCGGTCTGCAGCAGCGCCGGGAGTATCGGCGGCGCGGCGCGTTCATCGGGTACGCCGAGCAGTGCAGGCAACTCGCCGACGCCAAACGGGATTTCGGCTGGATGTCGGATGCGCCGTCCCACGTGCTCCAGCAGACGCTCAAGGATCTGGACCAGGCGGTCAAAACCCACGGGGCCTGGAAGGTCCGGTGGCGGTCGCATCGCAGGTGGTCGCCGTCGTTCCGGTTCCCCGACGCCAAGCAGATCGTCGTGGAACGGATCGGCCGCCGGTGGAGCCGGGTGAAACTGCCGAAGTTCGGCTGGGTCCGATTCCGCTGGTCGCGTCCACTCGGCGGTGTCCTGCGCTCCGCCACGATCACCCGAGACGGCGGGAACTGGTTCGTGTCGTTCCTCGTCGAGGACGGCAAGACCACCCCTGAGACGCATCCCGGCCCGGCTGTGGGGATCGACCGGGGAGTGGTGGTCGCCGTGACCACGAGCGACGGGACGTTCCACGACCGGCCGTTCATCACCAGCGGCGAGACGCAACGGTACCGCCGCCTCCAGCAGCAGCTCGCCCGCACCCGTAAGGGCGGTAATCGGCGTAAGCGCGTGGTGGCCGAACTGGGCGCGGTCATGCGGCGGGTCCGGTCCCGCCGCGCGGACTTCAACGCCCAGCTCGCCGCGACGCTCACCGTCCGGTACGGCACCCTCGTGCTGGAAGACCTCAACACGAGGAACATGACGGCCAGCGCGAAGGGCACCGTCGAACGACCCGGTTCGCGGGTCGCTCAGAAGTCCGGCCTCAACAAGGCGATCTTGGATAAAGGCTGGTACGGGCTGGAATTCGCGGTTAACAACGCGGTCCGGCACACCGGCAGCAAGGTAATCAAGGTCCCGGCGGCGTACACGTCTCAAACGTGCTCGGCTTGCGGGGTGGTGGATGCGGCATCGCGTGAGAGCCAAGCGCGGTTCGCCTGCACCTCCTGCGGTCATGTCGAGCATGCCGACGTGAACGCCGCCAAGAACATCAAGGCCGCCGGGCAGGCGGTCTCAGGACGTGGAGACCTCGCCATCAGGCGGTCTGTGAAGCGTCAACCGCCCCGGCGACGAGCGCGGCGGCATGCCGTGTCAGCGGCACGGGGAATCCCGGTCCTTTAGGACCGGGAGGAAGTCAATCCACATGCGCGTACCCCTACCGTTACGGCGAGGAGATCAGGTGAGCGGCACGCGAATGCGACTGGCCGACGTCGCACAGCTCGACCCCGACATCACTCCCGAGGGGTTACGGGACCAGTACGGCGACGACCCCGACACCATCAGCCTCCTGGCGGTGGCCGAGGCCACCCTCAACCGGGTTCCCTCCGGGTTGAGCCGCTGGCTGTCCTCCGCCGAGACCTGCGAGGTCTGGGAGGACGTGCTGATCCGGCAGGAGGGGCTCCACCAGCTGTCGTGGTGGAACAACGTGCGCGGCTCCGGTTTCGACGATCCGGTGACCCGACGCGCCGAACGGCGGCTGGCCCGCATCCGCCAGCGCGGCGTCGAGGCGCGTCTCACCGTCGAGGCGCACGCCGGGCTGACGACCGACCGGGCGGCGGCGTCGGCGGTCGCGGCGCTCGTCGCGGCCCATCGGGAGGAAGCCGACTCGCTGCTCCGTCCGGGCGGGGCCGGCGACGGCCTGCCTCCGGAGGTGGCCAGGATGCTGGCGATGGGCACGACCGCCTTCCGTGAGCTGGTCGGCAACGACATCAAGGACAGCGGGGTGTGCCACCCGCTCCGCCATCCGGCGCTGCTGTCCCGCTGGTACGAGGCCCTGGTGGCGATCGGCACGATGGCGTTCACCGAGATCGGTCTTGAGGTGACGCCCGTGCGGGTGCGCAACCTCTTCGCCGTCCCGGACCCGCACCTCATCCAGGCCCGTCACGACGCGTCCCGCGAGAAGTGGGCGTCCAAGCTCACCTTCCTCACCCATGTCCGGGCCGCGCTGGTCGAGCAGGACCGGCGAAGCCGCCGGGCCGAGGCGCCGGTCCACCGCCACCTCGTCGAGCGGTATCCCGTCCAGTACGCCGAACTCGTCCAGCAGGCGCGGCAGGACCCGCGCAACCACCGCCCCGCGCACCGGCCTCCCCACCCGACCGTGTTCGACGACCACGCCGACATCCTGCGGGAACACGGCTGGGACGTGCGCTGGATCTTCGACGGGCACCGTGTGTGGCTCGACGCCTGGCCGATCGGCGAACGGACCGGGAGACCGTCGCTGCCCGCCTGGCGGACCGGGGGACGGCTGATCGCCACCGCCGTCCGCAACCGCAACACCGGCAGGTCGGCCTGGCGCTGGAGCACCCCGACCTACGTCTTCTACGGCCGGGGCCAGGGTCGTTACACGCTGCTGACCGGGGCCGACGCCCTGTGCCATCTCGCCGAGACCAACCCGCGCGCCACGCCACGACGCTTCTTCAAGGCCATGGTGCCGCCGGTGCGCGAGCATCTTGAGGCGCACGTGCCGCCGGACGGGCACCGCTGGCGGCGGCCGTTCCCCGAGTGCTTCCCGGCGCTCCACTACCGCTGAACACCGCGCACCACCACTGGGTTCCGCACACCACCGCCGGGTACCGCGCGACGCGCCTTCTCCTCGCGCCGCGCGGCCGTACCCGAACCGCCCTGTCCTACCAGTTGCGGCTGCAGCCGTTGCGGGTGCACCAGACCTCGTGGACGATGTCGCCGTCCACGATCAGGTCGGCGTAGATGCGCTGCACACCACCGGCGACGGTTATCCGAAGCAGCTCGTTGGACCAGGAGTACGTGCCGTTGGTGGAATATTTGCAGACTTTGCCGGTCTTCTCGGACCCGTTCTGGCCCCAGAAGCACACCTCGCGGTAGCCGCTCACCGCCTTGATGTGGCCGGAGACATAGGCGGAATATCCGGATGTCCAGTCGATGGTGGACTGGGTGACGGTCGCACCCCACTCCATGGACCACCCGGTGGCGGCCTGTGCCGGGACGGCGGTGAACACGGCCATGACGACGGCGGCGACGATCGACAGGGACTTGAGCACGCGCATGCAAACCTCCTGTAGTTCGTGCGGAACGTTCGTTTCAGCAAGAAAGCCTGACAAGGCCGGTTTAACAACACGCAACCAGACGGTGTACGGATAAATCCGCATGTAATGCCCGGATGAATTGGCAACCGTACAAAGTGGGGTTCGACCCGGCCGGAAAACGAGGCCTCGGGGTCATCCCGTCATGCGCGACGGCAGCGGGCCAGTTCCGCGCGCAGGTCACGGCGCAGCGCCCGGTCGAGGCCCGGCTGGGTGAGGGCGTCGGCGAAGTCCCGCGCGGCCTCCTCAAGTCTGCCGAGCCGTACCAGCGCCTTCCCTCGGTTGTAGCGGGGCACCGGTGCCGCCGACAGCGCGACCGCCCGGTCCAGGTCGGTCACCGCGGCGGCCACGTCACCGCGTTCGAACCGTACGGCGGCCCGGTTCGTCCACGCCTCGACGAGTTCGGAGTCCCCGGCCAGGGCCCGGGTGAGGAGGTCGTCCGCCTCGGTGAGGTCGCCGCGCTCCGAGCGGATCAGCCCGAGGGTGCACAGCAGCGCGGGGTCCTCCGGGGCCGGTTCGAGCCCGGCCCGCGCCTCGGCCTCGGCCTCGTCGAGCGCGCCGCGCTCCACCAGCAGGTTGACCAGGGCGATCCTGGCGTCCAGATGCCCCGGCTCGATGGCGAGCACGCGTTCCAGGTCGGCGCGGGCCCGTGCCGTACGGCCCCGCTCCTGCTGGAGCACGGCCCGGTTGTAGTACGCCTCGGGCAGGTGCGGCCCCAGGCGGATCGCGGTGCCGTAGTCCTCGATCGCGGCCCTGGACCGTCCCGCCGCGCGGTACAGGGCGGCCCGGTCCACGTAGTACTCGCAGTTGTCCGGGTCGTGGGCGATCACGGTGTCGAGGTCGGCCAGGGCCCGGTCCCGGTCTCCCATGGCCAGGTGCACCTGGGCCCGGTTGTGGCGCAGCCTGGCCAGGTCCTGCGGACGCTCTCCCGGCCTGAGCACCGCCGCCAGCCGGGCCAGACCGTCGTCGATCAGCCGCAGCGCGCGGGCGTGCTCGCCGTCCCTGGCGTCCAGCAGGGCGAGTCCCTGCTCGTAGAAGACGGTGGACAGTGTCCGCTGACGTGGGTCGTCCAACTTGGTGGCGAGGTCGAGTGCCCGTCCCAGCCAGTGTCTGGCCCGCCCCAGGTCCTGCTCGGCCGTGGGCAGGTGCCTGGCGTACAGCATGGCGGTGGAGTAGGCGGCCGATGTGGTGATCTTCGGGTCGTCGGTGACGGCGCGCGCCTCGTGGTAGAGGTCGAGTGCCTCCTCGGCCTGCTCAAGCGCGGCCAGGGCGGTGGCCAGGCCGGTGGTGAACGCCCACCAGTGCCGCAGGTCGCCGTCCGGGGTAACCGTCGCGCGCCCGCGCCGGGCGGTCCTGGCCGCGTGGTGGTAGAAACCGCGGGCCAGGCTGTCGCCGAGGGCCCTGCGCATCTCCTCGGGGGTCGGCTCAGCCGCCGCCCGCCGGGGGGCGCCGCCGTCCCGCAGGTCCAGGCACAGCGTGGACGGCTCCGCGCGGACCAGCGCGTCCAGCAGTTCGCGGGTGGTCTCGTCGGCGTCGCCGACGTGGTCGAACCGTACGGTGACCGGGTTCCTGAGCGTGTCCGCCCAGGCCGTGACGAACTCCGCCGCGCCGTAGGCCAGGCAGGCGGTGCGCCGGGCGGGGTGGAAGCGGATCGGCTCCTCCTCGGCGGCGGGACGCGCCGTACGATCGAGCCAGGGGGCGATCGCGTGCAGCTCGACCCGGTGGCGGGCCGCCAGGCGGGGCCGTTCCGCGGCGACCTGGGTGAGGAAGGAGGCGACCCCGGCGTACGGCCCGCCGTCGCGGTGGCAGTCGTAGCCGTCCTCGTGGGTCTCAGAGGGGCCGGTCACAGTCGGGCCGGTCACAACCGGGCCGGTCGCCGCAGGGGCGGGCACCCGGGGGCGCCCGCCGTACCGGCAACTACCAGCACCACTCGAACCAGAGACGGCGAGCGCCGGACAGCAGGCGCAGCGCGCCCTTGCGACGGACGGTCATCTTCCTCATGGACACCTCCGGAGATCCACTTCGAACTGCCCAGAGCATAATCCGGTCCAACCGAAATATGTGGACCCCTCATGATTGGTCGCTTATCGTCAGATCTGGGCGTTATATGACAATTGGCACTACCGCAGACTGAGGGCGAGGCCGTCGAAGCCGGCGATGGCGACCGAGGCCCTGGTGATGATCTCGTAGTCGAGAAGGCGCTCACGGGCACGCTGCGGCTCCGAGACGCGTGCCCAGATCGCCGATGGCGAATCCATGTGACCGTCCGGCCTGTCGATCCGTCCGGAGACCGCGGACGCGTTCATCCCGGTGATCTTTCCGATCTCGGCGCTGTCCAACGGTTTCGTGCCCACCGACGGCATGCCCGGGTGGCTACGGCTCGTCGCGGAGTGGAACCCGGTCAGCGCGCTCGTCGCCGCCTGTCGCGACCTGTTCGGTGATCCGGGCGCCGCCGTACCGCAGGACGCCTGGCCCCTACAGCATCCGATCGCGGCCGTCCTGTTGTGGTCGGTCGCGATCCTTGTCGTCTTCGTCCCCCTGGCGACCCGCCGGTATCAGCGGATCGGGAGGTAGGCGCCAACGGCTCCGGGGTTCGCCGCTCGGTGACGGCGAACCCCCGAAGAGCCACGGCGACGGTCTTCTTAGACGGTCTTCCCAGGCGGTTTTCTTAGACGTGGGCCGCCTGGTGCTCCGTCGTGGTGGCGGCCCTGGCCGGCAGCATCAGGGCGGTGATGACCACGATCACGGACAGCGCCGCGCTGACGATGAAGGCCGTGCGCATGCCGCCGAGGTTGGCGAGCGCGTCGCTGGCGCCCGTCGCCTTCAGGGCCTCGGCCCGCACGCTCATCAGGGTGACCACGAGCGCGGTGCCGATGGCGGCCGAGACCTGCTGCAGCGTGCTCAGGATCGAGCTGCCGTGGGAGTAGAGCGAGGCCGGAACCGACCCGAGCCCGAGGGTGAACACCGGGGTGAAGGTCGCGGCCAGGCTCACCATCAGCAGCGCGTGCAGGCCGAGCAGCAGCCAGAACGGCATGGTCATCGTGACCTGGGTGAACCCGACGAGCGCGACCGCGATGCCGATCGCACCGGGGACGATCAGCACCCGGGCGCCGAAGCGGTCGAACAGCCGGCCCACGGTCGGGCCGAGCAGCCCCATCGCGAGACCACCCGGCATCACGAGAAGCCCGGTCTGCAGGGCGGTGAGCCCACGGACGTTCTGCAGGTACAGCGGGAGCAGGATCATCGAGCCGATCATCGCCAGGAAGGCCACCGCCATCATGATCAACGCGATCGTGTAGGTGCGGTGGCGCAGGGTGCGCAGGTCCATCAGCGGCGTGCCGCGCTTCTGCAGGCGCAGCTGGCGCCAGACGAAGACGGAGATGGCCACCAGGCCGGCCACCACGAACCCGACGGCGGTACGGGTGTCGCCGCTCTCGAACCCGCTGAGCCCGTAGACCAGGCTGCCGAAGCCCGCCGCGGCGGTCAGCACGCTCAGCCAGTCGACGGTGCTGAACTTGGGCTCGCCGACGTTCTGGAGCTGCCTCAGCCCACCCCACATGATCAGCGCGGCGATGGGGAACACCACGGCGAACAGCAGCCGCCAGGAGCCGAACTGGAGGATCACCCCCGAGACCGTGGGACCCATCGCGGGCGCGACCGAGATGGCCAGGGTGACGTTGCCCATCACCCGGCCCCGGTTGCCCTCGGGCACGACCTGCATCAGCGTGGTCATCAGCAGCGGCATCATCACCGCCGTACCGGACGCCTGGATGATGCGGGCACCCAGCAGCACCTCGAAGGTCGGTGCGACGGTGGCCAGGGCCGTACCGATCAGGAACAGGCCCATCGCGGCGGTGTAGGCCGTGCGGGTGGACACCCGCTGCAGGAACCAACCGGTGATCGGGATGACGGCGGCCATGGTCAACATGAAGGCCGTCGAGAGCCACTGCGCGGTCTGCGCGGTGATGTTCATCGCGCTCATCAGCCGCGGGATCGCGTTGATCATGATCGTCTCGTTGAGGATGACCACGAACGTGGCGAGCACCAACAGCCGGATCACGGCAGGGGTGCGCACCTTGGTGACGGTCACGGGCTTGACTGGTGAGTCGAGCTGTGTGCTGGGCACGGAACCTCAATCGGGTTGTCGGACAGGACGTCGTTGCTGGCGTTCCAGCCGTGAGACACACGAAAGTGTGTTCGTACAAAGACTGACGGGTGCCACCGACAAAACTCATCGCTCACGCTCAACATTCCGCCATCTGACGCGAAATGTCACCCGATTTTCACCACCGATGGGGGCTCCCAGAGCCCTGCACAGCTCCCCGAAACCACCTACGAGCTGGGCGAATGCCACTCAGTGACCAAGTTCGGACATCACAGGCCGGAACATCCTTCTATCCCCCGAATGACACTTCCCCAAACGGCGCCTCCCCCGAGTGGTCGTCAGGTGTCAGGACACGCCACCTCGGTACGGCGAAGCCGGAGGCCCTTCGACAGAGGCCCCCACGTGCCCCGGCATGGCCGAACTCGTGGAGGCGGTGGGACCGAGGCCCCCACGTGTCTCCGCGTGCCCCGACGTGGCCGAACTCGTGAAAGGCGGTGACGACGGCCCCGCGTTCCTCCGTGTACCCGGCGTGTTCCCGCGTGTCCGTGACCGGCTCCACGGCGGGAACCGGAGGCCACGGCACCCGGTCCGGCCGGGTCACGCCGCCGCGGCCCTTTCAGGGTCACCTTCCGGTACTGGTTCGTCCCTCGGCGTCAACGACGACGGACGGGGAGATCGTCCGGTGACCGTCTCAGGGGGTGACGAACCTGGTGGCGATCCGGGTGGTGAGGCGTTCGAGGAGGGGACCCGCCTCGGTCATGCATCGTCGTACATCGGGTTCGATGTCGGTCAGCGCGTAGGCGGCCTCGATACCGGCCGCCCGCAGCTCCGCTTCGCTCACCGAACGCCGGCCGCAGACCGCCACGACCGGCACGCCGTGCCTGGCGGCCGCCGCCGCGACGCCCACGGGGGCCTTGCCGCGCAGGGTCTGCTCGTCGATCGAGCCCTCACCGGTGATCACCAGCCGGGCGCCCCTCACGTGCCGGTCGAAGTCCACCAGGTCAAGCAGGTAGCCGATGCCGGGCCGGATCTCCGCGTCGAGGAAGGCCAGCGCGCCGAACCCCACCCCACCCGCCGCCCCCGCCCCGGGCCTGCTCGCCACACCCGTCACGCGTACGGCCCCGCCGGGGGTGGCCGTGTCCGGCGCGTGTACGGCGCCGCCGGGAACAGCCACGCCTGTCGTGTGTACGGCACTGCCGGGGGTGGCCGTGTCCGGCGCGTGTACGGCGCCGCCTGACCCGGCCGTGTCCGGCACGGACGCGACGCCGCCGGGGACAGCCACACCTGGCGTGTGCGCGGTGTCGCCCGAGCCGGGCGCGTCCGGCGTGAACGCGACGCCGCCGGACTCGGTGACGGCTACCAGCCTGGTCAGGCCGGCCTCAAGGACGGCCACGTCCTCGGGGGTTGCGCCCTTCTGCGGGCCGTACACGGTCGCGGCGCCGTACGGTCCGAGCAGTGGGTTGTCCACGTCGCTCGCCACAACGACCTCGAAGCCGCGCAGTCTGCCCGAGGCGTCGATCGTGCGCAGGTCGCGCAGCGCGGCGCCGCCCGGCGGCAGGTCGTTCCCTGCCGCGTCCAGCAGCCGCACGCCGAGCGCCTGGAGCATGCCCGCGCCGCCGTCGGTGCAGGCGCTGCCGCCGAGGCCGAGCACGATCCGCCGCGCGCCGTGCCGTACGGCGTGGGCGATGAGTTCGCCGGCGCCCCGGCTCGTGGCGGTCAGCGGCGCCGGGTCACCGGGTAGTTTCCGCAGGCCGGAGGCCTCGGCCAGCTCGACGACCGCGACCCGGCCGTCCCGTTCGTCGCGTACGGCGTAGGCCGCCGGGATCCGCGCGCCGACCGGTCCGGTCACCTCCGTCTCGACCCGGGTGAACCCGCTCGCGACCACCGCCTCCACGGTGCCGTCACCGCCGTCGGCGACCGGGAGCCGGACCACGGCCACCCGCCCCTGAGCGGCGGCGCGCAGTCCGGCGGCCACGTGGGCGGCCACCTCGGGAGAGGTCAGCGACCCACGGAACTTGTCCGGCGCGACGATGATCCGTCCCGCCGTGAGTCCCGCTGTGAGCCCTGTCATGCCGTGTCCCTCCCCGATGTACCTCCCGCTGCTCCGTCCCGACCCGCCCGACTCCAGCGAGCCGACGACGGACCGATGGCGAACCGACCGGCCCGGTTCCGGCGCACCGGCGATGGGTCGGCCGTCCCGACTCCGGCGAACCGATGACGGACCAACCAGCCCAACTTCGGCGAACCGACGACGGGTCGACCGGCCCGGCTCTGGTGAACCGGTCAAGGTCGGCCGTCCCGACTCCGGCGAACCGACGACGGACCGACCAGCCCGACTCCGGCAAACCGGTGACAGGCCGGCCGCCCTTCCTGGAGGACTTCCCTGGAGGGCGGCCGGGCGGTCATCTCATATGACGCGTACCCGGTTGACGACCTCGCCGACGCCCTCCACGGTCACCGTCACCACGTCGCCGTCCCCCACCACCAGCGGGGGCGTGCGCGCGAAACCCACACCCGGCGGGGTACCCGTCAGGATCAGGTCCCCCGGTTCGAGCGTCAGGTAGCGGGAGGCGTAGGAGACGATCTCCGCGACAGAGAAGATCATCTTCTCCGTCGAGCCGTCCTGGACGACCTGGTCGTTGAGCCGGGTGACGATGCGCAGCGCCTGGGGGTCCTCGACGTCCTCGGCGAGCGTCACGACCGGCCCGACCGGGCAGAACCCGTCGGCGGACTTGCCGCGCAGCCACTGGCCGTCGGAGAACTGGGCGTCCCTGGCCGACAGGTCGTTGGCCGCGACGTAGCCGAGGACGTGGTCGAGCGCCTCGTCCAGGGCGACGTCCCTGGCCCGGCGCCCGATCACGATGCCCAGTTCGCCCTCGTAGTCGAGTTGGCCGGACAGGTCCTCCGGCACCTCGACGACGGCGCCGGAGGCCCGCAGCGCGTTGGGGAACTTCGCGAACAGCAACGGCCTGGCCGGAGGCTCGACGCCCGACTCCTCCGCGTGGTCACGGTAGTTGAGCCCGACGCACACGATCTTCGAGGGGTTCACGACCGGGGCGAGGAGTTCGAGGTCACCGGCCGCGACCGGCTCGCCGTCGGCGCGCCACGCACCGGTGTGCAGCGCCTCCCTCAGCACGTCGGCCGCCGGGTGGTCGGACTCGGTCGCGAGGACCGTCGCCTTCTCCGACTCGATCCTGACGAGCACGACCCGGCCGTCGCCGAGCCGGGCACGCGCCAGACCCCGTACGGCACGCACCGGATCCGGTGCGGTACCACCGCGCACCGGGTCCTGTGCCGTACCGCTTTGCACCGGGTCCTGTGCCGTACCGCCGCGCACCGGGTCCTGTGCGGTACCGCTTTGCACCGGGTCCTGTGCGGTACCGCCACTCATCAGGCCGGTCACCTGCTCACCCCGGCGATGCGCCTGGCCTCTTCGACGTTCGCGATCGGGCGGCCGATCTGCTGGGCCATGGTGACCGCGACCTCGACCAGTTCGGCGTTGCTGCGCGAGGCCTCACCGTTGGGCAGGTAGGGGTTGTCCTCCCAGCCGACGCGGACGTGGCCGCCCAGCGCGATGGCCAGCGGCAGCAGCTGCCACTGCGCGACCGGGTCCATGACGCTGATGTTCCAGTTCGTGTTCGGGGGGAGGTGGTTGACCATGTACATGAGCGCGTCCGGGGTCGGCGGCGTCCACGCGCCACCCTGCCAGCCGAAGAACAGGGTCGCCCAGGCCTTCTCCTTCAGCAGGCCCTGCCGCCGGACGTACTCCAGGTTCCAGAACGCGCCGGTGTAGAAGCACTCGATCTCCGGCTTCACGCCGTTGGCCTCGGCCGCGGTGACGAACTCGACGAGCTCGTCCCTCGGGTGCAGGGAGTACATCTCGTTGGCGGGGTAGGCCGGGTCGGGCTGGAAGTACTCGTCGTGCACGTTGAACGCGTAGGACATCATGTCGGGCTTGAGCGACATGAGTTCCACCTTCTCGGGCAGCCGGGCGCTGGCGATGCCGAACTGCATGATCGGATCGGTGCCCACGGTCCGGATCTTCTCGGTGAGATCCCGCCAACCGTCGAAGTCGATCTTGGAAAGCTTCTTGCCGTCTTCCTGGATGGCGTCCTCCAGGTAGTGGACACCATGGTGGTGGCACAGTGTCGCGCCCGCGTTCACCGAGTCGATGTACTCCTGGCCGACCTTGTCGGTGTCCTCGATGGCCGGCATGCCCTTGTAGCCGGGATAGGACATCGTGCTGTCGACCGTGACGGTGATGACGAGCGGGTCCATGGGGGTTTCTCCTCTGTCTGTGGAACGGGGTGACAAATCTCAGAGCGAGACGGGACGGCCGGTGGCCACCGACTCGTAGGCGAGTTCGATGATCCGCACCGCGTAGGCGCCGTCCTCGGGGGCGACGGCGGTCGGCTCGTCCTTCGCGATCGAACGGGCGAAGCTCTCGATCCCGGCCGCGATCGAGGTGTACTTCCAGGTGGTGGGCTCGTAGGCCGTACCGGGCAGGGGCGACCCCTCGTGGTCGCGCTTGCCGTGGAAGATCATGGCCGGGGGGTTCTGGTGCTGGTCGACGACGATGAGGCCCTTGGTGCCGTGCACTTCGAGGCGCTCGTTCCACGGTCCTCCCGAGGTGAAGGTGGACTCGACGGAGAAGAGCGCGCCGGAGCGCGTCCGGCCGCACACCAGCGACCAGTCCTCGACCTGGCTGACGTCCACGAGCCGGTCGGACATGGCCCGCAGTGAGGCGACCTCGCCGAACATCCACTTCAGCAGGTAGAAGGAGTGGGCACCGGCGTCGATGATGGTGCCGCCGCCCGAGCCGTCCTGGCGGCCCTTCCACAGCTTCGGGTTGCCGAGCCGTTCGAACTCGTTGCCGCTGATCAGGGTGCGGACGAGGGTCACGTCCCCGATCTCGTCGCCGTTGATGGCGTCGAGGGCGGCCTGGTAGGCGGGGATGAACCGGGTGTTCTCGTTGACGGTGAACTTGAGGCCCTTGCTCGCGGCGAGGGCGACGAGTTCACGCGCGTGCCCGGCGTCCACGGTCATGGGCTTCTCGATCAGGACGTGTTTGCCCGCTTCGAGGAACTCCCGTGCGATCTCGTAGTGCACGTTGTGCGGAAGCACGAGATCGACGGCGTCGATCCGGTCGTCGTCGAGCAGTTCGCGGTAGTCGGTGGACGCCCGCGCCCCGAGCGACCGCGCCGTCCGCTCGGCGACGGCCGGGTCCAGGTCGCAGACGACCGCGGCCTCCAGGCCGTCGGCCCGCTGGTAGGCGAGGTGGTGGGCGAGCTGGTAGATCTCTCCGAGGCCGACGACGCCGAAGCGTATCGATCCGGTCACTGGGCAACGCTCCCTTCGAGACGTTCGCGAATGATGCGAAGGTTGTGGGTGAGGGAATCCATCACCCGTGACTCGTGCCGGAAGACGGCCACCGACAGGACGCCGTCGAAGGCGACCTCACGCAGGGCGTCGAACACCTCGTCCCAGTCGATGTCGCCGTGCCCGATGTCGAGGTGCTGGTGGTTGCGCACCCCGGGGCTTCCCGGGTTGAGGAAGGTACGGCCGGGCAGCAGGGTGTCGGCCAGGTGGACGTGGTCCATGGTCTCGCCGGCGTAGGTGATGATGTCGCGGTTGACGTTCTTGAGGTGGCCGCGTTCGTCCTCGACACCGGTGAGGTAGAAGGTGTGCGGCACGCAGTGCAGGTAGGTGACGTGGTCGCTCTGCAGGCCCCTGATGAAGTCGACGGCCCCGATGCCGGACTCAAGCCAGTCGCCGGGGTGCGGTTCGAGCGCGATCGTGATGCCCTCGGACTCCGCCAGCGGCAGCACCTCCTCCAGGGAGCGGCGCATCGCGGCCTCACCGGCCTGCGGGGCGCTCGGCCGTCCGGTGAACTCGGAGTTGATGCGGTCGCAGCCCAGGTCGACGGCCAGCTGGACGGTCTGCTTCCAGTAGCCGACCGCCGCCTGGCGGATGTCCTCCTCCGAGCTTCCCCAGGCCTGCTCGATGAAGATGGACGCGATCCCGACGCCGTGGGTCTTCGACGCCGTCGCGATCTCGGCGATCTTCGCCTTGGACGCGCGCCTGCCGCCGTAGCTCGGCATCACGTCGGGCCGGGGCGAGAGCTCCAGGTGTTCGAAGCCCGCCTGCCGTACGGTCGAGAACACCGTGTCGATGGGGTGTGGACGCAGCATCCACGTGTCGGTCGCGATCTTCATCTCGTTCCTCGCTGGTCGTTGTGCGTGATGAGGACCCGGCCCCGTGCCTGGCCGCTTCGCAGCCGGGCGAGTGCCTCGTTGGCGCGGTCGAGGGGGTACTCCTCGTCCAGTGCCGGGGTGATGGCGCTCTCGGCGAGCAGCCGCAGCGCGTCGTGCTGGTCCTTCCTGTCGCCGTTGCGCGAGCCGACGATCTCCAGCTCGCGCTGGGCGAGGACCGTCGAGCTGACGCCGGGGAGGTCGGGCTCCTCGCCGACCACGACGATCCGGCCCCTGCGGCGTACGTACCGCGCGGCGTCGGCCATGGACTCCGACGTTCCGACCAGGTCGATCACCAGGTCGGCGCCGTCGGCGGGGCCCTCGTCACCGGCCCGGGACCCGGCCCAGGCGCACAGGGCGGACACCCGGTCCGCCGACGACGCGGGCACGACGTACTCGGCCCCGTTGTGTACGGCGAGCGCCAGGTTCTCCTGCCGCACGTCGACGGCCGCGGCGGAGATCCCGGCACCGGCCAGGAGTTGGAGGATGATCTGCCCGATGCCGCCCACGCCGATCACGACCGCGGTCCGCACCGGCGTCACGGTGCCGCGCCGGTAGGCGTGCACCGCCGTGACGACCGCGCAGCTCGACAGCCCGGCGATCCTGGGGTCGAGGCCTTCGGGAACCCTCAGCAGGTTCCTCGCGGGGGCCGCGAAGTACTCCGCGAAGCCTCCCGGCAGCGTCACACCGATGATCCCCCGCAGGTGCAGCGCCTGCGCGTCGGCCCCGGCCCGGGTGAAGCGGCACTCCCGCTCGGCGACGAACAGGTGGGGCACGACCACCTCGCCGATCTCGACCCCGGAGACGTCCCGGCCGCGTTCGACCACGACGCCCGCGGGTTCGTGGCCCATGATGTGCGGCAGTCCGGGCACGTAGGCCAGGCCGTCCTGGATGTGCAGGTCGGTACGGCACACGCCGCTGGACAGAGTCCGTACCAGGACCTCGTCCGGCCCGATCTCGGGGACGGGAACCTCGCGGATCTCCAGCGGCCCGCCGACGCGGGTCAGGAGCGCGGCGCGCATGGTGGCGCTCACCGCCATCCCTCGGCCCACCCCGCGAAGAAGGCGTCGGCGGCCTCGGCGGTCGAGTCATAGTAGCCGTAGCACCCCTCGGTGGTCACCAGCGTCGGCAGGCGCAGCCCGGCGATGCGGCGGCCGAGGACGCCGAAGTCCGCGACGTCCAGGCGCAGCAGCCCGAACCCCTGCTCCCGGTGGGCGTCGTAGCCCAGGGCCAGGACGAGGTGGTCGGGTTCGAAACGGGTGATCGCCTCAAGCGCCGTCTCGAACGCGGGCAGGTAGGCGTCGAAGCCCGAACCGGTCGGCAACGGCAGGTTGAGGTTGCCGCCGGGGGCGCCGGGGCCACCGGTCTCCTCGGCGAACCCGGCGACGTGCGGCCAGCCCTCGGCGTGGATCGAGACGGTCAGGACCGACGGGTCGTCGTAGAACACGGCCTGGGTGCCGTTGCCGTGGTCCTGGTCGATGTCGAGCACGGCGACCCGGCCGCTTCGGGAGAGTTCGCGGGCCGCGATGGCGGCGTTGGCGAACACGCACAGTCCGCCGCCCACGGTGGGCAGGGCGTGGTGGCCCGGGGGGCGGGACGGCACGAGCACCAGCCCCGGGGAGGACCGGTCGGCCCGCGCGAGCCTGCGGGCGCCCTGCTGGGCGGCCGCCGCGCTGTGCAGCGCCCCCTGGCAGACCGAGGGGGTGGCCTGGGTGATCTCGTCGAAGAAGTACTGGATGTGCCGTCCCACGAAGGTGCGCGGCTCGGAGACCTTCAGGGCGGGGACCGCGATGACGTTCAGCGGGAACTTCGTGGACCCCTCCTGCCGTCCGCTGCCCTCCTTGACGAAGTCGACGTATTCGGGGCTGTGCACGGTCAGCGCCGCGGCGCCGCCGTCCTCCTCGGGCGCGAGCCGTTCGGCGTCGGGGAACGACCGGCGGAAGGCCGCCAGCGTCGCCGTGACCGAGGTCGGGTAGACGATGCCGGGAAACTCCTGGTTCTCGACATAGGGGGAGGTCATCTCCGCGACGACCGAGGGGGTGTTCATGAGGCTCCCATCCGGCTCAGCGCCACCCGTACGGCGCGCACGAGCCAGGCCATGACGAACCGGAGGAGGACCGCGGCCGCCCCTGCTCCGAGCAGGACGACGGCGACGACGGCTGTCCTCGGGCTCACTTCGAGTTTGATGTCCTGGAACATCCGCAGCGGCAGCGTCACCGCGGTCGGCCCGGACATGAAGGTCGCGACGACGACGTCGTCGAACGCGGCGAGGAAGGCGAACACGAAGCCGCTGACCAGCGCCGGGCGCAGCGCGGGCAGCAGGACGTGTCTGAGCACCGACAGGGGTCCGGCGCCCAGGCTGCGCGCGGCGTTCTCCAGCCGCACGTCGAGGTTGCGCAGCGCCGCCGCCGTGATCGACACCGCGAAGGGCAGCCCCAGCACCACGTACGGCAGGACCAGGCCCAGCGGGGTGCCGACGAGGCCGTGCGGCGCCACGAGCACGAAGAACCCGAGGCTGTAGATCATCGGAGGGACGATCATCGGCATGGCGACCAGGACCGCGACCGGCACCCGCGAGCGCCGTGGGCCCCGTACGAGACCGAAAGCGCCGAGACCGCCGATGACCACGCCGATCGCCGCGGAGAGCGAGGCGATGCCCAGGCTGAGGAAGGTCGAGCCGATCCACGACTCGTCGGCGAGGTAGTCGGCGAACCACCGGGTGGAGTACTCCTCCGGCGGGAAGATCAGGTAGGTCGCGTCGCTGAAGGACCAGATGGCCACCACGACCAGCGGCGTGACCAGCAGGGCGGCGCCCACGAGCCAGCCGCCGACCAGGATGGGCAGGCGCAGCCGTCCGACGACGCCGAGGACGGTGTCGAGCACCCGGGCACGCAGGTCACGCAGCCGCTCATACCGTTCGTCCTGTTTCGCGGACTCCCGGCGGGGGCTCGCGGCGGTGCTCCCGATGGAGAGCGAGGGCGCGAGATAGCGGAAGAGGACGACGAACAGCACCAGGACGACCAGCAGGAGCAGTACGGCCTGCGCCGCGGCCCCGGCGGGATCGACGAGGTTGGAGAACTGGACGAGGATGGACTGGGCGATGAGCGTGTCACCGGGACCGCCGAGCAGCGCGGGCGTCACGTAGAAGCCGAGGGTGCTGATGAAGACCAGGGCGGCGGCGGCCAGGACCGCCGAGGAGGTCGCGGGCCGGTACACATGCCAGTGCGCGACCGCCGGTGAGGCCCCCAGGCTCTGCGCGGCCCGTACGGCGGCGCGGTCGATGCCGCTCATCACGCTGTAGATCGGCAGCAGCGCCAGCGGCAGCAGGATCTGCACGGTGCCGATCAGCATGCCGGTCTGGTTGAACACCAGGTCAGGAGGGTTGTCGATGCCGACAAGCGCGAGCGTTTTGGCGACGAGCCCGCTGGGGGCGAGGATCGCGATCCACGCGTAGGAGCGGATCAGGATGCTCGTGAAGTACGGCACGAGCACCACGACCATCAGCGCGCCGCGCAGCCGTTTGGGCATCCGGGTGAGCGCGTAGGCCATGCAGTACCCGAGGGCGACGCAGATGCCGGTCGAGAGCGCGGCGATGACCAGGGTGCGGCGCATCGCCCGCCAGAAGACCGGCGAGGTCACCTGCTCGTGGTAGTTCTCCAGGGTGAGTCCCTGCCCGCCGCGGAAACTGTCGACCAGCAGTGAGCACAGCGGGACGACGAACAGCAGGATCAGGACCGCCAGGAGCGGAACCAGGGTGAGCCACCGGCGATCCGGCCTGTGCCGTGGGGGGGCGGCCGGATCACCGGTGAACCGCTCCGGGGAGCTGTCGACCGACATGGATCTCCTAGGTCGAGGTCGTCTCGATCGCGGACGGGCCGTGGGCTACTTGGAGACCCACGCCTGCCAGCGCTCGATGGCGACTTCCTCATTGGACTTGGTCGACCCGGGGGCGGTGGAGGTCCACCAGTCGTAGTCCTGGGTCACGGCGGAGGCGACGTTCTTCGGTGACGTCGGCAGCAGGGCGGCGCGGTCCTCGGGGAGCAGGTCGAAGGCCGCCGAGTTCGCCGGCGAGTAGGTGATCGCGTTCGCGAAGTCCGCCTGGGCCTGCGGCTCCATCATGAAGGCCAGGAGCTTCTGGGCGTTCTTGGCGTTCTTGGCGCCCTTGAGGATCGCCCAGTTGTCGTACTGCAGGATCGACTGGTTCCACGTGCTCGCGACCGGTACGCCCTTCTCCTTGGCGCCCGCGACCCGGCCGTTCCACGCGCTGGCGACCGTGACCTGGCCGCCGGTGAGCAGCTGGATGGGCTCGGCGCCGGTCTCCCAGTACTTGACGAGGTTCGGCTTGAGCTTGTCCAGGCTCGCGAACACCCGGTCGTAGTCGATGGGGTAGAGGTCCTTCGGCGCGACGCCGTCGGCCAGTGCCGCGATCTCGAACGTCGCGCCGCCCGCGCCCCAGGCGCCCGGCGCGAGGGTCCGCTTCCCGGGGAACTTCGCGACGTCCCAGAAGTCCGCCCACGAGGTCAGCGCCTGGTCGCCGAGCTTGGCGGTGCTCCAGGCCGGGACGACGGAGATGTAGTAGGCGGGCACCGCGTCGTCGGCGGCCTTCACCGGGGAGATCTTCTCGCGATCCCCGGCCTTCCACAGCGTGTAGTCGACCGGTTCGAGGGCGGCGCCGTCGCGGAACCGCTGGAGTACGGCGCCGTTGATGTTCACCAGGTCGAAGGCGGGGGCACCGGCCTTGACGCCCGTGAGCACCACGGCGGCGTCGAACTCGCCGGGGCTGAGCACGACGTCGATCCCCGTCTTCTTCTCGAACGGGTCGAAGAAGGCCTTCTTCATCGCCTTGCCCAGGTCACCACCGGGGTCGGGGACGACGACCGTACCGGCGGAGGGGGCACCGCCGGTGTCGTCGCCGCTTCCACAGGCGGTGGTCGTGAGCAGGGCTCCGGCCGTCACCGCCGCCCCCAGCACGGTCTTCCGGGAGAACTTCATCAGCCGAACCTTTCTGTCTTGCACATCTCTGACGCGTCCTGGCCCGCGGCTTACCGCCGGCCGTCCGCGTGGTAGCCGCGTGCGGCGTAGGGGTCCCAGTGGACGGCGACCCGGTCGCCGACGGTCCATCTGGTCTCGGTGAGGTTCCTGAACGACAGGCGCGCGTTGAGGTTCCCGATCGCGGTCTCGACGACGTGCAGCGCCGTCGCGCCCTCGTACAGCACCTCGCTCACCACACCCGGTACGGCCTGCGCGCCCGTGCCGTCGGCGCCGTCGGGGGGCAGCAGCGAGACCTGTTCCGGGCGGACCCCGACCTCGACGCCCCGGTCGGGCCTGAGCGAGGCCGCGTTGGCCACCTCACGGCGGTGTTCCGACGAGTCGCCGTCGAGGACGACCCGGACCTGGCCGTCGGCGTCGAGGACGGAACGGCCCGTGAAGAAGTTGGTCTCCCCGACGAAGTCGGCCACGAAGGCGCTCGCGGGTCTCTCGTACAGGTCGGTCGGCGTGCCGAGTTGTTCGACGGCGCCGTCGTTCATCACCGCGACGCGGTCGGCCATGGTGAGGGCCTCGCCCTGGTCGTGGGTCACGTAGATGACGGTCGCGCCGAGGTTGCGCTGGAGGCGTTTGATCTCGACGCGCATGTGCTCGCGCAGCCGCTTGTCGAGCGCGCCGAGCGGCTCGTCCATGAGGAGCAGCGCGGGCCGGAACACGATCGCGCGGGCGAGCGCGACCCGTTGCTGCTGACCGCCGGAGAGCTGGTCGGGGAAGCGGGTCGCGTAGTCCTCAAGTTTGACCAGCTCAAGGGCGTGCTGGATGTGGCCGCGCTGTTCCCGGAGCGGCATCCGCCGCATCCGCAGCGGGAAGCCCACGTTCTGGGCGACGGTCATGTGCTTGAACAGGGCGTAGTGCTGGAACACGACGCCGATCTCGCGTCTGTGCGGCGCCAGCCGCGCGACGTCCCGGCCGTTGATGCGGATCGCACCGCTCGTCGGCTCCTCGAAGCCGGTGAGCATGTTGAGCAGCGTCGTCTTTCCCGCACCGGAGGGACCCAGGATCGCCAGGAACTCACCGCGTCGGATGTTCAGCGAGACACCGCGCACCGCCTCGACGGTCCCGTACTTCTTCGACAGGCCGTCCAGCTCAACCTCACCGCCCGTCGCGACCTGGTCGACGACCTGGACGCCCTCCGACACCTCGGACATCCTCAACTCCTCGGTAAAGTTGCAATCAATGCAACGCGTATGGCTGACGAACTTAGGCAGCCCCGCAAGGCGTGTCAAGGGGTCAACCAGGGGTGAAACAGCACAGATCCGGCACCTTGGACCGGTCCAGCTGCGAAATCGGGCGCTTCCTTGGCCCAACTTGAGCGTGCTATGTTGTCGGCAGCGCAACACACCTCAGTGCGCGGCGCACCCCTGCCCACACTGAGAAGATTCCGAGAAGACGGTCAGTCCAGGATCTTGGTAAGGAGAGAATTTCTCTATGCCAGACAATCCATCACGGGACAACAGCGACCTCGGGAGCATGTCGCACATCAGGCGCGGTCTCATGGTTCTTGAGCAACTGGCCACCAAGTCTGCGACGGCGGCCGAGGTAGGGCGGTTGGTCAACGTGAACCGCAGCAGTGCGCTGCGCATACTTGGCGATCTCGTGGACGCCGGCTACGTCGCCCGCGACGACGCCACCAAGGAGTTCACCATCCGCCCGGAGCGGTTCTACGGGCTGATCGTCAACCATCCCGCGCACGAACAGCTGATAGAGAAGGTCGGCCCGCTGCTCAAGCGGCTGACCGGCGGGACCGGCGAGGCCTCCCTCTTCGCCGCCCCGGCCAGCGGAAACATGGTCTACGTGCAGTACCAGCCCTCGTCCGAGGTGCTCACCCTGCGCGAACGGCTCGGCACCGTACGGCCCATCCACTGTTCGGCGGTCGGCAGGGCCTACCTGTCGACGTTCGACGACGTCGCCCTCGACGAGGTCCTCGGCACCCTGAGCTACTCGGGCGGCACGGACCGCGCCGCCAAGGGCCCGCTCGACCTGCGCCAACGGGTCGAGGAGTCCCGGCTCCTCGGCTACGCCCTCGACATCGACGAGACCCTCGTCGGCGCGTCCTGCGTCGCGGCCCCCCTGAACAACAACGGCAGGTGCATCGGTTCGATCGCCCTGTCCGGACCGACCTCCCGCATGCCCAAGGACCGCCTCGTCGAGCTCGGCTCCTTCCTCGTCGGCGAGATCGCGAACACGTTCTGACCTTCGGCGAGCGCCCACATCGGGGACGGCCCTCGCCGAACGTCACCCAGCGGGCACCGCGCCCTCCCCGGAGAAACCAACGTCACGGACGACACCGCCGACCCGAGATCCGGAGTCCTATGATTCCGGGATGCCCCTCAGATCCGTTCCGTTCCTTCTGCTGATCCTTGGGCTCGTCGCCGGTTGCGGGCTTCGCGGAGCCGGGGCGGAGACGTCGATCCAGGGACGCTGGTGGACCTGGGCGTCCTCGGAGCCCGAGAACACGAATCCGGTCACGGACCCGAGCGGAAGGTTCTGCCACCGGAACCAGCCGCAGGACGTGTGGTTCCTCGCTGGCACCTTCGGCGGTACGGCCCGGCGGACATGCGAGGTTCCCGAGGGACGGCCGATCGTGTTCCCCCTGGTGAACCGGACCGCCACCAGGGCCGAGTGCCGGAGGTTCATGGCCGCCGCCAAGGGTGAGGCCGTCCTCGACGGCGCGCCGGTCGCGTCCGAACGGCTGACCGAGGGCCGCGTCGCCATAACCGGCGTCGCGGGCAACCCGCTGACCGGCCGGAAGGGGAGGATGCTCTCCCCCGCGTGCGGCATCTGGGTACGGCTGCGACCGTTGAAGCCCGGCCGCCACACCCTGACCATCCGCGGCTCCTCCGAGGACTTCCGCACGGGCGTCGACTACACGCTCATCGTCGATCCCCCCGGCCCCCAGGCCTGAGGACCTGTTCCGGGGGCCCTCGCCACGGTGAAGATCGTCCTGGAGGGGAACGGTGGCCTTTCCCTCCGGTCGGGGGATGTACTGAGCGGTCCTCTGTCACAGATGGCCGGGCTGCCCTGTCAACTGTGCGCGGAGAATCGATCTTCAGTGTGCTTCGCCGTCGCGACCGTTAGGAGAAGGCACGTGTCCCACCCCCTCCCGTTCGTCATCGACCCCGCCGGCGCCGACCGGTACACCGAGTACCGGGCCCTGCGGGACCGAGGCCCGGCCACCCCGGTCGACGTCCTCGGCCTGCGCGTCTGGGCGGTCACCGACCCCGCCCTGCTCAGGACCCTGCTCACCAGCCCCGACGTCTCCAAGGACGGCCGCCTTCACTACCCGGCCTTCCAGCGGACGATGGAGACCTGGCCGCTCGCCCTGTGGATCGGGGTTCAGAACATGTTCACCGCCTACGGCGCCGACCACCGCAGGTTACGCCGCATGATCGCCCCCGCCTTCAGCGCGCGCCGCATCGCCGAGCTGAGGCCGACCGTCCAGGCCATGGTCACCGGGCTGGTCGACGACCTCGCCGCGGTTCCCCCGGGACAGGTGGTCGACCTGCGCGAGCGGCTGGCCTACCCGTTGCCCATCGCCGTGATCGGTCACCTGATGGGCGTCCCCGAGGAACGGCGCAACGACTTCCGGCAGCTCGTCGACAACATCTTCGACAGCACCCTCACCCCCGAGCAGGCCCAGGCCAACACCGCGCTGCTCTTCGAGACCATCGAACGGCTGATCACCGACAAACGCGACAACCCCGGCGACGACATGACCTCCCTCCTCATCGCGGCGCGCGACGAGGAGTCGGACGGCACCGGCCTCACCGACGCCGAACTGCGCGACACCATGATCCTGATGATCAGCGCCGGGTACGAGACGACCGTCAACGTCATCGACCAGGCCGTCTTCGCGATGCTGACCTCCCCCGACCAGCTCCACCTCGTCCACGAGGGCCGGGCCACCTGGGAGGACGTCGTCGAGGAGACCCTCCGCGCCGAACCCGCCATCAAATACCTGCCGCTGCGCTTCGCCGTGACCGACATCGAACTGCCCGGCGGGCAGGTCATCGCCGCGGGAGACCCCATCCTCGCCGCGTACGGCGCCGCCAACCGCCACCCCGACTGGCACGGGCAGGACGCCGACACCTTCGACGTCACCCGGGCGGCGAAGGACCACCTGACGTTCGGCTACGGCGTGCACTTCTGCCTCGGCGCCCCTCTTGCCCGCCTTGAGGTCGCCGAAGCCCTGCGGCAGCTCTTCGCGCGTTTCCCCGCCATGTCGCTCGCGGCGCCCGCCGACACGTTGCGGCCGGTCCCCAGCCTCATCAGCAACGGCCACCAGGAACTCCCCGTGCGCCTGCGCGCCGCCGAGTAGCCCGCCGTACGATCCCGGAGGACCTCTGGGCCGGCTACCCGTGCGGGTAGCCGGTCGCCCCGCGCAGGCCCGGTCGGCGACGACCGGGTCAGCCGATGGTCACCACCCGTGCCCACTCGGGTGGCCGATCCGGCACGTAGAAGGAGTCGTCCTCCTCCCACGAGCGAAGCCGCCCCCTCCTGGAGAACAGCCCGATCACCGTCCGGCACGGTGGCCGTACCTCCGGCCAGCGGGTCTGCCCGTCGGTCAGGACCACGACGACGTCCGGCGCGGGCCTCGTCCGCAGCGCTCCGGCGAAGCCCGTACGCAGATCCGTCCCGCCACCGCCGACCAGCGGGATCCCCTCCGCGCGGCACAGCCCGTGCACCGCCTGGACCGCCGCGTCGCACGACAGCACGCCGACCAGGTCACGCCTGCCGCCCACGGCCCGGACGATCGCGGCGATCTCCACGAGCGCGCCGCCCAGTTCGGCGTCGCTGACCGACCCCGAGGTGTCGACGACCACGGACACCCTGGGCGGTCTGCGCCGCAGGCTCGGCAGCACGACGCCGGGCAGGCTCGTCGAGCGCCGCGACGGCCTGCCGTACACGTAGTCCTCACCCGCGCCGGGGCCGGAGAGCGCGGAGCGGACCGCGGCGCCGAGCAGTTCGCGCCACGGCTGCGGCGGGTGGAACGCCTCCTCGGCCCACCTGCGCCATCCCTGCGGGGCGTCGCCGGGACGGCCGACGATGCCCTCCGCCACCCGGAAACGCACCGCGTCCCGCTCCTGCGGGCTGAGCCCGTACGCGCCGTCCGGCCCGAGCTCCCAATCCCGTTCCAGCCCGTCGGCCCCGCTGCCGCAGTCCAGCCAGACCAGCCCCTGCGTGTACGGCCCCAGCGTGAACCGGCGCAGGTAGTCCTCCATCAGCTTGCCCTCGGGCAGCCCGAGGGCCTTCGGATCGACGGCGTCCTCGGGCCTGACCAGCCCGTCCCCGTACACGTCGTCGTTGATCTCGCAGTCCGCGGCGATGTTCATCCGCAGCCGCTCCCCCGGCCCGGTCAGGCCCCGTTCCACGGCGACCCGGTCGCTGCGTCCGTGGTGGTCGCGCAGCAGGTGGGAGACTTCGTGCACCCACACGCCCGCCAGCTCCTCCACGGAGGTCGCGGCGACGAACGGCGGCGAGACGTAGCAGCGCCAGTACCTGTCGACGGCCATCGTCGGCACCCGCCGTGACTCGACCGGGTGCAGCGCGAACAGCGCCGTCGCCAGGTAGGGCCGGGCCCGGACGGCGAGCAGCCGGGCCGCGAAGAGCTTCTCCAGGTCCAGCGTCCCCGTCGCGACGGACGTCATCGGCCCCGCCCCGCGACGGCGGTGATCCGTGCCGCCGCCCTGTCGGCCTGCCCGCCCAGCGACACCACCCCGGCGAGCCTCTCGATCGACGCCGGGACCTCCCAGTCGGCCTGACGCAACGCGGCGAGCGTGGACGCGGGCACGACCACCAGGTCAGGGGCCCCGGTCTCCAGCGCCCTGGCCAGCAGTGCCCACGCCGCCTCCCACCTGGCCCGTTCAGGCCGCCTCCTGACCGCCTCGACCACCCCGTCGAGTACGGCCTGGCGCAGGTCACCCCGTTCCGGCAGGACGGCCGCCGCCGGGTCGGCCAGCAGCGTCTCCGGGTCGGGCAGGTCCATCCTGTCCGTCCAGGCCAGCAGCTCCAGCCCGGGACCGTCCCCGACCGTGCCCCTGACCAGCGTGGACAGCACCTCCCTTGAGGTGTTCGCCGCGGTGGCGAAGGCCGTGAGCCGCAGCGCCATCTCCCAGCTGCGGGGCGAGGGCCACGGCCCGCCCCTGCGGGTCTCCTCGCTCGGCAGCCGGTGCACGAGGGTGGGACGGGCGGCGAGGAGCCCGCACACCGCGCGCCTGGCGAACGTCACGGCCTGCGGCAACAGCTCCGGGTCGAGCCGGGGCAGCGTCGCCCTCGGCCAGGTCCCGCCGAGACCGCGCACCACCACGTCGTGGTCATGAGCCCACCGCAGGTGGACGAACCGGTTGGCCAGGGGCGCGCTCAGCTCCCAGCCGTCGGCCGCCGAGGAACGCGGGTTGGCCGCCGCCACGATCCGCACCCCGGGCGGAAGCCGCAGGGCGCCGACCCGGCGTTCGAGCACGAGACGGAGCAGGGCGGCCTGCACCGCGGGCGGTGCCGTGGACAGCTCGTCCAGGAAGAGCAGCCCCCTGCCCGCCGCGGCCAGCCGTACGGCCCAGTCCGGCGGGGCCATCGGGACGCCCTGGGTCGCGGGGTCGTCGCCGACCACCGGCAGGCCGGAGAAGTCGGACGGTTCGTGCACGCTGGCGATGACCGTGGTCAGCGGCAGGTCGAGGGCGTCGGCGAGCTGCTGGAGGGCCGCGGTCTTGCCGATCCCCGGCTCCCCCCACAGCAGCACCGGCAGGTCGGCCGCCACGGCCAGGGTCAGCGCCTCAAGTTGCGGGTCGGCACGCGGCTCCGTGGTCGTGTCGCCGAGCATGGCGATCAGGTCGGCGGCGACCTCCAGATCGCCGGCGTGAGCGGTACGGGACGAGAATTCGAGCATCGGATCACCTCTGGGTCTGAGAAGGGTTCAGCGGGATGTCCGCTGACGTTCGGTGGGGACGTTCAGCGGGACGTCGTGCGGCGCGAACGCGCGTGGTCGGCCTTGTCGCCTGTCTGGGGCACCTGACCAGGCCAGATGACCGATTCCTTGCCTGGCCCGGTCAGTCCGGTCCGGAACAGCCCGTGCGCGACCCGTCGCCGTGCCGCCGCCTCAAGCTCGTCCCGCAGGGCGCCCTCGGGCAGTGCGGCGCCGGGGCCGAGGAGGTCCTCGACGGCGGCCAGGGCACCGGCGACGTCGCCGTGCTCCAGCCGTGCGCGGATGCCGGGGAGGCCCTCCGGGGCACGGTGCGCCTCCTCGATCACCCGCAGGCAGGGCAGCGGGGTACCGGTCAGCGCGGACAGCAACCTCTCGCGGTGTATCTCGGCGGGGTCGTGGTCGAGCGGCACGAGCACCCCGTCGACGAGCCCGATCCGGTGCCGGGCACCACGGCACTCGACCAGCCGCCACGCCTCCCGGCCACCGGTTCGTGGTGGGCGGGACGGGGAGTGGTCCGGTGCGAGCGCCGACGCGACGAGCGGGTGCAGCCGGTCGGCCTCGATCAGTCCGGCGCGGAGCAGCATCAGGTCGGGCGGCACCCACGTCGCCGCGTCCGGCAGCACGGGCAGCGCCGACCGGCCGCCCCGTGTGGGAGCCGTCGTGATCCGTACCTCAGGGAACGCCGTCAGGTCCAGCACCAGCAGGCGCCGCCTCCCGAGCCGTACGGTGACCGCGTCCCCTTTCTCCTCCTGGAGAAGGGTCCACGCCTCGGCCGCCCACCGGTCCACGGCGCAGCCGGGCTCCAGCGGCACCCCCGGATCCTGAGAGGGAGGGTCGCCGGCCCCGGCGCGGACCCGCAGCTCACCGGCCCTGCGGGCGTCCCACAGGTGGCGGTGCAGGTCGAGGCGGAAACGTCGGTTCGGCCGGGGGTGCGGGTGCCGTCCGGCCCCGGACCCGTCCCACAGCGCCAGGCTGATCCGCTGCCCGGCGCCCGCCCAGGCGGGTGGGGTCCGGGCCACGAGGTGCACCGTGGCGCCGCCGCCGTACGACACAGGGAGGTATCGGGCCAGGGAGACGGTCAGGCCCGGCCGCAGCAGACCGTCGGGGACGATCCGCGGCATGTGCCAGCGCAGCAGGTCAGGAGCCAGGTGACGAAGGTCGTCTCGGACTCGGGCCATGAGCTCCCGGCCGTGGGTGCGAGCCGTGGAGCGCAGGTTCAGATCGATGTCGACGTGCGCCGCCGCGCACGCCCCCGCCCAGTCTCCGACGGTACGGCGGGCGGTCGCTGTCTCGATCATGGAGGGCGGCACGGCGAACTCGCGCACGTGCAGCCAGAGGGAGAGCCGGGAATCCTCGGTCACGGTCAAGGGGCGCATCAGCACTCACCTTGCCGGAACGAGACCCCCAATCCACAGGAGTAGGTATTCATCCCGGCCAGCATAGAGCCTTCCCCACCGGATCCGCCATGCACGAAATACCGGCCCCACCGGAAGGGGGACGATTTTCCGGAGGGATTTCCGTTTTCCGCGCGACCACCCGGCCATAAACCGGTCCTGTGGACAGATTGGTCGTTCCTGTACGCCCCGGTGGCGCGCCTGTAGTGTTCTCCACCGTGATACTCGCGAGCATTCCCAGCCCGGCGACAGCGGTCTGGTACGTGAATCTCGGGTTCTTCGAGATTCCGATCCGGGCTTACACGTTGTGCATGGTCGCCGGTGTCGTCGCCGCGAGCCTCATCACGAACAGACGCATGCGCAGCCGTGGCGCGCCCGCGACCGCCGCCCTCGACATCGCCGTGTGGGCGGTGCCCTTCGGCATCGTCGGCGCCCGCCTCTACCACGTCGTCACCACCCCGGAGAAATACTGGGGCGCAGGCGGCGAGGGCGTCATGGGCACCCTCAGGGTGTGGGAGGGCGGCATCGGCATCTGGGGCGCCGTCGCCGGAGGCGCGCTCGGCGCCTGGATCGCCTGCAGGAAAACGCGGTTGAGCTTCACGCTCCTCGCCGACTGCATCGCCGTCGGCCTCCCGATCGGCCAGGTGATCGCCCGGCTGGGCAACTGGTTCAACAACGAGCTCTACGGCGGCAGGACCGACCTGCCGTGGGGCCTTGAGGTGCACAGGATGTCCGGCGGCGGCCCGGGAGAACCGCCGATCGGCAGCGCGGCGGTCGACGCCGAGGGCAGGCCGGTCCTGCTGGAGGGCCTCTACCACCCCGCGTTCCTCTACGAGATGGTGTGGGACCTCGGCGTGGCCGGGTTCGTCTACTGGCTCGACCGTCGACACAGGTTCGGCAAGGGCCGCGCGTTCGCGCTCTACGTGATGGCCTACACCGCGGGCCGGGCCTGGATCGAGACCCTGAGGACGGACGAGGCCCTGATCCTCTTCGGCCAGCGTCTCAACTTCTGGGTCGCGATCGTGGTGTTCCTGTCCGCCCTGGCCTACTTCGTACTGTGCAGGGGGCCGAGGGACCATCTCGTTCCCGCTCCCGGCGGCGAGGGCTTCCTGACCGTCACCGAGGCGGAGTTCCTCGCCCACAGGGCGGCCGAACCCCGGACCGGCATCGGCGATTCCGCCCCCGCGGACGAGCCGGACGGGGCACAGGCCAAGAACTGACGACCCCTTTACTCTTTCAACGACAATTCATGACCGGAACGATTGTGTCGATTTCCTGAACAGACCGAAGAGAACGGTCGCCGTCCAGGAATCTTTCCTCTCATTCCTGCGAATGTGGACAAGCCATCGAACATGCCTCTCACATTCCATTCACCACATCAAGTGACATACATTATTCCACTTGTCGGACGTCAGAGCCGTCCTTATACTCGCCCGTAAGCCAAGCAGCCTGACGCGATCAGTCACGCGTCATCCCCCATCGGCGGACGCTCCACTCACCAACCCGTCGACGGATCGATGAAAAAGGCCTTCACCTCCGGTGCTTGTGCTCTTGTTGTCGCCATGGCCCCCCGGGCCGCCGACAACGCCACGCCGTACATCGGCGGGGTCTGGATTCACAGAAAAGTCACGAGTCAAAGAAAACAGGAATCAATGGCCACCGATAACCGCACGAAATCACCGGCGACGAGGAATGCCGCCTCCCTCGGCAGGGGCTCCGCGCAGGTTCCGAGACGTGATCGGCGAAGGTGGCCCGCGGCGTCCAAGGTGTGGTCGACGATCAGGGGCGGCGCGAACGGCACCGGCCCGCGGCCCGACGAGACCGGCCGGACGCTGATCCGCGCGAACGGCATCGTCAAGACGTATCGGTCCGGCGAGATGTCGGTGCCCGCGCTCAGAGGCGTGAGTCTCGAAATCCAGGCCGGTGAGTTCGTGGCCATCGTCGGCCCTTCGGGCACCGGGAAGTCGACGCTGATGAACTGCCTGTCCGGAATCGACACCGTCGACTCCGGCACGGTGATCGTCGACGGCCTCGACATCCACGCGCTCTCCGACCGGAGGCGTACGGAGCACCGGGCCAGGCGCATGGGGTTCGTGTTCCAGGGCTTCAACCTGATCCCGGTCCTCAACGCGGTGGAGAACGTCGAACTCCCCCTCCTGGCGGCGTCGGTCAGACCGGCCGAGGCACGCGAACGCGCCCACGCCATGCTGGCGAGGGTCGGCCTGACCGACCGGGCGAGACACCGGCCCGGCCAGCTCTCCGGAGGCCAGCGGCAGCGCGTGGCCATCGCCCGCGCCCTGGTCGGCGGCCCCGCCGTGATCTGGGCCGACGAGCCGACCGGGAACCTCGACTCCTCGACCGCCGCGGCCGTCGTCGAACTGTTCGCCGAACTGAACGAGGGCGGGCAGACGATCGTCATCGTCACCCACGACGACACGGTCGCCACGTGCGCCAACCGGACGATCGAGCTGATCGACGGCCGTGTCGCCACGGTCCCGGTCACCTGGGGTGACTGGAGGCAGTCGTGACGTACGCCGCCGTCGCCGTCCTGGCGCTGCTCGTCCCGCCGATCGTCTTCGACCTCGTGTTCCGCCCGGCCATCCGAAGGATCGGGCTGCGTGAGGTCCTGCGGCGTCCGAGAGCGGCGGCCCTGGTCGTCTTCGGCTCGATGCTCGCGACGGCCCTCATCACCGGGTCGTTCGTCGTCGGTGACTCCTTCGGGACCTCCTACCGCGTCCGGGCGGAGACCCACCTGGGGCCGCTGGACCTGCTCGTCACGTCCGAGAACGTCAAGGACGACCTCCGTACCCTGGACGCGTCGCGCCTGGTGGACCACAGCCCGATCGAGTCGGTCATGGCGGTGCGCGAAGGAGAGATCACCGCCACCGACGGCCACGGAAGGACGCGGCCCCGCACGAGGTTCTGGGAGCTGGAGCCCGCCGAGGCACGCGCGTTCGGCGACGACCTCGACGCCTCAGGCCTGACGCGGCTGCCCGCCAGGCTCGGACGCGACGAGGTGGCGATCAACACACGTCTGGCCCGGAGCCTGGACCTCACCCCCGGAGACGACCTCGAACTGACCGCCGGTCCGACCACCGTCAAACTGCGCGTCGCCAGGGTGCTCCGCGAGCGGGGAATCGCCGGATACGCACCGATCATCGTCACGAAGGGCACACTGAGCGACGCGCTGCCCCACCGGCCCGGCGTCGTCCGGGACATGATCGCCGTCTCGAACGTCGGCGGCACGTACGGCGGGGCGGACAGGACCGTCGAGGCGGAACTCTGGATCGTCGCGGCGCTCGGCGACCGGACCCCCGTCGTCTCCGTGAAGTCACCTGCCCTGGACCGGGCGAACCGGATCGGCGACGAGGCGAAGAACCGGTTCGGCATGGCCGGTGGCTTTCCCTTCGCCGCGGCCGTGCTCCTCGTCATCAGCCTCTTCGTCATGTTCGTGACGGAGCGGAGGGCCGAGCTGGGGACCCTGCGCGCCATCGGCCTGCGGAGGGGACACATCCGCAGGATCTTCGCCGTGAAGGGGCTGGTCCTCGGCCTGCCCGCCACCCTCCTGGGACTCGGGGCCGGGGTGGGCGTCGCGGCCCTGGTCGTCCGCGTGAGCCACGGCTCGTTCGGGGTGGACGAGAACCTCCGGCTCCACCTGGACGTCCAGCCCGCCGCCCTGCTGTCGGGGGCGCTCATCGGGCTGGCCGTCTCGCAGCTCACCGTGCTGGCCGCGACCCTGAGGACCACCGGAGCCGACATCATGGCCGCGATGCAGGACGCCGCGCCACACGGTTCCGGCGGGCCAAGGCGCTGGATCGTCCTCGGCCTGTCGCTGTCCTGCGTGGCGGCGGCAGGCTGGCTGCTGACGTCGGACCGTCAGTTCACGGCGTTCGCCGCGCCGATCGTGTTCGTGCTCGGCTTCCTCCCGCTGCTGATCGACAGGATGGGCCGCAAGGTCGCCGTGACCCTCTGCTGCGGGCTGGCCCTCGTCTGGGCGAGCACCGTCTTCGGCATCCTGACCGGCACCTTCGAGGAGGTCGACCTCAAGCTGCTCATCGTGCGGGGCGTCGTCCTGGTGGGGTTGTCGTCGGTCGTCGTCGCGGTGTTCGACGGATGGCTGGTCGCCCCGATCCTGGCGGTCACCCGGAGGTTCGTCGCACCCCGTCTCGGTCTGGCGACCGTGCTGGCGCGACCGGTCAGGACCGCGTTGCTCACCTCCTTGTACGCGCTCGTCGCCTTCGCGCTGACCTTCACCGCGATCCTCAACACGGTCCTCAGGCAGGAGGAGCCGAACGACGTCGCCCGCGCGGGCGGGGGCTACGACGTCGTCCTGTTCAGCAGCCGTCTGTCCCCGATGACGACGAAGCAGCTGAGAGCGCGGAGCGACGTCGCGTCGGCGATCAGGCTGACCGACGGCTACGCCATGATCACCTCAGCCGCCCTGGACAGGTACGAGGCCGCGCAGGGCCACCGGCACGCCTGGGACTCCGGCACGCCCCGGCCGCTGCGCAGGACCGTCACCCTCGTCACGCCCGAACTCGCGGGCAACCGCCCCCCGAGGCTGGCGGAGCGTTCGCAGGAGTTCGGCTCCGACGCCGAGGTCTGGGCCCACGTCGCCGCCGACGCCTCCGCGGTCATCGTTCCGAAGTACGTCGGCCTCGAAGTCGGCGACAGCGTGCGGCTCGTCGACCGGTCGAACCGTCCGGCCGAGCTAAAGGTCGTCGGCCTCAGCGACTGGAACCGGCTCGTCGGGGCCGGGCTGTACGTCTCGGAGAAACAGGCCGGATCGCTCCTGACCGAGGTGCCGCCCCTGCGCCGTCAGTACGTCGCGGCCGCGCCCGGCACGACGGCGGACGCCCTCGCCGATGCGCTGAACACCGACTACGTGACCGCCGGGGCCGACGCCCACTCCTTCGCCGCGGACGTCGCCGCCGAGTCGGCGAAGACGGGGGCGTTCGTTCAGACCCTGCGGGGTTCCATCGGTCTGGGGCTGCTGGTCGGCATGGCCGGGCTGGCCGTCGTGCTGGTCCGCGGCGTCCGCGAACGACGTGGGCAGCTCGCGATGCTGCGAACCATCGGGTTCAGGCCCGGCGCGCTCAGGAACGCCCTCCTCGTCGAGGTGTCGTTCGTCGGCGTCCAGGGCACCGTGCTGGGCGCCGGGCTGGGCGTGCTGAGCGTGTGGCAGGTCCTGGCGCCGCGGACCGCCACGGCGCGCGGCCTCGGCTTCACGGACCTCACGGACCTCACGGTGCCGGTCGCCTTCCTCGTGGTGCTGGCGCTGTCAGCCCTGGCCGCGGCCCTGCTCGCCGTCCGGGCGGGACGCGCCGTCTCCGCCGAAGCGCTCCGGCCGTCCCACTCCGGCCTTCTCATCTGAACCACTGTGATACCTTCGGCGACGCCGTGCATTATTGCGAATTCGAGGAGGTGAGTCCGATCAACGCTGTGACAGGCCGGGGCTCCCTCCTTCGCATGGCCTAGGGAGCGCCCGCACAAGGCATCCCGAAAGGTCCGAAACGCTGATGCGCTTCACCTCCCAGACGTCGTCGGACGGCGTCACCGAGCAGTTCTTCACCCTCGACGAGATCCCCGGCGTGCTGTGGACGCCGGATGACGCCCCCGGCACGCGGCCGCTGATCCTGCTGGGCCACGGCGGCGGGCAGCACAAAACGGCTCCCGCCATCGTGTCCCAGGCGCGTCGCTACGCCGCCGAGGGCTTCGCGGTCGTCGCGATCGACGCGCCCAACCACGGCGACCGCCCCAAGGACGAGGAGTTCGGCCGCGTCGTGGCCGAGATGCGGGCCGGTATGGCCTCCGGCGAGAACCCGGGCGTCGCGGTCGCCGGCATGCACGGCCACCTGACCGGTCGGTCCGTCGCGGACTGGCGGGCGGTCCTCACCGAGGTCCAGCGTCTCGACCGGGTCGGCGCCGGCCCGGTGGGCTACTGCGGCATGTCGATGGGCTGCGGGCTCGGCATCCCCCTCGTCGCCGCGGAGCCCAGGATCCGCGCCGCGGTGCTGGGCCTGCTCGGCGTGTACGGCCTGGCCGAAGAGGCCGCGCGGGTCACCGTACCGGTGCGGTTCCTGATGCAGTGGGACGACCGGCTGGTGCCGCGTGACCAGGGCCTGGCCCTGTTCGACGCCCTGGCCTCCCCCCAGAAGACACTGCACGTCAACCCCGGCGCACACGGGGACGTGCCGTCGTTCGAGATGGACAGCGCCCTGAGGTTCCTCGCCCGGCACCTGACCTGACCTGCCAGGACGCGCCGGCCGGACCCTCGCTTCCGGCCGGCGCGCACCGGTACGCCGAACCACGTGCGCGTCCGGTACGGCCAAGCCGGGACACCCGGCACGTCCCTGCTCCGACAGAGCGGGGACACCCGTTCGGGCGGGGAGGGGTGTCCGTTCGGGTTAGTCAGGGCGCCCGTTCCAGTGGGCGGGGCACCCGTTCGGGCGAGACGGGGCGGCCGTTCCGATGGGCCGGGGCGTCCGTTTCGGGGCGTCCCTCGGCGACATGATCCCCACCCTGTGGATAGTTGTGCGTCCTTCCTCGCCCCGTATCGTCCTCACCAGTGATCACAGCCGTGTGGGAAAGGGAGGGTATGACCGACGACGTGGTGCGACGCGTTTTCCAGGCGGTGGACTCCTTCGACCCCGAGGAGTTCGTGCGACTGCTGACCGAGGACGCCAGGTTCGTGTTCGGCAACGCCGAACCGCTGGTGGGCCGTACGGCCATCGTCGCCGGGCTGCGGGCGTTCTTCTCCACCATCGGCGGCCTGCGGCACCGGATCGTCAGAAGCTGGCAGGTCGACGCCGACGTCATCGCCGAGACCGAGGTGACCTACCAACGCCTCGACGGCAGGGAGACCGGCGTCGTCGCCGTGTCGATCTGGCGCACCCACGACAACGGCCTCATCTCCGACTACCGAATATTCGTCGACCTCACCCCTCTTTACGCGCCTTGGAACCCGCCTCCAAAGCGTCACGACCACGCCAACAGCTCGGTGGTCTTGCCTGCCCGGGATCTGCCGAGGGCGTGATCCGCCTCCCCTTTCGGCCTCCGGCGGCATGCCGGTGGGCGCGCCGGGTGGCTCCGCCGGACCCTGCTGGTGCGCCCTCGCCTTCTCCGTCCCCCCTTTTCAGCGGGTCGACGATCGAGCGCGGGCAGGCGCACCAGCCGGTCATCGGGTCAGGAGACGCAGCGGCGCAGGGCCACCCGGCCACCGTCCTTGGTCACATCGCTGGAATGCGGGGCCAGACAGAGCTTCGTCCACTGGTTGGAGAAGGTGTAGCGCCCGCCCGGCATCGGGTTGACCGACCAGTACTGGTTGGCCGAGTCCCAGCGGGTCTCGCAGCCCCACCACATGAGCTGCGTGTTCTCCCCGGGCGGGGTGCCGTTGTTGTACGGCGCGGTCAGGCAGTAGCCGTTGGCGTTCTTGATGTTGAACCATCCGCCGTTGCGCGGGGCGGCAGTCCACTTCTGCGACGACTTGCCGTTGCACGAGCGCTGCACGACCATGCCGCCGCCGGAAATCGTCGAACCGCGGTCGAGACACTTGCCGCTCAGCACGTTCTTGTAGGCGGTCGTGTTCACCGACCACAGGTCGTACGCCCCGGTGGGCTTCGGCTTGGGCAGGCTGCCGCAGTCGTACTGCTGCAGCGGCGCGTCGTTGCTCAGCAGGTTGTTGTGGTCGAGCGCCATGCACTTACCGCTCTTGCGGTTGTAGAGATAGAACGCAGGCTGCGCGTCGTAGTGCGGCGGGATCTTCACCGTCACCCGCATCACCGCCCAGTTCTGCTGCGGCGCCGACGGCGTGCAGTTCTGCTGGTCGAGGCTGAGCCAGTCGGCCATCTCATCGCCGGTGACGTCCGCGCACTTGCCGGAGGCGTCGTTCTTCTGCAGGAACGACCCGTCGGCCTGCTTGACCCGGGTCCAGCGCAACGCCGAGGACGTCCCGGTCGGGCAGTCGCGCTGCACGATCCTCGCCCCCGCCGTCTTGCTGTCGTCCTTGACCACCATGCACTTGCCGCTGTGCGCGTTGAACAGCCGGTACTGGCTCGGCAGCCACAGACGGAAGTCCCCATAGGACGACTCAAACGAGGTCGACTCGGTGTAGCCGCTGTCCCCGCCCCCGCCGCTGCCGCAGTACTTGGAGATCTCCCAGTCGCTCATCGGCCGCGAGTTCAGCGCCCAGTCGTAGGAGCGGCTCTTGTCGGGCACGTACACGGTGAGGTTCTTGCCGTACTGCATGCCGTTGCCGTCGTCGTAGTCAGCGGCGATGTCCACGACGGCCTTGATGAGCGGCCGACGTACGGTGATCCACGCGACACCCCAGCCGGGCACGTTCGCGGTGTTGGTGTAGGTGTCGCTGGTGCTCCAGCTCCATGACCAGCCGAGCTTCGGCCCGACGGACGCCTCCCAGTCGCCGAACTTCTTCTTCCCGCCGATGTCGAGCCCGAAGGAGAAGGAGGTCGACGAGCTCTTCATTCCCGCGACCCCGACGCTGCCGCCCGCGGCCCCGCAGGAGCGGGCGACCGGGCGAGGCTTGTTGGAGTCGCCGATCGCGTCGGGGATCTCCGCCTCACCGAGCACCTGCTGGGAACTCTTGTAGGTGAGCCTGCACTCGGGCACCTCGTACACGAGGTCGCCCGCCTGCCGGTAGGTGACGTTGAGGCAGTCGCGAGCGATCTGCTCGGGGGATCTGGCCGCGGCGGCGGGTGAAGGTGAGATGACCATCGTGCCGAAGACGGCGGTGGCCGCCGCGAGCATGACGGCACCGGCGCGAAGCCGGGGGAGGACGTGCATGACGCTCCTGATCAGAGTATTCAACGTGCTCGCGCAGGCTAGAAGTCCAGGGAGGCGCCGGACTGAACGGCTCAGGAACACGACTTGAAATGATCATTCAGGGGCTGGGTGTCGGCTGTCGGCGCGTGCCGCGGTGGTGAAGGCTGGCGGAGCTCGGATCTCGGCTTCGGATATCCGGAGTTTTGGCGTCCCCGCCGTGCGCCCGATCGTCGTGCGGTGGCGCCCACCGCCCCCAACAGCCGCACCCGGTGACCCGGTACCGCCGACCGGCCGCGGCTGTCTCCACCGAGCCGGACCGTTCCCCTTGGCGGTCTCACCGCTCGCGGATCACGTAGCGGGTGTGGGCCCCGTCCATCCACTCCCGGTCGATCTCCCGGTCGATCTCCCGGCCCGTCACCCTGCCGACGAGCGCCAGAGCTGATGTGAGGCAGGTGGCCATGGGCGGGCTGTACCCGTTGAGAGCGAGCGAGATGAAGTCCTGCCACCCGTCGGGAATGTCGTCCTCGTAGTCCTCCTGCCCGCTCTCCAGGCGGGCCTCCTCCCACGCGCAGTACTCCAGCCACCCCGCCGGCAGCTCCGGATCGCTCGTCCAGCCGGTGTCGTTCAGGTCGAACTGCAGTCCCCGCGCGTAGGAGTCGAGCGCCTGCGGATCGCGTCCCCACCGCTCTCCGGGAACGGTGACGCTGAAGCCCGTCACGTGGTCACCGTTGACCGCGTAATCGAGATCACGTGGCCCGTTGATGTTCCAGCTCATCCGCAGCGCCCGCCCGCCGTACGAAAGCTCCCGTAGAGCCCGATCGCAGTCGAACCCCCGCACCTGGATGATCTGCGTCCAGTCCGCCGTCAGCCGACCGGCCCAGACAACCCCCGCGTCACCGTCGGCGGGCCTCCCGCGTACGGCGTCCGCCCAGACGCACTCAACCGCGTCATCCACGTCGGCGACCGAAACCCCCAGGCGTCGTGCCGCCTCCCACACCTCCAGCCCCTCGACCCAGGCCGCCATGAACCATTCGCCCATGCGGTAGGACCGGACAAGATGCCAAAGACGCTCTGATCGCCGCATTCCCGTCCCCGCCTGCTCGGCACTCGTTCCTGAGGCGACCCAATCAGGCACCCCCGACAGTCACCGTGGGAGCGGGCGCCACAACGGGATTCGTCACCCGGTCGTCCGCACCGCCGTCCGGGTCGTGCTCGGGCTCGGTTCCCAGTGGGTCACAAGTCCCGGTCCATAGCGTGCCGCCATGAGTCTACGCACACGGGTCGCCGGTGCTTTCTTCGTTCTGGCGGTCCTCGCGGTGGCGGGCGCCCTGGTCGGCGCCCTCGGGCACTACACGGTTCTCGACCGGCCGGTCCTGCTGGGAACCCTGGCCGTGAGCCTGGTCGTCCTCGCCGGAGCGCTCGTTTTCGGCGGAGGGCCCCGCGGACCCGCCGTCGCGCTCGGGATGATCTGGGCGGCGGTGGGGCTGGTCACCTACGTGAACAGCTGGCAGGTGTACGCCCGGATCCCCGGCCCGACCGGCAGCGGGCTGGAGGTGCGTGTCCTGTACGACGACTGGATCATCCCCGACTGGGCGCTCGTGGTTCGCAGGAACGACGGCCTGCTGACGCGTGAGTGGCCCCTGGTCGAGCGCTTCAGCTCCGAACACTCCGACGGCCTGCCCACGGTGACCTGGGTCGATCCCTCACACGTGCGCCTGGACGACAGGCCGGGTGACGACCGGGCGCCCTGGGGCGGGCAGGTGATCGTCCTGGACCCCGGGACTGGGCGGCCGCTCAAGCCGGACCACCCGGTGAGCGCCTTCTGAGATCCGACCGTCCGGGAGCCGTTGACGTCGGCCGGTGAAAGTCCGCACCTCCTTCGTTCCCCGAAGAAGAACACGAAGTTCGCCGCCGGTTCCCCTGGATGTCATGAACATGCACTCGTACGTTGGTTGGTTACCGGCACTCTCACCGTCGATAGACTCAATGCCGACGAGGAGCACGTGTTATGCGCTTCAGTTCTCCGTACCGCCTGGCCTCGGCACTTGGGGCAGCCGTCGCCGTCACCGTCGGCTCCGGCGCCGCCCTGGCGCCATCCGCTCTGGCCGCACCCGGTGCGCCGGGCACCCGGCCGTCCTTCTGTGAGCACGACAACCGCGACACGCCGTTCGCGAAGTACCTGTGCGCCAAGCCCGGTGACCTGCTCGACGTCCGCATCGGCGACGTGCACCCGACCCAGCCGTCGCTCGGTTACGACGAGGTGTACTACAAGCTCGGCCGCTACACCCTCGGCAAGGACGCGATCAACAAGAAGTTCGACGACTGGTGCGAGGCCGACGGCCGGGAGGAGGCGGCGTCCGTTTCGCCCGGCGCGCGCCTGGACGACCCGTCCTCGTTCACGTGTCAGATCCCGGTCGGCGCGGAGACGCCGGACAGCGTCGCCGCCATGAAGACCGTCGTCATCGGCCCCCATGGCGAGCCGTTCCTCACCGACGGGCACCACACGCTCACCTCCTTCTTCGAGACCCCTGACGGCGGCGCCGACCTGCACGTACGACTGCGGGTGCAGGCCAACCTGAGCACCTTCACCCGGCAGAGGTTCTGGAACGAGATGCAGGCGCGGAAGTGGGTGTGGCTGCGCGGCCCCAACGGCAAGCCGGTCACCGTGAACAAGCTGCCGACCGGCGTGGGCCTGGCCAACTTCACCGACGACAAGTACCGCAGCCTGCTCTACTTCGGCCGTGACATCGGCTACGAGCAGAACGGGCTGCCGTTCCAGGAGTTCTACTGGGGCAGCTGGGTCCGCGACGCCAAGCCGATCGACCTGGCCGGCTGGAACCAGAACGACCACGGCAGCTACCTGGCCACCGTCAAGGCGCTGACCGAGGCGATCACCGCGCTGCCCAAGGGCACCGTCGTCGACAACGGCCTCACCGCCGCCCAGCTGGGCGCGCTGGCCCAGTGGAACAACGGCAAGGCCGCCAACAAGGGCGAGTTCGACAAGCTGAGCAAGCCGTACTCCGACGCCAAGCCAGGAAAGCTGGCCTACACCCTGGAGTACAAGCGCGCGCACGGCCTGGGCTGAGACCTCCGAGACCGTACGGCCGGGCCGCCGGGCGACCGTGCTCGACGGCCCGGCCGGTGTTTCGGCCAGGGGCCGGTTCTCACCCGCTCGCAGGACACGAACGGCCAGGTGGGGCGCGGCGATCTGTTCGCCCGGCACCACGGCGTCCCGAAGATCCACGCGCCGTGGCCGGATCGGGCGGGCGCCGTGTTGTCGTACCCGGTGACTACTCTTCGGCGCATGACGGTCCCCGAGGTCATTCCCATCGCCCACGAGCCCGGCTATCACACCGACACGATCGGCCACTGGGACGGCGGGCAGTTCCTCGGCTCCGTCGTCGCCGCCTTCCCGAACGGCTACACCGTCACCGACGACTGGCCCGCCCACAAGCGCTGGCACGCCGTCCTGCACACCTTCGACGCCTCAGGCCACCACCTCGGCTCCCGCGTCGAACGCACCGGCACCGACGAGAACCACCGGACAGCCGTCGAAACCGCCGAGAACCTGCTGACGCGGTGGCTCGACGCCCTCCCCGGCCACCGTTACGGCGACATCGCCATCCGGCCCTTCCGGCACGAGGTCGACGACGTGCTGTTCGGCCTTGTCATCGAGACCTTCGAAGGCACGGAACACGCCGAGCTCTACCCGGACACCCTGGGCTTCTACGAACCCTGGGACGGTTCGTACGACACCTGACCGTCCCCGGATCTCAGCTGTCTAGCCCTGTTGCTTGAGGCGGAGCGCCTCTTTGCGAACCTTGACCTGGAGGGCCTGCTCGCGCTCCAGCCACTCCGGGTTCTCCGCCTTCAGCGCGTCGATCTCGGCGGTGGTGAGCGGTTCGGTGATCCCGTTCCTGAGCAGACCGGCGACGGAGACCTTGAGCTTCGCGGCGATGACCTGCTTGGTGTGCGGGCCGTTGCGGCGCAGGTCGACAAGCCAGGCCGGGGGCGTCGACTGCAGCTCGTTCAGCTCGTCCCTGGAGACGACACTCGCCTGGAACTCGGCGGGAGTGGCCGAGAGGGGGACACCCAGCTTCTTGGCCGCCGTCGAAGGCTTCATCGTCTGGGTGGTCTTCGGTTTGGGCGAGGTCATGGCGTCAAGAGTAGCCAGCCGGAACGGGTTCTCCTGACATCGATACCCTGGGGAAGTGACCGATGGAGAGACCGGCAGGGTGTTCCGACTGGCGTACGTGCCCGGGGTGACACCCGCGAAATGGGTCAACATCTGGAACGAGAGAATGCCCGGGGTGCCGCTCACCCTGGTCGCGGTTCCCGCCGCCGAGGTGGTGGAACTCCTGCGGAGCGGCGGCGCCGACGCCGGGTTCGTCCGGCTGCCGATCGACCGGGACGGGCTCAGCGTGATTCCTCTCTATGTGGAGGACACGGTGGTCATGGTGCCCAAGGGGCACGTGGTGACCGCCGCCGACGAGGTGACCGTCGCCGATCTCGCCGACGACGAGGTGTTCCACCCTCTTGACGACACCATCGAGTGGGCGGTCCGACCCGGGCAGCCCGCGTTCACCCGCCCTGCCACGACGGCGGAGGCGGTCGAGCTGGTGGCGAGCGGCACTGGGATTCTCCCCGTACCGCTGTCGCTGGCGCGCCTCCACCACCGCAAGGACCTCGCCTACCGGCCGGTGTCGGACGCGCCGCAGTCCCAGGTCGCGCTGAGCTGGCCCACGGACGCGACCACCGACCTGGTGGAGGACTTCATCGGCATCGTCCGCGGTCGTACGGTGAACAGTTCGCGAGGCCGTACCCCCGAAACCCCTGCCTCCTCGGCGAAGAAACCGGCACAGCGGCAGGCGCAGAAACCCGCGCAGAACGGCTCCGGCCGCCGGGCCGTACCGGCCGGTCGTAAGAAGAAGGGCCACCGCCGGTAACGGAGCCCGGTGCGTCGATCGGTCCCGGCGGCGCCTCCCGACCGTGCCCGTCGTGGTCACCCACGCCGACGCGAGAGGAGCGCCCCGGCAGGGTTAGTGATCAAGGACCGGGCCCTTGTGGGCGGCGAAAAGCCCAGGCCGGGACGTTTCACGTCCTGAGGCGCCCGCTAGCATCGGGGTTCCCCGGTCCCGCCTCGCGGACGCTCCTACCGCGACGGACGCCCGGCCGACTCGCGACGGAGCCCGCGTGCCCACGATCGATCCCCGCCGTCTCCTCATCCTCCGCGCCTTCGTGCTGTCCGACTCGGTCACCGCGACCGCGGCGGCGCTGCACCTGACGCCGTCCGCGGTGTCGCAGCAGCTCGCGGCGCTCGAACGCGAGGTCGGTCACGTGCTCGTCGTACGCGCGGGGCGCAAGCTGGCGCTCACCCCGGCCGGGCGCATCCTCGCCGAGCACGCCGAGGAGATCAGCTCCCGGTTGAAGGTCGCCGAGGCCGACCTGGCCGCGCACGCGGGCGGTGTCCTGGGACAGCTCAGGATCGGCGCCTTCCCCACGGCGATCAGCTGGTTGGTTGCGCCCGCCATCGTCGAACTGCGCCGTCAGGCACCGGGCGTCGACGTCACGGTCGTCGACGCGGAGGCCCACATGAGCCACCGGATGCTGATGCGCGGCGACATCGACGTGACCGTGACCATGGAGTACGAGTCCAGCCCTGAGCGCGACTCCCCCGACATCGTGAAGTTCCCGCTCTACATCGAGCGGTTCAAAGTCGTTCTCCCCCACACGCACCCGCTGGCCGGTGAGGAGGGCGTCGGGCTCACCCAGCTCGCCGAGGAGAACTGGATCATGCCCTCACCCGGTAACCCGTGCCGCACGATGGTGTTGCAGGCGTGCGCCGAACTCGGCTTCCACCCGTCGATCACCCATGTCTCGGACGACTACCGCGCCGCGCTGGCACTGGTCGCCGCCGAGGCGGGGATCTGCCTGGCGCCGGAGTCCGCGCTCTCCGCCCGCGACGCCGACTGGGTGGCGATCCTGCCGACGCGCGGCGTCGCGCCGCTGCGCAAGGTGATCATGACGACGCGACGCGACAACCAGGGTCATCCCGTCGTACGCGCGGGGCTTGAGGCGATGCGAGCCGCCGTCGCCTCGCCGGACGCGGAGATCTACGGCCCGCTCGCGCGGTCCGACACCTTCAGTGTCGAGTGACGGCTCCGGCCGGTGGCGCGTTCTCGCGGAGGAAGGCGTCGACGTGCCGGTGGTACTCGTCCGGCTTGTCGCGGCGCACACAGTGGTGGGCACCCTCGATCACGACGACGTCGAAGCCGGGCGCGACGGCCGTGAGACGCTCACGGGAGTGCTTGTCGACGATGACGTCGCCGGTACCGGTGACGAGCAGCGCGGGCACGCCCGCCGGACCGACCGTGATCTGCCGCGCGGTCGGCGTCCAGATCCGGCGCTTCTCGTGGAGCCGCTGCTCCATGTAGTCGGTGTCGACGGCCTTCATCGCCTCGGCGAGCGGACGCAGCTCCTGCTCCGCCCAGTGGGGATAGAGCTCGCGCTGTATCTCCACGAGTTCCTCGACCGACGCCGTGTCGGCGTAGTCGAAGGGGTCCTTGATGGTCTGCTCGACGCTGAGCCACGGGTTGGGACCTGCCTCGGGCACCCACCACGGCGGGTCCTCAAGCACGACGCCGGCCACGAGGTGCGGGGCGTCGGCGGCGACGAAGGCGGCGATCCGCGCACCCATGGAGTGCCCGACGACGAGCGTCCTGCGCCCGGTCTCGTCGAGCATGTCCTTGAGGATGTCGATCGCGTCCTGCACCATCACGTCGGTCGACGGAACACCCTCGTGTTCGGGCAGGCGGCCGGGTGACTTCCCGTGGCCCCGGGCGTCAGGCGCCACGATGTGGTAGTCGCCCCCCCAGCGGTCGACGGCGTCACCGTAACAGGCGCCGGACTCCACGGCGCCGTGCAGGATGAGAATGGCGGGCGCATCTGCTGCGTCCCGCCCGTACTCTCGGACGAACAGGTCGGTTCCCACGTGTCCTCATTCAGTGCTCTGTGGCGCCGGCCTCCGGCCGGCTCACAACAGGGTGATCGTTTGGTGAGACATGGTCGTGATCGTGGCACGCCTCGTCGGCGTCGCGCAACGCTCCCGCAGGCCAGGGGGGCGGCTCCGCCTCCGGTGTCGCCTCGACCAGCGCGCGCGTGCAGGGGTGCCGCGGGGAGCGGAAGATCTCGTCGGACGGACCGGTCTCGACGATACGGCCACGCTGCATGACGGCGACGCGGTCGCTGTAGAGCCGGATCACCGCCAGGTCGTGGCTGACGTGGAGGAACGAGATCCCCTGGTCGCGCTGCAGGTCGGCCAGCAGGTTGAGGATCTGGGCGCGCACCGACACGTCGAGCGCCGAGGTCGGCTCGTCCGCGATGATCAGATCCGGTTTGAGGGCCAGCGCGCGGGCCACGGCGACGCGCTGGAGCTGCCCGCCGGACGCCTCGTGCGGGAAACGCCCCAGGTACTCGGCGCCGAGGCCGACCGACTCCAGCAGTGTGACCAGCTCGGCGGTCGACGTCGTCTCGCCGTGCGCGCGGAAGACGTTCTCCAGCGTCTGCCGTACGGTCTGCCGCGGGTTCAGCGACGCCAACGGGTCCTGGAAGACCATGGCGACGTTGCGCCGCAGCCGCCGTAGTCCTCGCCTGCCGAGGCGGGCGAGGTCCTGCCCGCCCGTACGGACGGTGCCGGACGTCGGCACCACCAGGCCGTTGGCCATCCGCGCCAGTGTGGACTTGCCCGAGCCGGACTCGCCGACCAGGCCGAGCGCCTCGCCTCGCTCGACGTGGAGCGAGACGCCGTCGACGGCGAGGAAACCCCCGCGCCCACGGCCGAAGCCACCGAACGTGCGGTAGCGCTTGCTGACGTCGGTCATCTCCAGGATCGGCTCACTCACCGGGTGACCTCCTGCGGTGCGGGGAGACGATCGAGGTGGCAGGCCGCGAGGTGCAGCCCGCCGACCTCGCTGGTCGGGCGGGCGGTGGGCAGCGGCGCCTCGACGAGGCAGCGTTCGCCGACCTGGTCGGCGAGGCCGCAGCGCGGCGCGAAGGCGCAACCCGGTCCGGCGTCGCGCAGCGACGTGGGCGCGCCGGGGATGGCGCGCAGCCGGGTCCGCCTCCCTCCGGTTTCGAGCCGGGCGTCCAGTCGCGGCGTGGCCGCGCGGAGACCGGCGGTGTACGGGTGGGCGGGCCGGTGGAAGATGTCGCGGAGGCTGCCGTACTCGGCCTGGCGGCCCGCGTAGAGCACCAGGACCTCGTCCGCCGCGCTCCCCACCACCCCGAAGTCGTGGCTGATCAGGAGCATCGCCATGCCGTACTCCTGCTGGAGTTCGCGGAGCAGGGCCAGGATCTGCGCCTGCACCGTCACGTCGAGCGCGGTGGTCGGTTCGTCGGCGATGAGGAGCGCGGGCCGGTTCACCAGGGCCATCGCGATCACCGCGCGCTGCCGCATGCCGCCGGAGAACTCGTGCGGGAAGCGGCGTACGGCGTCCGCGGGCTCGGGGATGCCGACCCGGTCGAGCATCTCGACCGCACGGGCCCGCGCGGCGCGGCGGGTGACCGACGCGTCGTGCAGGCGGAGCGCCTGGGCGATGTGCGCGCCGATGTCGAGGTACGGGCTGAGCGCGGACATCGAGTCCTGGAACACCATGGCGACGTCGCGGCCGCGGGCCCGGCGCAGTTCGCGCTCGTCGGCGGAGAGCATCTCCCGGCCCGCGACGACGATCCGGCCCCTGGCGCTCGCCCCGCGCGGCAGCAGCCGCATGATCGCCCGGCCGGTGATCGTCTTGCCCGAACCCGACTCACCGACCACGGCGAGGGTGCGGCCGCCGTCCAGGCTCACGGAGAGATCCCGGACCACATCGGCGGTGACGCCGCCACTGGTGAACGAGACACACAGGTCCTCGATCTGGAGTACGGGGTCAGACACGGCGGATCCTCGGATCGAGAAGCGGCATCAGCAGATCGGCGACCAGGTTGCCGACGATGATGAGGAAGGCGGAGAAGAGCGTCACCCCGACGACGATGCTCAGGTCGGACTCGTTCACGCCGGACAACAGCAGGTCACCGAGCCCGTGCAGGCTGAACACCTTCTCCGCGATCACCGATCCGCCCAGCAGCGCGGTGACGTCGAGCGCGAACATCGCCGCGACCGGCACCATCACACCGCGGACGGCGTGCCGGTTCACCTGCCGGTTCGACGCGCCGCGCGCGGTCATCGCGACGAGGTGGTCGGCCGAGAGCTCGTTGAGGAGCTGGGTACGGGTGACCCGGATGTATCCGGCGGCGAGGATGAACGACAGCACCATCCACGGGCCGATCAGGTGCCAGGCCCAGTCCGCCGGCGACTCCGAGAACGACACGAAGCCGGAGTACGGCAGCGCGTTGAGCATGAAGCCGAAGACCTGCAGGACGAGCAGGCCGACGAGGAAGGTCGGCACCGACAGCCCGAACATCGCGAAACCGGTCGAGAACCGGTCGACGACCCCGCCCTTGCGTATCGCCGACAACGCGCCGAGGCCGATGCCCACGACGAGGCACAGGACGGCCGCGCCGAGCGCGAGCGACAACGTGACGGGCAGCCGCTCGGCGATGAGCGTCGTGACGTCGCTGCGGTTCGGGAACGAGTAGCCGAAGCAGGGCGCGGGACAGTGCACCTGCTGGGCGCCCTGGCCGTACGTACGGCCGGCGAAGAGGCCCTTCACGAACTCGGTGTACTGCCACAGCACGCTCTGGTCGGTCTGCATGTAGGCGCTGACCTTGGCCCGGGTCTCGGGCGGGCACGGCTTGCCGCACATGGAGCGGGCCGGGTCCTTCGAGGCCCCGAAGAAGAGACAGATCGTCACGAAGGCGATCGAGAGGAGCATGAACACCGCGGTGACCATGCGGCGGGCTATGTAGACGATCATGCGGCATCCTCCGTGCGCACATCGAGGACGTCGCGGAGCGCGTCACCGGCGAGCGTGGCGCCGAACACGATCAGGAACACCACGGCTCCCGGGAAGAGCATGTACCAGACGTCCGCGCCGCTGTAGATCCACGGCAGCGAGTCCGAGAGCAGTTTGCCCAGGTCGGGGACATCACCACGCAGACCGACGCCGAGGAACGACAGCCCCGCGACAACGCTGACGTTGCCGGGCAGCGACATCGCGAACAGGACGACGACCAGGCCGAAGAGGTGCGGCAGCATCTCGCGGCGGATGATCTGCCAGGGCGGGGCCCCGGTCGCGCGCGCCGCCTCGACGAAGGCGCGGGCGTTGACGGCTCCGGCCTGGGCGCCGATGATCCGGGCCGGGACGGTCCAGCCGAAGAAGGCCAGCACCAGCACGAGGACCAGGCCCCGAGGCATCTCCTCGGGCACGATCGCCATGATCGCGATGACGAACATCAGGCCGGGGAAGCCGAACATGAAGTCGATCAGCCGCCCGGCGACGGCACCGAACCAGCCGCCGAAGTAGCCGATCGCCGTACCGAGGACGGCGGCGAAGGCGATCGACAGGATGCTCGCCCCGAACGCGATGAACAGCGACGAGCGGATGCCGTAGACGATCTGGGCGAACAGGTCGACACCCGTCACCGGGACGACGCCGAACCAGTGGTCGGCGCTGACGCCGCCGAAGGCGCCCAGCGGACGGCCGCCGTCCGGGTCGAGCAGGTCGGTGTGCAGGGTGCTCGGGTCCTGTCCCTCGATCCACACGAGCAGCGGGGCGCAGAGTCCCGCGACGAGCGGCACGACCAGCATGACCAGGCCGGCGACGCCGGACCGCTTCCTGAGGAAGCGGCGGAGGGCCGACGTGCCCCGGCCCTCCGCCTGCCGGATCTCAGCTACCGACACCGACGACCAACTCGTTCGCGAACGGTGGGTAGGCGGGGATGAAGTAGTTCATGATCTTCGAACCGGCCAGGGCCTGCGTGCGCTGCACGAGGATCGGCACGATCGGGGCGTCCTCCATGATCTGCTTGTCGATCGCGGCCCACATCGTGGCGGCCTTGCCGAGGTCCGGCTCCGCGACGGCGGCGTCGATCGCGGCGTCCACCTTGGGGTTGGAGTACTTGGAGGCGTTGCCGCCGCCGTCGCCGATCTCACTCGACGCGAACAGCGGCTGGATGGTGCTCATTCCGCTCGGGAAGTCCGCTCCCCAGCCGTTCGTCGTCATGTCGTAGTCGCCGTCGTCGGAAGAGATGAGCTCGAACCAGGTGTCTCCGTCGAGGCCCTTGAGCTCGACCTTGACGCCGATCCGCGCCAGCGAGTTCTTGATGCTCTGGGCCTCCTTCTCCTCGATCGCGCTCACGTCGGTCGGGTAGGTGAGTGTGAGCTTCAGGTCGGAGACCCCGGCCTCGGTGAGCAGCTCCTTCGCCTTGTCGACGTTGCCGGTTTCGCCGCCGTCGTACAGGTTGTACTCGGTGCGGCCGGGGATGCCGGGCGTCATGATGGTCGAGGTGATCTGGCCGCCGAACTTCGGGCCGCCGTACACACTCTGCAGCTCGGCCTTGTTGATCGCGTAGTTGATCGCCTTCCGGACGCGGACGTCGGAGAGGCTCGGGCGCTTGACGTTCATGGCGAGGTAGCGGAAGTAGCCCGACGGGCTGTTGGCCATGCGGTTGGAGATCGACGGGTCGGACTCGATCCGCTGGAACTGCGACGGCGAGATGAGCGCGTTGCTGATCGCGTTCTTGTCCGCACCCTTGTCGTCGATGAGGCGCTGCACGATCGTGTCGTTGTTCAGGCCCATGTCGAGGACGATCTTGTCCGGACCGGCGAGCCGTACCTGGTCGGTGTCGGCCTTCCAGTTCGGGTTGCGTTCCAGTACGGCCTGCGAGCCCTTGCGGAAGCTCGTCACCTGGTACGGGCCGCTGGCGACCGGGCGCTCGCCGTACGTCTCCGGCTTGGTGTCGGCCGCGGCGGGCACCGGCGCGAAGGCCGGCATGCTGACGATCCACGGCCAGTTGCCGAACGGGCGCGCCAGACGGAAGACGATCTTGCGGTCGTCGACGACCTCGATGGAGTCGAGCTTCTTGCCGTCGTACGGGCCGTCGTAGTCGGCGCCACCGACCAGCAGCGTCTTGTGGTAACCGAGGCCGCCCTGGAACATCGGCGCGAACGACCGCTCGATGCCGTACTTCACGTCCTGCGCGGTGATCGGGCTGCCGTCGGAGAACTTCAGGCCCTCCTTCAGCGTGAAGGTCCACGTCTTGCCGCCGTCGTCCGTCGTACCGGTGTCGGTGGCGAGGTCCGGCACGAGGACCGTGTCCTTGTCCGGGAACGTCTGCCACGACGTCAGCCCGCGGTGCACCCACCGCAACCGGCTGGTCGGCACCATCTGCGCGTTGGCTGTCTCGAAGGACTCGTTCGCGCGCCGCGAGAGGTAGTGCAGAGTCTGGCCCTTCGGCACGGACTCAAGCGCCGTCGCGTTCTTGTCCTTCGTCGGCCCGGTGGACTGCGAGCTGGACTGCGAGTTCGCGTTGCAGCCCGCCGTCACGAGGGCCAGGACGAGCGCGAGCCCTACGGGCGCCACTCTCCGGGATCGATTCGCCATAGATCGCGCTTCCTGTGAGGCGGTCCCAATCGTTCGGGTCCGCTGCTGGATCTCAGGAAGGGAGTCTGTTGGCGGGCGAGAGCGCCCGTCCATCGAGGAGTTCTACACGGGATCTTTAAGAAAATCTGATAGATCGCGGAGGCCTGTGCGTGTGACACCCACGATACCCCCCTCTCCGGGTGGCTGGAAGATCACGACGCACACCCGCGGGCGGAGCCCCCTCCTCCGCGCACCGACCCCCTGCACTGGGCCATGGAACCGCGCCTGCCTGTAGCGATATTTGGGACGTTTTCATACCGTTGTCAGGCTTCTGTCATGCCGTTCTCATCCTCACGACACGTTCATTCGCCGGATGAAACGATTAAATACCACAGATAGTGAACTATGCCCCAATATGGCGAAAACCGCATTTAAATCCAGGCCTGCCGTGAAGTGACCACAGGCACGTACAGGCCGTGCACAGGACCACCAGGAGCGGCGACACCGTCTTCACCGAGCAGAACGGCAACCAATGAAACCGCAGAACTTTAACCAGAACTTCAAAATCAACTACCCCTGAACGAGCAGCCCAACGACTCAAGCCCCACCACCCGGCGCACCCTGGCGCCGTTCCCAACCGCCTTCACACCACCCGGTCCGCGCCTCGTCCCCGGGCTACTCCCGCGCCACCCAACACACCCTCACGTCACCCCTGGCCACTTCCACGTCGCCTCTGATCGTCCTCGCGCCGCTCCTGGCCGTCCCCACACCACCCGGCCCGCGCCTCACCTCCGACCACTCCCACGCATCGCCCCTGGCTGTCCCTTCGTCGCTCTTGGCCACCCCCGCGTCGCCTCCGGCCACCCTCACGTCGCTTCTGGCCGCCCCCGCTGTCGCGATGCGCATCCTGCTGTGCTCACGGATTCCCACCCCGAAAACCGGGGCTCAATCACCGCGGCCATCGCGCAGGGGTCACTTCGGCGGGTGAAACGCGGACCGGAAAGATCAGCCACGTCACGGTGAGAGATTTCCCCGAGGCCGTGTCGATTCGCAGGTCGCTCATTCGACGTGTAGATGAGGGAGCCGAGAGGCGGCCCCGACGGACGAGGAGAACGCGATGTCGAAGTACCTGCTGATCATGCGGGGCACCGACGCGTCGAACGCGGCCATGATGGCCGATATCGACGAGATGATGGTCACGACCCGCCTATTCATCGAGGACGCGGTCAAGGCCGGTGTTCTCCTGGCGGCGGAAGGGCTGGACGATCCGGGCCAGGGCGTCGTGGTCGACTTCAGCGGCGAGACCCCGGTGGTCACGGACGGACCGTACGGCGAGACCAAGGAACTGTTCGGAGGCTTCTTCATGCTCGACGTCGCCTCGAAACAGGAGGCGATCGAATGGGCCAAGCGGGTCCCGGTGGCTCGCGGGTCCAAGATCGAGGTTCGGCGGGTACCCGGGGACGACGAGGTCCCGCAGACCAACGATTGACCACCCAGATCTGGACCGGCGGCCGGATCCGATGGGCATGACCGGCACCGAGGCCGTCCTACGGGTTGGTCGGCACGGACTGTCGTCGAGTCGGCCCGATTCACCGGCGACTTCGAGCCGACCGAAGCCTCGACCGGGAGACGGTGACGTCATGGCCGCTCGCCCCTCCGGCGAACCCGGCCGACCAGCTGGACCGTGGAGGATCGACCCGCTCCACCACCCGACCACCTTCCAGAATCGATGCGCCCCGCCGTCGGCCGACTCGACGGTCAACTCAGCCGTCAACGAAGAACCGATCCCGGCAAGACCGATGACGGCGTGTCGGCACCGACGTTCGTCGGCTACCGCCCCGTGTTCTTCCCCGGGGCCAGGGCCGGGCGGGCCGACCCCACGCGAGATCGGTGGCCTGTCCAGCGAGGAGATCGCCCGCGCGTTCCCCGCACCGGCCCGCGTCACCCGGGACGAGAACGGCCGTTGCGCCATCCAAGCTGCCGCCGGCCACCAAGAGCGGGTGGACGGCGTGCCCAGAACCACCTACATGATCTTCTCCAAGGAGCCAACGACCGCGTCGAGGACCGGCCGCCGCGCCCCGACATCGCATACGAGGCGATCCGGCCTTCGCACCGGCCACGCCGCGGCCGGACGAGCTTGGAGGTGCCCGGCCTGATCGAGAGGTCCTCCAAGACCGCAGACCGAACGCCCAAGTACGCGACAGCGGTCACCCTCGAATCCCGGAAAGGCGAGAAGCGCTTCTCGAAGCGTTCGCGGCTCTCACCGTACGAACAGTACGGAAGCCCATCAAGGGCGTGATCCACACCAGCGAGCGGGGCCGAGAAGCCGCACCGGACGTGCCAACGCCTCGCCGTACTGACCTGCCCGGCTCCTGGAAACCACCTGACGGTACAGAACGGTGTGCGCCTCCCGTCAGCGAAGAAGGGGACACCGGGGATCAGCAAGGAGCGGCTCGATCAGGCCTTCCCCATCGAGTGGATCCGCCGCCTCCGAGGTGACCTCGGAAGTCTGACCTCGCGTCCTCAGCCCTGAAAAAGCCCCAGCCTCAACACGTGATACCCACGGATGGTTCTCTGTGTGAGACCGCGTTGCCGTGTCCCGCTGCCGCACGGACAGGAAAGAGGCTTTCGGGAGGGTGCAGAGGGCTCCGACCTGCTACGCGGCCGAGAAAACGCCTTCTGATCCGTAGCCGGTCCGAGAACGTCCGCCCGCGTCTACCAGTGTCAGAAACGCCTGCTCATTGATGCCTTCGCCGCGATCACGTTCTACGAACGTCCATCAGTTTCCAGGCCCGTCGTTGGCAACCGCGCTGGCGGGAGCAGCCGTCATCGTGGCGCGCATGCTCCAACTGAGGGCGCGGGCGGCGGAACTCGGCCGGCAAACGCGAGACATCGGACTGCGCGCGCACGATAAGCACCGCCAACGATGCGAAATGCCCCTTCACCCACTGAGGAGGGCAAGGTCAGCCCGTGGGAGAGATTGGGTTAACCGAAATCACGAGAGCGGACGCAAGAACCACCCCGACCGCCTTCATCGAGGGCCATCACCGCTTGGTGGTCACCGTCCTGCAAAGATTGTTACATCATATCCCTTGTCTCATCTGTACCACCCTCTACTCTTTTCCCTGCTGTATCCCCCTAAGCAAGGACGTTGATGAAACTCTTCTTCGCAGGCCTCGTGGCGACAGCCGTGGCCGTGGGCACGGTGGCCATACCCGCTCAGGCGGCATCCGCCACAACCGTGCAGGCCGCTCCGGTGGACCCGGTGAAAGCCCTGAAGGCCCAACTGGTCCCGGGCAAGGGCGTAAAGATCACCGAATCAGGTGGCATCACCCTCGATTTCACCGTCGACGACCAGGCCATGCAGGTACAGGTGAACACCAGCTCGACCGGCACCGTGGCTTTCGGCAAAGGCAACATAGCGGCTGCCGACCTCCGTGTCCGCACGTCCTCACGCCTGAAAGGGTCCAAACCTCCCTACCGCGTCATCACCGAAGGCAGAAACGCCTACGTGACCAACGCCGACATCGCCAAGGCACTGCCCTCCGGTCGTTCCTGGATCCAGTCGAAGACCAGTGAGCGCGAGAACACCATCCTTAATTTGGGTGTCACCCCAGCGGAATTGAAGTTCATGCTGGACAACGCATCAGAAGTGGCGACCGGCGAATATCAGGGCACCGCCAAACTCACCGACTTCCGGCACGACAAGTCCGCTGGGGAAGGCGATGTCGAGTTCCACCTGTACTTCGACGAACACAACCTGCTCACCCGCACGGTCGTCGACACGACGGCCTACCCGGACAGCGGCAGCTCGGCCTATGACCAGATGGCCTTCCACACCGACACCAGGTATTCGGGCTGGGGCACCAAGGTGAAGATCTCCGCACCGGCAGCCGGCAAGGTCATCAGCGAAAAGAAACTCAACGCGAAGACCCGCAAGGCCGTCACAAAGGCCGGCTACCCGGAGGACGGCCCCTTCTGACCTACGCCAAGAGGGGGCCGACGTCGCCAGGCGAACCCGTGTACGTCCTTCCCATCTGAGCGGTGCCCCCTTCGGAGAGGCACTGAGCCTCCTCATCCATGGCTGAGCCAGTCCCTGCGGATCCGGCGAAGGTCAGCGAGACGACTCGGGGTACCGAGGACCACGCCTCACTGCCTGCCTCTCCGCATGGCTCAACGCGGGCATTCCGTCGAAGCAGGTCGGAGTGGACAGGCAACAGCTGGAGGCTCTTCATGGGGTTCCAGACAGGTCGGCCCGATCCCGTTGAAGCGGTGAATCACATCGCGGACAGTGTCGTCATCGGCGGCCACCAGGCGGGCGATGACCGAGACGGTGTTGCCGCCGGCCGAGGCTGGCAGCATCATCGCCCACCGGTAGCGCACCGAGCTGGTACTGCCCCGGCGCACGACCTGCTGGAGCTTCCACCCTTCCTGGTCGGTCAGCTTGTGGTTCTGCCGCTGCGCTCCCTGCGCCGAGCCGGAGCTGACGACTAACATCCAATCCGCTCAGGCTCAGCGACCGCGAGCAGCGACCCGATGACCCTTCCCTGTCACCACACCAGAGATGCTCGGAGAACGTCGTCCGCCTCACGACGTTGTGCTGGATGACCTCGCCCGTCTTCCGCTCAATGAACCAGTGCAACGCCTTGCGGCAAGACCACGCGGATCCCATCGCCCAAGACGCGAAGGCGCGCTCAACCGGCTGAACAACAACTGGACGGTGACGGCTGAACCCGTAGCTGTACGGACATGAAAGAGGCCCTCCGGGACGATCCCGGAGGGCCTCTGATCTACTGCGCGGCCCAGAGGACTCGAGCCCCTAACCTTCTGATCCGTAGGGAAGCGCAGACGCCTCGTCAAGGGCCTTCTGCCCTGGTGAGGCGGCAGATACGGTCCGGTGCTGTGCGATCGCATAAGACGGCGTTGCTGTACGCAGCTGCTGTACACCGCTTCCGCGGTCATGACCTCGGCCGGGCCGCTACGGCGGTAAAGAAGGCGAGTTCGTCTGCGGCTTCAGCGAGGCGACGTAGGGCCTGTGATGACTTGCTGGATGTGTCAGCAGGGCTACCCATAATGATCATCAGGCTGCACAATTCACTGCATGCGCGCATATGTCGGAGTCACTGACGGCAACTGGTATCGCTTCCTCGCAGACCGCCCGGCCTTGACCGAAGCCAACTTCTGGCGCCCGTCGGGAGGCATGCATTTCCGCGCGCTCAAGCCCGGAGAGCCGTTCTTCTTCAAAACCCATCACGAGGACAAGCGAGTAGTACGCCACGGCCCACACAACCGCGTGGTTGGCGGCGGCTTCTTCGACGCCTTTGAGCCGCTGCCTCTCTCCGAGGCCTGGCAGATATTCGGTGAGGCCAACGGCGCTGCCGACATGGAACAGATGAGACAGCGGATCAGTCAGTACCGCAAGCAACCTATATCCGAGGGTGAAGATCCTGTCATCGGCTGCATCTTGCTCCGAGACACTCGCTTCTTCGACCCTCCTGCGCCGGCTCCTCCTGGCTTCGCCCCCAACATCGTTCAGGGCAAGGGCTATGACCTGGCCGCTCCTGAGGCTGGCTACTTTCATGAGCTGGTTGCCCGCCTGCTCGGCGCCCGCCACGTCGAGGGCGATCTCACGCAACCATGGCGGCGCGAAGGCCCAGTCTTCGGCGATCCCCGACTGGTTCCACAGCGCCTCGGGCAGGGAGCTTTTCAAGCAGTCGTCCTCAACGCCTACCACCGGCAATGCGCGATCACCGGCAGTAAGATCCTCCCTGCCCTCCAAGCCGCTCACATCCGCCCGGTCTCCTCTGGCGGTCAGCATCGCCTGGACAACGGCATTCTGTTGCGCTCAGACGTACACACGCTGCTTGATCGTGGCTATCTGGGCATTGATGCGGAGTATCGGCTATGTGTTAGCCCCCGCCTGCGAGAAAAGTTCGGTGATGGCGATGAGTTCTATCAGCGCGCCGGAGCTGTGATCGCGCTACCCGATGAGCGGCATGACCGCCCCAATCGCGACGCCTTGGGGTGGCATCTAAAAGAGGTATTCTTAGCCTCGTGAGGATCGTGCGCGGGACGCCATCAGTAGAGTTCTCGTCGCACGCGACAGATAAGTGCGGAAATCGCAAAACGAAGGATCGATGAGGCATTCATTGACTGATCGCCTCACCTCCTCGGCATCGCAGGTTCCTGATTACATTACACCCAGAAAGCCTCAAGTGGGGGCAATCCTACGGCGGTAAGATCCTCATCCAGCCATGAGGGTTCGTTGGCGTAAGCAGCAGCCCAAGCATGCGCCATCGAATCAGCCTCCGGCTGGAGAGAGACTATGACCATCTCTCGCGCCAAATGCGGCCCGAGGAGGCGTCGCAGCATTGCGCCATTTGACGTCTCGACGGTGACTTCTTCCACAATCCGATCTGTGGCCCCAATAGAAACAGCCAGACCCGAGCTACAAATAACACCATGCAAATGCGGAGCAACAGAAATAACCGGCTGGAGAACATCATGTAAGAGCGCTACTCGCTCGGTTCCTGGCATACGCGCCCATTCTGTGAACTGAAACACGCCGTCAAGCGCGTCGACTCGAAGCCACGTTGGAACTGACCCAAGGCTCTGGAGGGCTTTTACTCTAACCGTGTGACAAAGACGGCGGCCGATGTCGCGTTCGCGTAGTGCCCCCCGGAATGTTACGGTTTCAGGCGGAGCTGCGTTAACCTGCAGCTTGACCTTCCCGACGTCACTGACGACAGTATGCGTCTCCCTCGCATCCCGGACTTCAGCAGCGGCAGCTTCTATGGCCTCGACCCAGTCTGCGGTGACGGTCTCGTCAACGTGCTGGAAAAGTTCGCTTATCGCATAGATGCCGAAACATCTCTCGACAGCCCGAATCTGCTCGAGAAACCGCTCTTCATATTTCTCACTATTGAGATCTTGTTGAGTGCGGAAGAGCGTTGTCGTTTCCACAAAGAACTCTTGCCCCAGTGCGGAAATGATCAGGTCCGCCCTATGGTCTGATCCAGATAGCACAGGCTCAAAACTGTACGCCCAGCTCGCCGCCTTGGCAGCACGTGCCACCTCCAGCTGAAGTAGAGCATGGCGCCAATCAGAACTGGTGGGTTCCTTTCTCAAGCCACCTAGCACAGGCCTGAACGTTGGCTCGATCGCGGCAGCGCGAAGCCGCATTCCTAGCGTCAGAAACTGCGGGAGGGCGGCACGGTGAGACGCAAACAGCACCACTTCCGCGGGCAACCGCCCACGCTTCCGATACTGCCGTCGAACCCATGAGGTACCGAGTATGTCCTCAAGCAGGTGAAGTACGTGTTCGAGTGCAAGCTTGCCCGCATCGCTGAATCCGGGATTATCAATGAAGCGCTTCAGTAGATCCCATTCGGGCACGTCAACATCCATAGGATCCAGCATGGGGCTTGAGTCACTCAGCTGCCATCAGTTTTCTCGGCGATCATAAGCTGACTTCGAAGAAGAGTGGTACTCATGCTCTCGGTCTGCCATCACTTTGCTGTCAGCTTGTCGTCACAACCGCTCATAACACTCAAGGACCTCGATAGCTTGGAGCACGTCAGTCACCGCGAGGTCGGTATGGTGGTCGGCGCCGGGCCAGGCGCCTCGGTCAATCTAGATCGTTCGGAGCCCTGAAGCGCGTCGGTCGGCTATGTCGGCGGTGAGCTTGTCACCAATCCCCACCCGCCTTCGGCGGAGACTCACGCCATACCCCTTTGACGGGTGATCTCGAATAGGCCAATTTTCAGGCTTGCGGATGCCCTGGGCTCCCGAGAGCGCATAGACGTCGACTGCCTCGGCCAACCCGCTCTGCCGAGTCTTCCCAAAGTTGATACATCTTCGAACATTTAAGAACTGGTGCGCCCCTAATTTTGCGAAGTCGACTTCTTGGAGTTATTGTGCCATTCTTGAGAAGAGAATGGCATGGAACAGAGCGACTAGAGGGTGTCTCGCGCAGATCATCCAGGAGTAACGGCGATCCAGCACACCAAATGGACATCGTCTTCGGTGATCTGCGGGAGAGGCTCAGGAGCGGTTTGGCGAACCAGTCCAAGCCGATCTGCGAGTTCTGCCAGGTGATCCACTCTCTGCCTGACGGTTCCGGGGTGGGCCAGCCCTGCACGGATATCGCGCAAAATTCGGGGGCTGTAAGGCGCTTGAAGACGTCCAACAAGCTCGTCCTGACCTTCGCCGAGATGAATACCATGCTGCCGAACCAGCTCAGCCGCATCCCTCATCACCTTCGGGATACGCGGCTGCAGATTGGCTGGATCAGCATTATGCATCCAGGAATCGCGGATGTGCCGCCTAGCATGCATCCAGGCAGGGAAGGCTGCTTGATAGATCGGGTCAGCTAGGGCCGCCAGCGCCTCAGGATCACCGGGATCGGCGGCGGACAGACAGGACAGGGTGTCGTCCACGACGACAACGTACCCCTGCTCGTCATAGGTGACATTGAGATCGTTGGTGAGAGGAAGGTATCGGAACCACGGCCGGGGATAGTCGCCAATCCGGGCGCAGAATACCAGACCTGGATGAATTCCTCCGATGCGGACGAACCCGGTACCGCTGCCCCAAGGCAGACACCGTACAGCTTCATCGATATGTGGGTTAGCGAGCTGGGCCTGCAGCCGACGCCGATACTCCTCACCGGAGAGGGCCGAAGCACCACCTGTTTCAAAGAGGGCGGCGTCTTCGCGGCGGAGCCGATCGATCTCCTCACGAGTCTCGGTGATGTTGATGTCACGGCCGACGAATCCGGGAAGGACTTCGCCGACTCCAGTGGCAGCGGATGCCTGCTTAAGCTTGTGCTGCAGCCGCTCTTCCAAGCCGAGGAAACGTTCAAGCTGCTGGTCAGGGAAGAAGCAGCGTAGGAAGACTTCCTGATGGTCGGAGCCAATCCGGTCGATCCGGCCATGCCGCTGGACGAGCCGCATTGGATTCCATGGCAGGTCATAGTTGACGATGTGTCGAGCTTGTTGCAGGTTGACGCCTTCAGCCAGCACATCGGTGGCAATGATCAGATCGAACAAATCCTCGTCGGTTCCGCCGCCCGCGGTACGGGGAGCAAATCCGGCGATGACCTGAGAACGTCCGGCTCGGTCCGGACCGGAGGCGGTGGCGACCCGGCCGCGATAGCAGGCAAGACGTGGATCGGACTCGATCGCGGTTAGCAGTCGGCCATGCACGTGTTCGACGGTGTCGGAGTAATAAGAGAAGACGAGAACCTTGAGCTTGTCCCGGGCCTGCTGCTCGGTGATCCCTTCTGTAGCCGCCTCGGTCGCGATAGCCGCGAGCTCCTCGACGAGCGCTTCAGCCTTAGGGTCGGGGCCGACCTGATGCGCCTGCACTTCGTCACGAAAAGACGTCAACAGGGTGAGATCAGCCTCGACGGCAGCGCGAAGCTCTGGTACGTCGAACTGGTCGGCGTTCTTCACCCCATCGGTGTCGTCATCGAGTACGTCGAGGAAGTCGTCGATGGTATCGCTGTCAGAGGACGTCCACTCCCGGAAGGCATCGCCGGTGAGGACCACCCCCTGGTCGAGCGCGGACAGGAACGCCTCATGACCACTGATCATCTTGTCCAGGGTGCGCTGGAAGGCATAAGCCGATGATTCGAATCGCTTGAGCAGCGCGGATCTCAGCAGTCCGGCGTTCTGCTGCTCGTACTGTTTCTCGCGTTCCCCGCGCTGGAAGCGAGAAGGCACGTAGCGGGCCAGGGTGAGGACTTCGCCGGGAGCGTCAAGGATGACCGCCGAGCCGTCGTCATGGTGGTTCAGATGATCTCCGAGGGCGATGGCAAGCCGGTCGAAGAGGCCGGGGAGCGCGTCGTCGAGGTTGTAGTCGACACGGTGCACGCGGGGCGTTGGGAAGCTGATTTGACGCTCGACGCCGTTGATGACCACACGGTCTCCGACATAGTGATTCCGGACGAATCGCCTAGTACGTCGGACCGCTACCTTATCCAGGACGTCAAAGAGATGCTCAGGCGACAGATCGTCGGGATTCATTGCCATTGCTCGGTCAAAGTACCCCTTCAGCGAGGGCACCCCAGAGTCGGCGAACGTTGCGTCGTTAGTGACGAAGTAGGAGATCAAGTTGTACAGGTCGTAGAGGGTGTTGTTGACCGGGGTTGCAGTGAGCATCACCAGTCGTTTCGGGGTGCTGCCAACAAGCAGTTGGCGCAGCGCCTCAGCCCGCTGGGTGGTGGCGTTGCGAAGCGCGTGTGCTTCGTCCACCACGACCACGGCGTATTCATCGGGATCCTGGAGAGCCGCACCGAGCTGTCCGGCGTTCTGCAGGCCGCCAGTCAGCTGCTCGTATGAGACGACGTCCGCGCGAAGGTTCTTATCGCGCAGAAAAGGACCCCAGGTGGAATCGCGGAGCGTCGCCGGCGCGACGATGAGCGCCTTCTGCCGGTTAGTGATCACCGCCTCATGCAAGATTTCTCCGGCGATGAAGGTCTTCCCCAGGCCGACCTCGTCGGCGATGATCACGCCGTTGAGTCGGTCCAGGATTCTCTGGGCACGCCAGACACCGTCGGATTGGAAGCCAGTGAGGTTGAGTCGGGAACGCGTGCGGGCCGACTGCTCCTGCTCCACATCCGTGCCATACAGCTCGTACAGCATCCGGAGGAAGACCTCCCACGGCTGGTGCTGCTGCCACCGCGACTCGTACAGGCCCGCCAGGTCGTATGGGGAGGCTGCCTGCCACATCTCCTCAAACCAGTCCCGTACGGCCTGCACCGTACCGGGCTGGTATTGGCCGAGGTTGAGCTCCTTGTTGCGAGCCAGCCCCGCGTAGGTGAAGTTGCTCGATCCGGCGATGACGCCGGGTATCGAGCTGTCCACGATGAACGCTTTGCCGTGCAGGAACCCCTTCTCGTACCGGCGAACCTCAACTCGGCCAGAGTGCAGCCAGGTGACCAGACGCCGAGCGGCGGCATCAGACTCGAAGGTGAAGCCGAGCAAGTCACGGTCCTCCTCCAGGCGGCGCTGGTGGCCTTCCAACGCCCGCTTGACCTGCTCCCGTTCGGCCCGTCGGCCCAGCCCGGTGGCCAGCGGTCGGATCCTGGGGCGGTCCTGATCTGGGTCGGCGCCCAGCAACAGCCGGACCGGTCCAGTCTGCTCCAACTCGTCGGCCAGCAGCCCGAACCCGCCGGGGTTGAAGTAGGCGGACGCGATCGACACTGGCGGCAGTGAGACGAGGTGCGTGCGCATTCCCTCCAGCAGGGTATTGATCGCATCGGCGACTGTCTGCCCGTCCTCAGGGTGATTGGTGGCGAACGTCGGCCGGAAGTCGTCGGAGGGCGTGACCGACACTGGGTCTTCTCCTGTCTCGGCCGATGCTTCTGCATGGCCACTGCTCAATGACGGTTCGGGGACATGTCGTGACGGATCACGTCATCGCTTGGTTTTGGGCGGAACATGATCGACGCCCAGTTCCACACGCAAATCCATCGGGAGTCCGGTCTCATTGAAGTCCGCCGCGATTAGCTCAAGGGCCTGCTGATCAAGGCCATAACCGTCCAGCGTCAAGCGTTCCAGTCGGGCGCGGAGTGCCGTTTCGGAGGCGCTCCGACCATCAGTGACGGTGATACCGCCAGCCAGGCGGGTGTAACCGTGGCGGGCAAGCAGACAACTCGTGATTTGAGCTGCTTCGTCGATCTGCTCGGGGGACCAGCTGGGAAGAGGAATTTGATTAACAACCGGAGCTGTGACATGTCGATCAACGAACCGGCGAGCCCACCAGTCGACCGCCACCGTGTTTAACAGGCCCAGAAGGGCAAGCCTTTCGCTCGCACTGGAATCAGGGTCATGCATCGCGGCGTGAATATAACCCTTGTTATGGAGCAGTCCAGCCTCGGGCAGAGCAGCCGCAATGATTGTGCGAGAGTCAACGCTGCGACTTGGCCGACGAATGATGATCAGAGGATGCTGGTCCGTAAGGACTGGGACCTTTTTTTCCTTAGCGACCCCGCGTCTCTTCGCAACTAATGCGTCCAGATTACTGACGAACTGTTTGAATTTCACGCTTGGATCGAAGGAAAATTGATCGACATGTGCAGTCATCAGAATTTTCCATGACAGCACGTCCTCCTTTTGATCAGCAAGGCCCTTGTCTGGTCCGCTGCCAGTGAAATCCCAGCGAGCATCATGCGATGCTTTGATCCAGCCCTTACCGGATGCTAGTCGGGGCTTGTGCCGCATGGTATCGAACACCTGCCGGTCGACGGCGCTAGCGAACCAGGGAATGACGTGCGTCTCGGAGAATGAGGCGATGTCGTCCTGGGACAGGAGGATCGCCGTCTCATCTGTCGCAGCGGTGACGTCAGCGGGGCTGTTGGCAACCCAGATACGAGTCATGGGCTCTGGGACTGGTGATGTGCTCAGAAACACCACAGCGTAGGCCGCGTGGACATCTTCGAAGATCCACTCGGCGTGGTTACGGCCTTGTACGATCCGCAGGTCATGTCGGCTGGTCAATTCCTCACGGAGTTTCTTCCACCCTGCGAGAACCATGCTCTGGCGTGGTAGAACCAGTCCCATATGGCCGGAGTCGCGGCGTAGCTTGATAGCCCGCTCTAGCATCAGCTGTGATATTTCCAGGTGCGTGCCGCCGCGGAGCGTGTACGACGTCTTGAAGAGATCTTGGAGAACCGCTCGATGAGTCATCTCTTCTTGCTCCTGAATGGCCTCCATCGGATGGTTCGCTCGGAGTTCTTCGATCTTCGCGTCCCGCGCCTTGTCTTGCAAGGCTATGAGTCCGGGAAAGATCCCGGCCCAGAATGGAGCCGCCTCCCATCGGACTTTGTCCCAGGGCGGGTTGCCAAGGATCACGTCGAACCCCGGACGGGACCGTATAAAAATCTCTGGGAATTGGTAGGGCAGGTGGGTTACACCGAACTGGTCCAGCTTCTCGCGGATCGCCTGGGCCTGCTCGTCATCGGCGGAGATTGAAGCGATGGCCTCGTCAGCGTCAAGGGGAAGGGGAAGGAGACCTAACCGGACGGCCACAGCCGCATCGAGGATGTGCTTGGCGTCGGTGGCATCGACGAGTGCTTGTCGGTAGGCGAGCACAGCATCCTGTACCTCTGCCTTCTTGGCCTCATCGGTACGTGCCACCCGCTGGAGCCGTTCACTGGCGATACGGAGAGCATCCTCGATCTTGTCGGCGTACAGCGACATTTGTCCGAAGGCTGATTTCGGTTCGAGGACTTCGAGTGCTTCGGAAAGAGTGCCGATGCCAGTGAGGCTGTTACCGACGATCAGTCCGTGGTCTAGGGAGGACATCGGCAGGCCCGGCACGAAGGTGTGGATCCAGATACCGAGACGGGCCAGCTCGACCGCCATGAGGTTGAGGTCTAGACCGTAGATGCAGCGGCGGGCGATCTGGCGGCGCAGCAACGCGGAGGTTTCGATCTCTACTTCGGTGGCGTGGTCGCCGAGGGCATCGTGAGCGGCTTGGGAGAGCCGGATCAACTCTTGGCTGACGGCGGTGATGGGGTGCTCGGCGAGGAATGCGGTGAACCGAGCCTCAATCCGGTCAATCGCCGCGACCAGGAAGTGACCTGAGCCCATCGCCAGGTCCGCCACCCGGAAGTCGAAGAACAGCTCGGCCGCCGCAGCCTCGTCTCCGACTTCCAGCAGCGTGCGGATCCGGCCGAGATGCTCGGTGAGCGCCGGCTCCAAGGCGGCCCTTAGCAGGTGCTCGACCGCGAATGATTTCGTGAAATACGAGCCGGTCGACTTCCGCTTACCGGAGCGGTTGTGGAAGTAGACCTGTCCAGCGCGGACTTCGACACGGTCGTTGTCATTCGCCGGAACGAAGGCTCCGTCCTTGTCTACCGTAAGCGGTTCCGGTGCGATCGACAGCGACGATTCCAGAAGCCCTTCGTAGAGGGTGCCGAATTCACGGACGCTCAACGAGCGGAAGTCCACCGGGCCCTGGGTGCCGTCAGGACCGGTGTCCACCAGCAGGGCGCGCAGTACAGGACCGAACTCGGCGTCAGTCAGGTGCATGGCGGCTAGGGCCGCGCCGGACGGACTCGACTCCGGGTCGCGGGAGAATAGGCCGCCGTTGTAGGCGGGCACATCCCAGTTGCTGTTGCCGCCGTCTACTGCATTCCACACACTGACCATGCCGTCCCAAAGGGCGGTAGCTGTATCGTCGAAGGACTGCGTGAGGTCGGCGGCGAAGTCTTTAGCTAGCGTCTTGATCGCGTGCCGGTCGTAGCGGGGATTCCGTCCGTACGGCAACAGAGCACGGTCTTCGGCATAGGAAACGAAGAGCAGCCGGAACAGGATCATCAACGTGCGGTGGTAGGCCTCCTGCAGGTCCGCCTCGGTAGTGCCATTCATCTGCCGGGCGACCGCGACAGCGAGACCTGGCACGACGTCGCGATAGACCCGCTCGCGGAGCCGGCCTCCGAGGTCAGCAGCGAAGTTCGAAGAGGCGCGCAGGATCTCGGTGACCGTCCCCTCGGGGGCGAGCGCCTCGGGCGAGAACAGCAGGTGTAGGTAGGCTGCGTCGCTCTCGGAGAGCAGCGTCAGGTCCAGCTCGGTGAAGGTCTCGCCCTGGCTCTTACGGCCAACGCCGATGGTGGGGTTCACCGGGTGCAGCCGGATCTGGTTGCCACGTAGCACAATCACCCACGGCAGACTCTCTCGGGCGGCCACGGAGATCGCGTGTGAGACGGGGGAGACCGCTCCGAACCGGGGTGAAGGACGGTCGAAGACCTCGTCGTGTTCCAGCAGAACGGCGATCGATCGAGAGGTGCCCTGGTGGGTGAGGAGTAGCGCGGCCGATCCCCGAGCGGTCGTGCCATATCCGAGTGCCTGGATCAGCGAGAGGCCGCTGAGGCCCAGCAGCGGACGGGCCGCCGCAGCCGCAGCCGACCAGTCGGCCCGGCGCGGGACCCCGTTACGGAGTTCGTGCGTGGCAAACAGGCCTTGGTTGATCAGACCTGGCGTGAGCTGCTCCTTAACGGTGGTGAGGAGCCGTTCCAGGGTGCGCAGCGCGGTGTGGCGATCTGGTTCAGCGAGTGTGGCACGGCAGATCCGGCCAAGCTGGTCCACAGTCAGTTCGGTGATCGGGTCGCCGTCGTTTCCACAGGCCGCTGCCCTGGTTGTGCCTGCATCGCTGTATAGGACCACGAGCAGAACTGGAGACGGGCGGTTCCCATGCCGAAGCTTCCACAGACGACGGAGATCCTCCGTCTTGGGTACGCCAGCCTTGCTAAAGGCAATCGCTACTTCTAAGGCCGCGTCTCCGTTGCCAAACAGAATTCGTTCGGTGGCCAGCTCGGGCGGCGTGCCCGTTGGTTCGTTCCACTGCAGGTCGCGGGTGTCGACATCGTCCAGGAACTGCTCCGCGACATCTGCGATCACGCCCGCGACCTTTCGCCCAACACGAAGGAGCACCAATATTGATTCGCTCCGGTAGGCGCGGATTCTCTAACAAATCGATCCCATTTAGCAAGTAGGACTAAAAGAGCTTCTGTCGCGAAAATACCTAAGCACCCGACAGTTCATCCCCTCGCCTGCAAAATGTGACAAATATAATTAAAGTGATATAATGGACACCTGGCTTGTACAGAGAGACGAGGGCGACGGTGTGCTCGACGACTCGCCGATGTCGGCTCGGCCGTCGATTGGAGTCCACGCAGCGGCGGGCGACGCATGCGGTGATCGCATCCGACGGTGGTCACGTACGTGATCGCAGCCAGGATTACACAGCCACCCACGTGTCGCCGTCCGCCGCCTTGCGACCGGGCGGATGTTGGCGGGACCACCCACCGGAGGGAACGTGCCCGCGACTGTCATTAAGGAAGGGAAGCGGCGCGGCAGTCTTACGTAGGGACCGCCTCGGCTTCCGGAAGACTTCTCCGGCCCAAGATGTTCGCCTGATGGACTTGGCCCGCGGGCGGCGCCGATCGCGACCGGCCAAAGAACCGCAGCGCGGCCAGCGGCCGCCCACCGCACGGTGGGCCGCGGAGCGGACCGCCCTTGAACCAGTACAGAGAAGCCACGCTCTACAGTAAGTTGGAAGGTAATGGCGTTAGCCGATATGTATGCCACTTTCGGTCGAATCGTGCGTGATACGTAGACGCATTGAGCGGTCTATGACTATTTTCTTGATTTCGCTAGGCGACACCCAACGGACTTCGCGAGATTCATCGCTGGGAGTAGGCTGGCCGGCTTGGTAGCGGGCGGTGAGGACGAGGGAGAACTCTTGGCGGGCCTCGCTGTTGCTGGTGTAGAGGATGATGTGGCGGGGGTCGGAGTAGGTGCCGGAGATGCCGGCGATCTCGCGCTGGATGCCGGTTTCCTCAAGGGCCTCCCGGACAGCAGCCTGAGGGATGGACTCGCCCAGATCGATGGCTCCGCCGGGAAGGGCCCAGTTGTGGTTATCGGTGCGGCGGATCATGAGGATGTCGCCGGCGTCGTTGGTAATGATGACGTTGACTGAAGGAACCAAACTGTTGGCCTTCGGAGCGTCGGGTTCGTCGAAGAAGTCGATCCGCTTAGCCACAGGTCACGACCTTAATGACATGGCATCGCCTGCGATGACCCTCTGCTGTTCATGCGGAGCAGTGCCCCTGCTCTCCTGAATCGGCACAGGGTTAGAGGGATGTGGACGGCTGTCGCCGTGCGCTCGTGGTGGCCGACGTTGTCGTCAGCGTTGTCATCACCCCTCATGACGTCTCTGCGCAGGTCAGCGTCACCGGCTCACCGCTTTCCAGTGCCAGGGACGGGGACCACTCTCACCGCGGATCGCGGCCAGCCGTACGGCCGCCTCACCTCTGACCCCGTCGTCCTCCATGCCGACCTGGGCCGCCATGGTGACCAGGCGAAGCTCCCGGATGTCCCGCAGCACCTGGTACCCCTCCCACGTCATGACGTCGTAGCCGTAGACCTCGATGAACGCGGCGTAGTCCTCCTTGGAGATCCCGCCGAGGGTGGCGTACTTGACCGCCATGGACACCAGGTCCCATTCCGGCGGCCCGAACGCGCTGCGCTCGAAGTCGGCCAGAACCGCCCGACCGTCCTCAGTTACCAGCACGTTGCCGATCCAGGCGTCCCCATGCACCACACAGGCAGGCAACCCCGACGGCAGCGCGGCGTACCCGCGTTCGAGATCGGCCAGGCGCTCACGCAGCCACTGCCGTTCCTCTGCGGTGTACATACGCGCCTGGTCGATCCGGTCGGTCAGCCGTACGAACGGGTCCAGAGCGGGAAGCGTGAAGTGCTCGGGCGGAGGCAGCCCATGCAACTTCCTCAGCAGGGCGGCGACATCTGCGGCGGTGCCTGGCCGGTGCGGTGGAAGCTCTCGCCAGAACGTCACCGCCCTGCCCTCGGCCTCCACCGGCTGCTCCACATCAGGGAGCGTCCGTACGGCGGGCACCCCGGCGCCTTCCAGCCAGCGGGCCACCTGGACCTCTTTGGCCGCGGCCGGTAGTTGACCGACTCGGCTGACGCGGGCGACGACGCCGTACGGTAACCGGTAGATGGCGTTCTCACTGAAACGGATCGGCTCGGCGTCGCGTGCATCGATCCCGGCTTGCCGACAGGTGCTACGCAGCGCGTTCAGGCTCGCCTGCTCCACGGTGTCGGTCTGGCTCATGCGCCCGAGACCACCTCGACGATGCGGTGCCGCAGCTCGGCCACCTCGGTCAAACGCTCGTGCGGGGCGGCGAGCCGGTGGAGCTCGCGCAGCTCGCCGGCGGTTCTGCGGGAGCGTACGGCGACCGCGTCCCGCAACGCACGGACACCGATCGCGGCGACCTCCTCCGGAGCGCCGGTCACCATGGTCAGCGAGGCGAGCTTGATGCCGCTGAAGGCCCGGGAGCGCACGTAGGTGTCACCGTGACCGGCCACCGCGGCCGAGAGCCGGTTGGACGCCTCCCCGGCGAACCGGCCGTTGACGGCGAGGTCGTACAGGGCGTGCCCAGTCCAGCTTCTTCACCGGGAGACGACCAAGACCGACGACTCGACGGCGTCGCTGCCGCTCCTCGGTCTGTGCGTCACCGCGCTCAAGCACCGTCAGCACGTCCAGGAGGACGCTCGTAAGGCCGCCGGGGAGAAGTGGCAGGACTCCGATCTCGTCTTCACCACGCGGAACGGCACGCCGATCGAGCCGCGTAACTTCAACCGGGCCTTCGAGGCCCACTGCCTCCGGGCGAGCGTGCCGACGATCCGTGTCCACGACACCCGGCACACCTGCGCCTCACTCCTGGCCGCCCTCGACGTCCATCCCCGCGTCGCGATGCGCGTCCTGCGGCACTCACAGATCTCGATGACCATGGGTGTCTACACGCAGATCCCGTCGCCCGAGACCCGGAAGGCGCTCGATCGGCTGAATCAGCGGCTGGACGGAAGCATCTGATCAGGTTGCCGTGGAAGACAGCGGAGGGCCTCCGGGAAAATCAGGAGGTCTTCCGCTATTCCGCAGGATGCCTCCAGAACTGGATCTTAAAGAAGTCCACTTCGTAGGCGTCGGCAGGGAAATCCGGTTCCCGGTCGTTCTTCAGGAACTTCGCCTGCACACGGATCTGCCACGTCGTCTCTCGTCGCCCCAGATCGAAGAAAAGGCGGTCATCGAGTATCCCCCCTGTCTCATCCTCCAGGGGGTAGATGATGCCCGACTGCGAGGAGAGCTCTCCCTCCCATGATCGATGCCAGGACGTATCCGCGGAAGGCGCTGCACTCCACAGTTCGAGGCGTACATAACCTGTCTTCCATCGTCTGCCTCTGAAGCGGACGCTGTTGGAGCCAACGTCGAGCCAATCCTGCCCCGGAGGACTGACCTCATGGCCCCATGGGACAGGCCCATCCGGGTGCCCTCCTTCAACGACCCCCTTGTCGAGCACGTAGAAGGATCCCTCCACCTTGTGCACCGCACTGGCCAGGAGTTTTCCCATGAAGACCACCTTCTCGGCCTTGAAAGGCGCATCGTCTCGGGCGGGTTCGTCTCTTCTCCTGATCACCCAAACAGACGGATGCGACAGTTTCCGGCGGACGGCTCGCGCTGCGCTCATGCCCTCCCTGTCCGACAGCGCGTATGGCGCGTTGCGGTCGAGAAATACGACATGCGCGACTCCGCTGCCGCCACCAGTCGCCTTCTCCTGCTCCGCGAGGCCAGCGACGCACCGGTCGAGCCCGGGAGATTCGGCTACCGGTCTCGTCCGGATGAAGGCATGCCGAACCATGGCTGTCGGAGGGGAGTGAAGGCTTACGGCGTTGCCGTACAACGTTGCTGTACGGACATGAAAGAGGCCCTCCGGGATGATCCCGGAGGGCCTCTGACGTGCTGCGCGGCCGAGAGGACTCGAACCCCTAACCTTCTGATCCGTAGTCAGATGCTCTATCCATTGAGCTACGGCCGCTTGCCTGTCGTTTTGGCCTGGTGGCCTTGGCGACGGGGATAACTCTACCAGGCGTGGGTGGGTGCTCAGCCAAATTATCGGCTGTGGCACCGGAGGTCCCCAAAGTCCTCAGGGGGCGGTCTTGAGGATCGAGGACAGGACGCCGGGGAAGCGGGCCTCCATCTCGGGGAGGCGGAGTTCGTGACGACGGAAACTCCCCTCGGGCGTGACGCGGAGGAGCCCGGCCTCGCGCAGGACCTTCAGGTGATGGGAGAGCGTGGACATGCTCACGGGGACGTCGAACTGGCCGCAGACCACGCCCCCGGCCTCGGCGAGCCGACGGACGACCGTCAGGCGGACCTCGTCGGCCAGGGCGCTCAGCATCATGGGCAGTGTGATCGTCGAGACATCCGGGTGCTGGAGGGGACGCATATCCCGCATGGTACGCAGCGGGGCCTTGGCGAGCATGGTGCCACTTTGACGGGTATCGAGGCATCAGAACTCAGCGAAGCTCACCGGGGTGCCTGGGTTTTTACGGACAGGTGGGTTGGGGGCGTGTGGAGTGCTCAGGGAGTACTTCGAGAGGGTGCGGTAGCCGAGTGCCGAGTGCAGGCGGCGCCGGTTGTAGAAGCCTTCGATGTAGCGGATGACCTGCTGTCTGGCCGTGGTGCGGGTGATGAGGACGAACCGGTCCGGCCACTCGGTCTTGATCATGGCGAAGAACGATTCGGCTGTCGTGTCAGACGCCGGTACCGCCGGCCGAGCGGTGGATCTGCCGGTTGGCGCAGGACTGGTCGAAGGCGTCGTTGGTGTGGTGGGAGCCGTGATCGGTGTGAATGCCCTGCGGTGTCGACGACGGGTGAGGACTGGCCCTGTGGCGACGCCCGGGTTCCAGGGAGAGATTCAGCCGTCGTCGACGCAGGGGAGGGTTCCCGGTCACCAACGCGAGGGTGCCTACGCGGTCCTCCTGAACAGAGCACATTAAGGGCCCCTCCACAGGGAGTCCCACGATTTCCGGACAGGCCTGACCGAAAGCCTGGAAGAGGTAAACACGTGACGCGACGTCGCAGGCAGTTCTCGCCCGAGTTCGGAGAGGAAGTCGTCCGCATGGTGCTGGACGGCCTTCGCTCCGTCGCCGCGGTGGCCCGGGAGTTCGGCATGAACCGCCACTGGATCAACATCCGCAAAGCCACCTGTCCGGAAACCCCCGGGCACCCTACCAGCGAACGGAGCCCTTCGAGAGAACGACCCGGACCCCGGGCAGCGGCACCCGCCAAGAGAACGACTCCCTCTCCACCCGTTGAGGACGCCCCCGCGGCTCGTCCTCAACAGGGCCCCCATGGGAGCGGCCCCGGTCCCTTACCGAACGGAGTGGTCCGAGGGAACGGAGTTCTCCACAGGGGCTTCCTTCTTGGGGAAGAGGGTGTAGCTGAGGGGCCACAGGAGGGAGATGAGGACGATCCTTGGGAGGACGCTTCCGAACTCCAGCAGACCGCTCGCCTTCGACCAGTCGCCGACCAGCCAGCCCAGGCCGTACAGCACGGCGGCGGCGATGGCGCAGGCCAGGACGGTGCGCAGCCACATCATCCATTCGTAGCGGGCCCTGGCCTTGCCGCCGGGTGGGGGCTTCCAGGGCGGCGGCCCTCCGGCGAAACGGTGGGCGAAGCGCTGGTCGGCCCACTTGAGGGTCCGATGGCCGAAGACGATCGAGTAGGCGAGGTAGCCCGCGGCCAGACCGTGGCGCCAGTCCGCCTCGGCGCCGCCGCGGATGTCGACCACCGAGGCGGCCAACAGGATCACGTCGAGCAACGGCACTGCGAGCAGCAGGGCCGTACTGAGACGTCTCATGCGCAGCAGGTAACGCGTGACGAGACCGAGTCCGAGAAGAACCCAGAAGCCGATCTCGCAACCGATGATCACCGCCAGAACCATGGTTCAAGGATCGGCGCGTGCCCCCGGTTCGGGCATCGTCTGCGCTGACGAAGTCCGTGGCCCCGCCTACATCCTTGTGTGTACGACGAACCCGCCCGCCGCCGGATGAGTCGCCGGCCTCGGGATGATGGGATGGAACCCATGAGACGGGACGCCCTGTGGGCCGTGATCGCCCTGGTGATGGGGCTGATCCTGCTCGCCGCCGGAGCCTACAACCGCCAGCCGTTGTCGGCCGCCCTGGCGGACCTCGTGCCCTTCCTGCCCTCGACCGTGCCCGTCCAGTTGCTTGCCGTCCCGCTGCTGCTCACCTGTCTCGGCGTCGTGGTACGGCGCAGCCACCCGGTGAGCGCCCTCGCGCTGGGCACGACGGGGATGACGCTGGATCTGATCTTCGGCTACTCCCTGGGCACGATCGTCGTCTTCACCGACAACCTCTACTCCGCCGCCCTGTACGGCCCGGCCAGGCTGGGCAGGTGGATGTTCGGCACCATCTCGGCCCTGGCGATCCTCATCGGCTGCGTGATCGCGATCCTCTCCCACGACGTGAGGGTCTTCGCGATCGCCGCGGCGCAGTTCGGCCTGCTCGGCACCGCGCCGGTCGTCAGCGCGCTCATCGTCAGGCAGTTCAGGACCCAGGCCGAGCTTGAGCGGGCCAGAGCCGAGCAGGTCGCGCGGCTGGCCGAGCTCGACCGGCGGGAGGCGGTGGAGGCCGAACGGGCCAGGATGGCCCGTGAGCTGCACGACATGATCGCCAACCACTTCAGCGCGATCGCCATCCAGTCCACGGCGGTACTCTCCCGCAAGGATCTCGACATGGCGACCGTCCGGGGCATCCTTGAGTCGGTCCGGGAGAACAGTGTCCAGGGCATGGCCGAGATGCGTTCCATGATCGGGCTGCTCAGGCAGAGCGGGGACGGGGAGAAGGCCGAGGCGATCCGGCGCCGGGTGGCGGAAGTGGACGAGTTGGCGACGCGGGCCCGGGAGGCGGGCCTGGACGTACGGCTGCGCGTCGAGGGCGAGCCCAGGGAACTGCCCGCCGCCGTCGATCTCGCCGGATACCGGATCATTCAGGAGTCCCTGACGAACGCCCTCAAACACGGCGAGGAGAAGGTCGATCTGGTGGTCGAGTACGGCGCCGGGACGATCACCCTGGTCGCCGACAACCCGGTGGGAGCGGCCAGGAGGGCCTCCAGGCGGTACGGTTCCCCCGACCTGCCCAGCGCCGGGGCCGGGATCGTCGGGATGCGGGAGCGCGCGAGCCTGGTCGGCGGCTCCTTCGAGGCAGGGCCGTACGAGGAGGGCTGGCGGGTCCACGCCGAACTGCCGACCGAGGAGTCCTCGGTACTGCCTGGAGGGATGGTGTTGTGACAACCTCCAGGACCAAGTCGGGCAGGGGAACGAGCCCACGCCGAACCGCCGACCATACCGCCCGGCGGCAAAGCGCCGTGACGGCCTCCGAGGCCAGGCCGAACAAAGCACACCGAACCGGCGACCATGCCACCCGAAGAAACCTTCAGGATCAGGCCGGACAAGGGCGCGGTGCCACATCGGCCCAACCGGCGGGAAAGCACCGGACGACCCCCACGACCAGGCCATACGAAGCGCACCGAACCATCGATACCGTTCGAAGAAAAAGCACCATGACGACCACCAGGGCCAAGACTGACAAAAACGCGGGCCCACGCCGAACCGGCGACGATGCCGCCCGGAGAAAGGGTCCCGTGGCAGCCTCCGAGGCCAGGCCACACAGAACACACCGATCCGCCCCGCGGGAAAACATCGTCGCGACCCCCACGACCAGCCCGGACAAGGACACAGGGCCACGCCGGACCATCGGCGATGTCGCCCGGAGAAAGAGTGCCGTGGCGGTCTTTGGGGCCGGGGTGTGCGAGCGTCGGAGGGTGTGTACTGGGCCCGGGGGGAGGGTGTTGTGACTGTCAGGGTTCTGGTGGCCGACGACCATGCGGCGGTGCGTAGTGGGATCGTGCTGATCCTCGACGGGCACGACGACATCGAGGTGGTCGGTCAGGCCGAGGACGGCGAGCGGGCCGTGGCGATGGCCCGTGACCTGCGGCCCGACGTGGTGCTGATGGACATCAGGATGCCCAGGCTCGACGGGATCTCCGCGACCCGCGCGCTGAGCGGGATCACGGACGTGCTGATCCTGACCACGTTCGACCTCGACGAGTACGTCTTCGGCGCGCTGCGGGCCGGGGCGGCCGGGTTCCTGCTCAAGAACACCGACGCCGACGGGCTGGTCGAGGCGGTGCGGGTGGTCGCGCGGGGGGACGGGCTGATCTCCCCGACGGTGACCCGGCGGCTGATCGCGGCCTTCAGGGGGGCGGTTCCGACGCGCGGGCCGGTCCCGGAGGTCGGCGGCCTGACGCCGCGCGAACGCGAGGTGCTGGCGTGCATCGGCCGGGGCCTGTCCAACGCGGAGATCGCCGTCGAACTGGACATGGCGGAGGCGACCACGAAGACCCACGTCAGCAGGCTGCTGAACAAACTGGGCCTGCGCAGCCGCGTCCAGGCCGCGATCCTCGCCCAGGAGTTGTCCCCCGACATCTCCTGATATTTACGACCTCGCCCCTCCCAGTACAGCCCCGCTCCTCCCCATACGGCTTCGCCCCTCCCCGTACGGCTCCCGTACGGGGCCGCCCACTTTCAATACGGCGCGCCCCTTTCAGTACGGCTTCGCCCCTCCCCATCCGCGTCCTCATACTCCCGTCAGGCCGGTTGACCTCTCTCCCGCGCCCGCCCCACCCGTGACAACCACCCGGCCCGCGATGGTGACCGCCCATTCCCCTCATCACGACCGTCCAGCCCGCCAGAGTGACCGCCCGGCTCCTTGTGGTGACCACCCGGTCCTCACCACGACCGCCCTGCCCGCCAGAGCGACCGCCCGGCCCCGATGGGGAGGGCCGGGTGACACGGAGAACCCGGCCCTGACGACCACCCGGCCCCTTGTGGTGACCACCCGGCCCCCATCCACGACCACCCGGCCCCGGCGGCGGGGGGACCGGGCGACGCGAAGCGCCCGGTCCTGACGGCCCCCGGCCTCAGCGTGGGCGAAACGCCGGGGCACCGGACGATGCCGGAACCTGTGTCCTGGCCTCCGTGCGGACGAACCCCGAGAGGGTCGGGGACGGCTGCGGGAGGCATCGGGGCAGGAGGATGGGCGGGGTCTGTCGGAGCCGACGATGTGAACGCCGTCGCGGCACGCCCGGCCGTGTCGCGATGGCGGCCAGGGGGTGTGCCGGGCGCGTCCGCACGGACGCCCAGGGATGCACGGACGCCCGGGGACACACAGACGCCCGGGGATGCACGGACACTCAGGGAAACACAGACACCCAGGGATGCACGAGCACCCGGGGATGCACGGGCCGATTCCTCCGTTGATGTCTGGGGCCGCCTCACCCGGCCCTCCGTGGAGAAGGTCGGGGACGGCCTCGGGAGGCATCGGGGGTGTCTGGCCTGGTTCCTTCGGTCGTCGGCGTCTTGTCGGTGGCCGGAAAGAGCGTGGTGACGAGTCAGGGGGTGAGGATGGCCAGGAGGTTGACGACGAGGTATTTCTCCGTCGTGCACTTCTCCTCGCACGTCGGCTCCGAGGCGTCCGGCCCCTTCGGGATGATCCCCTTGGGGGTCGTGTAGAGGACCGAAGGGAGCGTGGAGGACCTGCCGACGCCGTACCAGCCCTGGTCCTTCGTGGTTCGCTCACCGAATCCCGCAGCCTTGTCGGTCTCCGGGTCGTAGAGGACCGACAGGCGGGGGCTCGGACCCTGGGCGGGGCCCAGGAAACCCGTCGTGAGCATGCGCAGAGGAGCCGCCGACGGACCGGAGAAGGCGGATGGGATCCTGCGGTCGCTTCCGTCGACACGTTGCACGATGTTTCCCTCCTTCGTCAGGCCGGAGCACCAGACGGGACCACACCGGAACTGCTCGGCTCCCTCCGGCGGGTTGACGGGGAGCGTCTGCCCTGTGGAGAGGTTGACCAGTTTCGTCTGGTTCCTGTCGTCGTGCAGGGAGACGTCGGACGCCCAGGGCCATGAGATCAGCGTGAGTCCCTCCGCCCCCGGAACCGGCTGGGGGGCGCCGCCCTCCAGTGGCATGCGATACACCCCGCCGCCGCGTACCGACCACACCAGGGAGTCCCGCGTGACGCCGAACCCCTCCACCTTGGCGAGCGCCCCCGTGACCTCGCCGACCTGCCTGGCCGTACCGCCTGTTCTGGGGGCCACCCAGAAGTCGGCCCACGTGTCGTCGTCCTGGACGTCGCCCCACCAGGCGATGGTGTCGGTCCCCACCTCGATCCTCTGGACGTAGTAGTTCCGCCTGCCCTCGGGCGAGGGTAGCCGGACGAGTGGCTCGCTGTGGCCCGTCGTCGTGTCGTAGGTGTCCAGCCTGGCCGCCCTCTCGAAGGAGGACTCGGCGATCAGCAGCAGCGTCGTCGGGCTCAGTGCCGCCGCGGGCTGGTACGTCAGACCGTCCGCCGCTTTCGTCGGGATCCTGGACACCGCCTTGGGCCAGACCTCGGAGACGGGACGCGGGATGGGCCTCCTGGAGACCTCGACCGTGCCGGGGGCCTCGGAGGCGCCCGCGAACACACCGCCTTCCGGTCCGCTCCCGCCGGGAAGGACGCCTCTGATCGCCCAAGGGCTTGTCGCGATCGCCACCACGGCCGCACAGACGAGCGCCACCCGCGCCCTGTGGGTGCGCCGTCTGGCCTGGGTCCTTACCCGGACCGCCCCGGCCAGGTCCCGGGTGAGGGCGGGCGCGTGGTCGGCTGCGTCGGCCAGTACGCGAATCAGGTCCGCCTCGTTCCTGTCATTCGTCACAACGCCTCCGCCTTCACGGGGGTCATCCGGACCCTGAGCTTTTCGAGGGCGCGGAACGCCTGGCTGCGCACCGTGCCGCGGGAGATGCCGAGCAGGTCGGCGATCTCCTGGTCGGAGAGGTCCTCGTAGTACCGCAGGACCAGCACGGCCCGTTGTTTCGGCGGCAGGCCCCGCAGTTCGTTCCACAGGCCGGTCTCGTCCGGGTGGACGTCGGCGTGGGCTCCCTCGGGGACGGCCGCGACCAGCCGTTCCCTGCGCAGCCTGCGCCAGATGCTGATGTGCAGCCGTGCCATGGTCGTACGGACATATCCCTCCGGATCATCTTTTTTCTTGATTCGGGGCCATGCGTTCCCCAAGCGCATCAACGCCTCCTGGGTCAGGTCGGCCGCGTCCTCGGCGTTGCCGGTCAGGACGTATCCGTACCGGTACAACGCGTCCCCGCGCGCGGCGACGAAATCGGCGAATTCCACGCCCCAGGGACGTATGACCCCGCCCATCTGTTGCACCCCGGATTTCTTCTCCGTACGGCCTGCGGCGCACCACCGCCCGTTCATCCGCGATGCCTAGCGTGCCGCCATGAGACGACGCATGGCGATCACGGTCGGCGCCGCCGTACTGGCGCTGACGATGTCCACCCCCGCGGTGGCCGACCACCGGCCCGATCGCGGCAGGGCCGTGCTGACGGGGTTCGCCTCGCTGCCTGCCCGGACGTTCGTGCCCGGCAGCGAGCCCTCGGGCGCCCAGCTCGGCACGGCGCCGGTCAACGGGGTGACCCCGCCCTTCCCCGGACAGCCGGTGCAGGGTTTCAGCGGGGTCGTACGGCGTGGCGACGGCACCTTCGACGTGCTGTCGGACAACGGCTACGGCGCCAAGGCCAACAGCGCCGACTTCCTGCTCCGGGTCCACCGGATCAGGCCGGACCTCCGGCGGGGGACGGTCAGGGTGCTCGGCGGGTTCGACCTGAGCGACCCGGACGGCCGCGTGACCTGGCCGCTGACCCGCCCCGACCGGAAGCTGACCGGCGCCGACTTCGACGTCGAGTCGATCGTGCGGACCTCCGACGGGACCTACTGGATCGGTGACGAGTTCGGCCCGTTCCTGCTGCACTTCTCGGCAACCGGCAGGCTGCTTGAGACGCCGGTCCCGCTGCCCGGTGTCAGGGCGCCGGAGAACCCGTCCCTGAACGGCGAGCAGCCGAACCTCGCCTCAAGCAAGGGCTTCGAGGGCATGGCCCGTTCGGTCGACGGGCGCACCCTCTACCCGTTGCTTGAGGGGACCGTGGCGGGCGACCCCGCGGGGACGCTGCGGATCAACGAGTTCGACCTGCGCTCGCGCTCCTACACCGGCAGGCGGTGGACCTACCGGCTGGAGAGTCCGGGCAACGCGATCGGCGACATGATCGCGGTGGACGGGAGCCGTTTCCTGGTCATCGAGCGGGACAACCTCCAGGGGGACGCGGCGGCGTTCAAGCGGATCTACCAGGTGGACCTGCGCGACGGGCGCAAGACCCTGGTCGCCGACCTGCTCGACCTGGCCAACCCGGCCGGGCTCGGCGGGTTCGGGGAGACCTTCCGCTTCCCGTTCCAGACCATCGAGGACGTGGTGATCCTCGACGACCGGACCCTGGGGGTGCTGAACGACAACAACTTCCCGTTCTCCGCGGGCCGTACTCCGGGCGAACCCGACAACGACGAGTTCATCACCGTACGGCTGCCGCGCCCGCTGAGGGCCGACCCGCGCGTCCACCGTTCCTGAACCGGCGCGGAGGGGTCGTGTGACGTATCGCTCTCCCGCCTCCGCGAGGCCCCGCACGGCGGATCGCGCGTTAGGTTGGCCATCGACGGTTCACCGCGTGGACATCGTGAAGGCCACGAAGACGGGCGGGAGACGGTGGAGGAATGATGTGGGAAGAGCGGTTCGCCGAGCTGTCGGCCGTCGCCGCGCGCCAGAACGGGATGGTCACCGCGGCGCAGGCGGCCAGGGTCGGCGTCGACGACCGGGGGCTCGCCCACTTCGCCGCCTCGGGGCTGCTCGTCGAGCTTGACTGGTCGGTGTACCAGCTCGCGTGGTCGTCGACGGGGCCGCGCTACGCCTACCCCTACGCCGCCTGGCTGGCGCTGCTGCCCGAGCTCTACCGCTGGGAGCGGCCGCGTTCGGCCGACGAGGACGCCGTGCTCTCCCACGAGTCGGCCTGCCGCCTGCTGGGACTCGGCTCGGTCGCGAGTCCTCTGATGATCTTCACCTCCCCCGAGGCGCTTGAGGCGCCGCGGGCGGTGAAGATCCACCTCGCGCGTCTCACGCCGGAGGAGGTGACCGTGGTCGAGGAAATCCCGGTGACGACGGCGCACCGCACCGTCGTCGACCTGGTGGCCGACTGGACCGACCACGGCGACCTGCGCAGGGTCCTCATGGACGCCGTGCTGAAGGACCTCGTCGACCTGCGCGCGCTCCACGCCGACCTGGCCCCCCTGGCGGAGCGGCACGAGTTCCCCGGCGACGGCGCGCGGTTCGTCGAGTACTTCATCCCGGACGTCGACCCGGCGACCCTCTCCCCACGGAACCGGCGGGGTCACGCCGCCCTGGTCCACCCGGAGCGGATCGCCGCCGTCGAACCGAGGGTGGCCCACATGCTCACGGAGGCCGGGGCCGTACCCGACGAGACCCTGAGCCGGGACATCGCCGCGGAGATCATCTCCCGGGTGGGTTAGGCACCGGCTCGTCCGGATACAGGTCCCCCCACAGTCGCCGCAGGAAGCGTTCGGCGCTGCCGTCGTCGTACCGGACAGCCGTGTACAGCGACGGCGGCACCTGGTCCGGGTCGGTGAGAGCACGGCACAGTTCCGCCTTGAACAGCGCCATCTCCCGGTCGCCGGGCCGTACGGCCAGCCGTCTCAGGCTGTCGTAGGCGTCCTGGTCGGCCTCGGGGTGACAGTAGGTGGCGCACACCCGCAGCAGCACGGAGTCCGTCATGCCGGGTCCGCGAACATGGTGGTGATCTCGTAGCCGTCACCTTGGCGGTTCGGCTGGAAGAAGTACTGCATGCTTCCCCCCTCCAAGCTCGCGATGGGCACGGCCTGCGGCTCGGGGCCGGTCGGCCTGCGGTCCTCCGGCAGGTTCGCGGGGTCGCGGCGCTCCATGACCCAGGACGCCCGGTTCGCGATCGCGGCCTCAAGGCTACCGTTGAGGGGCACGATCCTGTATCCGGAGAAGTACAGGTGGCCGTCGGGGCCGAGCAGTTCCTCGATCGGCACGGTGACCCGGTCCGGACGCCTGTCGGGGTCGAACGGCGTCGTCAGGGCGTTCCGCACGGCCGGGTGCTCGATGCTCCGCGCGACGGCGACGGCGAACGCGACGGGGTCGCTGATCGCCGTGGCCGCGTCGGCGCAGCCGTGCTCCCTGTCCCCCGGCTTGAACGCGTCGGTCGAGCGTGCCCGCTCCCCCTCGTCGAGCTGCGCGGGGTCCTCCAGCCAGGTGACGCGGCGTTCCAGCCTGCCGTCCGCGGCGAAGCCCTCGTGCCGGGCGAGGTGGTGTCCCTGCCCCTGGTCGACGGCGACCAGGACACGCTGGACGGCCGGGTCCAGGTCCGCGACGCCGGCGAGCCACGGCCGGGTGGCGACGTTGTCGGCGATGTACCGCGCGGCCTCCTCCGGCGTGACCTCGGGAAGTCCCGCGACGGTCGGGTCGAAGCGTTCGAGCACCTCCCGTGGCGTCGGCTGCCCCTCGGCGATGGGGATCTCCAGCCGTTCCGCGTACGGCCGGACGGCGTTGCCGGTCGCCCTGTCGATCTCCTCCCCCAGGGTGAGGAGTTCCGCCGGGGTGAGCTGGAACAGCCGTAGCTCCTCCAGCGCCCGCCGGGCCAGGTCGGGCGAGGCGAGCAGCGGCCTGAGCGCCTCGGTGACGGCGACGCCGCGCTCCTCCTGGGCGGTGTCGTAGGCCTGGGCGATCCGGGCGGCGGCGGGGTCGATCTCAGTGTTCGCCGACGTGTTCGCCGGGGAGGTCTCCAGGCTCAGGACCGCGTAGGGGTGCGCGAGGGACAGGCCCTCGTACTCCTGGTCGGCGATGAACTGCGGTTCCAGCACGCCGAGCAGGGCGAGCCGTACGCCGTGCCACTTCCTGCCGACCTCGTCGGGCGTCGTGGCGTCGGTGCCCAGCCACAGCCGGAGCTGGTTGGCGTAGTAGGCGCTGCGCCTCCAGTCCTCGGCGGTCCAGTCGATCCACTCCTTGCCGTCGAGTGAGGAGCTCCGGCCGAGCCGCAGCGGCCACTGGTCGAGCTGGCCGCTGCTCACCAGCCGGGCGATCCGGTCCACGGTGACCGCGAGCCGCGCCGAGTGGTAGACGGCGACCGGCTGTCCTCTCCGGTTGGTGGGGTCGGACAGGTCGGGACCGAACGACACCCTCCGCATCCCGGTCAGCGGGGCGGGACTCGTCTCCTCGACGACGAACCTCGTGACGGGGCGTCCCATCCGGTCGAAGAGCGGGTTGCCCTGGTCGTCGAGGACCTGCTCCGGCCTGCCGAACGTCCAGTCCTGCCAGTAGAGCAGCCAGCGGTTGCCCTTGTTCCCGTCGTGTTCCAGGGCCTCGAAGTAGACCGTGGGCACGCCGAGCATCGCGGGGATCTCCAGCGCCCCGCTCTCCATGCCGATCTGGACCACGTCGTGCTGGGCCGCCAGCCGGGCGAAGAACAGGCCCTGTTCCGCGTAGTTCAGGGCCACCCCCTCGTTGTGCTCCGGCTTCCAGAACTCCACCAGCGTCCGGATGTCGACGCCGTCCAGCACGCCCTCGCGCCGCCAGGCCTCCTCAAGCCCGGGACGACCGGCGAAGACGTCGTCACCGAGCAGGACGACACGCCGCCCCGGGTGCCGTTCGCGCAGCGTCTCGATCGTCTGACGCAGGATCTCGGGCCGGGTGTCCAGGTGCGGGCCGTGCCTGCCGCCGACCGGCTGTCCCCTGGTGTCGCGCACCCAGAGCAGGGCGTACTCCTCGGGATTCCCGTTGGCCGCGCCGAGCCGGTCGACCACCGCCTGCGCGCGGGCCGTACGGCGGGCGGCGCTCTCCTCGTCCGGTCCGAGCATCCTGTCCACCATGCGCCGCCTGGCCTGCTCGGCGTCGGTCTGGATCGCCTGCAGCGTGAGGAGCTGGGCCCGCATCCACTGGGTCTCGGCGTAGTGGCTCTTCTGACTGGTGTTGGCGAAGGCCAGCCGGACCCGGTGCGGCTCGATGCCGTAGTCCTCGATCAGACGCCGCCGCAGCTCCAGGGCGTCCTTGAGCGGCTGGGCGTGCAGGTCGACGAAGTGGTCGGCCAGCGTGGCGGGGTCGAGGTCCGTGACGTCCGGGGTCTTGAGCAGGGCGCGCAGGAAGGCGGCGTTGGCCTGGTCGGCGGTGAGGCCCGCCGGGAGGTCGCCGAGGAAGGCCAGGTGGGTCTGGTGGGAGTCCCACTGGTAGGTCTTGAAGCCCCGGTCGGGTTCGAAGGCGATCTCGACCGTCGTCTCCGGGTCCGCCATCAGCGCCGCCGCGTGGCTGTACAGCTCGCCACGCTGGTGCGCATAGAAGCGCAGGTGCTTGTAGTTCTCGTTCTCCGGGCCGGGGACACGGGTCAGTTCCGTGTAGCCGTTGTCGTACATCAGCCGGCCCTTGACGAACTCCGCCTTCTCCTCGGGGGAGAGGTCGGTCCGTTCCTTGAGCAGCCGCAGTTCCTCGTCGAGGCCTCCCCGGGTCAGGTGGTCCCACCGCTCGACCATGTCGGGGTCGGCGTGGACCGTGGACGCCGGTGCGACGCTGGGGCCCTCCAGCTGCCGGACCCTCGGCGTTCCCGTGGGGGCGGTCGACTCCCCGGCGTCGGTCATGGGAGCGGGGGTCGTCCCGTCGGTCTCGACCCACTGGCGGGTCTGCGGGTCCCAGCGGCTGGCCGGCGGCGCCTCCGGCCGCAGGAGGGGGTCGAGGAACGCCTGCGCGACCGGGATGGCCTCGGCCAGCCCGCCGTACGGCAGGCCGGGTGTCGTCCTGGCGTACTGGTCGAACTTCCTGAACCAGTCGGGGTTGGGGATCTCGAAGGACTCGGGCACCTTCATGTTCTCGCCCTGTTCGAGCCGCCAGGCGAACTCCGCGTGCAGCATGGCGTGCGTCGCGGGCCCGTCCCACGACGAGCTCAGGATGATCATCAGGACGTCGACCAGGTCCTGGCACCGGTACGGCAGGTCACCCGACTTGCAGCTGAACAGGCCGCCCCCACGGGCGGTGCAGTCGAGACAGCGTGTCTCCAGCGTCCTGATGCCGTGCGTGTAGATGCCGGAGACCTTGTGCGCCAGGGTGTCCTCGTAGGAGATGACCCTGATGGCGGGGGCCTCGTCCGGGTGGCCGGTCGACATGATCTGCGGGGGGAAGGCGATGAGGTCCGGCTCCTTCCACACGGGCCTGGTGCGCGGCGGGGCGATGTCGACGCTGAGCTGCATGATCTCCATGTCGCCGCAGTAGACCCTGTGCACCATCCTGACGGCCTTGCCGTGCAGGATGGGGACCTTCGACACCCGTTCGAACCGCAGCATGTCGCCGTGGTCACGGGCCAGCGCGGCCTCGTACTCGGCGGCCATCACCTCGGGGTCGGTGTCCCCCGAGATCCTGACGAGGTCGATGTCGCTGCTCGCGCGCCCCCCGGGGTTCCTGGAGAGCATCGCCTGGCCGCCCTTGAGCATCCAGTCGTCGGGGTTGGCGGTGAAGATCCTGCCGAGCGCGCGCTGGAGGGTGAACTGCTGGAGCTCGTCGAGCACCCCCGTCCCACGGCGGTGCGCCTCGGCCCGCACCTGGTTCATCAGGGTGTTCCAGAACCTCTGGAAAACCCTGGGATCACTGTCGGAGCCACTGTCCGCGCCACGGGAGTCGTCCGGGCTGAGGGCGGACCGCATGGCGAGGGCCGGGTCCGTCGCGACCTGGGGGATCCTGATCCCGGCGCGGCGGAGTTCGAGGACACCGCTCAGCGAGCCCCGGCGTTCGAGAACGGCCCTGCGCGCGGTCTGCCTGCCCGTCTCCCCCGGCCTGGGCGTCACGTCGGCCACGATGCCGGCCAGGGTGTGGATCTTCCGGTTCTCCACCGTGGTGTCCCGGTCCCGGCCGAGCAGTTCGTTGACCTGTTCGGCCAGCGCGTCCAGCCGTGGCGGGGCGTCGCCGAGCAGCAGCTCGGACAGGCCCCGCAGCCGGGCCAGTTCGGTGGTGGAGAAGGAGTACTCCGGTCCGGTGTCGTAGACCTCCTGCGCCATCCGGACCAGCGCGTCGGTGTAGGCCAGGTGGTACGGCGTCAGCGGCCCCTCGTCGGCGAAGAGGGCGTCGGCGCGCTCCAGGAGCCTGAGGTGCTCAAGCAGCGGACGGTCTCCGGCGGGGAACTCCTCAAGGAGCGTCCGCAGGTTCCCCGGCAACCGGCCGGGCTCGTAGTCGGGCCGCGACCACTCCTCGGGCCGGGTCTCGTCCTGAGTCTCGGGCCGGGTCTCGTTTCGCGTTTCAGCCTCGGGACCGGGCCGGGTCTCGGGGTTGTCGGTCGTGGAGTTCTCAGGAGCGAGGTTCTCTGACGTGGAGGCCTCGGGCTCGGAGTTCTCGGCCGTGGAGGACGCGGAGTTCACGGGTCCTGAGGTCGCGGGCGCGGTCTCGGGGCGGGCGGTGAAGGCTCCGCTCTCCGGCAGCAGGCCGTAGACGTGCTCCAGGTGACGGTCGCGGAGCCCGACGGCCTCCGGCACCGGGTGACCGTCCCGGTCGAGCACCGGGTTGCCCCCCGACCAGAGGAGGACCGTGTGCCCCAGCAGGTTGGCGTCGCCCCGGACGCCCGCCGCGCCGAGGTCGGCCCGGTTCCCGTCACGCGCGTCGACGTACTCGTCGAGCATGCCGAGCAGGTGCATCGTCTCGTGCGCGAAGACCACGGGCGGCATCTCCGCGTACCAGCTCGTGTGGTCGATGGGGGCGCGGGAACGGTAGTCCGCCAGCTGGTCCAGCGGTGCGGTGATCACTTCGCCCTCGCCCGACCAGCTCTGGAGGTCCGCGAAGTCGAAGGCGCGGACCCCGGTCCCGGGGTGCAGGTGGACGACCTCGCCGGTCGGGGCCGAGTCAGGCGCGACCACGAACTCCATCCGCACGTGCAGTTGTGAACCGTCAGGCAGCCGGTGCTGGTGGTTGCAGTAGAGGTCAACCCCTTCGAGCACCCTGGCGTAGGCGGCGGCGATCTCCTCGGGACTCATCCGGGGATCGGCGCGGACGCTCACCCGGACGGTGATCTCGGTGACGGGACGCCGCTGTCCCCGCCACGGGACGGACAGTCTGCGCGCCTCCAGGCGGACCGCCCCCGAGGCGTGCGGGACGGTGACCGGTTCCGGGGCGACCGATCCGCGCAGTCCCTCCCAGTCCCTGGCCGAAGGCACCTCGCGGGGGTCGTGGGCGTTGGCCAGCGTCTGCTCCGGTCCCGAGGCGGGCTCCACGTTGAGCTTCGGTACCCGGACCCCGTGGTCGATCTCCTCGGGCGGTGCGGGCCGTCCCCTGTTGATGAGGGCGTCGATGCTCCCCGCGGGCCGGATTCCGCCCCTCGAACCCACGAGCGGTACGGCGGCCTCCGGCGTGCCGTCCGGGGCCGTCCGCGCGGGTGTCCCGCCCGGCACCGGGTCGCCCTGCTGGTCGGCCACGGGTGCGGAGGCGGACGGGGTCGGCCCGGCGAGCGCCGTGTTCCCCTGTCCACCGGAGGCCGGACCCGCCGGGCCCTCCGGTGCCGTCGAGGTCGCCGGGGCCGTCGTGTCGGCCGGGTTCGCGGCGGCGGTCCCCTGGTGACCGGTGTTCGCCGGGCTCTGCTGGCTCTGCGGGTTCGCCGGGTTCTGCGAGGTGGGGGACTGGGTGGTCGAGGTGGGGTCGGTGACGTCCGGTGCGGCCGCCTGGTCGGGGCGTCCCTGCTGTTCCGTCGTGGTGGCGCCGTTCCCCTGCGTCCCCCCGGCCTGCGGAACACCGCCCGTCGGCTGCGCGCCCGTCTGCTGCGTGTCCGGGGAAACCTGCGCGCCCGGGGGAACCTGCGTGTCCGGGGCGACCTGCGTGTCCGGAGCGGTGTCCGAGGCAGCGTCCGGGGCGGTGTCCGGGGCAGGGTGCGTGGTCGGGGAGACGTGCGTGGTCGAGGAGGTCTTCGTCCCCAGGGAGACGTGCGGGGCCGTACCGGGGGAGGCGTGTGTACCCGGCGGGGTCGTGGGAGTGGAGGAGGACTTCGGCGTGGTGGGGGAGACCGGCCCCTGCACCGGCCCCTGCGAGGAGTGCGACCCGCTCCCGGGTCCGTTCCCAGGCCCGCTCCCGGGCCCGGTTCCGGGGCCGGTCCCCGGGCCGCCCCCTGAGTCGTTCCCGGGAGCGCCCCCGGATGACGGGTCCGTCCCGACGCTCGCCAGGTCGGTGGCCGCGGCGGCGTCGATGGCGGAGTTCAACGCGCCCGCCGGGTTCACGAACGCCCCGACCACGTCGGCGTTGAACGGGCTGACCGTGTTCGTCCGGCCGGCTCCGCCCATGAAGCCGCCGACAAGCGAATCGGCCGTCGGGGGCGCCCACTGCCCGTACACCAGGCCGTTGGCGACGAAGCTGCCCGCGGGCGAGGCCACCACGTTGTTCAGGCCGGTGTTCAACGCCCGGCCGGGGAAGCGCTTGAAGGCGTTGCCCCACCCCGGCAGGTCGCCCGCGCTCCGGTTCAACTGGCGGATGCCCGGCAGTCTGTTGGTGAGCCCGGAGACCGAGCCGCCTATCTTGGTCCCGACGACCGCGCCCGCGCCGGCGCCGATGACGGCGGCCATGGTCTTGTTCCAGTCCCAGCTCTTCCTGGTGCCCAGCTGGATCTGCTTGTACTGGGTGTAGGCGTCGATGAAGGTCTCTTCACCGATCTCCTCGAACAGTTCGCGGGCCAACGCGCCGGACAGCAGCTTGCCCCCCGCGCCGCCCGCCAGGGTGGTCAGCTTGCTCGCCGCGGCGACCCCGGCCGGGCGTGCCGCCATGATGCCGAGGCGGGTGAGGATCTTCCTGATCACCTCCCGCAGGGCCGTCGCGGTCGAGCCGACCATCGGGGTGGTCGTCCCCGCGGAGAAGAAGGCCGCGAGCAGTGCGATGGCGATCGCGATGACGGCCACCCAGAAGGCCACGTTGATGGAGATCTTGGAGTACTGCGTCTCCAGTGCGAAGGCGTCCGTCTGCTGGGCGTACCGGTGGTGACCGGCCATCTTGGACAGCACGCCGGTCTTCTCGTCGTACATCTGCCCGATTCGGGAGAACGTGACGGGCTTGACGGGGGCCTCCCAGTCCGCCGCGATCGTCCGCACCGCCGTGCTCGTGGGCTCGAAGGAGGCCGCGTAGACCTCGACGGCCCGCCGGTGCACCTCCCGCAGCTTCCACAGCCCGCTCTCGCTGGCCTCGGGCCAGGCCTGTCCCGACATGAGCATCGGGATCAGCCAGTGGACCACCCAGTCCGGCAGCTGTTCCGTCTCCCACACCGGTCGCACGTCCGTCGCGGACACGCCGCCGAAGTCGTCCTCCGACGGCAGGCCGCCCGGCGTCTGTGAGTTGACGTCCCCCCTACCGGCCATCTCAGGCCGTCACACGTCCCTGGGCCACTGCCTTCGCGTGGCGGGTCATGTCCTCGACGTTCCTGGCGTCGGCCGCCCGGGAGTTGGCGATGGTCTTGCGCAGCAGCGTCCCGGCGTCCGTGATGTGGCCGACCAGTTCGGCTCCCGTCTCGACCAGCCGGTTGGGGCCGTCCCCCTTGAGGTACTGGGCGGCGAACGCCCGCCCCTCGGGGCCGTTCCCCCACGGCGCCGTCGCGTTGAGCGCTTTCAGCTCGGCGGACACCGGCGACAACGCCTCGCTGAGGTCGGAGGCCATGGTGTCCCACTGAGAGATCCCGTTCTCGATGACCGCGCCCAGGTAGAGGACGGGCTCAGAGGTCGCCACTGGTCCTCCCCGCCATCATGCCGGCCAGCTGGTCCATCATCTTCTCCACGTCGCCTTCGATGTAGGCCCGCATCTGGTCGGCGGGGACCAGCGGCTCGAACACCTCGACGACCTTCTGCTGCGCCTTCTCGCCCGCGCGGTGGACGGTGTCGGTGATGGTGTCGGCCAGGGCCCTGGCGTCGGGGTGGCGGTAGATCCTCGGGTCGATGTCGAGCCGGACGAGTTCGCCGCGCGAGTTCACCGTGACCGTGATCAGGCCGTCCTTGGACCTCTCGGTCACCTGTACGGCCTTCGCGTTCCGCAGCAGGTCGAGTCCCTCGTCCTGCAGGCTCATGAAGGTCCGACGCAGTTCGTCGGCGTAGGCCTGCATACCTGTCGCGTCCGCTCTCTCGACCGGCTGCACGTTCTCCCCCGTGGTAAACGCTGTCACTGTGTTCACTCGAACAACACGATCAAGCTACCTAACGTCCACCACAAAGTTCGCTTCTGTTATTTAAATCACAGAACAGCTACAGAAGCCGTACATAAGTCACGAAATCGTGACAGAACGCGCCTCTTCCCTCGCATTCCCCGTTTCCACGCGGGGGGTCCAGCGGCGATAAACTCCCCGCTCGACCCTTTCGAACCCCAGCGAGAGAGCCACCGGCGCCAGACCGCCGGGATACTCCAGCAGCACCTCGTCCTCCCTCTCGCCGACCACCAGGAAGGGTTCGCCGCGCCATTCGCAGACCGTCGTCACGAGGTCGATCCGCTCGCACTCCCCGGCGGGCACCACCACGATCCACCGCCCGGCGACCACCTCCTCGGCCCCCTCGACGGCGTACGGACTCCACAGACGCAGCCACAGTCCGTCCCCGCGGAGTTCGGGAGAGGCCCGGTAGGGGCTCCCGCGCCAGTGGGCCCGGTAGAAGGAGCCGGTCACCGCGCCGCCTCAAGGAGAATCCATCCTCCGAGGTCCCCGTCGTAGACCGCGCGCCGCCGGGTCACCCCGTCGTCGCCCAGCTCCACGATCTCCGCCCCGTACGGCAACGCGACCCCGGCCACCTTGTACTCCCTGATCGTCTGGTCGACGTTCGGCACCAGCCCCAGCCCGACGAAGGGCGGCTCCTCGACCACCCACCCGCCCACGGCGCGCATCGTCTCCTCGTCCACCCCGCCGTAGGGCGTCCGGTAGAGGTCGAACCCGATCGCGGGCCAGCGCAGCACGTTCACCGATCCGCGATCGGTGATCATCTCCTCCTGCAGCAGGGCCTCGGCGAGCACGGCCGGCGTCGCGATGTGCGCCACGTCGAGGGCGTGGTGACAGTATCCGGACACACTCGGCGCGCCGTCGTCGAGCAGCGCCCGGATCTCCTCCGGCCCGACCAGTTTCTGCACGATCGGGATCCCCGGATCGACCGCGTTGTCCTGCGCGAGGGTGGGCGCCGCGAGCCGGGCCACCGTACCCGACTCAAGGAGGAAGGAGGGCTCAAGCCCCGGGTTGACCGCCAGTCCCCAGTGGGGGTCGGGCCATCCCGCGGCGAGTTCGGCCATCAGGACGATCCGGTGGTCGCCGACGGCTCCGCCGGTGCCCGTCAGCAGCGCCTCCTGTGAGGTGTAGGCGATCAGCCAGGTCCGTTCGCCGTCCGTCCAGGTCGGCCAGGCCACGGGCTCGTCCCCCGCCGCCGCGGCTCTGGAGATCGGCATCGCGAAGTCGGCCGCGGCCAGCAGGCCCAGGCACCGGGCGAGGTTCCCTCCTGTCTGCGCCGCGCGGAGCCGCTCTTCGAAAGGAGTGAACCGCCACATACGGCACACCGTAGTCGAGGGAAGTCCGCGGGCCCTCCCCGGCAGGAGGGGAGAGCCCGCGGGGTCCAGATGCCCGCCGCCCCTTTGTGCGAAACGCAAATTACATATATGGGGCGTCCGTTACAAGCCTAATTCGAACAGCCGTTGACAGTGCCCGAGGGGAGCGGAGTATGGAGGGGCGGGGTCAGGCGCCGCCCGCACCAATGCCGGACACCCGGGGTACCCACCCTGGCGACATTCCTCCCCTGCTCCGATGCTTCGATGTTGCGAAGCAAACCAATCGGTTAAGGGGTTTTCATGGACCTGGGACTTGACGGCCGTACCGTGATCGTGACCGGAGCGTCGGGCGGCATCGGCCGGGAGGTCGCGCGGGGTTTCGCCGCCGAGGGTGCCGACGTGGTGCTCACCTATCGCAGCTCACCCGAGGAAGCCGGGCGGGTGGCCAAGGAGATCGGGGAACACGCCCTGGTCGTCCCCTACGAGCTCGGCGACCTCGATTCGGCCCGCGCCGTGGTCTCCGCCGCGCTCGACTGGACCGGCCGGATCGACGTGCTGGTCAACAACGCCCTCTTCACCTGGGGATGGGAGCCCGGCGAGTCGTTCGACAAGGTCGAGGAGGACGCCTGGCGTGAGATGGTGCGGCGCAACGTCGAGGGCTACCTGGAGCTGAGCAGGCTGGTCACCCCCGGGATGCGCGAACGCCGTTTCGGACGCCTCGTGCACATCTCCAGCGGTCTCGTCGACGAGGGCATGGCCGGTGCGGAGTACTACACGACGGCCAAGGCCGCGGTCCACGGGTTCAGCCGGTCCGCGGCCTTCAGCCTCGGCCGGGACGGCGACATCCTGTCCAACGTCGTACTGCCCGGCCTCACCGCGACCGCGCGCAACGAGGAGCGGATCGAGCCGTTCAGCCAGCGCTACATCAACCTGTCGGCCGTCGGCCGGCTGCTCGACGCCCGTGAGGTGGCCAACGCGGTCGTCTACCTCGGTTCGGCCGCCAACACCGGCATCACCGGCCAGACCATCTCCGTCACCGGCGGCGTCTGACCCGCCCGTCCCCGGCGGCGACACCCGAACCCGCCGGGGACGCCGGTCCCTCGGACGGGCGGCGAACCGGACAGGCGGCTCCCCTGGCGGGCGGCTCCCAGGGCGGGCGGCTCCCAGGGCGGGCGGCTCCCAGGGCGGGCGGCTCCCGGGGCGGGCGGTGAACCGGTGACGCGGCCGAAACCGGCCCGCCGGTCAGGTGTCCCGGTGCCGTTCGACGCGCTTGCGCCTGGCGACCTCGCGCTTGTACTCGGCCAGTTCCCGCCTCCTCTCCCGCTGGTCGGTGGCCGCCTCACGCTTGCGGCCCTCCAGCTCGATCCGCATCGCCTCCTGCGAGGCCGTACTCCTGGTGGAGACCCGGGCGGCCTGGCGGGCGGCGAGCTTGGCGGCGCGTTTGGGGTTGACCCGCCGCTCGGCGCGCTCCCCCGCCGGTACGGCGCGCGACTCCGCGGTCCGCGCGAGCAGCGCGCTACCGTGCCGCATCAGGAACTCGTACAGCTCCGGGTCGGTCGGCTCAGAGCCGAGGACGAACCGCGTCACCCGCAGTTCGTCGCCCTCGACCATCTCCAGGACACCGACCCAGAAGGGGCCCTCGTAGTAAACAGCCAGTGAGATCACAACGCCCTCCCAGGTGTATGCCGACGAACGGTCTGACGAGACCGTTTCCGGCACACCGGACATCCCTGGAGAGGGCGGTTACGAGAGCGACATGCCCGGGCTACCAACCGGACCGCGTTTTCGTGTGCGGCCCCATGGTACGCCCCGGATCAGGTGTCGTTGAAGCGGGTGAGCGTCCACCGGGGCGGCGGCCACCGGCCCGGGTCCTCGTCGGTGACCCACTCCGTCACGGAGGCCGGGGAGACCTCCAGGTCGAAGGGCCTGTAGGCGGGCAGCAGCCCGAACACGTTGAAGGAGACCTCGACCGTCTCCGCGTGGCCGACGACGATGACGGTCTCACCGCGATGGCGGTAGGCGAGGTCGGCGACGGTACGGCTGACGCGCGTCACCAGCTCGGCCCAGCTCTCGTTGCCCACCTGGAAGGGCCGGTGGACGCCGCCGCCGTCGGCGTGGAAACGCCGCAGGAACTCCTCGCTCGGCAGCCCGTCCGCCTCCGGCGGGATGTGCCAGGTGCACAGCCCGCAGTCCTGGAAGTCCTGGGAGAAGGGCAGGCCGCAGGCCGCCGAGATCGCGACGGCCGTCTCGACCGCCCTGGGCAGGATCGAGGAGTAGACCGAGGTCCTGGCCTCCCCGATCTCGGCGGCGAGCCGCCTCCCGAGCCGTTCCGCCTGCTGCCTGCCGGTCTCGGTGAGCCCCCGGCAGCCCTTCGGGCCGCCTGTCACCCGCTCGTGCTTGTGCAGGGAGTCTCCGTGTCGCACGAAAAGGACGCGGGTCCGCATGATCTCGATCATGCCGGCCTTCGTGGGGCGGGCGAGAGAGGAATGTCCATATGGTCGAGTTCCATCGACCATATGACCGATCATGATCGACCGCGCGGAACCTAGCTTCGGGGGTGACGACATTCGACAGGGGGCTTTCCGTGCGTGCACGAAAGATCGTCACGGCCGTCGCCGCGGGGGCGACGCTGATGACGGGGATGGCGGTCACCGGCCAGGCGTCAGCGGACGCCGCGGACCTCACAGGGGCCGTAGGAACGTTCCACCGCCAGACACTCACCTGGCACGGCTGCAGGACCGGGCCGGACGACGAGACCGGCGAGAAGCTGGACGCGGCGGGCGCCCAGTGCGCCGAGGTCACCGTCCCGCTGGACTACCGCAATCCCCGGGGGCGGACCATCTCGGTGGCGATCTCCCGGATCAGGGCGACCGACCCGGCCAGGCGCAGAGGCGCCCTGCTGATCAACCCCGGTGGTCCCGGCGGGAGCGGGGTGCCCCAGGTGCTCCTGGCCGGGTACATGCCCACCGTCGCGGCCCGTTACGACCTGATCGGGATGGACCCGCGCTTCGTCGGCCGCAACAGGCAGATCCGCTGCCGGTGGACGACCGACACCCCGACCCGGTCCGCCGGTCCGACCCGCCGCACCTTCGACGAGAGCGTGACCCTCATGAAGGAGCTGGCGGACGAGTGCGCCCAGGGCGACCGTGACCTGCTGCCCCACGCCACGACCCGCAACACCGCCCGCGACATGGACGTCGTCCGCGAGGTCCTCGGCGAGCCCAAACTGTCCTACCTCGGCTACTCCTACGGCACCTACCTGGGCGCCGTCTACACGCAGATGTTCGGCGCCCGCGCCGACCGGGTCGTGCTGGACAGCGCGGTCGGACCGGACGTCTACGGCCCCGACCTGCTGTCGGAGAACGGCCCGGCGATCGCCGCCGCGTTGCGGAACTGGGCGTCGTGGGCCGCCGCGCGCGACGCCGAGTACGGCCTGGGCACGACCGAGGCCGAGGTCCTGGCCACCGTGGAGCGTGTCAACCAGGCCGCCACCCGGAGCCCGCTGCGGGTCGGCCCGTATCGGCTCGGCTCCCAGCACGTCCCCTATCTGCTGTTCATCCGCCTCTACGACGACCGCCCCGAGGCGTACGCCGGCCTCGCCGCCGAGGTGCGGGTGCTGGCCGACGCCGCCCGGGGGAGAACCGTCACCGTCCCGGCGTCGTTGAAGGAGACTCTCGACGGCCTGTTCACCGGTTCGGGGTCGGCGGAGGACCGGGCGGGGACCCCGATCATCTGCGCCGACAAGCCCGCCACCCGCGACCCGCAGTCCTACTTCCGCGACATCCAGGCCCACCGCGCCGACGAGCCGCTGTTCGGGCCGATGACCCGCAACGTCAGTCCCTGCTCCTTCTGGCCGACCGCACCGGTCGAGGCGCCGACCACGATCGGCAACGACGTCCCGCTGCTGGTCGTCGGCGCGACCGGCGACCCGGTGACCCCCTACCCCGGCCAGCGGGCCATGCACCGGGCGTTGACCGGTTCCCGTATGGTCACCTTGCGCGGCGCCTACCGTCACGGCGCCTACCTCGCGGCGGGCGACACCTGCGTCGACGCCACCGTCAACCGGTATCTGGTCGACGGTGTCCTGCCCGGCGGTGACACCGTCTGCGACAGGGACGGTGCCCCGGCCGGGCGACGGTGAGCCGTGCCCGTGTCCCACGGTGGTCCGGCACTCGTGGGACGCGGGCACCTTGACGTGTTCCGCGGGTCCTCACCATGGTGAGGACCCGCGGAACACGTCTCAGACCTTGGCCGCGCGGAGTCTCGCGACCGCTCTGGCGGCGACCGCCTGGGCGGCCGCGGCCTTCGGCGGCCGGAAGGCGAGCTGGCTGAGGACCATGAGGGTGGCGCGCACCCTGGCCAGAACCAGCACCTCCCCGTAGGCCCACTCGCCGTTGACGTTCACGGTGATCCACATGGCCCGGCTCCGGTCGCCGAGGGCGGCCGTCCTGATCGGGGTGACCCGCACGACGGAGACGGCCGGTCGCTCACCCCGGTAGGCGAGGCTGAACGACGAGCAGCGGGGCAGCACCCTCAGGACGCGGTCGAGGTCGTGGTCGGCGACGACGGCCGTCGGGTAGCGCCGCAGGTTCTCCACGACCCACGGGCCGAAGGCCCCCTTGGCGGCGAACCCGGCGAAGGCGTAGTCGATGCCACGGTATCGGGGCCTGCCGAACTCCAGTTCGTCGAGTACGGCGGCGCACTCCGGACTGGTGCTGGTGCTGTAGGGCCTGTACTCGGGCTTCCAGGGGGCGTAACCGGCGGGCAGGTCGGCGAGGGTGAGCAGCCCGCGGCCGAGCGCGGGCACGGCCCTGCCCGTGGTGCCGTCGGCCCGTCCGGCCGACGGCACGAGCAGGACGAGCAGCAGAGGGACGGCCAGGAGAGTACGGCCAAGCGTCCCGGCACGGGACATGGCGTCACCACCCTTCGGTGGGAAACGGGGAGACGGGTTCCGGCACTGGTGCGTCGCGGTAGCGCCTGAGGTGGTCGCAGCGTCTGACGAACGCGGTCCACGCCAGTCCCTCCAGGTCCTGGGACCGGGTGCGGGCGCCGCGCAGGAACAGTTCGCCGACCTGGCGCAGAAGGCCGTCGTCCGAGTCACGCAGCGTCTCCCCCAGCCGCGCCCTGGCGGCGTGGTCGGCGGGAGCGCCGAATCCGGACACACCGACGGTGAACAGCCCCAGGCAGATCACGCCCGCCTGGGGTGAGTCGGGGAGCGCCGCCGCGCGCGTCGTCACGGGCGGAGGGGGCGCGGGAGAGAGGATCAGCAGGCTTGGCGGGAGCACGAGGACGAGGACGAGGAGGGGCGCAGCCGTACGGAGGGGCAGGCGCGGGGCGAGCAGCGCGACCAGCGCGAGGACCAGCAGGAACAGCGCCGCCTGGGGGGTGATCATCAGGCGGGCGAGGTCGGCGGCGCCCCACTGCTCGGAGGCGGCCAGGCGGGCGGCGAGGGACCAGGTGCCCAGCACAACGGCGAGCATCAGGGCCGCCAGGGGCGCCGTGTACCGCCAGGCGCGCGTCCCCGCCCTGGGCGCCCACGCGCGGGCGGCCAGGGCGAGCCAGCCGGTCACCGCCGTGGTCAGCGCCAGGAGCGTCACCGTCATCCAGATCGCGGTGCCCGGCTGGATCTCGGTCGGCTCGGCGACGGTCGTGAAGTCGGGCGCCGTGGGGATCCAGCGGCTCCACCGCACACCCGACCTGGGCGCCAGGACCAGCCCGGCCACCAGTCCCACGCCCAGCCCGAGGCCGCAGGCCAGCACCCGGAGCCGGGTGAGGACCCGGGCCGCCCCCGCCCGCCAGACGGCCAGGCCGACGATCCCGGAGACGGGCACCGCGGCGACGAGACCGGCCACCCAGTAGGCGACGAGCGGCGGCACGGGCAGCAGCGTCCGCAGGCTCACACCGAGTTCGGTGACGACGACGCCCGCCGCGATCCCGGTGGCGACGGCCTCGACGGCGGAGGGCCGCAGCAGCAGGTCCGGGTCGAGCAGCACCCTCAGCCGCCGTTCGTGGGGCGGGTGCAGGCGCAGCAGGCCGCGGCGTTCCTGCTTTCCGCCGGTCAGCAGGGCGAGCATGCCGCCGGGCTGCAGGTCGCCGCCCCACAGGTCGGCGTCGTGCTCGCGTGCCCTGACCACGGCCGCCCAGGTGCCCGTGACCAGCAGTGCGAGCACGAGGTCGCGCCAGGTGACGGCGAACGCCGGGGTGGGGCCGGTGACCAGCAGCGCGGAGAGCCCGACCGGCGCGATCGTCACCAGCGCCAGGCTCGCGACGGCGAAGACGGCCAGGTAGGTACGGTCGACGTCCCGGTTGCGCAGGTGGCCGAGTTCGTGGGCGAGCGTCGCGGTGACCCGCTCGGTGTCCGTCACGGCGCACAGGGGGGTGTCGGAGGAGAGCATGACGCGGTGCCGGTTCCCGCGGCCGTAGACGAACATCCACAGCGGCCCGCTCTGTTCGCTGAGCATCAGCGTCGGCGTCCGGTCGAGTCCCGCCCGCTCGACGGTCTCCCGTATGGCCCGGGGCCAGGGGTCGAGCGGACGGGCGCCGTGCCGGTGGGTGATCACGGTGGGCGCCGCCAGGTGGGCCGACACGGTCAGGACCGCGACCAGCGCGGGACCGGCCAGCGGGACCAGCGCCTGGAGCACCAGGATCCGGGTCGAGCAGTCGAGGAACTCCTCGATCCCGGGCAGTGCGCCGCAGGCCCGGTTACGTTCGCTCCAGCCGTCCTGGACGAGCACCAGGAACCAGTAACCGCCGAAGAGCGCCCCCGCCGCGACGGTGAGGAACAGCAGCCGCAGGCGTTCTACGCTCGTCGAGGGCAGGGTGGGGCCGTTCCCCCGCACGGGTCACCCCCCGGACGCGTCGGGTGGGGCGTCGAGCCCGAGCTCGCGGTGGAGCGCGCCGACGACCGCGTCGGCCAGGAGCCGGGCCCGGGGCTCGGCCAGGCCCGCCGCGAGGGCGTTGGACAGGACGGCCTCCCCGATCCTGCGGCGTTGCCGGTCGTCGAAGGGCGGTAGCGGCTCCTCGATGAGCCGTTTCCTGCCGCGCCGGGTCACCCGGCCGAAGAGGCCGCGTATCCCGGTGCGGGTCTGGTCGGAGATCTCGTCCTTGGCGGCGTCCAGGAGGGCACCGCCGACGAAGGAGAGGACCACGGGTGTCCAGGCGGTGATCTCCACCAGGATTCCGGAGCCCATGAGCCGCTCCCGGGACCGGCCGTCCGTGGGGTTCCTGACGTGGACCGCCCAGAGCCGGGGCAGGAAGGGGAGTTCCTCGGGGCCGAGGTCGGCGATGACCGCCTCGACGATTTCGTAGGGTGTGCGCCGTTGCGACACTGACGCTCCCGATGCCAAGGGAGAATGAGGCGTATCAGAAGGTACTCCTCCCGCCGGAGAATCGCCCCACCCGCCATGGCCTTTCTGCCGGATAAGCCATACCAAAACTGAATATTAACCTTTAAGGAAGATATATCCCTTAAGGGCGATATTTCGTTGTATAGCGGGTTGAACGCCTGGTCAGGGGACGGTGACCACCACCTTGCCCCGCGCGTTCCCCTCCTGGACATAACGGATGGCCTCGGCCACCCGCTCCAGCGGATACGTACGGTCGACGACGGGGGTGACCTTTCCCGCCTCGATGAGTTCTTTCATGAGAAGAAGGTCGGCGCGGTCGTCGGTGTGCACCCGCACCCGCAGGCTCTGCCCGACGAACGGCGACAGCGCGAAGGCCCTGAACCAGCGGTCGGTCCCCCAGAACCAGGGGCCGCCGGTCCCTCCGACGATCACGAGGGTCCCGCGCGGCTTCAGCGCGCGACGGCACTCGGCCAGGGACGGGCTCCCCTGCACGTCGAGGATGAGGTCGTAGCGCTCCCCCCGGTCGGCGAACCTCTCCCTGGTGTGGTCGACGACGTCCTCGGCCCCCAGGGAACGCACGAGGTCGGCCTTGGCCGGGCCGCAGACGCCGGTGACGGTGGCGCCGTACGAACGGGCGATCTGCACGGCGAACGTGCCGACGCCGCCGGAGGCGCCGTTGACCAGGACCCGCTGCCCCGGGCCGATCCGCCCGTCGCGCAGCCCCTGCAGGGCGGTGAACGACGAGATGGGTACGGCGGCGGCCTGCTCCAGGGAGAGATTGACCGGTTTCGGCAGGAGTTGCCCCTCGGGGACGGCGACGTACTCGGCGAAGGAGCCGGCACACCAGCCGAAGACCTCGTCACCCGGCTCGAACTCCGTGACGTTCGCGCCGACCTCCTCGACCCGTCCGGCGACCTCAAGCCCGGCGACGGGGTTCCTCGGCCTGCGCAGCCCGGTCACGAACCGGGCGACGTACGGCATGCCCCGCATGAGGTGCCAGTCGTCTCCCCCGATGGGGGCCGCGTGGACCCTGACCAGCACCTCCCCGTCCCGGGGGACCGGCCTGGGGATCTCCTTGAGCCGTAACACCTCGTCGGGCGGGCCGTACCGCTCGTGGGTGATCGCACGCATGACCGTCTCTCCTCACTGACTGGGGGTCGCGAGGAGCGGGGTCACTCCTCCGTTTCGGGGTACTGGAAGACGTCGTCGAGCGGGACGCCGAAGACCCGGGCGATGCGGAAGGCCATCTCCAGGGACGGCGAGTAGCGGCCCTGCTCGATGGCGATGACGGTCTGACGGGTCACACCGACGCGTTCGGCGAGCTCCGCCTGCGTCATCTCACCCTGGGCGAATCTGAGGGACCGGATCGTGTTCGTGATCCTGGTCGGCTTCACCACGTCTGGAAACCCCTGCGGTAGGCGATGATCTTGGCCGCCGATCCGAGGACCGACGACAGGACGAACGCCAGATAGATCACGTTGGCGATCCAGAAGTGGTCCAGCCTGGCCATGGCCATGCCGAGCGCCGCCACGCCACCCGCGACGACGAACGACCGGCCGACGTACTCGCCGAACCGGTAGATCTCCCGGTCGCGCTGGTCCTTCCTGTCGGCGTCCCCGGGTGAGGCTATCGCGAGCGCCACATCGAGCACGATCGTCGCCACGATCGCCGAGCCGACGGTCCACAGCAGCACCGGAACGTACGGCACGGCGGCCAAGGCGCCCTCTCCCACCCGTCCGAGGACGACCAACACGTAGGTCACGTAGGACACGACCGTGACCACCAGCATGACCCAGGCGCGCTTCTCTTCCGCCGACATGCCTTCAATGTAAAGCAAACAAAACATCATGTCTACTTTTCTTTACATCGCCGATCGTGGCCAGGATGTACGGAGGCGGGGCACTCTGTCAGTGACAGCACGATCGAACATCCGGGGGCCGACCTTGCGCGTGGAACACGACGGGGAGAACGACGTCGCCTACGTCCACCTGGCCGAGGAGATCGCCCCGGGCGCGGCGAGAACCCGGATCGTGGTCGAGGACCCGGCGCTGCGGGGTGAGGTGATCCTCGACCTCGACGAACACGGCCGCCTGCTGGGCGTCGAGGTCGCCGGCGCCTCCGCCGCGCTGTTCCCCGAGACCCTGGCCGAGTCCGAGCAGGAGGGCACACCGTACGAGGGGTGACGCGGCGGTCGCCGTGAAGAAGATGTGCCCGTTTCAGTAAGTAGGGGTGTGAACCCACGAAGAACACCTCTGACGGCCATCGACGCCACCGGTAGAAGATGATCACAACCCCATCGCGAGAGGCCGAGGACGCCCATGCGATCGAGGAGTCCCTCCACGTCCCCGAACGGTTCGCCGTCCTCTACGACCGTTATTTTCCGGACATCCACCGCTACGTCGCGGGCAGGCTGGGCACCCAGACCGCCGACGACCTGACGGCGGAGGTCTTCCTCGCGGCCTTCCGCGGCCGCGAGGGCTTCGACCCCGCCCGGGGAACGGTCCGCGGCTGGCTGTACGGCATCGCCACCAACCTCCTCGCCCGCCACCGTGGCCAGGAGGCACACCACCTGAGCGTCCTGCGCCGGATGTCGGCCGACGACGGGATCGACGCCGGACACGAGGAACTGGTGGCCGGACGGCTCACCGCCGCGGGCGTGCGGGGGCCGCTCGCGGAGGCCCTGGAGGCGATGCCGGAGGCCGACCGTGACGCGCTGTTGCTCCTCGCGCTGGCCGAGCTCAGCTACGAGGAGATCGCGCACGCCCTCGGCGTCCCCACGGGAACCGTCGGATCGCGGCTCAACCGCGTCCGCAGAAAACTGCGAGCCGCCCTCGGCGGCGTCAACCCCTTGATCGGAGCATCGGATGGATGACCTCGCCCAGATCCGCGCGCTGATGTCGGTGCGGCCGCCCACGCCGGAGGTGGTCGCCGAAGGCAGGACACGACTCACCGCCGCCTTCCAGGAGCCCCTCCGGGAAACCGTTTCCCGGGAACCCGTTCTCCCCGAGCCCACCGTCGGCCGGATCCGCAGGGCCATCCGGGCGGCCAGGTGGACCGCCCTCGGCGCGGGCCTGCTCGGCGTCGCGGCCACCACGGCCGTCGTGCTCTCGCAGGGGGCCCCGGATCCCGCGCCCACGCGCTCCGTGGCGGTGCTGTCCGCCAAGGACGTCTTCCTGGCCGCCGCGAACTCGACCGTCAGGATGCCCACGACCGGGAAGTACTGGGTGCGCAAGGCCGTCAACGGCCGCCGGCTCGACTCTCCCGACAAGCGCTACCGCCTTGCGAAGACCACCGCGGTCGAGTCCTGGGTCCCGCGGGCACCGGGTGGACGCGCGTGGACGATCACGCAGGAGCAGGGAATCGCCCCGGCGACGCCCGAGGACGAGAAGGCCTGGCGGGCCGCGGGCTCCCCGCGGAGCTGGACCTACCCCGATCGGAAGGTCACGCTCCATGCCGAACCTGGTGAACGCCAGGCCGTGTGGAACGACGCCGGTAAGTCGATGACCCTGCTCGACACCCCCATGACCCCGCAGGCGCTGAAGGCGCTGCCGACGACCCCCGAGGGGATGCGGGCCTACCTGGAGAAGGTCGTCGCCGACGGGTACGGCGCCGAGCCGGTCAACATGAACGCCAACGTCTTCCAGTACGGCACCCAGCTCGTCATGGACTTCCCCGTCTCCGCCGAGGTGCGGGCCGCGGTCTACCGCATGTGCGCCGTGTTGCCCGGTGTGAAGTCCCTCGGCACGGTCACCGATCCGCTCGGCCGTACCGGTCAGGCGGTCGGTTTCCAGGAGGGGGCCGCCGCGCGGACCCGGTTCGTGCTGGACACCACCACGGGACAACCACTCGCGTCCGAGTCGGCCAACTCCTACCGTGGCGAGCTGATCGAGTCCTACGCGGCGGTCAGCTCCCTCACCTGGACCGACGAGGAGCCCGACCTCCCCGCCAAGCAGAGCCCTCAGGACCGCCCGGCCGACTGACCCGCGTACGGCCACTCCGCCCGGCCACGCCTCATCCGGCGTGGCCGGGCGGAGCTTTCCCATCTACTTCACAAAGCGGACAGGGGGCCTAATATCGGTCTGGACGCACGAACGAGTGGGGCTGGACCCACTGTGATCGCTCGCCCCGCACGGTGCACAGTTGAGGCACCGAACAAAAGCGAGGAAAGACATGAAACGCCTGGCATCGTGGCTGACATGTGCGGGGACGGGCTTCGTACGGTCATGTGTCGTGGTGGCCGTCAGCCTGCTGGTCCCGGCCGTGTGGGCGGTCGCCGTGGCACTGTGGATCCGGGTGTGGCACGGAGACCCTTGGTCGGGGATCGTCCCGCTCCTGTGGGCCTGCGTCGGCACCCTCGCCCTGGTCCGCCCGGTCTGCCGGATGGTCCGCTCCCTCGTCGCGAGGTGGACGGGAACCGTCATCCCCGCCGGGTACCGGCAGCCGGGACCGGTGACGCAGCTGTCCACCGGATACTGGTGGAACGGCCACTCCTACGAGCGCAGCGATCGCGACGCCCTCATGGACCAGAAGTGGCGGCTCCGCTGGAAGGACCCGGCGAACTGGCGTGACCTGCGGTTCGTGGCCATCATGCCGTTCACCGCGGGAGTGTCCGCGGTCATCCCACCGGCCGGGATCGCGGGAGCGATCGTCGGACTCTCCCAGCCGTCACCCGTCATGCGCCTCCTCGGCGTGTTCAGCGGCGCCGTGGCCGTCTTCCGCTCCCCGGACGCCTGGCGGGTCGTCGAGCCGGTGGCCGTCCGCTTCCTGCGCCCGTCGTCCGCGATGGCGCTGGCGGAACGGGTCGACGAACTGACCGCCCAGCGCGCGGACACCACGGTCGCGCAGGCCGCCGAGATCCGCCGGATCGAGCGGGACCTGCACGACGGGGCGCAGGCACGCCTGGTCGCGCTCGGGATGTCGCTGGCGACCGTGGAGAAACTGATGAGGACCGACCCCGACCAGGCCGCCGAACTGCTGCGGGGAGCACGGGCGGGCGCCGCCACCTCCCTGGCCGAACTGCGCGACCTGGTCAGGGGCATCAACCCGCCGGTGCTGAGCGAGCGGGGCCTCCTCGACGCCGTCCGCGCCCTCGCCCTGGACAGCCCCCTCGAAACGACCGTCAGCGCCGACGCCCGGCTGAGCCTGGACCTGCCGATCGAGTCCGCCCTCTACTTCGGGATCGCCGAGCTGCTGACCAACGCGGCCAAGCACGCCCACGCGAGCCTGGCGCGCGTCTCCATCGTCCGGGACGACACCGGCGTCGTCGTCGACGTCGAGGACGACGGCCGGGGCGGGGCCGACATGCGGACCGGCGGCGGACTCGACGGGCTGCGCCGCCGCCTCGCCGTCTTCGACGGCACCCTGGCGGTCACCAGCCCGGCAGGCGGTCCGACCCACGTGAGGATGATGGTGCCATGCGCGTCGTTGTAGCCGAAGACCTCTATCTCCTGCGTGACGGGATGATCCGCCTCCTCCAGGCGTACGGGCACGAGGTCGTGGCGACGGCCACCACCGGCCCCGAGACGCTCGACGCGCTGCTGAAGTGGCGGCCGGACGTCTCCGTGGTCGACGTCCGGATGCCGCCGACCCAGTCGGACGAGGGCCTGAAGGCCGCGCTCGCCGCCCGCCGCGAGGTGCCCGGCCTGCCGGTCCTCATCCTCTCCCAGCACGTCGAACAGCTCTACGCCCGGGAACTCCTGGCCGACGGCGCCGGAGGGGTCGGCTACCTCCTCAAGGAGAGCGTGTTCGACGCCGACCAGTTCGTCGACGCCATGGAACGCGTCGCCGGAGGCGGGACCGCCATGGACCCGGCCGTCATCGCCAGGCTGCTCTCCAGCGGCTCCACGAACAGGCGGCTCGAAGGCCTCACCGAACGCGAGCACTCCGTACTCGCCCTGATGGCCGAAGGACTGTCCAACCAGGCCATCCGCCGGCGGCTCTTCCTCAGCGAGAGCGCCATCAGCAAGTACACGACCTCGATGTTCGACAAACTCGGCATCACCGACGACCACCACAACCGCCGCGTCCTGGCCGTCCTCACCTATCTCAACAAAGCCTGATATTTCCGTCGCCGGGCGCCGTGGGCGCAGGTACGACCTTCACCCACGAAGATCACGGACTGGACGGGGATGACGAGGAGAAGACCCAACGGTCTCACCGCTCTGCCGGTGGCCGTCCTGCTGCTCACCGGATGCGCGGACCAGGGCGCCGAGAGGGCGGCCGAAGCCCCCAGGAGGCCTCTGGACGTCTCCGTCCTGCGTATCTCCGAGGCGGACTACGACCCCGCCCTCTCACCGGAGGCCCTGGCCGGACAGGAACCCGTCGTCGTGGCCGGGGTGGTGGACGGCTGGCAGCGGGGACCCGCCCTGGAGAGCTACGAGGACGGCCCCCTCGACCACCGCGTGGTGCTGAGGATCAGGGCCACCGACGTCCTCAAGGGCACGGTCCCCGGCGGAGTGGTCTTCGTGGAGCTTGACCAGGGGGCGGTCGTCCGGGACGACTCCCTGCCCGCCGAGAAGTGGAAGCCCGCGAAGTCGGTGGCCGACTTCGCCACGGCGATCCCCGCCGGGACGAAGGCCATGGCGTTCCTCGCCGAGAGGCCGCCCCACGAGCAGCGGGTCCTCGACGCGGGCGAGCCGCTTCCCGCGCGGGCGCACCTGATGAGCGCGCCACCGCAGGGCCTGGTCTTCGAGGACCCTTTCCTGGCCGCCCGGCAGCCCGACCGCCCCGCACTCGTCGGCGGCAAGGAGCCCCTCGACGCCGCGGGCCGTACGCCATGGCTGGAACCGAGAAACATGACCGAACTGATCGACCGCCTGAAGGACAAGGGCTTCTCCGGATAGCCCTTCGGAGGGCGCGCCGCCGTACCTTGAAAGCATGATCGAACGGGCTAGGGTCGCGGTTGTCGGTGTCGGTAACAACGTGTCCGCGTTTCTGCAGGGGATGGCGCTGTACCGGGCCACGGGGGAGTTGGTCGGGGTCCGGCGGCCGGTGCTCGGGGGGATGGGCGTCGGTGACATCGACTTCGTGGCGGCGTTCGCCATGTCCCCGGGGAAGGTCGGGAAGGACCTCGCCGAGGCGATCTTCGCACCGCCCAACAACTTCCCCCGGATCGTCGACGACCTGCCGCCGTCGGGTGTCACGGTACGGCGTGGCCTCACGGCCGACGACGCAGGTGCCGACGCCGCCGAGGTGGAGCGGGTGGCCGGGGAGCTCGCCGGGGCCGAGGTGGTGCTCTACGCGGCCCCCAGCGGAAGGCAGCGAACGGCGGAGGCCTACGCCGAAGCGGCGCTGCGGGCGGGTGCGGCGTTCGTCAACATCACCTCGGACACGGTGGCCCGTGATCCGCGGTGGCTTGACCGGTTCACCGAGGCCGGGCTTCCCCTGCTGGGGGACGACCTGACCAGCCAGTTCGGCACGTCCATCGTGCACCACGCCCTGTTGCGGCTGCTGGAGGAGCGCGGGCTCACCCTGGTCAGCTCCTACCAGGTCAACCTGGGCGGCACCGAGGACTTCCGCAACCTGGCGGAGAACGACAACACCAAGATGGAGTCCAAGCTCAACGCCCTGGGCACGGCCGGGCGGGTTGAGCTGGCCCCGCTCGGATACCTGCCGCACCTGGAGTCGCACAAGGTGGCGCACATCAACATCGAGGCGCAGGCGTGGGGCGGGGCACCGGTCAGCCTGGACCTGAAGCTGAAGGTGCACGACCCCAGCGGCGGCGCCGGGGTGATCGTCGACCTGGTCCGCATCGCGGCACACGCGCTCCGGCGGCGGCGCGGCGGCTGTCCGCCCGAGACGGCGTCACTGCTCAAGTCCCCGCCCACCGTCTAGGCCTCCCCACCATCTTGCCAGGGCGGTCAGCGGGCATGAAAAAAGGGGCCTTCGCCCCTTTCCACTCTCAACGTATAGCGCATGGGGGGACTTGCCACAAGGCCCCGGGTATGCCGCAGAATCGTCGGCCGAGGCCAGGATCTGCGAAAACGGGGGACGCGGAATGCGTGTGGTGTTGTCGACGTACGGCTCGCGAGGGGACGTCGAACCACTGGTGGCGCTGGCGGTGCGGCTGCGGGAACACGGCGTGGAGGTGCGGGTGTGCGCGCCGCCGGACGAGGACTTCGCCCGGCGGCTGGCCGGGGTCGGTGTCCCGCTGGTTCCGGTCGGGCCGTCGGCCCGTGCGCTGACGACGGCGGCTCCGCCGTCCGCGGGAGACCTGCCCCGGCGTGCGGCCGAGGTGATCGCCGGCCAGTTCGAGGCGCTCGTCCCGGCGGCCGAGGGGTGCGACGCGCTGGTGGCGACCGGCATGATGCCCGCCGCCGCGGGCGCGCTCTCGGTGGCCGAACGGCTGGGCGTCCCCTCGGTCTCCGTGACCTTCCAGCAGCTCACCCTGCCGTCGCCGTACCACGCGCCGCTGGCCTATCCGGGCAGGCCGTTCCCGCCCGAGGTGACCGACAGGCGGACGCTGTGGGACCTGGACGCCCGCAATATCAACGAACTGTTCGGTGAGGCGCTCAACGTCAACCGGACGGCGGCCGGGCTGCCGCCGGTCGACGACGTCCGTGGCTACGTCGTCGGCGAGCGGCCATGGCTGGCGACGGACCCGGTCCTGGACCCGTGGCGGGAGACGCCGGAACTCGACGTCGTGCAGACCGGCGCGTGGACGCTGCCCGACGAACGGCCGCTCCCGGCCGAGCTGACGGCCTTCCTCGACGCCGGGGAGCCCCCGGTCTACGTGGGCTTCGGCAGCATGCCCATGCGGTCCGTGAAAGCCGAGGCGGTCGTCGAGGCGGTCCGGGCACGGGGCCGTCGTGTGGTCCTCGCCCGTGGCTGGGCCGACCTGGCCCCGATCGGCGGCCGGGACGACTGTTTCGTCGTCGGCGAGGTCAACCACCAGGCGCTGTTCGCCCGGGTGGCCGCCGTCGTGCACCACGGCGGCGCGGGCACCACGACGACGGCCACCCGGGCGGGCGCGCTCCAGGTGGTCGTGCCCCAGGCCGCCGACCAGCCGTACTGGGCGGGCAGGGTGGCCGAACTGGGCGTCGGCGTGGCGCACGACGGCCCGGCCCCGACGGCCGAGTCCCTGTCGGCCGCGCTCGGGGCCATACTGAGCCCCGAGACCCGGGCGCGGGCGACCGCCGTGGCCGACACGGTCCGCGCCGACGGTACGGCGGTGGCCGCGCGGCTGCTGCTCGACATGATCGGCGGGAAGAGGCCGTGAACCGCTCAGAACCGCCGAACAAGATCGGAACCGATGTGAAGACCGTCAGCGCGTTCGACCTTCCCGAGGGCCTCGCCGCCAAGGCCGTACCGGCGCTGATCGCCCGTGACGAGCGGCACTTCGCGGCCATCGCGGAGAGTCTCGAACAGTCGATCGCCGAACTGTCCGACCGGCTCGACGCCGAACTCAAGGCTCCCGGCGGCGCGGGACGGCAGGCGATGGACCGGGACATGCAGGTCCACCGGCTGACCGCCCGCCTGCGCACCCTGCGCCGCTTCGGCCTGGACCTGTGCCTCGGGCACATGGTCGGTACGGACGACCCCGAACCCGTCTACATCGGGCGGCTCGGTCTCACCGACAGTGAGGGCCGCAGACTGCTGCTCGACTGGCGTTCCCCGGCGGCGGAGCCGTTCTTCGGCGCCACCCACGCCAACCCGATGGGGCTGGCCAGCCGCAGGAGATACCGCTGGACCCGGGGCCGGATCAACGACTACTGGGACGAGGTGTTCACCCAGGACGGGTTCGAGGGGCACGCCGCACTCGACGACCAGTCCGCCTTCATCGCCAGCCTGGGGACCAACCGGTCGGCCAGGATGCGGGACGTGCTGGGCACCATCCAGGCCGACCAGGACGCCATCATCCGCGCCGGGTCCCGTGGCGCCCTCGTCGTGGACGGCGGCCCCGGCACCGGCAAGACCGTCGTCGCCCTGCACCGTTCGGCCTACCTCCTCTACTCCGACCCGCGTCTCGGGCACAACCGGGGCGGCGTGCTGTTCGTCGGCCCCCACCAGCCGTACCTCGCCTACGTCGCCGACGTCCTGCCCAGCCTCGGCGAGGAGGGCGTACGGCTGTGCACCCTGCGTGACCTCGTCCCCGAGGGGGGCTCCGCGGCGGTCGAGGCCGATCCCGAGGTGGCCCGGCTGAAGTCGTCCGCCGACCTGGTGGGGGCGATCGACAAGGCCGTCAGGTTCTACGAGAACCCGCCGACCGAGGGGATGACGGTCACGACGCACTGGTCGGACATCTGGCTGGGCGCCGACGACTGGGCCGAGGCGTTCGCCGTACCGGACCCAGGCACCCCGCACAACGAGGCGCGCGGCCAGATCTGGGAGGAGCTGCTCACGATCCTGGTGGACAAGCACGGCGACGAGGAGGCCCCCGCCCATCTGCTGCGCAGGTCGTTGACGGGCAACCGGGAGCTGGTCAAGGCCTTCAACCGCGCGTGGCCGCTGCTTGAGGCGACCGACCTCGTCGGGGACCTCTGGACGGTGCCGGCCTACCTGCGGCTGTGCGCCCCCTGGCTCGACCGCGACGAGATCCGCAGGCTCCAGCGGGAGAACGCCCAGGCCTGGACGGTCTCCGACCTGCCGCTGCTCGACGCGGCACGCCAGCGGCTCGGCGACCCCGAGGCGGCCCGGCGCAGGCGTCGGCAGAACGCCGCCCTCGCCGCCCAGCGTGAGCGCATGTCACGGGTCGTGGACAACCTGATCGAGGCCGACCCCGACGGTGAGGGACTGGTGACGATGCTGCGCGGGGAGGACATGCGCAACTCCCTGGACGACGAGACCGTACTGCCCGGCGCCGAGAAGGACCCGCTGGCCGGGCCGTTCGCGCACATCGTCGTGGACGAGGCCCAGGAGCTGACCGACGCCGAATGGCAGATGCTGCTCTCCCGCTGCCCGTCCCGCAGTTTCACCGTCGTCGGAGACCGCGCCCAGGCCAGGCACGGGTTCACCGAGTCGTGGCAGGAACGCCTCGAACGCGTCGGTCTCGACCAGATCGCCCTGGCCTCCCTCAGCGTCAACTACCGGACGCCTGAGGAGGTCATGGCCGAGGCCGAACCGGTCATCCGGGCCGCGCTTCCCGACGCCAACGTGCCGGTCTCCATCCGCAGTGTCGGCGTCCCCGTCCTGCACGGCCCCGTCTCCGACCTGGACACGATCCTCGGCACCTGGCTCGCCGAGCACGCCGAGGGGGTCGCCTGCGTCATCGGCCATCCCGCCTTCCGGGAAACCCCCCGCGTCCGCTCCCTCACCCCGGAACTGGCCAAGGGCCTGGAGTTCGACCTGGTCGTCCTCGTCGATCCCGACAGGTACGGCGAAGGCATAGCGGGAGCCGTGGACCGCTACGTCGCCATGACCCGGGCCACCCAACGCCTGGTCATCCTCACGACCCCCTGAGCATCAGCTCCGGACCCGGGAGAGCACCACGTAGCCGCCCGACGAGAAGGCGACGCGGTAGTCGTTCCTGAGCAGGAAGTCGACCCGTGCGGTCTGCTCGTCGAGTGACGGGAACGGGAAGGCGTGCTTTCCGACGTCCGCGACCACCCAGGGGGCCCAGCGTACGGTTCTGTCCCACAACAACGTCCTGGTCCGGCTTGAGAGAGCGGGGGCGACATTGTTCGCGGCTTCGACCAGGGCGTTATCGGGAACGACGGCAACGGCTGCGGCAGCCGCCTCCGTCCGGGTCGTCGAGGCGTGGAAACCCACGCTGAAGAACCTTCCGAACGCGAAGAAGGGAATCATCGCGACACTGACCAGAAGGACCAGTGAAGGCCATCCTCGAACGACGCGGAGAAGCCGTCCGGGGTTCTTCGCGTCTGGCTCCGGTGACGTCCGGGATCGTATGCGGGCCGCCATTCTTCGATATCCGTCGACTCCCCCGATGAACACCACCATCACGATGAATGCGTTGTAGTGGTATTTCGGCTCCCACCAGTTCGGGAAAGAGCTTGAGAGCATTCGCTCCATCAGCAACGGAACGGCGGCGACGGTGACGGGCGACATGACCGAGGCGAAAAGGAGCGGGGCGAGGAGCAGAACCACGGTCTGGATCTTGACGGGAGGCGTGGCGAGCAGGGAGACGGCGTCGAACGGATGCGTCAAAGCACGCAGCGCGGCCTCTCTGAAATCACGGCCCAGCCCCGAGTAGGCCCAGTAGTAGTCCGCCCGGCCGCCGAAGTGCGGGATGAGGACCTGGGTGCACAGACAGGCCGCCGTCGCGCCGACCAGCACGAAGAGCGTCCCGAGGGCGCGGTCCCCCTTCCTGGTGATGAAGAACAGTCCCACACCGGCCACGAGAAGCCCCATGTCCTCCTTGACCTGCAGGATCAGGAAGGCGGCCAGCAGGACGTGCCACCTCCTGCCCGCCTGGTGGCGCTCAAGGAGAACGGCCGTCAGCAGCGGAACGAAGGCGACCTCGTGGAAGTCGAAGGCGACGGCCTCCGCGACGGGCCAGGAGATCGCATAGGCGACGGCGACGCAGTACGCCATGCGCTCGGCGCCGTACCTGGAGACCACAGGACCGGCGCCGAACGCCCTGAAGGCGTATCTCCAGAGAAACGGTATCGCCGACGCCAGAAGTATCGCCTGCAGGACGAGCAGGGTCTCCGGACCGTCGTGCACCCAGTAGAACGGGGAAAGCAGGGCCAGGATGGGCGACCAGTGGTCCCCCAATATCGAGAACTGGTCACCGAAGCCGTTGTGGACACCTTTCACCATGGCCACCGGCGGCCCCAGGTGCGAATACGAACGCACCGCCTGATCGAAGATCACCAAATCGTAGGCGCTCGCCCGGAACCTGGCGAACGATATGAGGGAGTACGCGGAGTAGAACACGGCGGAAAGAACGGTGAGGACAAGAAGAGGTGCCCTGCTCAGCCTCTCCTCCGGGGCCCGGAACGCCGCCGGCGATTTCCTTCTGCTCAGAGTTCCGGCCATGCGTCCTCTCCGTACGGAGACCTCGGGAAAACAAGAAAGCTGCTGATCTCCCCCTGTGACGGGATTCGACCGGCAGCTTCTTCGGTACATGATCAGCTTACCTACCTTTTGGCAGGAATGCCGACTTTTTGGTGATTTATCGGCCGAAGTCCGGCAGGATCAACGCCCTCGGCGGCCTCGGACCCCGTACGTGTTTTCTCCCTGAAATCGAGATTTCCTGAATCTTTCCGGCATCCGACACAGCCGATCCGACCGATCGGCACTCACCGAGAAGGACCGGTGACCCAAGGCGTCGGCTGTGGAAACCCTCGACACGGACACCGACGCGGGCGGCCGAACGACGGCCCGCTCGAGAGTGGGTCTAGCCCCACCCTTCCGTACGGCCACCCTCATACTGGGCCGGTTGGGATCTCCGTAGCGTCGTCACCACAGCGACACGGAGGAGAAGGACCCATGAACGAGATGACGAGCACCGGCGACGCCCGCGCCCAGGAGGCCTTCGCGGCGGCGAGGAAGTACGTCCTGCTCTTCGGTGCCATCAGCGCCGTCGTCCTGGGAACGGTCGCCGTGATGGCCCTCATCGGCGGCGAGGCGACCTCGTTCATGTGGGTCCGGGCGGTCGTCATGCTCGCGATCGCCCCGCTGCTCCACCGGATGACCGTCCGGGCCGAGGAGGGGTCCGCCAAGGCCTTCGACCGGGTGCGCACCCTGTCCGTCGTCATGCCGATCGCGATCATCGGCGTCGACCTGATCCCCGGCCTCTGCCCCGCGTGGTACGCCGTGCTCCAGGGCCTGTCGGGGCTCGCCCTCATCGCCGTCGCCGTCATCACCCGCGGCCCCGCCTTCCCCAGGAAGAAGTGACCGCTCCGCCTGGGGAGCCTCCCGGCCACCCAACTGTCGGCAATAGACGGATATGGCCGGATATGGACAGCGGCTCCCGATGACGACTCGGCGCCGGTGACGGATGCTGACAGGTGGATACCCGCCGTCCGTCGTGTGGGTGCCCCTGATCCGCGAAAGGCAAGGGAAGAGGTTTGTTGAAACTCAGGAGCCTGACCCGCACCGTCGCCGTCACGATGGCGGTGACCGTCGCCGGAACGACTCTCACCGCGCAACCCGCCGCGGCCGCCACCACCGTCTACTACAAGAGCAGCCAGGCCCAGTTCGACAACAACCCGGGCAGCGGGGCCGAGTCGTGGGTCTGGGTGTGGACCGGCGGTTCCAGCTCGGCCAAGGTCAACTGGGAGTACTACGACGGAGGCGGCGGAACGCTCACCACCGGCCCGGGGCCCGGCCTGAGCGCGAACCTCTCCAAGGACATCCGGAGGATCGAGCTCTGCGAGCTGAAGCCCGGATGGGGATACTCCTGCGCGGACTGGAAGCCCTGATCCGGCCAGGCGGTTCCGAGCCGGGGCGCCCGTCCTACACGTGCGTACGAGGGGCGGCCGGTACAGACCGGTTGTCCCTTCTCATACGCCGACAAGGACGCCTGAGGCCGGGTACGGAGGCGTTAGTCTGCGGCCATGATCGTCTTCCGTGAGGCCGTGCCCGATGACTTCGCCGGTGTCATGCGTCTCTATCGGCAGTTGCAGCCGAAGGACCCGGTCCTGAGTGACGGGTCCGACGTAGTGACCTTCACGCGGATCCTGGACTCGCCCGGCCTGCATCTGTTCGTACTCGAAGCCGAGGGGGCCGTGGTCGCCACGGCGTATCTGAACGTGATCCCGAATCTCACCCGCTCCGCGTCGCCGTACGCCGTCATCGAGAACGTCGTGGTCGAGGAGAGCCTGCGGGGCACGGGGCTGGGCAAACAGGTCATGGCCGGTACGCTTCGGGCCGCCTGGGACGCGGGCTGTTACAAGGTGATGCTGCTGACGGGGTCGAGCAGGCCCGCCACCCACGCGTTCTACCGGGCGTGCGGTTTCTCCTCCGACGCCAAGACGGCCTACCTCGCCCGCCCCTCGTGAGGCCGTGGACTCACGAGGGGCGTTCACCCGGCCCGGCCGGTAGCGAGGATCACGAGACCAGCGGGGTCGTGAAGGACGTGGCGGGCTTGGGGCGGGGGCCGCTCAGCAGGAGACCTCCGGTGAGGGCGACCATGGCCGCGGTCGCGCCGTGCACGCCGAAGGCGATCGCGGGCGTTCCACCGGAGAGCAGCACGAGGAGCATGTCACCGACCGGAGTGAGCGCGATGGCCAGCATGGCCCACCCCAGGACTCGGCGGTTGCCGGTCAGGGTGATCGCGAGGATCACCAGGCCGGAGACCACGTCCCGGATCCCCTTGACCGCGAGGAAGCCGGCTCCTTCGCCCTGCGGCCAGCTCGGCAGGCCGAAGTCGGGCGCCATGGACTGGGGTGCGACAAGGTAGCTCACCCCGATGTAGCCGATGAACAGGGCGCCGACGACGGCGAGGACGGTACCGATCTTCGTGAGCATCAGAGCCCTCCTCCACCGTTGGTGGACGCCTGGCGGTCACGGGTCCAGACCGGGCTGTCGAGGAAGTGGTTGTCGTACAGCTCCTGGGAGGCCAGCAGTTCCTCAAGCGTGGCCTCTCCCCTGCGCAGCCGGTCGAGCAGCCGGAAGTACTCGAAGCGCTGGATGCCCGGGGCGACGACGATGAGGAGGTCGGCGGTGTGGCCGGGAGCGGCGGCGAAGGCGTGCGGCGTCATCGGGGGCACGGCCGCCACGTCACCCGCCCCCAGCGTCACGATCTCCTCGCCCGCCAGGATGCGGGCCTTGCCGTCCAGGATGTAGAACAGCTCGGTCGAGGTGGCGTGGTGGTGGGGCACGGCACCGTCCGCGCCCTCGGTGAGGGTCATCCTGAGGGTGCTCAGCGCGCCGCCGGTGTCGCTGGAGTCGAGCAGCAACCGCCCGGTGGCGGTGGCCGAGACGATGGTCTCGGCGTCGACCTCTCGGACGACGGCGGTTTCCGCGATCAGCGACATGTCATGTTCCCTTCGAGCGCGCAGGAGACGAGCCGTTCCGCGTAGGCCCGGTCGATCGGTGCGCCGGTGATCATTACTCGGTAGTAGAGGGCCCCCGCGAGCTGGTCGAACAGCACCTCGGCGTCGAGGTCGGCGCGCAGTTCGCCGCGTAGCCGGGCGCGCTCGATCAGGGCGAGCGCGATGGCGTTGCGTCTGGCGTACTGCTCACGGCCCAACCGGCCGATGTCCTCGTGCCTGGCCGCGGCGCCCACGAGTTCGCCGACGGCTCCCGCGGACGGGCCCCTGTTGCCACCCGCGGCACGCATCCGGTTGAGCCCGGCGGCGATCTTCTCCAGGTAGTCGACGAGGTCGGTCCGGATGTCCCCGGTGTCGGTGATCTCGTCGTCGGCCTGCAGCCGGGCCACCACCGCGACGGCCAGGTGGTCCTTGGTCGGCCAGCGGCGGTACAGCGTGGTCTTGGCCACGCCCGCCTGCTCGGCCACCTCGTCGACGGACAGCCCGGCGTAACCGCGCTCGAAGATCAGCGCGGCGGCGATCCGGAGCACCCGTTCGTCCACCTGCGTGTCACGCGGTCGTCCGCGCGGCGCCATCGCGACCCCCATTTACGAAACCCTTGTTGCGAAATAAAAGCTACCCCTCCGCCCTCCAATTGCGCAACTCTGGTTTCGTAAAAGACGCGGGGGCCGGTCAGCGGAACGCGGCGGCGTTGCGCGTCGCCCAGGCGGCGAACGGCGTGGCCGGACGGCCGAGGACGCGCTCCACGTCGGGGCTGACCGCCTGCTCGGCCTCGGTGGGCTCGCCGAGGATGGACAGCGTGCCCTCCACCACCGGGGCGGGCATGAACGCCGACATCTGCGCGTGCGCCTGCTCGCGGGTCTGCTCGACGAACGTCACCGGCTCGCCGATCGCCCGCCCGATCGCCTCGGCCCGCTGCCTCGGCGTGGTCGGCGCCGGGCCGGTGAGCACGTAGGTCGCGCCATCGTGCCCGTCACCGGTCAGTACGGCGGCGGCCACCGCCGCGACGTCGTCGGGGTCGACGAACGGCAGCCCGACCTCGGCGAACGGGGCGGCGGCGGTCCGGTGCGCGCGGATCGGCTCGGCCCAGGCGAACGCGTTGGAGGCCATTCCGCCCGAACGCAGCACCGTGAACTCCAACCCGGAGGCGGCCACGGCCTGCTCGAAACCGGCGGCGTGCGCGTAGGCGCCGCCGGGCCGGGTGCCCACCCCCTGGGAGGACAGCAGCACCACCCTGGCCACCCCTGCGGCCTTCGCCCTCGCCAGCACCCCGGCCGGGTCCTCCCCGGCGACCAGCAGGAACAGCGCCTTGGCACCGGAAAGCGCGCCGGAAAGACTGTCGGCGTCTCCCAGGTCCGCGGTCACGGCGCGAACCCCGGCCGGGACGTCGGTCGCCTCGATCCGGCGGGCCACCGCCGTCACCTGCTGCCCGGCCTCGACGAGCTCCCGCACCAGCGCACGGCCGACGTTCCCGGTGGCACCCGTAACAACGATCATGACTCTCCCCGTTCCAGGATGGCGAATCGCTTCGCCGCTTTGTTAGTTAGTTGACCAACTGAAAACAAAGCTAGCGGACCGCCTCTTGCTTGTCCAATCTGAGTTGGGCAACTGACTCACAACGGATCGCGTGGGACCGCCGGGCTCGGAGGCGTGACCGTTCCCGGAGCCGCCGACCGGCGACGGGCGGCTCCGCCAGGAGGGCGAGACCGGATCGGCGAACAATCGAGGGAAACGCCAGGTGCCTCAGGAAGGACGCTGATGGTCGAGATCCCCGTGGAGAAGCTCAAAGGCGTCTTCGACCTGCTCATGGAACGGATCAACGCCGGTGGGCAGGTGGTGGAGATCAACGCCGAGGAGTTCTGGTCCGTGCCCCGCGACCAGGCCTACGACGTCTACAACGAGCCGCGAGACCTCACGATCGGCGCGCTGTCCGATTCGTGGGGCTACCTGGACGACATGCTCTCCGATCCCGACCGCGTCGTGGGATACGGGTTCGTCTGGCTCTCCGAGGTCCTCCGCGCCATCGGCGACGAGGCATCCTCCTGAAGGCCGTCCAGCGGCCGATGCCGTCCAGTTCGGCCAGGTCACCCAGGGTCCAGGAGCCACCGGGTGTACTCATCGTGACGCCTCTCGTCGTGCGCCCAAGGCGGCGCCTGCATCGGCATCGGCATCGGCATCGGCATCGGCATCGGAGAGGAACTTCCCATGGGGAAGTAGGTACTTTGGAGCGCGTAACCCGTCCGCCGGTGAGAGGTGCGACCAGTGACGACGAAGGCGGCCCAGGCCAAGGTGGAGTACGACGCGTTCCTGGCGGAGTGCCCCAGCCGGCAACTGCTCGCCCGGATCTCGGACAAGTGGGTCGTCCTGATCCTGTGCGCGCTGGGCGGCGACGACGACCCCGGTAGGGCGATGCGCTACTCCGAACTCGCCCGGCTTCTGGCCGGGGTCAGCCAGAAGATGCTGACCCAGACGCTACGGTCACTGGAGCGCGACGGCCTGCTCACCCGCACCGTGACGCCGACCGTCCCCGTCACCGTCTCCTACGAGCTGACCGACCTCGGCCGCTCGCTCCACCACATGACGCGCGGGCTCAGAAGCTGGGCGCAGACACACATGGCCGAGGTTCTCGCGAACCGCGACGACTACGACGCCCGCTGAGCTCCGGCCCGGGACCGGTACACCTGGAGCACGGCGCCCACCATGACGACCCCGGCGGCGACCGCCAGGACGTTCCCGGCGAACGCGACGGGAAGGTGTTCCCGGGGCGCGAAGCCGTCGGGACCGAAGGCGGAGATGCCCAGCTTCCAGCCGCTCCACGCGGTCAGGAAGCCCGATCCGGCGAAGGCCACCGCCATCGGGAACCACACGGGCAGCCGCCTGGCCACCCGGGCGGTCAGCACACAGACGCCTCCCGCCGCGGCGAACGCCCACACACCGGAGGTGGCGGCGAGCAACCGGCCGTTCAGACCGAGGTCGGCGCGGAGCCCCACGGTGCCGCCGACCGCCCAGAACGACCACATCACCCCCAAGCCCGCCGCGACGGCAAGTGCCGCCCGTACGGCGTTCGCCCGCCAGGTGGGACGGACCCGGGGGAGGTCGCCGACCCGGCCCAGGAACGCCCAGGGCCACCGTTCCCGCAGATAGATCGGCAGTCCGACGGCCAGGCCCAGCCCCATCCCGGCGAAACCGACGGCCAGGAACGCCATCTCCCATCCGGCCGCCGCAGGCTCGGCGACGCTCACGGCACGTGCTCCCTCCTCGGTGTTCCCGTCGCCGAGCAGAGCGCTCACCACCATGTAGGGCAGCATCGGCACCAGGAAACCCGCGGCCGTCCAGGCGGGGAGCAGCAGCAACGGCGCCGGGATCCGCATTCCCCAGGGCCGGGCCAGTGACAGCCCGAGCGCCACCCCGGCCGCCGCCATCACCACGGTCAACGCGTTGAGCAGCGCCCAGTCGGCCACCTGCGTCTCGGCCTCCCACGAACCGCCGCCGAGCAGCAGCCTCGCCACCCAGATCACCTTGACCAGCAGATACAACGACATCGTCCCGGCCGCGCAGTATCCGGCGCCCTGCCGTACGGCACGCCACCTCGGCCCCACGGACGCCGCCTCTGGAATCGACATGTACTGGAGTATGACGAGACGGGACACTGACCTTTAGGTCGCTCTCAGCCTCCTCTCAGAGGGTCTCAGCCCCCTCTCAGAAACGGCCCGGGACCCTTGGTTCCCGGAAATGTCAGAAACGACGCCAGTCGTAACCGACGGCGGCGTATCCGGTCGGGCAGTCGGCGGTCAGGCCGGTGGTGTCGCCGAAGTCCTTCGCGAAAAGGCTCCAGTACCAGAGACCGTTCGCGCACTTGACGCCGATCTGGTATTTCTCCGGTCCGGTGCCGCCGCACCAGCCGGTGGCATGGCCGGTTCCGGACTGCTGGTAGTAGGAAATGGCACAGGTACCGTTCCAGTCGGCATTGGCGGCGGGGGCGGCGAGCAGGGCGGCACCGAAGGCCGCCGAGGCGATCCCACCCAGGAGAGCTGCGCGTATGCGTGTCCGCATAGTAACCTCCCTAATACGTCTACGGATTTTTCCGTGGGCGGGTGTGTTTTCCAGGCCTCCCGCCCGCGGCAGTCCTGCCATGCGCCAGAATTCCGGCCAAGGCCTTTGTTTCCGCCTTATCCAGTTTCAGGCCCGACTCTGCGCCTGATTACATCCGGCCACTTGAAGAACCGAAACCATGAATATATTCGGCATTATGGCCGGAGAGCTCCTGGTCGCTTATCAACCAAAGAAGTATCACGCGCGATTATCGCCACACCAGACGGCAAAACTGCCATTCTCGATGGCAGAGGAGACCGCTCAGGCCGAAGACGTCGGCGATGGCGAAGGCCAGGGGCGGGCCGGGGTCGTACCGCTCGGTCTCGATGACGTTGACGGCCGCCAGGAGACCTGGCACCGGTCCGCCTGACCCCATCGGCGGGCCGCACGCGGTTCGCGCAGCCGGTTCTTCATGGTGCCCCGTCATCGACGACCACGGTGCCGCGACCCTCGGCCGCCGACGGCTCCTGGCCGGCGGCCGTGTGCGGAAAGGGTCTCGCGTCGTTCAGCGGGCGGCTTGGGTGCCGGTCTTCGCCGTCGCGGCGTGTGCCGGGGGCAGGGACCTTTGGAGGAGGGCGCCGACCAGCAGGACGAGGCCTGCGTTGAGGAGCTGCAGCAGGTCGAGGACGGGTCCGGAGATGACGTCGTTCAGGAACAGGTTGATCGTGAGCAGCAGGGCGCCGTGGGCGGCCACACCGATGCCGACGACGCCGAGCAGGCGCCACTTGCCGAGCGGCGGGTCCTGGTGCTTGAGGAAGACGCCGATCATCCAGGCCGAGGCGGGCAGGAACATCACGACCGCGGTGAGCAGCCCCGGGTTGTACGTGCCGGTGGCGAGGGCGGGGACGATGTGGACGAAGCAGTTGACGATGACGATGCTGTAGAACGCGAACCCCATCATCACGTACTTGCCGGCGAGCAGGGCGCAGATCACCGCCACGACCCAGACCAATCCGATGTTGACGAACAGATAGAACTCTGTCGGGATCGGGCATTCCGGATAGGCGCCCCGGTTGAGCGTGGTGCACAGGAAGTCGGGGAAGGCGTGGTGGGCGCCGTCGGCGGCGATGCCGTACTCCTCGATGTTGTGGAACAGGTACACGACGACGGCGACCCAGCCCAGCCAGGTCGGGTCCTTCCACCGGGGCAGGGCGCGGCCGCCGCGCAGCGCATCGGTCGTCAGGAGGGCGACCGTCAGGACGATCGCGGCTCCGAGGCCGATCCAGGCGAATTCAAGATCGAATGTGGAGAACATGCGCGGGGTGCCTTCCAGGGGTTCTCGGTGCGGATCCGCTGCCGGACGCGGGTCGCCCATCGGGATCCGGACCACCACACTGTATTTCAACACTTGTTGATGTCAACAGCTGTTGATATCGGATAGAGTGCCTGACATGGGCGAGAAGGACTCCGAGCGTCCCGGGCGGCCGCCCGGCGGCGATGGCCGTAACCGGGACCGCATCCTGGCCGCGGCCAGGCACGAGTTCGCGGCCAAGGGGTTCCGGGGGGCGACCATGCGGTCGATCGCCGCGGCGGCGGGGGTCGACGTCGCGCTGCTGGCCCACTACTTCGGCAACAAGGACGGCCTGTTCGCCGCCACCCTCCAGCTGCCCGGCCAGGCGGTCCAGCAGGTCCGGGGGGCCTTCGACGGGCCCGTCGGAGAGCTCGGCGAGCGCCTGACCCTCGCCTACCTGTCGCTGTGGGAGGACCCCGGCCTGGCCGGGTCCCTGAGCGCCACGGTGACGTCGGCCTTCGCCCACGAAGGCGCCCGCGAGCAGCTGCGCGCGCAGCTCACCGCCGCCCTGCCCGAAGACGTCCTCTCCCTGCTGCCCGGCGACGACCCGGACCTGCGCCTGGCCCTGGCACTCAACCACCTGTTCGGCATCGCGCTGGGCCGCCACCTGCTCCGGCTCCCTGCCCTGGCCGACCGCGACCTGCCCGTCCTCCTCGCCGCCGTCGCCCCCACCGTCCAGCACTACCTCGCCGGCCCCCTGGGCCGCCCCGAGCCCGCCACCACCTGAGCCGAGCAGCCACCGCCCAAGGCCCCGTCCCGCCGCAAACACCCCAGAACATCAAAGGAACATCACACGCGACCGTCGCCGCACCGGACGGCAGACGGGATCACCCAGGCAAGCCCTCCAGGGCTCGGGTCGTTCGGAGCGGAAGGTCCACAAAACAGGTCCTAGGTCCAAGGTCCCGGATCGCGCCGACCGGGCGTCCGATGCCGTGGAACACGGCGAGCGGCATAGTCGTGCCAGACAGCGCAGCGCACGTGAAGAGGGGAGGGGCGATGACCGGACCGGACGGGCCAAGTCCGGGCGCCGCCCACCCCAGCGCCCTCAGAGGGTGTGCCAACAAGTGTCCGCCGGTCCCGGTGCAGCCATGACAGGCCACCGAACCACACACGGACGAAAGGCACACCCATGTCCACGACCCAGTCCCCGCCCCGCAGCCGACGGCCGGGGCGGAGCCTCGCGCTGCTCGCGCTCGGGCACCTGATCATCAGTCTCGACTTCACCATCATCTATGTGGCTCTGCCCGACATCGCGACCGATGTTGGCTTCACACCGCACACCCTGCAATGGGTGATCACCGCGTACGCCGTCCTCTACGGAGGCTTCCTGCTGTTCGGCGGCCGGCTGTCCGACCTGATCGGGCGTCGGCGGATGTTCGTGCTCGGCATGGCGCTGTACGGCGTGGCCTCCGTACTGGGCGGCCTGGCCACGACCCCGGCGGTACTGCTCACCGCGCGCGCCTTGCAGGGCCTCGCCGGCGCGGTGCTGTTCCCCGCGGTGCTGGCCCTGGTCAACACCACCTTCGCCGAGGGCAGGGAACGCAACCGCGCCCTGACGGTCTGGGCCATGGCGGGCGCAGGCGGGCTCACCGTGGGCGCGCTGGTCGGCGGGGTGCTCACCCAGGCGCTGGGCTGGCAGGCCGTGTTCTACGTCAACGTCCCGTTGGCCACCGTGGGGGCCGTCGCCGCCTTCGCCCTGCTGCCCTCCGACGGCCGTGTCACCAGAGGAGGCGTCGACGTTCCGGGAACCCTGACCGGTACCGCGGGCGTCACGCTGTTGATCTTCGCGGTGGCGCACGGCTCCGAGGTCGGCTGGGGACGGACCGAGGTGATCGCCGCGGCCGCTCTCGCGGTGGTCCTGCTGGTCGTGTTCCTGCGCGTCCAGGCCCGCGGCCGGACACCGCTGATGCCGCTGCGGCTGTTCCGCAACCGCGCGTTCAGCGGAGGGGTCGTGGTCATCCTCGTCTTCGGGTTGACGATGCAGGCCGTGCCGTACTTCCTGACGCTGTACTTCCAGAACGTCCTCGGCTTCAGCGCCCTGGAGACCGGGCTGGCGTTCCTCGGCCCGACGCTGTCGATCACCGCGGGCAACTTCCTCAGCGAGCGGCTGATCCACCGGTTCGGCACCCGGAACACGCTGGTCGTCGGCATCGTCCTCAACGCCGTGGGCGCCGTGCTCCTGGCCCCCGGCATGCACGTGGGCGGATCCTTCCTCACCGTCCTGACCGGGGTCGTCGTCATCGGCCTGGGCATGGGCGTCACCTACGAGGCCATGTGGATCGCCGCGGGCACCGGCGTCCCGGCGGACGAACAGGGCCTGGCCTCCGGGGTCGCCTCAACCGCGCTGCAGGTGGGAACCGCCGTGGGCCTGGCGGTGCTTGTGGCCGTCGCCAACCGTGACATCGAAGGGCAGGCCCTGGCCGCCACCTCCGCCGAGGGAATGCGCGTCGCCGTCCACGTCCTGGGCGCCGTCATGCTGACAGCCGTCCTGGCCGCCCTCAGGCTCCCCGGCTCGCGTGCCGGGGGCACCGTTGTCTTGAGTGACTCTCGGCGGTCGGACATGTAGGGCATGTGAGGGTTCGGGACACACGCCTGACCGGTATCCAAGGGTTGTCGGGCATGTTGATCACGTCAGGAGCGAGGTCGATCGTCATCTAGGGTCGTCGAGCGAACCTGCCGGCCGGCCGCCTGAAAGCCTGTCGGGCGGCAGGTTCGTCCTGGTCCGCCGCTGCCGCGTCGTCTTGGGACCGGGTGACCTCAGCGGGCACAACGGGCGCATCGCAGGGCATCGATCAGACCAGGAGGTCCAGGGTTCCGGGCGTTTCGATCACCCCGACCTTGTGTGAGACCCCGCCGCCGTCAGCGGTCGAAAAGGGGGAAACGGCGCCCAGCCGTCTGTGCCAGCATGCTTCGTCATGGTGGAACACGAGACGAGCAACGAGATCTTGGCCGCCATCGCCGGCCTGCACGGGATCAGCGCCGAGCAGGTGCGGCCCCTCCCGCAGGGGGTGGCCAACCATGTCTTCCTTCTCGGAGACGACCTGGTCCTGCGCGTCCCACGGGCCGAGCGGTTCCTCCCGGACCTGGTCAAGGAGTCCGCGGTCATTCCCCTCGCCCTGCACGTCGGCGTGCGCGCTCCGGAAGTCGTCGCCTTCGATGACACCTGTTCGGTGGTGGACGTGCCCTACATGGTGCTCACCCGAACGCGGGGAGTAGATCTCGCACGCCTCGAACCACCCGCCGCCGACACCGAGCATCTCTTCCGGAACGTGGGGCGAGAGCTGGGCAAACTGCACCGGCTCTCCCCGGCCACCGCGCCGGCCCTTACCGGCGTCCCCGTGGACAACGACGTCACAGACCCCTGGGCGCTCACCGACCGCCTCCTCAAGGACGGCTGGATCGACGCCGGGACCGCCCGCTGGCTCACCGGATGGTTCGACCGGCTCTCGCCCCATCTCCCCACCAGCCCGCCCATGGTCCTGGTTCACGGCGACATCGCTCCGCAGAACCTGCTCGTCTCCCCGAAGACGACCCAGCTCAACGGCATCGTGGACTGGGGTGATGCCGCATGGGCCGACCCCGCTGTCGACTTCGCCAAGGTGCCCCTCGCCGGCGTCCCGGCCATGCTCGACGGCTACCGACAGCAAACCGGCCAGGAAACCTCAACGAGCGCGCCGATCTGGGAAGCCCGCGTGCTGTGGTTCCACCTCACCTGGGCACTTGGACGCCTGAAAGATCCCGTCCCGCGCCCGGACGAACGCCACTGGACCGCCCCTCCGGCCAGCCGGCTTCTTGGCCTCCTCCGCTTCTTCGCCTCAGCTCCACCGGCCCCTTGGGCCGATCTGTCCTGATGCCTCGCCCGGACCTCCCCGACGACCCGGACGGCCTTCTGCCGTCCGTCACCGTGGGCGCCGACCGCCCTTTCCCGCTCTTCGGCGGCGACCCCGGCCCGGTTCTGGGCCACCCAGTACGGCTCTCGCCCCGTCGGCTCCACCGGCATCTCGTTCACCGACCTGAAGACACTGCTCCCCCAGGCCGCGCCAGGCCAGGTGGCACAGGCGATCGGCACCCGTGGCGTCAGCGGCACGCCGCCGGAGCGCACAGGACCACGTATCCCTTTTCGGAGAAGACCTTGCGGTAACCACGTTTCTGCAGAGCCGCCACATCCGAAGCCTGGTCGGCGACCGAGGCGAAATGGGGTTGCCTCTCGTCGAGATCGGCGACGACCCACGGCGCTCTCTGGGGCCGTTCGGCGGTTTTCGCGGCCCAGGCCACGACGTGTGTTCTCGCGGAGATCTGTGGCCCCAGACTGTTCGCGGTCTCGACCAGTACCCCGTCCGGGACAGTGGCCAGCGCCGCGACGGCGGCGGGTACGCGGTCGGGCGTTCGGTACCACGCGGGTGAGAACAGATTCCCCAACGCGAAGAACGGCACTGTCCCGACCATCATGAGCGCCATTCCCGCCGGGAGGTACAGCGTGGCAGGGCGCGACACCTCCTTACGCGCACGACGCCGAACACGTGCCAGGCCGTCGACCCCCGCACAGACGAGTGCCATGACGACGGCGGAGTTGTAGTGGTAATGGGTGCTCCACCAGCCGGACGCGCCAGGGTCGGTGGCCAGCATCCTGGCCAGCAGCACCGCTCCCGGAGCGAGCATGTACGGCGAGGCCAGGCACAGAAAGAACAACGGCCCCAGGAGGAGCAGCACGGTCCACGCCTTGACGCCGGGGCTGAAAAGAGTGGTCACCACATCGTGCGGCCGGGTGATGACCCCGACGATCGCATCCGACTGATCGGCCCCCCAGAACGAGTAGTACCAGTAGCGATCGGCCTGGCCACCGAAAAACGGAATCACCACATGCGTGGCGAGGTACATGTAGAGGGCACCACAGACGAACAGCGTGGCCCCGAACAAACGCCTTCCACGCGTCAACGCCAGCCCGACACCAAGTCCGGCCACGAAAATTCCCATGTCCTCTTTGACCGCAAGGACAAGGGCCAGGAACGGGATCGTCTGAGCGAGCTTTCCGGCGCTTATCCTCTCGAAAACCAGGGCGGTCAGGAGAGGGACGAAAGCGTACTCGTGGAAGTGGAACGAAACCGCCTCCGCGATGGGCCACGAGAGCAGGTAGGCGACGGACACGAAATAGGCGGCGGGCACTCCCAGAGTCCGGCGCACGAACGTCCAGAGGGGCACCACGGCCAGGGAGAAAAGTATCGCCTGCGCGACGATCAGTGTCTCCGGACCGTCATATATCCAGTACAAGGGCGCCAGCAGCACCAGTATCGGAGATAAATGATCCCCCAGCAGGGAGAACGGAACACCCGGGGTTTCCCAGTTTCCCTTGACGTACGACAGAGGTTCCGAAAAATTCGCATAGCCACGGACGCCCTGATCGAATATCACCAGATCGTAGACGCCCACGCGGAACGTGTAGAACTTGACAAGCCCCAGCGTACCGTACACGACGGCCCCCACGACCACCATCAAACCCACGAAAACCCGGTGGCGAAAAAACGGGGAACCGCCGGAGAGGCCCAAGGACGGCTCTGTCCGCACGCTTTCATCTTCGGCTCTTGATCGCATGCGCTCCATACTGAACGAAAACGCCGCGGTTGGCCGACGTATCGGCCAACCGCGACAAGTGAATGTCAGTACCGGCGCCAGCCGTGGTTGAGGGAGGCGTACCCACTCGGGCAGTAGGCACTCAGGCCGGTCCGGTCGCCGAAGGCCTTCGCTCCGGCGCTCCAGTACCAGACGTTGTTCCCACACTTGACGCCGATCTGGTATTTCTGCGGCCCAGTGCCGTCACACCAGCCGGTACCGGAGCCCTGACAGTGGGCAATGGCGCAGCCACCGTTGTAATCAGCGTTGGCGGCGAGCAGGGCGGCGCCAAAAGCCACCGAGGCGGTCCCGCCCGGGAGAGCTGCGCGATTAGCCTCTCTACTGCATCTACGGATGCCCCGTGGCGGGTGTGGTTCCCAGGCCTCCCGCCCGCGGCAACCCTGCTGTGCACTTGAATCTTGACAATGCCTTTTTTCGCTTCAGGGCGGCCCAAGTGCACGATCGCAAACCGGAACCCGACGCATCGAAAACCCGTGTGGCCACAACATACGGTCCGCGACCTTTTCAGATTACTGTCGAGAAACCCCGAACCGGATTTCCCCGCCAATTCACCTATTCGCCGACAACGTGCCGCATGCGATTACCGTTGTGCCGGGACGTCAGGGCGGCCATTCAGATGGGCCGTCATTCAGCCTCCGTTCCCGACGGCGACGGCCTGCGCCCCGGACCGCCGGGCGCCCCACGAACCGGCCAGAGCGGCGACCCCGGAGCCGTACCGCCGATCGCTCCCGTGTCGCTCGACCGACACCGTTGTCCACAGGCGAACAGGTGAATGTGGACGTACGGCAGGGCCCCAGGAGCCCAGGAAGCCCAGGAAGCCCTTGGACAAGAGGGCACCGGTGAACGCGCCGTGGGATGTCTCAGGTCTGCGGTGTTTCGTCGATCGCTGCGCCGTAGCTCACCTGGCACCGGTCCACGGGGATCACGATGTCAGCCGATGGGCGTCCCCTTGACCAGGGCGAAGGGTTCCCAGCTTGTGGAGAGCATCACCGGTTCGTCGTCGGCGGTGAACACGCCGGAACGGGTGGAACCGCCTGGTAGCACCGCAGTGGCGGAGACGGCCGGTACGCCTTCTCCTACCGCGTCGAACATCCCAGCCCGCAGGCGGACGCGTGGCTCTACGGCTACCGCACCGAGTGCGTGTCCCCCAGTCCAACTACGTCCGGGGACGACGTGAGGTGACGGGAACGGTCTTCTGCCGATCTCTCGCTGACAAATCCTTCGCGGTCTGTTCCCGGCCCTGGACGTTCTCCACGTCCGGGACACAGCGGACGTATTGTCATCAATATGGGGGTGCCCGATGATCGATCCGCCACCGAAGATCCGATTGACCACCACCACACGACTTGTCCTTGATCTGTTCCTGGCCACCGATCCCGACGACCCGCTGTGGGGATACCGCGTCACCGAGGAGACCGGGCTCGGCCCCGGCACGGTCTATCCCTTTCTCGAACGGCTGGAGAAGGCCGGGTGGATCACCGGCTCCTGGGAGGCGGATGTCCCCGAGGGCCGGCCCCGGCGCCGTCTCTACACCCTGTCCGGCACCGGCCGCCAGGAGTACGCCGCCCTTCGGCGGGGCCGTACCTCGCTGTGGTCCTGGAGTCCGAGGAGGGCCGGACGGTGATCGACGACCCGGTCGGCACGGCGGGCTGGTTCGACTCCGACGACTCGGCGTCCGCCGAGATCAGCGACCACGAACGTCTCATGATCATCGGCATCGCCGTCGCCGCCACCCTTCTTCTCCTCGCCTTCAGCGTCTACGTCTGGCTGGACAGCGGCGACCTGTCAGGCAGTCTGTCCTTCGCCGGGATGGCCCTGTTCGTCGGTGGCTCCATCGTCTCGGTCAACGTCCTCGACAGTCCGGCCTTCCGGAACAGGACACGCGGCCTCCTCGCGCTACGCCTCGCCCTGCGCGTCGGTGGCCGCGCCCGGCGGTGGCAGGCCGAAGACTGGCAGGCCGCCGTCGAGGCCTCCCCGAACCCCGTCCGGTACGGCCTCGGCCTGGTCCGCGCCGCCCTGCTGATGAGGCTGTACGACCTCGGCACCCTGCTGCTGAGGGCCGCGTGCTGGGTGCTCGCCTCCAACCACCGCACCTGGTGGCCCCTGGGTTCGGTGCTGGCCTTCGCCGCGGTCAACGTCCACCTCGCCCAGGGCTGGGGTTCGGCCTTCTACACGCTGCCCACCATCGTCGCCTTCCACCTGGGCGTCGAGCACCTTCGCCGCCGCTGGAACATCCCCAGGAAGCGCGACTGACCCGTCCTGCGTGAAGGCGAACCCGGGCATCGGCGGAACAGGGATGTGGATCACCGATGTCCGGGAGGTCGCCTTGCGTGTCCATCTGATGATCGTCGCCAGACGTACGGGCGTCCCGCTGCCGCCCGTGGTCCTCGACGCGGCACGCCGGGGGATCGCCCGTGCCTTCCCGGTGCCCGCCTCGACCCTGGCCTCGGAGGAGTGGCACTCGGCCACCGGTGACACGGCGCTGCTGTCCTGGTCGAACGAGCCCGAGGGGCACGGGTCGCCGATCATGTGCTCCGGTGGCGGCCGGGTCGCGGCCCTCACCGGGCACCTGGCCGAACCGTCCGAGGTGGACCGGCTGCTCGCCGTACCCCGGCTCGGCGAGGCCGTCACCCGCACCGGTGGTGTCTTCTCGATCTTCCGGGTCGCCGGGACGGAGGTGAGCGCCGCCACCGGGCTCACCCGGGCCTGTCCCGTCTTCCACGCCGAGACCCCGGACGTCCACGTCATCGGCAGCCGCGCGCTGCTCGTGCACCTCGTCGCCAGGGCCGCCGAGACGTCGTCGAGCCGCCCCGCGATCGTCTGGGACCTGGCCGCCCTTGAGTCGATGGTGCGGGCGGGCTACTTCCTGTCCGACGAGACGCCGTTCCACGGGGTCGGCGCGCTGCCCCCGGCCGCCGAGATCAGGATCGAGGGCGGGCGCCGTACCGTCACCGAGACCCCGCTCCCCGAGGCCCGCGAGGCCCCCGCCTCCCGACGCGCGGCACGCGCCCAGGTCGACGAACTCGCCGACGCGCTGCTCACCGCCGTACGGCCGCTGCGCCACACCACCGAGCCGGTACGGCTGTCGCTCACCGGCGGCCGTGACAGCCGTCTTCTCGCCGCGCTGCTGCACAGGGCCGGCATCCCGTTCGTGACGGCCACCTCCGGACATGACGACAGCCCCGACGTGGTGCTCGCCGAACGTGTCGCGCGGGCCCTCGGCGTACGGCACAGCGTCGCCCGGCCGAAACGGTCCGACGACGGCACGGAGCTGGTCGTCCCCCATCCCCACGTTCGCGGCCACAACGTCCTGTTCGCCTGCGAGGGCATGATCTCGGTCTACGAGAACATCCCGGCCGGCGTACGGTTCGACCCCACGCCACGGATGTCCGGGCACGGCGGGGAGGTCCTGCGGGGCGGGTTCCTGCACAACCAGGCCGGTCTGGACGCCAAGGCCGTCAGGCGGCGGATCGACGGCCTCTTCAGCAGGAACGCCGACCTGCTGACCGACCAGGGCAGACAGCACGCCCAGGCCCTGGCCTCCCCCTGGCGGGACCTGGACGGCCCCGGCGCCCTGGACCGGCTGTATCTGGCGCACCGTGTGGGCCGCTGGCACGCCGCCTCGCGGGCGTCGTTGCTGCGCGGCCAGAACCCGGTCCCGCCGTTCCTCGACAACCTGGTCGTCAGGACCGCGCTCGGGATCGACCCGCTGTGGCGACGCTCGGAGGCGCTCATCCACGGGGTGATCAACGCCTTCGCGCCCTCGCTGCGGGACGTGCCCGTCGAGGGGCGTCCGTGGCGGTTCACCGAGGAGAGCCGCCCGAGCCTGTGGGACCGGCTCCGCTCACGCGGCCTGTCCCTGCGTCCCGGCCCTTCTGCCGGTTCCTCTGCCGGTTTCCTGAAAGCCTCCGCGGCTTCCGCGGGGAAGCCCTGGAACTGGCGGACCGAGCCCTCGGCCGAGCTGACCGGCCTGCTGCGCGCGGCCGTGATCGACGACCGCGGGGAACTGCGGGCGGACGGGCTGGCACACGTCGTGGACGCGGCCCAGGTGGCACGGCTGCCGGACTCCCGGATGGACGTCCTGTGGCACCTCTACACCGTCTCCACGATGCTCACCGACGCCTTCGCCACCCCCGACCCCCCTGACCTGCCTTCCCTGCGCATCCCCGTTCCGCGTTGATCGAATGGTTGACTTCCCCCATGCGTCTTCGGCAGGAAACACGTCTCTATCGGCTCCTCGTGTCGACCGTGTTCACCGAGGGACTCGACCACGACATGGACCTGTGGGCGCTGGGATTCGGTGCCACATGGGTTCAGGGAATGGACACCGCGGCCATCACGGCGAAGTTCTCCCTGGACCCGAGCACCCGCACGCCCTGCCGTCTGAGCGAGATCCTCGACCGCAGCATCGACGACGGTTCCGTCTGGGTCGCCGAGGTCGGAGACTGGCTCTGCGTCGTGCCCGGAACCTACGACGACCGGTCTTTGCCGCCTCTCAGCGCCAACGGCGGGCAGGCCGTCGGCCTCACCATGGACGTCAACCACACCGAGCGGTTCGCGTACGCCCGCGACGGACGCATGGTCGTCTCCTTCGACCCCCTGTCGCCCGACGAGAGGTCCGGTGACGACCCGCACGCGCTCGACCATCTGATGGAGGGGCTGCGTTTCCAGCTCAACGACCCGTACGACCCCGCGACCCCGGGAGGCCCCGAGGACCTCGTGGAAGAGGACGAGAGCATCAGCTCGACGCTGACGCTCATCGGACGGCTGACGGGAACGGACATCGCCGCCGACTGGTTCGACGCCCCGCATTCCTGTTTCAGGCCCGCCTCGCAGCGGTGACCGTAGGCCCTCGCGCCGCGTCACCGCCGGGTACGGTGCCCGTCCTCCTCGTAGCGTGCCGGCCGTGGCTTCCCTTCGAGGTCGGCCAGGAGTGACAGCGCCAGGTCCTCCAGCAGGAGGTAGCCCGTCGAGGACGCCTGGTCCAGAGCTTGACGGGCGTACCGGATCGCGCGGTCGTGCGTGCCCAGGTCGGCGTGCGCGCGGGCGAGGCCGAGCAGCGGCCTGACCTGCAGGTGCACCATGCCCGCCGTGACGGCGTACGTGAGTGCTCGCTGGTGGGCGTCGAGAGCCTCGCCGTGCTGTCCGGTCATCGCCTGGACGGTGCCGAGGACGTGCGTGGCGCGGCACATGGCGTAAACGTGGCGCGCGCCCTCCGCGCGCTCACCGGCCGAGACCACGGCCTCAAGGGCGAGGTCGAGACGGCCGCGGTCACGGTGGATCTCCGCCAGCGTGGTCAGGCTCTTGGCCTCGGGCACGTGCAGGCCGCTCTCGCGGTCGTGGCCGAGCGCCTCGGTGGCGAGGGCCAGCGCCTCGTCCAGGTCGCCGCTGAGACGCCGGACGGTCGCGAGCTCGTTGAGGGAGTGGCTCAGCTCGCTGCCGCGCAGGTGACGGTGGAGGGCGAGGGCGTCGCGCAGGTGCCGTTCCGCCTCCTCCAGGTCGCCGCATTCCAGGTGCACGGTACCCAGGTTGCCCATGGCGCGGGCCTCGCCGTAGGTGTCGCCGATCTCGCGGTTGAGCTCGACGGACCTGACGAGGTGGTCGATGGCCTGGCGCAGCCTGCCCAGGTCATGACAGGCGGTGGCGGCGTTGTTGTGCGCGGCGGCGGCGCCCGCGGACCAGCCCGCGTGCTCGCTGTACCGAATGGCCAGCTCACAGGCGGCGTGGGCGGCGGAGTAGTCGGCGCGGCACAGAGCGGCCGTGCCCGCGCAGAGGTGCGCCGCCGCCAGGCCGAGCGGGTCGTCCTCGACGGTGGCCGCGTGTGTCGCGGCGTCGGCGATCGCCACGATGTCGGCCAGGCTGGTGGCGGTGTGGTGGACGAGGTGGCCACGCAGGGCGTCGGCGATCAGCCAGGCGTGTCGTCTGGGGCCGGTGACCGGAGGCCTGCGGGTGGCGGAGGAGGGGTCGACGGCACCGGCGGCGTGCAGGGCGAAGGCGACGAGGTTGGCCTGCTCGGCGCTGAACCAGGCCATCGCCTCGGCGCGGGGCCCGAGCCCGGACGGGACGGGGAGCGGCAGGCGGGTGATCGAGGGATAGGCGCTCTCCGCCGCCGCGACGGCCTCGGCCAGGTACCGGTCGCCGAGGCGTTCGAGGGCCCGGACGCCGGTCGCGGGGTCGTCGTCGCGGAGTGTGAGCTCTCCCGCGTACTGCCGGAGCAGGTCGTGACAGGTGTACCGGTACGGCCGGTACTCCTCGATCAGGTGGGCGGCGGCGAGGCGGTCCAGGAGCCGTTCGGCCTCGGCGATCTCGATGTCGGCCAGGGAGGCGACGGCCGACGCGGTGACGTCGGGCCCCTGGACCAGCCCCAGCAGCCTGAACAGGCGCCGCTCCGCCTCCGGCAGGCCCGTGTACGACAGCTCGAACGCCGCCCGGACCGCCACGTCGCCGTCGATCCGCAGCAGGTCCAGCCCTCGCGCGGACAACGCGGCGGCGTACTCGCCCAGCGACCTTCGCGGACGCGTCGCCAGCGTCGCGGCGGCCACACGCAGGGCCAGCGGGAGTCCTCCGCACAGCCGTACGATCCGCTCGGCCGCCTCCGGCTCCGCCGACAACCGTTGTTCCCCGACCATGGAGGCCAGCAGCCGGGCGCTGTTGTCCCGGTCGAGCACGCCGAGTGACAGGTTCCAGGCGCCGTGGGAGACGGTCAGCCCGGCGAGCGCGTTGCGGCTGGTGACGACGACCAGGCAACCGGGATCGCCGGGTAACAGGGGCCGTACCTGTTCGGCCGTCCGCGCGTCGTCGAGCAGCACCAGCATCCGGCGGCCCGACAGGCGCGAGCGGTACAGACCGGCCGCGGCCTCCTCCTGCTCGGGGATCCGCTCCGGAGGTATCCCGAGCGAACCGAGCATCCGCACGAGGGCCTCCAGCGGCGACATGGGCGGGCGGGCCGCGTGCCCGCGCAGGTTCACGTAGAGCCGGCCGTCGGGGAACTCCTCGGCCACGAGATGGCCGAACCGTACGGCCAGGGCGGTCTTGCCCGCGCCGGCCGCGCCGGTGACGGTCGCGATGGAGGGGGCGTCCACGGCGAGGGCATTCCGGCGCAGCAGAGCCAGGTCGTGTTCACGCCCCACGAAGCCGGTCACGTCGGCGGGTAGCTCGGCGGGCACCTGCCTCGCCTCCTCGCGTCCGTGGAACGGCTCGGGGTCGGGGGCGTCGGCGAGGACGGTCGCCTCCAACCGGCGCAGCTCGGGCCCGGGGTCGAGGCCGAGTTCGTCCGCGAGCAGGGTTCGCCCCTCGCGGTACACCTCCAGCGCGTCGGACCGCCGCCCGGAGCCGTGCAGCGCCGTCATGAGCAGTGCCCGCAGATGTTCCCTCAGCGGATGCTCGGCGAGCAGTTCGGACAGCTCACCGACCAGGTCGCGATGCCGGCCGAGGGCCAGGCCCAGTTCGGCCCGCTCCTCAAGGACGCTCAGGCGCAGTTCCTCCCACCGTCCGGCGAAGGCCGCCAGTTCCTCCAGTTCCAGGTCGGCGAGCACCGGGCCGCGCCACAGTGTCAGGGCCTGCCCCAGCAGGTCGGCGGCCTCGGCCTGTCGTCCGGCCCGAGCCGCCTGCCTGCCCCGATCGATGCACCGCTCCGCCTGGTGCGTGTCCACCAGGCCACCAGCCAGCCGGTAGCCGGACCCCTCCGTCCTGATGATCTCCGGTCCGGCGCCCATCCCGCGTAGTTCCCTGCGCAGGGCCGCCACCGCGATCATGACCTGGTTGCGTACGGTCGCCGGCGGGTGCCGCCCCCAGGCGGTGGCCAACCGGTCGATGCTGAGCACCTGGCCGTGGCCGACGACCAGCATGGACAGTACGGCCCGGGCCCGCGGACCGCCCAGCCGCACCGGCCTGCCGTCGACCGTCGCTTCGAGCCGCCCCAGGATGTTGAACCGTACGTCAGGCCCCATGTGATCACGATAGCGAGGGCGGGCGTCCCGTCCGTCCGGAGAGAAACCGTGGTCGTTTCACGCGGGGGCCGTTACCGGAACGAAAAGGGATCGTTCCCCGAAAGGCGCGACCGCTTTTTCGGCGTCGCCGTCATATCGGGTCGATAGCGAAACAAAAGCGGGCGTTCGTAGGGTCGGAACGAATCTCAGGCCGAAACGGTGGGCTGCGCGAAACGGTCGACCGCGAACCTGAACTCCCTACAGAGAAAGCCGAGAAATTGAACACCACGACAAAGTTCGCGTTCGCCGTGGCGGTCGGCACGCTCGCCCTGTCCGTCTTCGCCACCCCTTCCAACGCCAGTTCCGCCGGTGCCGGCCTGCAGACGTCCTCTGTGAACAAGGCCGCCTGCGCGGTTCAGCACCACTTCTACGACGTCGGGTACGCCAGGAGGGTGGACCTCTCCAACGAGTGCTCCTCCACGCGCTACGTCTGCATCGACAAGGTCTGGAACCAGGACTCCGGGCCGCACGCCGTCCCCGGACGGTCGACGAAGACCGTCTCCTACGCCACCTGGCCCGAGCCGACCGGCCGGAGTGTCTACTACGCGAGTTCTTCCAGCAGGTGCTGAACGCGATATACGTCGCTCACAAGAGCTGAAGAGAACGGCCGGCTGGACGGGGGCGTTCCGGCTGACCTCCTCCGAGGAATCTTTGACTGGCCATTCCCAGGCCCACCGTACGGCTTCTCGCACTCCTGTTCCGGGCCCGTTTCACAGCGGTGACCGCGGGTCTGGGGTGCCCGATGGTGTGACCGGCGCATCGGGCACCCCAGAGTCTTCATTCAGGGGTGGAAGGTGTCGAAGTAGTCGGCGGGGATTTTGTTGAGCCAGGCGTGGGTGACACCGGTCCAGCCGATGCGCAGGAAGTCGGCCTTGCCGTCCCCGTCGATGTCGGCGAACTGGATGTCCTTGGGCGGCAGGTCGCCGTCCCCGGCGATCCTGCCGATGTCGCGGTAGGTGCCGCCCGCGCCCTTGGCTCCCTCGTTGATCCAGGCGCGGGCGCCGCCCTTGAGGGTGATCAGGATGCGGTCGGCCCGCTTGTCACCGTTGATGTCGGCGTAGCGGATCTCCCGGGGGTTGGCCAGGGCGCCACTGATCTGCTGGGGAGCGGTCCAGTCCAGCCACTTGCGGCCGTCCTTGTTCTGGAAGTCCCTGTTGTACGCGGCGGTCGTCGTGCCGTCCGGTTTGATCAGCAGGTAGTCGTCCCGGCCGCCCCCGGTGACGTCGGCGAACCGGATCTTCGTGGCCGGGTCGATGTTCAGGATCTCACCCTGCGACCCCTCGTCGAAGACACTGGCCATGCCGTTGTACTTGTTCATGCACATGCGCTGCCCGGAGGGGTTGTCGGCCTTCCAGGTGGAGACCTCCACCTTGCCGGTCAGCCAGACCACCATGCAGTCGGGGAACCCGTCACCGTCGACGTCACCGAAACGCAGCATGTTGCCCACCGCCCCGGCGCCGGGTTCGTAGGAGTTCTGGCCTTCGACGAAGGGCATCCAGTTCTTGCCGGAGGGCCCGCTGTTCCACCAGAACCGGAAGTTCTGCTTCTCGTCGACCGCGACGAACTCGGCCTTGCGGTCCTTGTTGATGTCGACCATCCAGAACCGGCTGGAGGAGGGGTACTGCTGGTCCTGGATGACCCCGCGGTCCTCCCAGTTCGGGCCGAGCTTGGAGCTGTTGTCACCGGTGCCGGTACCGTCGTCCCTCGGGCCGCCACAGGCGTCGGACACCTGGCCGGGATCCTGCTCGGCCGGCGGCCGGAGCCAACCTCTGTCACTCGCCTGACCGGCCGCCTTCACGAACGCCGTGCCGATCTTCTCGTAGCCCTGGTCAGTGGGGTGAATGCCATCGGTGCCGATGTCGGAGAGCTCCAATCCGGTGGTGTCGGTGTACACCACACGCAGGCCGCGTTTCACCAGCAGATCGACCATGGCGGGGATCTGGGCGGTGAACGCCTCACCCCGCGCGTTGGCGCCGGGAAATTTCGGGGAGTTCAAGGGCTGCATCCCCGCCACCAGGACGACGGCCCTCGGAGAGTCACCGGCGATCTGCTCGACCAGTCTTTGGAGCCGCCCGATCGCACCGTCCATCTGGATGTCGTAGAGGACATCGTTGCCGCCGGCGATGAGCGTGATGACGTTGGGCTTGAACACCTTGACCGCGCACTGGGCCTTCCCGGCGATCAGGTCGATCGTGTACCCACGCCAGCCCTCGACCTCCCGGTCCTCCATCGTCCCCACCCGGACCGAGCCCACCCAGTCCACCCAGGGGGTGACGTCGTCACTGACCTCGGTACCGGCGGGCTGTGCCCTGCGCTCCGCGAGATCGTTGAACCCCTGATCGGCGGTGTCGCGGTAACCGTTCCCGTCCGAACTGCCTTCCCCGTAAGTGCTGGACGACCCGAGTGCCATCGGACGCAGGCTCGCGGATCCGATGCCGTTGCGGAGCCTGTGGAGATTCGCGAGAAGGGCTGGAGCGAGGCCCTCAAGATATTGGGCCACGAACTCAAGCGGGCTCCGGAACGCGGTGAACTTCGCCGCCAGGTTCTTCACGCCCTGCGCGATCTTCTGGAGCAGGGGGTTGGCCCCCGTCTCCATCACCGCGAGCGCCTTGCCCAGCACGGCGCCGGTGATGGCTCCGTGGATGCCCACCGCCAACGCCTCCGTCCAGACCGCCGGGTCGGTGAACGGCCTGTTGTCGAAATAGGCGTTCAACAACTCCCCGATCATGCCCCCCACGAATCCGCCGAGGGCTCCGCAGAACGGCGCGGCCGCCGGGGCGCCGACATTGAAGGCTCCCAGGCACAACGCCGAGGTCAGGATCATCGCGCCCGTCCCCACAGTGGCGGAGAGGAACTTCTGCCACCAGTTCGCGTTCGGGCCGACCTGGTCGGCCGGTATCACGATGGCCACCCCGGTGTCGATCACCTGGATGGAGCCTTCGAACCCGACGCCTTCCCATGCGTCCGGGTAAACGCCCACCTCGTACGACTTCAGGAGCGTGATCATGTGATCGCTCAGCGACTGACCCGTCGCCTGTGCTCTGTGGATCTTGTCCACCTCGGCCTGGAGGGGACCACGGTCGACCTGCGAGACCTCGAAGCTCATCACCACGTCGTCGGCGTCCTCCGCCAACGCGGCGAGGCGCGCAGGGGCCTCACCCGCGCACATCAGGCGTATCGCCGAGGCCTGGCCGACGCCGGCGGGCCCGATGCCCCCCAGCCGGGCGGCGGCGCGGTCGGCGCCCTCGCACGAGGACGGCCGGAGCGGTGCACCCGCTTGCGCGGGCGTGACGGCGCCGGCCAGGACCAGCGTCACGGAGACCACAACCGCGGCGATCCGGCTCCACCAGCCTCGGCAGCGGCCGGCTCCCACATTCGAGGCCGACGGTGGACCCGGCAAACGCAGCCGTGCGACCGGCGCGGTATATAACGACTTTCTCAAGAAGCTCTCCTAAAAGGCGTTCCGGTCGCGCCCGACTCGGCGAACCGGCGTGTCATGACAGAGCGGTCACGGTCGCGAACGCGGGCGCGTCGGCTCTCCCGGCCAGACCAGCGGACCTGTACGGGCTTGGGTGCGGCACGGCTGCCTCCCGGCGGGAGGCACTCCTGGACGGAATCGGACACCGCACCGGCAAGCATGTCGCGACAGCCGTACCCGGATCGATCTCGCCTGCTGCCCATGTGAGGTACGGCTCGCGCTACCGCGGTCCCCTGTTCCCGCAGGTCCGGACGTGCCTCGTCTGCGCGCGGGCACGCGGTACGGATCGAAGGGGGACGTTCGCCGGAGAAACGGCGACCCCTGGCACGGACTCTGCTTCTCTCCTTTCCGAACGAAAGGCCGAAGCCAGTCTGTTGATTCTCCGGCGGAATGTCGTTGACGGTTTCCGCAGAATGTGTTGACGGTTTCTGCAAACGCCTGAACGCCTCGGGTTTCACCCAGGAGGCGCCGCGAAACCGGGGCGAAGGTGCGGTGAAACCCGGGTCGTCGAACCTGTGTCCATGAGCATCACTCAAGAGACAAGACAGACGAGGTCCGGTGCCGAGACGGCGGTGAGCGCCGTCCGGGCCGAAGGACTGGTCAAGACGTTCGGCACGTACCGCGCCGTCGACGGGATCGACCTGGACGTACGGCCCGGCGAGGTCTTCGGGGTCCTCGGCCCCAACGGCGCGGGCAAGACCACGACGATGCGGATGCTGGCGACGCTGCTGAAGATCGACGCCGGACGCGCCGAGATCTTCGGCGTCGACGTGGCCGACAACCCGCACGTGATCAGGCAGCTGGTCGGGGTCACCGGCCAGTACGCGTCGGTCGACGAGAACCTGACCGCGCGGGAGAACCTGTGGCTGTTCGGGCGGCTGCAGGGCATCGGCTCCGCGGACGCGAAGCGGATCTCCACCGACCTGCTGGGGCGGTTCGGGCTTGAGGAGGCCGCCAACAAGCCGATCGCGCAGTTCTCCGGGGGCATGCGGCGGCGGCTCGACCTGGCCGCCAGCCTGATCACCAGGCCGCCGTTGATCTTCCTGGACGAGCCGACCACCGGACTCGACCCCCGTACGCGCGGACAGATGTGGGACACCATCCGCGACCTGGTCGCCGACGGCTGCACCGTCCTGCTGACCACCCAGTACCTCGACGAGGCCGACCAGCTCGCCGACCGGATCGCCGTCATCGACCACGGCAGGAAGGTGGCCGAGGGCACCCCGGACGAGCTGAAGACCACGGTCGGCGACTCCGCCCTGCAGGTCGTGCTCGCCGTACCCGGTGAGATGCGGCAGGCCTCGGACATCGTGCGCCGTGTGGTCGGCGTCGAGCCCGTGCTCAGCCCGGAGCAGGGACGGCTCACCGCCCCGCTCGGCCAGGCGGACCTGGCCGCCGACGTGCTGATCGCGCTACGCACCGCGGGGGTGTCCGTAGCGTCGGTGAGCGTGGACAAGCCCAGCCTGGACGAGGTGTTCCTGGCCCTCACCGGTCACGAGGCCGACGAGAAGAACGACAACGACGGAGAGAACCGATGAGCACCCTGACCGCACCGGCCACTCGCCAGCCTGTACGGGCCGCCGACCGGGTGGCGTCCGCGCGGCGGCGCGTCTCGGTCGGCGAGACGCTCAGCCAGACCATGATGATGGCCTGGCGGGCGGTGAAGAAGATGTTCCGCAACCCCGAGCAGTTCATCGACGTGACGATGCAGCCCATCCTGTTCACGGCGATGTTCGCCTACATCTTCGGCGGCGCCATCGCCGGGAACGTGGGCAACTACCTGCCGCTCATGATTCCCGGCATCCTCGCCCAGACCGTGCTGACCACCTGTATGGCGACCGGCACCCAGCTCCGTGAGGACATGGAGAAGGGCGTCTTCGACCGGTTCAAGTCGCTGCCGATCGCCCGCATCGCGCCCCTGGCCGGACCGATGGTCGCCGACCTGGTGCGTTACACGATCGCCTCGGGGCTGACCTTCGGCATGGGCATCCTCATGGGCTACCGGCCGGGCGGCGGCGTGTTCGGGACGCTCGGCGCGATCGCGCTGTCGATCGTCACGGGCTGGTCGCTGGCGTGGGCCTTCACCTGGGTCGGCACCATCGCGCGCAGCGCCCAGGCGGTGCAGGGCATCTCGATGATGATCATGTTCCCGCTGACGTTCCTGTCCAACGCGTTCGTGCCGGTGGACACGCTGCCGGGCTGGCTGGCCGCCTTCGTCCGGGTCAACCCGGTCTCGCACCTGGTCACGGCGGCTCGCGACCTGGCCAACAACGGTGTCGTGAGCGGCGAGGTGGCCTGGACGCTACTGGCCTGCCTGGTCTGCATCCTGATCTTCGCGCCGCTGGCGGTGCGTTCCTACAAGCGGCACATCTGAGCCGTGGCCGCGCAGCGCCTTCCTGGCCTCGTCGAGCAACTCGGGGCCGCGCCGGTCGCCGTACTCCGCCCGTATCGCGGAGATCAGACCGGGCGCGGCCCTCTCCGCGTGCGGCTCGATCCGGTCGAAGGCCATGCTGGACATCATCTGGCTGTAGGAGAAGCGCTCGGCGAGCACCAGCAGCCTGATCGCCTCCTGCGCGGGCAGCGCCTCCCACAGCAGGCCCCACGCGCCGAGCGCGAACAGCATCGTCCCGACCACCGGGTAGTCGATGTAGAGGCTGCGCGCGCTCAGCATCTCCCCGTTCAGCAGGAAGGACCGGTCGGCGAACAGTTCCTCGCCGTGACGCAGGTCGGACGGGCCGGCGTGGTAGGCGTGGGCCGTCAGCGCGAAGGCGGTGATGACGATCACCCACGGTTCGCTGCCGCTCGGAAGACCTGCGGTCAGCCGCATGTCACGGGCCCGCTGTACGGCCAGGCGGTACTGGGCCAGGGCGTGCGCCGTGTCGCCGCGGGCGAGGGACAGTTCGGCCGCGCACATCGGGATGAACACCATCTCGCCCTGCACCGCCTCGCTCTCGCTGATCCGCGTCAGCTCGGCGAACTCGGCCTCGGCCGTCTCCAGATCGCCTGTCTGGATGGCGTTGTGGATGATGACGGCGCGGAGTTGCACCTCGTCGTCGGTGGCACCGATCCTGATCATGGCGGGAAGGGCGGCACGGGCGTGGCGGACCGCCTGCTCGTGGTCCCCCTGTTGCAGGGTCAGCTGGGCGAGTGTGGCCCGCAGGACGGCCTTCTGCCACGGCCCGTCGTCCTCCCGCACCACGGCCAGAGCCCGCTCCGCCGCCGCGCACGCGGCCTCCGCCGCTCCGATGTTCTCCAGCGCGTGGGCCAGCGCCTGCCCCGCCATCAGGGCGAGGTCGTGGTCGGAACTCAGGCTCAGCTCGGTCAGTCGCCGGATGACCTGGTCCCCGACGGGGGAGTCGCCGGCCAGCACCACCCGCGTCATCGCGGCCAGGCGGGGATCGGGACTTTCCCGTTTGGGCAGGTGGGCGAGCAGGTCACGCAGCGTGCGGTCGGTCATCCCCATCATGTTCATGAGCATGATGAGCAGGGCCGCCCTGGTCGCCTCCTCAAGCTCCGGAGGCGGGACCCAGCCGTCGAGCGCCTGGACCAGCGCCTCACGCAGCACGACGATCCTGGGGTGGTCGCCGCGGATCGACCACAGCGCGCCCACGGCGGACATCAGCTGCATCACCGTGCCGGCATCGCCCTCGCCGAGTGCCCGGCGCAGCTGGTCGGCCAGGTTGCCCTCCTCGGCGCGCAGCGCGTCCACGGCCTCGAACTGGCGGGTGCTGAACAGGTAGCCGATATGGCGTATGCCGTACTCGACGGCCCAGGACCGTTGCGCCGCCCGCGCCCGCTCCTCCTCACCGGCCTCGGCCAGGCGCATCAGGCCGAACTCCCTGACCGTCTCCAGCATGCGGTAGCGCAGACCGTACGCGGTCTCTCTGACGCTCAGCAGGGACTGCTCGACCAGCGCGTCCACGGCGTACAGCGCGTCCGCGCCCAGCATGTACTCGGCCGTCTCCAACGTGAAGCCGTCACCGAACAGCGACAGCCGGCTCAGCGCGCGCCGCTCCCGCTCGCCCAGCAGGTTCCAGGACCAGTCGATGACCGCCAGCAACGTCTGGTGCCGGTCGGGGGCGCTGCGGTTACCGCCACGCAGCAGGGCGAACCGGTCGTTCAGCCGCCGTCTGATCTCCTCGACCGACATCATCCGCGTCTTGGCCGCGGCCAGCTCGATGGCCAGCGGCAGACCGTCGAGCCGGGTGACGATCTCGCGCACGACCTCCTCGTCGAGCCGCACACCGGGACGGGCCGCCGTGGCCCGCTGGCCGAACAGCTCGACCGCGTCACCCGTGGCCAGCTCGCCGAGCTGGTGGACCCGTTCGGCGGGGATCGCCAGCGGGGCGCGTGAGGTGGTGAGAATCCGCAGGTCACGGGTGGTGGCGATGAGGAAGGCCACCAGGTCGGCCACGGCCTCGACGACGTGCTCGCAGTTGTCCAGGATGAGCAGGGAGGGCACCTGGTCCAGGTGGGCGGCGATGCGGGTCCGCACGTCGGCGCGCTGCTGCGGGGTCAGCGCCCGCCGTCCGACGACCGAGTCACGCACCCCGAGCGCGGACCCCACCTCGTCCACCACGCCCTCGGGAGAGGACACGGCGACCAGTTCGACGAAGTGCGCCACCGGCTGCACGGCGTTCCTGCCCGCCACGTGGGCCAGCCGCGTCTTGCCCAGCCCGCCGGGGCCGACGATGGAGACGACCCTGCCGCTCTGCAGCAGGGCGTGGACCGTACGGATGTCGTCCTCACGGCCGAGCAGCGAGGAACCGTCGTAGCGAAGCCCCTCGCGCACCGGCCGGTCGGCGGCCAGCAGCCCGGCGTGCACCCGCGTCAGCTCAGGCCCGGGATCGGTGCCGAGCCGGTCGGCGAGGTCGGCCCGGTAGCGTTCGTAGCGTTCCAGCGCCGCGGCGACACCGCGCACCGCCGCCTCACTGCGCAGCAGGCAGGCCAGCAGTTCCTCGTCGTGCGGAAGGGCGGCCGCGCGCTCCTCAAGCAGGGGAAGCGCGCCCGCGTGGTCGCCGTCCCTGCCCCGCGCGAGGGCAAGCACCCGGCAGGCCTCGGCCAGGTGTCCGGCGGCGACGGCGCGCAGGTCGGCCAGCGCGCCGGTCGACGGCTCACGACCGTTCCCCGCCAGGGTGATCGCCTGCTCGGCGCACCGGCGGGCCAGGGCCGTGTCCCCCTCGCCCAGCGCCCTGACCGCCCGCCCCACGAGGTCGGCGAGCAGGTGGGCGTCGACCTGGTCCGCCGACAGGCCCAGCCGGTAGCCGCGCGCCGTACGCACCACGACGTCGGGGCCGGTCGCGGACCGGGTACGGGAGACCACGACCTGTAGCGCCTTGACGGGGTTGGCGGGCGGGTCCTCCCACCACAGCTCCCGGACCAGGTGATCGTCGCTGACCCCGGCCTTCCCGTGCAGCACGAGCACGGCCAGCAGGGCATGCGCGCGATCGCCCGCCAGTGGCCTACCCTCCCAGCGGACACCGTCGAGCAGGGTCAGCACCGGAGCCACGCACCCCAGCTTACGGCGTATCGGCCTTCCAGTAGCAATGCATATATTTCCCCCTAAAAAGGCCGCTGACCTGCGATATTTACGAAATTCGACCGCCGGCCCCGCCGCGTACGCCAGGTTTCAAACACCACCACCGGCCCCTGGGGCGGCTACTCCCGGGATCGATCGGTCACGTATCACCGTGAAGCCCAGCAACCGATCGTGAAGAACCTGGCCCTCCGCGTCGAAGAGCGTCCACAGCCCGTCCACCAGAAGTAACCACAGCCCGGCACCGGGCACGAGGGCGAGCAACGGAAAGGCCACCACCCGAAGCACCGCCCTCCCGGCCGTTGATCGTGTGCCCGTCGCGACGACACGGATCCCCAGCAGCCGTTTACCGGGCGTCCGCCCCCACAGGACGTGCTGGATCCAGAAGAAGAGGAACAGTCCGGCGGGGGCGGCCGGTGCCGTCGGGTACGCCTCGGCCCGCTTCAGGAAGCCGGCTCCCATCCCGGATATCGGGCCCACGACGGAGCTGAAGACTGTACAGATGACGAGATAGTCGACCAGGACCGCGGCCGGTCGTCGCCACGCCATCCCCGCCGATGAGCCGTCCGGATGACGCTCCCGTGAGGCGGCGAACATCAGCGCCGCCGCCATCAGAAGGCACAGCTGGGTGGTCCCCACCCGTTGGTCATCGCCGCCAACCGCTCGACGCTGAGAAGCGGGATCTCCTCCCGGCAGATCCCGCTGGAGCCGTACAGCGAGACGAGAGCTCCGACGGCCGCGCCCATGACGAGGAGCCAGGCCACACGTCGGCCGGTCGCTCCGGGATCTCCACGGTTCAGACAGGGCAGAAGACCGAGAAGAACTACCAGCGCCGCGACCGCCCGCTCCGTGGCAAACTTACCGACCGTTTCGAGATCATGGCTCAACGGGGCGAGCGGGGACAGCGTTGTTCCGCTGCCGAACCGGCACACGACCCTGTAAAACGTGTCGGGCTCTCCCGAAGTCCGTACGAACTCCTCATAACCAAGGCGTTCGCGCCACAATTCCCACGTCGGGAAGACCGCGACGACCGCGGCCGTCACCCACACCGCCAGCATCGACCAGGACATCCGCGGCAAGGTGGTCCTTTCGTCTTGGGAGACGACACCCTACCGACAGACCTGGACGCCACAGATTTCGTGGAAATGTCTCACTACGCTGTCATCGGCCCTGGAACTCACGGCGAGGTGTTTCCACAGGAAGGCAGAACTCCATGGCGGTTCTTCTCGTGAGTGCTCTCGACAGCCTGCGGATGTATCTGGGCTCCGACTTTCTCATCACCGAGGTGGAGGACGGCATCCCCACGGGCAGCCCCTCGCCCGGTGACGGCATGAGGATGACGCTCCCCAGGATCGGGGCAGGTCCCAACGGGGTCAGCATCGTCAGCATGGTCACTTCCGGGGGAACGAACCAGCGAGGTGGTCCGATCCATGTCCGCTACGAACTCTGGGACGCCGAGCCCGGCCTGCTCCCCTCCTGGGAGCGCATGTGGGAAGGACAGCTTCACCTGCGCTCCGGTCGGATCGGCATCGTCGAGGAGGTAGGAGAGGAAGGAGACGAGTATCTAGAGTTCGACACCGGCAGACGAGACAGCACCTGGTCGGCCCGGGTGTTGACCAGATACCTGTCCAACACCGACGAACCCGACTTCCCGGCCACCGTCGTCGATGTCGACCTCTACCGGATGCAGCTCTGGCCGGTGTAGCGGTTACCCGCCGGTCGCCTCGCGTACGGCGGCCGGGCTGGGTTGGGCGGGTGGGACGGGGCCCTGGCGGGTGCGGTAGACGACGTAGGGGCGCCACAGGTAGGCCAGGGGGGCCGACCAGACGTGGACGAGCCGGGTGAACGGCCACAGCGCCAGGAGCAGGAAGCCGCCGACGGCGTGCAGCTGGTAGACCAGCGGGGCGCCGGTCATCAGGTCACTGCGCGGGGAGAACAGGAACACGCCGCGGAACCAGACCGCGACCGTCTCCCGGTAGTCGTATCCCGGGCCGAACAGGTTCACGACGACCGTGGCGGCCATCCCGAGCCCGATCATGACCGCCAGGGCCGCGTAGAGCACCCTGTCCATGGGGGTCGTCTTCCGCCTGACCCGGCGGTTGACCACGCGACGGGCGACGAGCAGGACGAACCCGGCGACGAGCATGACGCCGGTCACCGTACCGGCCCAGACCGCGACCAGGTGGTAGAGGTGCTCGGGGACACCCAGCCACGCGGTCACCGAGGCCGGGACCAGCAGCCCCATCGCGTGCCCGCCGATGGCCCCGAACGCGCCCAGGTGGAACAGCGGCGACCCCAGGCGCAGGATCCGGTTCTCCAGCAGCTGGCTGGTGTGCGTGGTCCAGCCGAACTGGTCGTGGCGCCACCGCCATATGTGGCCGCCGACGAACACCACGAGGCAGAGGTACGGCAGGGCGATCCAGATGACGGTGTTCATCGCAGGTCCTCCGAGGAGGGGGTGGGGTACGGTGCCAGGCCGATACCGCCGAGCTCGTCACCGTGGAGGTCGAGGTCCGGGCTCGGGAAGCCCGGGCTGAGGAGGTCCGGCCCCAGAGAGCCTAGACCGGGAGAACCCGGACCACAGAGGTTCAGGCCGGAGGAGTCCAGGCCGGGAGAGCCCGGTCCGCAGGGGTTCGAGCCGGGGGTGTCCAGGCCGACGGACTCGACGGGTGGGCCGTCCAGGGCCAGCTCCGCGATGGCCGCCCGGTCGGCGTCGGTCAGCTCGGGCAGGACGGCGGTGATCGCGTCAAGCAGCAGGCCGTACGGCGTGCCGAGGTCGGCCAGGGCGGCGCGGAGCAGTTCGACGCCGCGCCGGTGCTGGCGCAGCGGCGCCTCCCCCTCGCCGGGGCCGACCACGGCGGCGAACTCAAGGACGACCGGCAGCAGGTCGGGCAGCTCACCGGCGGCCAGCCGCAGGCCGTGGGCACGGTAACGCCGCTTGAGGACGAGCAGCGCCATGCCCCGCCTACGGGTGTCACCGTGCAGGTAGTACGTCAGGTAGAGGCCGGACTTACGGCGCAGGTCGAAGGTCCGCACGTAGTGCCGCTGCGCGTCGATCGGCGCCGTGCCGGTCAGCCAGGCGAGGAACTCCTCGACCTGCCCGCGCAGCCACGGGTGCCCGATTCCGACGGCGGCACCGCGCAGCTCGTCGGCGGCGCCGAGCAGTTCCGCGTCCGGATAGGTGAGCAGCACCGAGGCGAGCTGGAACAGCCGGATCCGGTCGGCCGGGGCCACGGAGGCCCCATCGATCACGGAGGTCCCATCGGCCACCACCGGGGTCGCGTCCGTGGCGGCCGAAGCCCCATCGGTCACCGTCCCCGAGGTCGTATCCGTGGTGGCCGGGACTCCACCGGTCGCCGCCATCGAGGCCGTGCCCATGGCGGCCGGGGCCGTGTCGATCACGGGCATGGGGGCCGCATCGGTGACGGCCGTCAAAGTCACGTCGATCACGGGCACCGGGATCCTGGTGGTCGCGGTCATCGGGGTCACCGGGGTCATCGTGAAGGTCGTGTTGGTCGGGGGTGTGGTCATGACCGGTCCCGCAGGGGGTCGATGGTCAGGCCCGTCCGGCCGTCGGGGCGTCGTGTCGTGAGTCCCTGTCTTCCGACGTGCACGTCGTCGGCACCGCCCTCGACGAGGTGGAAGCGCTCGGTCACGGCCCTGACCCGCTCGGCATCACCCGCCCCGGAACCACCCGCGCCAGGACCGCCCGCGCCAGAGCCGTCCGCTCCGGAACCGCCCGCCCCAGGACCGCCCGCGCCAGAGCCGTCCGTTCCGGAACCGCCCGCGCCAGGACCGCCCGCCCCGGAACCACCCGCACCGAACCCGGCCGCGCCGGAACCGCCCATGCCCGGGCCTCCTTCGCAGTCCAGGGAACAACCGCCTGACGCGGCGGCCTGGGCCTCAAGGGCGGCGGCGTCCCTGCTGTAGGCGGTCGGGATGACGTACCGCTCGTCGTACTTGGCGATCGCGAGCAGCCGGTACATCGACTCGACCTGTTCGGCCGTCATCCCGATGCCGTCGAGCAGTTCCTCGGCGACCGTGCCGTCCAGGGTCCTGGCCCGCATGTACGAACGCATCGCGGCCAGCTTCATCAGGACCCCGGCGGCGGCGTCGGCGTCGCCCGCGGTGAACAGCTCGGCGAGATACTCGACCGGGATGCGCAGGTCCCTGATGGTGTGGAAGACGTCGTCGGCGTCGGTGTCGTCACGGCCCGCCGCGCCGGTCGCGTCGAGCACCGGCGAGAGCGGCGGGACGTACCAGACCATCGGCAGCGTCCGGTACTCCGGGTGCAACGGCAACGCGATCCGGTACTCGCTGATCAGCCGCCACACCGGCGACAGCCTCGCGGCCTCGACCCACTCCTCGGGCATCCCGGCGTCGCGGGCCGCCCGCCGTACCGCCGGGTCGTGGGGGTCGAGGAAGACCTCGCGCTGGGCGTCGAGCAGGTCGTGCTCGTCCGGCACCGACGCGGCGGCGAGGACGGCGTCCTCGTCGTAGAGGACGATGCCGAGGTAGCGGAGCCGTCCCACGCACGTCTCCGAGCAGATGGTCGGCTGACCCGCCTCGATCCTCGGGAAGCAGAAGGTGCACTTCTCGGCCTTGCCGGTGGCGTGGTTGACGTACACCTTCTTGTACGGGCACGCCGAGACGCACATCCGCCAGCCCCGGCACCTGTCCTGGTCGACGAGGACGATGCCGTCCTCCTCCCGCTTGTACATCGCGCCCGACGGGCAGGCCGAAACGCAGGCCGGGTTGAGGCAGTGCTCGCAGATCCGGGGCAGGTGGAACATGAAGGTCTTCTCGAACTCGAACCTGACCTTCGCCGCGGCCTCGGCGGGCATCCGGGTGATGTTCGGGTCCCGGTCCGCCCGTTCGTGCGCCCCGCCGAGGCCGTCCTCCCAGTTCGCCCCCCACTCCACGGCCATCGGCTCACCCGTCAGCGCGGAGTACGGCCTCTTGACCGGGGTGTCCTTCAGGCCGGCGGGCGCGCCGACCAGGATGTCCTTGTCGAACGTCGCGGGCTCGTAGTAGTCGTCGATCGACGGCAGGTCCGGGTTGGCGAAGATGCGGCTCAGCCGCTTCATCCGGCCGCCGGAGCGCAGGACCAGCCTGCCCTTGCGGTCGAGCCGCCACCCGCCGTGCCAGCGGTCCTGGTCCTCGTAGTGCTTGGGGTAGCCGATGCCGGGCTTGGTCTCGACGTTGTTGAACCAGACGTACTCGGTGCCCTCGCGGTTGGTCCAGGTCTGCTTGCACGTCACCGAGCAGGTGTGACAGCCGATGCACTTGTCGAGGTTCATCACCATCGCGACCTGCGCACGGATTCTCATCAGTACTCCACCTCCTGCGAACGACGGCGGATCACCGTGATCTCGTCGCGCTGGCTGCCGATCGGGCCGTAGTAGTTGAAGGCGTAGGTGAGCTGGGCGTGTCCGCCCGCGAGGTGGGTCGGCTTGACCAGCAGCCGGGTCATCGAGTTGTGGTAGCCGCCGCGGCGGCCGTTCCTCTCGGCCTTGGGCACGTTCACCGTCCGCTCCGGCGAGTGGTACTGGAAGACCGTGCCCTCGGGCATCCGGTGGCTGACCACGGCACGGGCGACGACGACGCCGTTGCGGTTGTGCGCCTCGATCCACTCGTTGTCCCTGACGCCGATCTTCGCGGCGTCCTCGACGCTCATCCAGATGACCGGCCCGCCCCGGGACAGCGCGAGCATCAGCTCGTTGTCGTGGTACATCGAGTGGATCGACCATTTGGCGTGCGGGGTGAGGAACCGTACCGTCACGCCGCCGTCGACGACCTCGCCGGGCCTGCCGAAGTGACGCGCCATGTTCAGCGGCGGCCGGAAGGCGGGCAGCTGTTCGCCCAGTTCGGCGACCCAGTCGTGCTCGACGAAGAAGTGCTGCCTGCCGGTGAGGGTGTGCCACGGCTTGGACCGTTCGACGTTGAGGGTGAACGGCGAGTAGCGGCGGCCGCCCTTCTCCGAGCCGGACCACTCCGGGCTGGTGAACACCGGCTGCGGCGCGGCCTGGGTGTCCGGGTAGGTGATGTGGTCGTCCTCGTGGCCTTCGATCAGGTCGGCGAACGGCTGCCCGGTGCGCGCCTCCAGGGCGGCGAACCCGGCGGCGGCCACCCGCCCGTTGGTGGTGCCCGACAGCGCCAGGATCGCCTCGCACATCCGGTCGGCGGTCGCCAGCGACGGGCGTCCGGCGAACGGGCCGTCGGCGACGACGCCGTTGCGCTCGGCGAGGTAGGCGATCTCCGGGGTGACGTCCACGGTGATGGCCTTGGTGGTCGTGCCGAGGGTGTCGAGCAGCGGGCCGACCGCCCGCATCTTGGCGCCGATCAGCGTGTAGTCGCGTTCGATCTCCACGAGCTTCGGCATGGTCACGCCGGGGACGGGCTCGCACTCCCCGGCCTTCCAGTCCCTGGCCCGGCCGCCGGGGGTGGCGAGTTCGTCGGGGGTGTCGTGCTGCAACGGCACCGCCAGGACGTCACGCCGTACGCCGAGGTGGACGGCGGCGAGTTCACTGACCCGGTCGGCGAGGGCGAGGAAGGTGTCGTAGTCGGTGTGCGCGTCCGAGGGCGGTTCGACGGCCGGGCTGAACGCGTGCACGAACGGGTGCATGTCCGTGGTCGAGATGTCGTGCTTCTCGTACCAGGTGGCGGCGGGCAGGACCAGGTCGGCGTGCAGCCCGGTGTTGGTCATCCGGAAGTCGATCGCGGTGAGCAGGTCCAGCTTCCCGGTCGGCGCCTCCGCACGCCAGGCCACGTCGCGGGGCCGTTCGCCGGGTTCGCACTCCTCCGCCCGGGCGAGGGAGTCGACGCCGAGCAGGTGCCGCATGAAGTACTCGTTGCCCTTGCCCGAGGAGCCGAGCAGGTTGGCCCGCCACAGGGTGAGGCAGCGGGGGAAGTTCGCCGGGTCGTCCGGGTCGTCGGCGACCGCCCCGAGCCGCCCGGCCTTCAGCTCTTCCACGATGTGCTCCTGGACCGTACGGCCCGCCGCCGCGGCCTCGTCGGTGAGGTCGAGGGGGTTGCGGTCGAAGGCCGGGTGTCCGGGGCTCCACCCCATCCGCTGGGCAGCGGCGACGGTGTCCGCGAACGTCATCCCGGCGAACCTGCCGGTGCCCAGCGGCGAGGCCAGCTCGTCGGCGGGCACCCGCTCGTAGCGCCACTGGTCGGTGTGCAGATACCAGTACGGCGTGGCGGCCTGGTGCCGCATCGGGCGCTGCCAGTCGAAGGCGAAGGACATGTGCTGCTGGCCGGTCAGCGGCCTGGCCTTCTCCTGGCCGACGTAGTGCGCCCAGCCGCCGCCGTTGACGCCCTGGCAGCCGGTCAGCAGGACGAGCGAGATGAACGCCCGGTAGGTCATGTCGGAGTGGAACCACTGGTTGGCCCCGGCGCCCAGGACGATCAGGGAACGGCCCCTGCTGCGTTCGGCGTTGCGTGCGAACTCCCGGGCGATCCGGGCGGCGAGGGCCGCGGGAACCCCGGTGACGCGTTCCTGCCAGGCCGGGGTGTTGGGCTCCTCGGCGTCGTCGTAGCCGTTCGGCCAGCTCCCCGGCAGGTCACCGCGGCGCACGCCGTACTGGGCCATGAGCAGGTCGAACACGGTCGTCACGAGGTGGCCGCCGATCCGGGTGACCGGCACTCCCCTGCGCATCACGGCGCCGCCCTCGGTGTCCCCGACGTCGAACCTGGCCAGCTCGACCTCGACGGCCTCTTCGGTCGTGCCGAGCAGGCCCAGCGCCGGTACGGCCTCGCCGAGGTCGAGGTTCCACCGGCCCGCGTCCCGCTCGCCGTACCGGAACCCGAGTGAGCCGTTCGGCACGACCGGCTCGCCCGTGCGCTCGTCGAGGAACACCGTCCGGTGCGCCGCGCCCTGGTCCTCGTCGCCGAGGTCCTTGGCGGTCAGGAAACGGTCGGAGGTCCAGGCGCCGTTGTCCCTTCTCCTGAGCGTGACGAGGAAGGGCAGGTCGGTGTAGCGGCGGACGTAGTCGGTGAAGTACGGCACCTGGCGGTCGCGGAAGAACTCGGTGAGGACGACGTGGCCCATGGCCATCGCCAGGGCGCCGTCGGTGCCGGGGTGCGGCGCGAGCCAGTCGTCGGCGAACTTGACGTTGTCTGCGTAGTCGGGGCTGACGGCCACGACCTTGGTGCCCCGGTAGCGGGCCTCGGCCAGGAAGTGCGCGTCCGGGGTCCTGGTCACCGGGATGTTGGAGCCCCACATCATCAGGTAGGTGGAGTTCCACCAGTCTCCGGCCTCGGGCACGTCGGTCTGGTCGCCCCAGATCTGCGGGGAGGCGACGGGCAGGTCGGCGTACCAGTCGTAGAAGCTCAACAGTGTGCCGCCGAGCAGCGCGTGGTACCGGGTGCCCGCGGCGAAGGACGCCATCGACATCGCCGGGATCGGCGAGAAGCCCACGACGCGGTCCGGGCCGTACTTCTTCGTGGTGTGGACGTGGGCGGCGGCCATCATGGTGATTGCCTCCTCCCACGAGGCCCGCACGAAGCCGCCCCGGCCCCGCCGGCTCTTGTAGGCCTGCGCCTTCATGGGGTTCTCGACGATGTCGGCCCAGGCGAGCACCGGGTCGCCGAGGCGCTCCAGCGACTCGCGGAACATCTCGGCCAGCGCCCCGCGCACGTAGGGGTGCCGTACCCGGGACGGCGAGTACTCGTACCAGGAGAAGGACGCCCCGCGCGGGCAGCCACGGGGTTCGTAGTCCGGCGCGTCGGGGCCCGTCGTCGGATAGTCCGTCGCCTGGTGCTCCCAGGTGATGAGGTCGTCCTTCACGAACACGTTCCACGAGCACGAGCCGGTGCAGTTGACGCCGTGCGTCGAACGGACCACCCGGTCGTAGCGCCACCGGTCCCGGTAGAACGTCTCCCAGGAGCCGCGGTCGATCTGGTGCAGGGTCCGTCCCCCGTCGCCGACCGTCTCCTTCGTCAGGAAGCGACGTGCGGCCAGCAGCGGCGCCACGCCGGGCACCGAGTCCGTCGCGGGGGTCTGGGGGTGTGGTGACACGGTGCTGCACTCCTTCGATCGCGGGACGCGTACTCAGGCTCCCGTGGCACCGGGTCGCACGTCAGGTGCCGAGGGTCCCGATCAGCCGGGTCCTAAGTCCCGGACGCCTCCGACCCTTCGACCAGGCGCGGACGCATGGCGCGGCGGGCCGTCCTGGCGACGGCGGTGGTGTCCAGCAGCAGGGCGGCCAGCGCGACCAGGGCCAGCAGCCCCAGGCCGAGGGCGTAGCTGCCGTACCAGCCGTAGATGACGCCCATCAGCAGCGGCGGCACGAACCCGCCCAGACCGCCCGCGGCGCCCACGATCCCGGTGACCGAGCCGACCTTGTTCGCCGGGGCGAGCAGCGCCACCAGGGCGAACGTCGCGCCGCTGCCCGCGCCGAGCGCCGCGGCCATGGACAGGAACGCGACCGTCCCGAGGGGCGCCAGGCCGGGGGTGAACGCCTGGACCGTGGCACCGGCCACGACGACGACCAGTGTCCAGGCGAGCACCCTGGTCGGCGCGAACCGGTCCGACAGCCACCCGCCGACCGGGCGCATCAGCACCGCGAGCAGCACGAACCCGGCCATCCGGTTGGCGGCGTCGGCCTGGTCCAGCGCGTAGGCGGTCTTGAGGTAGGCCGGCAGATAGACCGAGAACGCCACATACCCCCCGAAGGCCACCGCGTAGAGCGCCGAGGCCTGCCAGGTCACCCGCAGCCGGAGCGTGGCCCCCAGCCGCCGCGCCATCGACTCGACCGGCACCGTACGGCCCGGCGCGTCCCGCAGCAGCAGCGCCGCGACCGCCGCGTACCCGCAGAGCACGACGGCGGTGACCGTGAACGGGGTCGCGCCTCCGCCGACGTCGACCAGCTTGACCGTGGTCAGCGCGCTGATCGCGGTGCCGCCCATGCCCGCGCCGAACACGCCGACGGCCAGGCCGCGCCGCGCGGGCGGGAACCAGGCGTTGACGAACGGCACACCGATCGCGAAGGTCGTGCCGCCGACGCCGAGGAAGAAGCCCCCGACCAGCAGCCCGGCCAGGGACGTCTGCCCGGCCAGCCCCAGGTAGAGCACCGGGACGACGGTCGCCAGCGACACCAGCGGGAACATGACGCGACCGCCGTACCGGTCGGTCAGCGCGCCGACCGGGACGCGGCCGAGCGAGCCGACGACCACCGGCACCGCCACCACCAGCGCCTGCTGGAAGGGGCTCAGGTGCAGGGCCTCCTTGAACCTCGGCGCCAGCGGGCTGAGCAGCGCCCACGCCCAGAAGTTGATCGCGAAACCGGCCGTGGCCAGGGTCAGCATCAGCGCCGGACGCCTGTCCGGCGCGTCTCCCGCACTCATGGTTTCCTCCACTGTGTGTCGCCGTGCCGCCCAGGGCACGGTGGTCGACACACAGCGTTTCCGGCCGGTACGTCCCCGGGACAGGGACCTTGGACCTCTCCCCGCGGGCCCTGTGTCCCCTGCCTCCGTACGGATCGCGCGTCACCTGCCGCCTCGGCCACCCGGGTTCCCCTCCGGCTCCCGCTCGGTGTGGATGTCCAGGGGCGGCCCCCCTAGAAGATCCGTTTACGATGACACGCCCAGCCCGCTCACCATTTCACGATAAATAAGCGAAAAACCAATGCTTGGATAATAAATCCACTAAATGTCTATAAGACGGTATATGAGAGCCGGGATGTTTGACACCTGATTTGGGCGGTATGGGCGCCTCTGACGAGGGAAAACGGACATCGCGTCGCCAGAATCTCCTACGAAGGGGACCGACGGGCGACTTCCGGACTCTCACCAGAAGCAAGACGGGAGAACTCCATGCGTAAAACGCTTACCGGACTGGGCCTAGCCTTCTTCCTGACGCTTGGGCCCGCCGCCACAGCGGCGACCGACTCACTGGCCGCACCGGTCACCCAAAGCCAGCCCACTCCCGCACCACAGAACAACAACAGCAACAGGGACAGCGGCGACAAAACCGGTCTCTGGGGCCTGCTGGGGCTGGTCGGCCTCCTGGGTCTCAGCGGCCTGCGCAAGCACCGCGAGTACACGGGAACAGGAGCCGGCGCGCACGTCGGCGACCGGCCGACGCGTCCATAGCCGTCGAGAGAGCCGTCGAGAGGCGGGAGGCCCACGGCTCCACGGCCGGGGCCTCCGGCGCTCCGCGATTCGCACGTTTGCCCATCTGCCTGTTTTGTCCACCGCAGTACGACAGCGGCCGAGCCGAGCCGCCGTACGCGGATCAGGCCACCTGACCGGCACCGGCCGCGGGCCCGTCATTTCTCCAGAAGGCTCACCCGGATGCCGTTGATGAGAATGTCCAGCTCACTGAGAAAGGTCTCGTCGCGCCGGTCACGGGGCCATATCTTGGCCTGCCGGGCCTGTTCCTCCAGCGTGAAACCGTTCGTGAAGCTCGTCAGCAGGTCCGCGCCGAGCTCCGCGTCCCGCTCCGGGACGCCCGCCGTACGCAGCGAGTCGACCAGCGCCTGGAAGTAGGTCACGGCCGAGGCCGGCAGCACGCTGAAGGAGGCCACCAGCCGGGCGCCGTCCCGGTGCGCCAGCATGGTCGAGCGAGCCCGTACGGCCAGCTCCCGCAGCCGGCCCGCCCAGTCCTGCTCCGCGATGGGCTCGGCGAGCATCTCGTCGACGATCCGCTCGACCAGGGCGTCCAGCAGGGCGGTCTTGCTCGGGTAGTGCCAGTACAGGGCGCCCACCCGGACGCCGAGCCGGTCCGCCAGCCTGCGGGTGGTCAGCTCGTCGAGACCCACCTCGTCGAGCAGCTCCATCGCGCCTCGGAGCACATCGGCCTGCCGGAGCGGCATCCACTTCCCCCTTCTCCTCGTCCTCCACGGAGAGCTTGCCACTTGAACACCGACCAAGTAACTTGAACACCGCTCAATTGAGCAATGTTCAAGTCAAGGGAGCCACCATGCGGGTTCTGGTGATCGGGGCGGGCATCGGCGGACTGTGCCTGGCACAGGGGCTGGTCCAGGCCGGGATCGACGTGCGGATCCACGAGCGGGAGACGGGCGCCCACAGCCGCTACCAGGGTTTCCGGATCGGCATCGGCGGCGCGGGCCTCGCCGCGCTACGCGAATGCCTGCCGCGGCGGCTGCACGGCCTGCTGGAGGCCACCACAGGAGAGCTGTCCGGGGAACGGCCGGTCGTCGACCAGCACCTCAACGTGATCGGCCAACTCGGTCCGATCGACGACGGCATGGCCACCGACCGGCACGTGCTGCGACACCTGCTGCTGGCCGGTCTCTCCGACCGGATCGAGTACGGCAGGCGGCTGGTCGAGTACGTCGAGCTGCCCGACGACACCGTGCGGGCGGTCTTCGCCGACGGCGGCACGGCCACCGGTGACCTCCTGGTCGGCGCCGACGGAGTCGGCTCTGCGGTCCGCCGCCGGTTGCTGCCCGACGCCTCGGTCGTCACGCTGGGCGGCAACGGCCTGCTCGGGCGCACCCCGCTCACCGAGCGCCTCGCCGTTCTGGTGCCGGGGTTCGGCACCGTGGTGCGCGGCCCGGACATGAGCATGCTGCTCGGCAAGATGGAGTTCCGCCGCCCGCCGCACCTGGCCGCCGCCGAACTCGCCCCCGACGTCGAACTGCCCGCCACCGAGAGCTACCTGCGCTGGGCCGCGTTCCTGCCCGAGCGCGTCGAGCGCCTGCCCGACGACTGGGCCGCGACCCGCGACCTGCTGCTGACCCTGATCGACGGCTGGCACCCGGACCTGGTCGAACTGGTCGAGCGGTCCGACGTGGTGAACAGCTCGCCGCTGAAGGTCGGCTACGCGCGGCCGGTGCCGCACTGGGGAACCCGCCGGGTGACCCTGCTGGGCGACGCCGTCCACGTCATGCCGCCGAGCGGCGGCCAGGGCGCGAACACCGCCTTCCGTGACGCGGCCCTGCTCTGCCGCCGGCTCACCGAGGTCCACCGGGGCGAGAGCGACCTGCTGCCCGCCGTCGAACGCTACGAACGCGAAATGCTCGACTACGGCTTCGCGGCGGTCGCCCGGAGCCTGGAGGCACTGCCGAACTTCACCGTGGCCGGCCGCTGACCCGACCGGACCGGCCGCACCGTGAGCGGCGCGAGCGGGCTCCCCACGACCGGGCTGGCCTCACCGGGGCATATCCCACCGCGGCCCGACCGGCCGCACCGGGGCGGCTCCCCCGCGGCCCGACCGGCCGCACCGGAGGCACGCGCCCGACGCGGACAGACCGGCTTCATCGGGGCAAAGCACCGCCGCCGCCGGGGCGGCGGGCCGGTCACGACTCCCTGTGCGCCACCGGACAGCCACCGGTCAGTCTGCTGAGGAAGTCGTTGGGGTCGTAGTAGTGCTCGACCTCCACCAGCCTGAGGTCGTCGGACAGCTTGGCGATGCTGACGCCGTACATCTCGATCGTCTGCCCGGTGGGCTGGAAACCGTGGTACTCACCCTCGAAGACGCCCCAGTGGCGCCATTTGACGGTGACGGTCGGCGGCGGGGTGAGAACTTCGAGCACCTCCCAGAAGAATCCTCCGGGAAACGCCCTGTGGAACATCCGGTGCGAGGAGTCGAAGGTCTCCCGCCCGGTCGGGTAGAAGACGCTGTCGCCGATCAGGACGTTGTAGCTGCCGATCTCCGCGATGTCCGCCGCGGTGGCCCACGGACCTCCGTTGACGTTGGTCCGGAAACGGTCGGCGACCATCGACACCCAGGTCGCCGGATCCTTCTTGTGCGAGACCTCCATCTCGAAGACCTGCACGATCCCCTCGACCACGGCCTCCAGCGAACCGGGCTCGAAGTGGTGCGTCCGCTGCCGCGGCATGACTTCGTGCGAGAGGTCGTAGTCGGGCAGGCCGTCCCGCCACTCACTCGGATCCGCGGCCGCGACCACGGCCGAACGCCCCTGAAGCCACAGCGGAGTTTCAGCCAAGACAATCACCCCATTTAGGACGACTACCACGAAAGAGCCGAAGCCCACAGATCCTCACGGACGCCTCCCGCCCCGTCAAGCGCCCCTCACGGGAGCGGCGTCGCCTTCGGCTTCCAAAGTCCGTCACCCAGCCTGGCGATGAGATCGGTCGCGGAAAGCCCCGGCTCGCGCCAGAAGGCGCCATCGGCCGCGGCGGGACCGAAATGCCTTTTCGAGCCGCCCGGGAACCACCGGCCAGAAACCAGGGAAATCACGAAATGGAATTAACACTCACACCCTCCGTGATAATCACCGCCAGTCGAAGGCCGTAAATCCGCGAGAACGGCTGCGATGAGCTGCGATTCTCACCGACGGTGCCCGAATGGAACACCCCTGCCACCTGCGGCGACGAGCGGAACACAATATGAATTGTGATCCACGTCACGCCGCGTTCGACGGCGGGAGAGATATGTTCGAGGAGTGCGAAGGCGAGTTTTTAATTCCAGCCCGCCTTTATCGCCTACCACCGGAGGTTGCACGTGTTAAAGTCACGCCGAATTATGCTGGCTTCCATTGTCGGCGCCGCTGCCGCCGCGACGGCACTGCTCTCACCTCACACCGCCATGGCCGCGGACTCCACTCCGATTCCGGCGTCCGCCGACGTCTCGGCCCTCAGTCCGCAGCAGCTCGAACTCCTCAAGTCCGACACCCCGCACACGCTCTCGGTGGACCCGCGAACCGGCAAGGTGCTGTCGGTGACCGAGGGAGCCATCTCCACCCCCGCGATCAGCCAGCACAACATCTGCAACTCGGGTGACTTCTGCTACGCGTCCGGCCAGGTCCCGTACGCGCACCAGGGGTTCTACGGCAGCGCGGGCACGAAGACCGGAAGCTGGCCCTACCGGTCCTACTTCAACACCGGCAACTACAAGGGCCGGGCCTGCTGGACCTATCAGGGATCGTCGCCCTGCAGCGGCCCGTGGGGTCCCAACAGCTACGTCAACTTCAACGGTTCGCTCGTCACCGGCACCAGCGTCACTCTCTACTGAGCCACCGGTGAGGACATGACCGAGCGATGCCATCGCTCACATTGAGCGATCGAGAGCGGGGAGGCCGAGCCTTCCCGCTCTGCGTATGGAGAACGTCGACTCACGGACCGTCGAAACCGGAGACGGGATTCACCGGAATTATTTCCCGTTCGTGGACGGCGACAGTACCTGACCGGTAAGCGGATCCACGTTCACCGTCCTCCCGCCGAGATTCGACGGCTTCCCCTCCGAAACTCCCAGCACCTGGCCGGTGGCGGGGTCCACGGTTATCGTCACCGGTTTGTCCGACTGCAGAAGCTCCTTCTCCCGAGGCGTGACCGTCGCGGTGTCCGCAGGTGACGGGCCGGTCGCGCTGACAATGGACGTCGAGGTCAGAGCCATGGCGACCGCACCGGCACCAACCGCCGCCACGAGGATGAGACGTCGTACTTCAGGCACGTTGACCTCCGAGGATCGAGAGAACTTACGGGGACAGACGTACGGCAGGCGCATCCACCAACCGCTTGACCACAGCCTTCACTTCTCAAAAATGAGAACCCACACAAACCTATCGCCGAGCGGCGATCCTCAGGACCTTTACCTTTGGTTCCAACCGAGATCGGCGACCCCCAAGCACTCCGATCCGGAGCCGAACACCCCTGAAGCCATAACGGGGTTTCCGCCAAAAGCCATCGAAAGTCCCGGGTCACGCGGTCATGCAGCCCTCCAGAGCGGCGGCGAACTCATCGGGGCGAGACCAGTAACCCAGGTGGTCCCCCGGAAGGTCGACGACCCGCCGATTCCACCGGGCCGCGAGCACGGCGGCCGGCCGGTAGGGAAAGTGGGCACGGGAGTCCCGGCCACCCGCCAGGACGACGCGATCACGCCACGCGTCAAGCGCGGCGAAGTCCGGATGGTAGCCGGGAGCGTTGGGCACCTCCTGGGTCAGGATGGTGAGCGTGTTCCCGGACATGCGGGCGAGCAGTTCCGGATCGGGATCGGCCGGTCGCCGAGCCTCGGCGACCCCGATGCCCGCCAGGAATCGCCGCATCGCCGCCTCCTGCCCCTCGCGCCGATGGGTCGCGCCGACCTCCTCGAAGAAGGCTCGCCAACGCGGGGCGTCCGGCAGAACCTCGAAGATGGGCGGTTCGTGGGCCACGAGCCTGCTGACCAGCCGAGGATGCCGGCCGATGAGGTCGAGCCCGATGACGGCTCCCGCGCTTGTGGCGAAGACGCGGACCGGTTCCCCGGAGACGGCACCGATCAGGCGGCGCGCGTCTTCGACGTGCGTCTCGATCCACCCCGCGGGCTCCTCCTGGGCGAAACTCCGGGAGAAGCCTCGCCGGTCATAGCCGACGACCGTATGACGGTCGGCCAGCCGATCGGCCATGGCGTCGAAGAAACCGGCGTCGCCGTTGCTCCCGGGGATCAGCAGAAGCACCGGCCCCGAACCGCGAACCTCGTAGTGGATGCGGGCTCCGGCCACATCCAGGACATGGTTCTCACGCACAGCCATCACGCCTCACCTTCGCGCACGGCGGATAAGATGCGGACTGCATCTAACATAAACCGTTCCCAAGGGGTGTGCGATGGGCCGACGGCGCGGAGAACGGTTGGAGCAGGCCATCCTCAACGCCACCTGGGACCTACTGACCCAAGGGGGCTACGCCAAACTGACCATGGAGGCCGTGGCCGCCAGAGCGGGCACCAGCCGACCGGTGATCCACCGCCGCTGGCCCACCCGCGCGCGACTAGCACTCGCGGCCCTCGACCACGCGGCTCCCCCCGACGCCGAACCACCGGACACCGGCGGGCTGCGAACCGACCTGCTCGCCATGATGCGGCAGATCACCCACCGATTCGGCTCCGTGCACGGCGAGGTCCTCGCCGGGATGACGGCCGAGACAGCCCGTGACCCGGAGGCCGCCCACGCCCTGCGCGCCCGGCTGACCGTCACGACCCGAGGACAACAGGTCGCGACCATAGTCCGGCGAGCCGTCGAGCGGAACGAGATCCTCCCCGTCCTCCTGCCCTCACGCGTGACCACACTCCCGCTCGACCTGATCCGCAACGAGATCGTGCTGTACGGCCGGCCGCCGGGCGAGGACGCGATCACCGAGATCGTCGACTCCGTCCTCCTGCCCGCGATACTCCACGCCCCGGCCCCCGGCTTCGATGCCGGGCAACCGGTCGCGGGGAAGCCCTGACCCTTCGGATGCCACGACGACCCACCGCCGGTCGCCGAGGCACCGCGTCCAACCGGCTCCGGGCTGTCGAGCCGGCATGCCGCCGTCCCCGCGCCGCTACGAACGCCGGGCAGACCGCTTCTCCTCCTTCGTCGCTGTCGCCGCAGCCCTCATCCGCTCCCGCCGCCTCGTCGAACAGGCCACCGGCGCCGCGGGATGGCGGGGGTTCACCGGGCCGGAAACCGAACCCACGCTGCTCAGAGCAGATCTGCCCCAGGCGGATCGTGTCGACGCCGGTCCTGGTCACCTCACAGGATGGACGCATGAGCGAAAAATCGAATCCTCCGCTTTTCGACACGCGGGTGAGGCGCGAACTCTACGAACAGCGTGTCCTCGTTCTCGACGGCCCTCTCGATGACGACAACGGGACCCTGCTGGCCACGCAACTGATAGCACTCGCCACGCAGGACGCGTCAACGGACATCGCGCTCTGGATTCACTCCCCGGGCGGTTCCGTTCCCTCGATGCTCGCCATTCGCGACGTCATTCGACTCATTCCCTGTGATGTGTCGACCTTCGTCCTGGGCATCGCCTACAGCGCCGGACAGTTCCTGCTCTCGTCGGGAGCCAGGGGAAAGCGCCGCGCCCTGCCGCATTCACGCGTCCTGATGCACCAGGGCTCGGCGGGAATCGGTGGCACCGCGGTCGACATCGAACTGCAGGCCGGTGACCTGCGGCACACTCGCGACACGGTGCTCGGTCTCATCGCCGCGGACACGGGGCAGTCCGTCGAGCGCATATTCGAGGACTCTCTGCACGACCGTTGGTACACGGCGCAGGAGGCACTGGAATACGGCTTCATAGACGCGATCGTTCAGGACTTCCACGAGATCGCACCACACAATCGCCCCCGAACCGGTTTCGGCATCACCGGAGGAGTCGGCCAGTGAGCACATACACGATCCCGAACGTCATCGCCCAGAACCCTCGTGGCGAGCGCATCATGGATGTCTACTCGCACCTGCTCACCGAGCGAATCGTCTATCTGGGCACCGCGATCGACGCCGGCGTCGCGAACGCCCTCATCGCGCAGCTGATTTTCCTGGAGTCGGACAACCCCGAGGCCGAAATACAGTTCTACATCAACTGTGAGGGCGGGGACCCGAGCGCGATGCTCGCGATATACGACACCATGCGCTACATCCGCCCGCGGGTTTCGACGACCTGCGTCGGACAGGCCGTGGCGGTCGGCGCCGTCCTTCTCGCCGCGGGCACCGAGGGAAAGCGCGCCGCCCTCCCGCACGCACGGGTGATCCTGCACCAGCCCGCCGCCCAGGGGCGCGGAACGATCCCCGACCTCATCCTGCAGGCCGACGAGGTCGTCCGTGTCCGAGCGGACATCGAGCGCATCCTGTCACGGCACACCGGTCAGACGGTCGAGACCCTCCGCGCCGACACCGACCACGACCGCGTGTTCACCGCGGCCTCGGCCCTGGAGTACGGGCTCATCGACCAGATCATCGAGGAGCGTTCGCCCGCTCGCAGGTGATCCGGCGGCTACGCGGCCAGGGCGTACGCCGCCGAGCAGGTGGCGCCTCTCGACACGCCGCTCTGCGCGGACCGCAGGCTCTCGGAGACCGCGAGGGTCAGGTCGATCAGGGTCACATCCAGCGCTCCGGCGACCGCGGCGATCATCTCGCTCGACGGCTCCTTGACGCCCCGTTCCATCTCGGAGAGATACTGCGGCGAGACCCCGGCACGACGTGCCGTCTCGCTCAGCTTCTCGCCCCGCTCGTGACGAAGACCTCTGAGACACTCACCGAGCGCGTGCCGCCACAACGGCTCGCGAACCGGAGACGGCTTGGAGTCGGTCCGAACGATCGCCGGACGCAGCGGCGGAACGGAAGAGGCCATACCTCACCTTAAGGAGACGCCACCCCCAAGTTCAGTCCAATCCGCGCAGAGCAGAACCGTTCCCGTCTTCCCTGGTCCATCTCGGTGAGCACGATCACCGTGGACGAACACCTCCATGGCTGGATCGAGGGACCCACGCCATGGAGGTCAACCCGGAAGCTCCTGGCCATCCGCCTCAGCGCCAAGTCCTTCATCGGCAGGACAGGGCTCGGTCACCAAGCTCTAGCCGGGTGGTCAGTCGCTTCTCCGGCGACGGCGGTACTCGGTCTTGACAGGCATGAGACGGTCACGCCTGGCGGCGACTGCCTGATAGTCCACCATTTGACCGCTCTCCCACTCGGCGGCGTACCTCTCCCGTCGCTCTCGCAAGGCGGCCATTCCCTGAGCCAGCCAGTCAGGGTCATGGCGCACCTCCACCATCTCGCCAGAGGCGATCAGGTCAGCGGCTTCCCTCTCGGACAGCTCCCTGCCCACCCAGTCGGGCAGCCGACGGAGACCTCGCCGGTCACGACGCGACACGCACCCTCCCGAAGCACAGGTACGGCCTTCAGGGTAACCACGTGTTTCCACCGTCTCCGCGAGCCCGCGTGGGCGGTATCTCGTGGCCGGCGACGCCGAACGGATCCGTACCTACCGAGTCCCGCGAATCCCGGACCTCGACGTCCTCGACGAGCGGTTCAACCTGGCGGACCTACCTGGAGTGTTGCGACGCGCGCCGACACCGGGGGGAGACGACGCTCCGTCTTTCCCCCAACGCCCTCGACCGGCCGCCCCACCTCATGGAACCGGCCGTGGTCCACGCCGTACGGCGGGCCTCCACGCCCCCGGATCCCGACGGCTGGACGCGGGTGACCATCCCGATCGGGTCCGTCGAACGGGCCCTCCCCGAACTCCTCAAACTCGGCGCCGAGGTCCTCGCCCCCGTCGAACTCCGCGAACGGATCACCCAGACCCTCGACACCCTGATCGACCTCCACCGACGACCGACCTGAAACCGCCCTCGGACCCCCGACAGCCAGCTCAAATGGCCGCGGGATGGGTCACGGCTGCTCAGGAGAGCCGGATGGCAAACAGGAGATAATTCACTTATTCAGCACGAAAGAACATATCACCGCATTTCCGCTCATGAACCAAGCGATCTACCTTACTGCGTGAGCAAGTTGACGGAAGCGAGATGGATTACATCCAATTCACACATTAAATTGCGGATACATCCGACTCTGAGACTGTTTCCCGAGGTCACATCGGTAGAGAGGGATCACGACCGGGGTGGACCGGATTGAATTCGCTCGAAGGGCGCTTGCTATGGCGGCATATGCATACCGATGTCCGCATTGCTCCGAAATTGAGGCCGTTTTTCCGATCGGCACCGCACCCGCTACGGTGCCGTGCCCAGACTGCGGCGCGGCCTCTGTTCGGACGTTCTCAGCGCCGATGCTGGCGCGCATTCCGACCGCCGTGTCCGCGCAGTTGCAGCGCGCGGAGCGCAGCGCCTCCGAGCCCGAAGTCGTCACGTCCCTGCCACGGCGCCGTACCGGAGGCGCGGTGGCCGTCCATCCCGCCACCGCCCGCCTGCCGAGGCCGTGACCGTCCCGCAGCGCCGAAAGGAATCCAGCCGTGCCAGAGTTGATTTTCCCGCTCGACTCGACGAAGAAGTTCACCGACCAGGCCAAGATCGGTCACAACCGTTGGCACCCCGCGATCCCGCCTGTGGCGCGGGTCAAGCCCGGCGACAGCTTCCGGGTCCACTGCCGGGAGTGGTTCGACGGCGCGATCCACAACGACGACTCCGCCGAGGACGTCCGTGACGCCCCGTTGATGAAGGTGCACGCGCTCAGCGGCCCGTTCGCGGTCGAGGGAGCCGAGCCGGGTGACCTGCTGGTCGTGGACATCCTCGACCTGGGGCCCATCCCCCAGGAGGACAGCGGCCCACTGGCCGGTCAGGGCTGGGGTTACACCGGGATCTTCCCCACCAAGAACGGCGGGGGGTTCCTCACCGAACAGTTCCCCGACGCCTACAAGGCGATCTGGGACTTCTCCGGCCAGGTCGCCACATCACGCCATATCCCAGCGGTGTCGTTCACCGGCATCGCCCACCCCGGGCTCATGGGCACCGCGCCGTCGGCGGCGCTGCTGTCGAAGTGGAACGCGCGGGAGTCGGCGCTGATAGCCACAGACCCGCAGAGGGTGCCGCCGCTGGCCCTGTCTCCCGAGCCCCGGGAGGCCATCCTCGGCGGTGTCTCCCCGTCCGAGTTCGACCGGATCGCGGCCGAGGCCGCCCGTACCGCACCGCCGCGAGAGAACGGCGGCAACCAGGACATCAAGAACCTCACCCGGGGCTCCCGAATCTTCTACCCGGTGTACGTATCCGGTGCGAACCTGTCGGTCGGCGACCTGCACTTCTCGCAGGGCGACGGTGAGATCACCTTCTGCGGCGCCATCGAGATGGGCGGCTTCATCGACCTGCGGGTCGACGTCATCAAGGACGGCATGCAGACCTACCGTGTCGGCGAGAACGCCATCTTCATGCCGGGCCGTACGGACCCTCAGTACAGCGAGTGGCTGGCCTTCTCCGGGGTGTCCGTCACCCTGGACGGCGAGCAGCGCTATCTCGACTCGCAGCTGGCCTACCAGCGGGCCTGTCTGCACGCGATCGACTACCTGACGGCGTTCGGCTACAGCCCCGAGCAGGCGTATCTGTTGCTCGGCGCCGCGCCGATCGAAGGCCGGTTGTCGGGGGTGGTGGACATTCCCAACTCCTGCGCCACCGTCTATCTGCCAACCGCGATCTTCGACTTCGACGTCCGTCCTGGCTCCTCCGGCCCGTTCCGCGTACCGCAGGGCACCAGCGCCCCGCACGCCGGCTTTGACTGAGCCGCCGACTTCCCGCTTTCAGGCGGGCCGATCACTCTGGTCGGGTAACGAAGACGGTGGCCGAAGTGAGCCGGAACACGTGGAGCGCGAGGCCCGGTTGCGGGCCACGTGAAAGACAAGTCCGAGGTTCGGTGGGCGGCTGCATATGAGGCCTCCAGAGATTGAGGTGTCTGAAACGACACATCCACACCGACCGAGGAACCCTGCAAAGGTGGACGGCGTTAACTGATCATGACGAGCGATGAGAAGCCAACCGGCCGGTTCCAGCGTCTGCCTGAGCGGCCGGACCCTGCGACCTGGGTGCCGGGCCGGGATGAGGACCCGTTGCCGCAGGTGATCGCCGAGCCCGGAAACCCAGTCGACGCGACCCTGCAGTGGGTGGCGCCCGAGCTGTACGCGGCACAGCAGATCAGCGATGCGATCGTCCGCCGTCGCTCCCACGACTGACCACAGGGTTCAGTCACCTCACACTGGCTGGGGTGTCTGACGCGGTCGTTCGACAAGCTCGGCACCGGACCTGCCGCCGGTGTAGCGGAAAGCCGTCGTCGTGACGGCACTCTGCTTGGTGGTCGACCGCGGGCTGGGGAAGCGTTCCAGGAACGACAGCGAGATGTCGGTTTTCAGACATCTCGGTCTGGGCGGCTTCGGAGAAGGCGTGCCAGATGCCGGCCGGTACGGCCCAGCGGTGCGGATGGACGGCCTTGATCACGCACAGCGTCTGTACGGCAAAGGCCTCTACACCGGTGTGCGATGTCGCCGTAGGACCATCAGAGAATTTGCGAATCGGCACGGTCTGTCTGCCGTTTCCTCCGTTCGACGCGTACGGCGCGGACGATCAGATAGGTCAGCAGCAGTACCCCCGCGACGAGGACACCCACGCGGACAGCGGGGGTCTCCAGGTCTCTTGACGCCCCTTTGAGGACGAAGAAGACACCCAGATAGAGCACGAATCCTCGCCCGTCGAACCACAGGTGGACACGGGGAATGCCGTTGAGGATCATCAGGCTGAGAATCACGTAAGCGAAGATCAGGAAGCCCGGAGCGAGATCCATTGGCGGCCCCAGCCAGAGGTAGGCCGCTCCTCCTATGGAGCCGATCAACGACATTGTGATCGCGGTCACCTTTTGCGGCTTGGACAGCGCGTTGAACCACGACGAAGGCCGATCTTCGGAATTCACGAGATCAATCTCGCACAGAACGACAATCAACCGCCAGGCATGGCCTGACATGCCCATGTAGACGGTCCCGCCCTGGCCGTAGTTGTCAGGCGGGCCCGTCAGCTGAAACGGCCGGACAGATCGTCAGTGACGACGATGACCGGTCCGCGCCGGTTGGCCGCGGCGGTCCGCTGAAGCAACCGGATCCGATGCGGTGACCAGAATTCGGCGCGCCTGAGAGCGGTGGATGCCGATGCCCGCCACACGGGCGACGGCGGTCAAGCTGTTCGGCATCCACCGCGGCGGGCCGCTCTCATCGGCCGCCACCAGGGCACCTGCCTCGTCGCGGACCGGGTGCCCCGGGGGGGGCCGAGCACGCCAAGGCGATGATCACCCGCGTTCGACCCTCGTCGGTGTCCAGCCTCAGGCGCGCGAACAGTGGTTCGGCATGATGATCTGAACCATCGTTCCCCCGGCCCAGCCGGCATCCACACCCTCGATCAGCAACGCGGCACCGGACACCCTGGGGAAGCTGGAGCGAACCGGCTACCCGCAGGTTGGACGCCGCGACTGAATACCGGCGCCCACGCCGGGTTCAGCGGCAGACCGTACCGGGCACAGGGAGCGTCCCGGAGATCAGGTAACGGTCGACACTCCCGGTCGCGCAGGCGTTACGCAGGTACGCGGTGTGCCCGTCGCCGTCATAGGTCAGCACCTGTGACCCCTTGATACCCCTGGCCAGGCTCTTGGCCCAGACGAGCGGCGTTGCGGGATCATGCGTGTTCCCGACCAGCAGAACGGGCGGCACCTGGGTGATGCGCACCGGCCGCTGCGGATTGGACGGCTGGACGGGCCATCCCAGACATCCGGTCGTCATGTCCCAGAACTCCGATGTCCCGCGCATGTGCGGGGCCCTCCGTGCGGCGTCCCGAGCCCAGGCCCTGAGCTGCGAGAATCCGTTGGTTCCAGGGTCGATGTCCTGACAGAGGACCGCCCGGTAGGCCGAGGTCATCGCGGAGTTGTCCAGCGCCTCAGTCCGCATCTGCCCGAGGATCTCCGCATCGCCCTGCTCCGCCTGAACGATGCCCCGGGCCAGATCGCCGTTGAACTCGGGGGCCAGCGTGAGCATCACGTACGCGGCGTAGCGCAGTTCTTCCGCCGTCAGCGGACGCCCGCCGGTCACCGGAATCGGCGTCTTCTCCGCCTTGCGCATCAGCGCGTCCCACACCTGCGGTACGGACCGGCCGTGCAGCTCACATTCCTCCGTCCGCTCGCACCATTCGCCGAACCTGTCGAACCCGTCCTCCACCGCCGCCGCGGCATCCCGCACCATCTGGCGCGAGCTCATCCCGTGATCGACGATCCCGTCCAGAGCCATCGCCCGTACCCGGTCGGGGAACCGCCGCGCGTACTCGGTCCCCAGCATGCTCCCGTAGGAGCGTCCCAGGTAGCTGATCTGCTCCTCGCCCAGCGCGGCCCGCACCGCGTCGAAGTCTCGCGCCACACTCCCGGTGTCCACGTGACCGATCAACGGCCCGCAACTCACGCCCACGGCCCGGTTGTGCGCGACAAGGCGGTCATACTCCCACCGCGTCTCAGGGAACTGCGTGACAGCCGGATCATGCACCGCCTTCCCGCACTGGATCTGCCCACTGCCGGCGACCCCGCGCGGATCGATCCCGACGATGTCGAACCGCTCGCGTAACTCCTCGGAGAAGTAGTACTGCGACCAATTCCGCACCAGATAGGCCGCACCCGCCCCCGGTCCGCCCGGGTTGTAGAACAGCGTCCCGACCCGTTGTCCGGTGGCCTTGCGACGCGTCATGTTCAGCGAGATCCGAGGCCCGTCCGGCTTCTCCCAGTCCACCGGCACCGCGAGGGCGCCGCACTCGGCCCCGGGTTCCTCCCCGCAGGCTCGCCAGTCGATCGTGTCCGTACCGGTCACACTTACCGCTTGGGTCACTTGGCCGGTCGCGGCGGCAGGTGCCGCGGGAAGCGCTACCGCGATCAGCGCCAAGCCCGTGATGAGGGGTGTCCATTTCATGATCTAAATCGTCCTCGGCTTGCCGACCCCCGCCATCGGCCGAACGGACCATAGTTCATCGAATACGGCTTTTCGAAGCCCCAACAGAAAGATCAGCGAACGAGCCGCGGTCACACGGACAGGAACGCAGAGGCCCCACCGGAACCCCTTCCCTTGGCACTCGGCTTCGCGGGATCAGGCTTGGTGGGCCGGCGCCGCTCCTGAGACTTCCCCATACCCGTCATCGTGAAGAGACCACAGCCCGGTGACGAGATGTTGTCAGGCGCTTATGGGTCATCGGTGGGCGAGTTTAAACCGCTCGGCCACCCTCTCCTGCAGAATCTGCATTGCTTGAAGCATGTTCATTACGACATGATCCGCCTCGCGCTCCCGGTCCGGCCACGTCCCTCGATCGATCCAGACCGTATGAAGGCCAGCGGGCCGCCCTCCACCAATGTCGGCGACCAGGTGATCACCGGTCATCCATCCTCCGTCGACAAGATCCACCCTGTACCGTCGGGCAGCAATTGTTCGACCGGAGCCATGAACGGCGTGATGCCGGTGGTGACTTCGCAGCGGCCGAAGACTTTCGCCCGGTGGACGTCGTAGGCGGCCAGGTAGGCCGGCGCACCGCCACGGCCGTAGGTGTGGTTGACGCGCACCGCCCTGGCCTGGCCTGGGGCGAGGGTCGGGTGACATCGGCAGCGGGCCTGGATCGAGGTTCTTCTCGTCGCTGGAGATCACGTATTCGTCCGCGCTGAGGGGTTCGCCTTCGTAAGTGGGGGCGTATAGACCAAGGACGTGCTGAGCCTTGGCGCGAAAGTCCGGGTCCCGGATGAAGATCCGGGATTGGTGCTGCCAGGGCTTGAGCGCTTCCTGCCGAAGCCAGCGGCGCACGGTGGACGCCAGGAGTATGGGGCGGCTGGCAGGAACAGGCAAGGCAGACAGGCCGATCAGCAGAAGTGGATCACAATGCAATGGGGGTCTTGCTCACGCCGTCTCGTGATGGAGGGGGTCCAGGGCAGTGAGTTCTTCCTTCGACAGTCTCAGGGAGCCCACGGCGACGTTCTGGACGAGGTGGTCGAGGTCGCCGGTGCCGGGGATGGCCAGCACGTGGGAACCCTGGTGCAGCGTCCACGCCAGCCGGATCTGGGCTGCGCTCACGCCGTGGGCGCGAGCGATGGTGTGCACCTCCGGACTGTCGGCGGTGGTCGCACCGGCAGTGCGTCCGGCGCCGGCAATCGCGTAGAACGGCACGAATGCGATGCGCTGTTCACCGCAGAGGTCCAGGAACTCCTTCTGCTCAGGCGATGCGCCGATGCCGTACATGTTCTGGACGCAGACCACCGGCGCGATGGCCTGGGCCTCAGCGAGGTGGTGAGGACGGACGTTGGACAGGCCCAAGTGACGGATGAGTCCGGCCTCGCGCAGTTCGGCCAGCGCGCCGAAGCGTTCGGCGATCGAATCGGCCCCGACGATGCGCAGGTTCACCACGTCGAGGTGGTCGCGGCCGAGCTGGCGCAGGTTCTCCTCGACCTGGCCGCGCAGCTGCTCGGGAGTGGCGTGCGGCAGCCATTGCCCCGAGGGATCGCGGCCCGGTCCGACCTTGGTGGTGATGACAAGGTCGTCCGGGTAGGGGGCCAGCGCCTGGTTGATCAGCTCGTTGGCCGAGCGCAGCGGCGAGAAGTAGAAGCCAGCGGTGTCGATGTGGTTCACGCCGAGTTCGGCCGCGCGGCGCAGCACACCGATCGCCTGGTCACGGTCGCGTGGAACGGCATCGGGTGCGAACGCCTCGCCGTGCTGCGGCAGGCGCATCGCGCCGAAGCCGACCCGGTTGACCGTCAGGTCGCCGAGCTTCCAGGTGCCCGATGCCGCTGCGGTGATCATCTGTGAGGTCATGGCGAGATGATCCCCGCACGGTAGGCTGACCCGCCATTGATTCATGCATGCCTGAATCTATTGAGGAGGGGTTGTCCTGGCGGAACTGACGTTCTCGACGAGCGATCTGGCGCAGGTGCGGTTCGCCGTCTCGCCGATGTGGGAGGTCGCGCCCAGCTTCCGATTGCTGAGGTCCGGCACTACGCATTCGGTCCACCGACCCTGGGTCCACCAGGTACGGCCGCGCCTGGTGGCCGCCGGACTGGACCGGGGATGGCTCCACGAGTTGATCCCGCCCAGCGGCGGCTACGTCCCCGACTTCCTCAACCCGGCCCCCACCGGACCGGCCCCCACCCTGGCGGCAGAGCGGGACGCGATCCGGGCCGCGCCCGCCGACCGGGTACGCCATGATCTCGACCACCTGGCCCGCCACCAGGGAACCCTCGGCCCCCGGCTACGAGCCCTGCGCAACAACCCTCAGGGCCTCCTGGCCAAGGTCGCAGAGGAAGTCGAAACCTACTGGGGACTGGCGCTCGCCCCCTACTGGACACGAATCCGAGCAGTCCTGGACGCAGACATCCTCTACCGGGCCCGCCTGGCCGCCGAGCACGGCACCGGCCACCTTCTCAACGACCTGCACGCGTCGCTGAGCTGGGATAACAACGCGCTGCGGATGGCCCGCCGGAAGCAGCCACTGACCCGCACGACGGCAGGCACGGGACTACTGCTGATTCCCTCGGCCTTCACCGGAGCAGGGCTACGCACCCGAACGACGCCGCCAGATCCACCTCAACTTTCCTATCAGGCACGGGGTGTCGGCTCGCTCTGGCAGGCACGGCCCGTTACACGAGCCGACGCCCTCTCCGCCGTACTAGGGCGCTCACGGACCTTGCTGCTGGCCGAGTTGGAGATCCCGGCCTCCACCACACAGCTGGCCCACCGCACCGGACTCTCCCTGGCCGGGGTATCCCAATACCTCACCGCGCTACGTAACGCGGGCCTGGTCAGCGCCCACCGCGCCGGCCGGTCCGTCCTCTACGCACGCACCACCGCAGCCGAAGTCCTTCTCCAAGCCGCCTCCGCCTGACCTCACGTCAGCCCCCGAAGGACTTCCGGCGCCGACCACTAAGGACAAGGGCATCACCAACGGAAACCTCATGCAGAAGATTGACCAGCTTCACACCAGCGGCCACATCTCACAGTTAATCGCTGAGGCCGCCCACGAAATCCGGTTCACCGGCAACGAAGCCGCTCACGGCCCCTTAGACATGGACCCTACGAACCAGGAAGACGCCGAAACAGTCACTCGGTTCATGGACAAGATCCTGGAGCGCGTCCATCACGAGCCAGCGGAGATCGAATACATCCACATGAAGCGGACTCTTGGCCCGGCTGCAGGAGAGCGGCACCCCGACCATGCTCCCGGCGCTTTTGGCAGTCTGCCCGAAGCCGGATGGGTCACTAGGTCGGCCTTTTGAGGATGCGGCGAAACCACTTAGTCGCGCAATTGGAAACGCAGAGGCCCCCTACGGTCACCGTAGGGGGCCTCTGACCTGGAGCCGCCTTCGGGATTCGAACCCGAGACCCCTTCATTACGAGTCAACGGCGGGTGCCAGGTCGGATGGCTCACGCGCTGGTCAAGCGGTAGATGCGGTTCGGTGAGATGTGATCGCGTAAGGCGGTGTTGCTGTACGACTCTGCTGTACAGCATTCCCCGTGAGCTGCGGCGCGGTCTCTCGGTCAGCGCTCGCTGTGCAGGATCTCCATCGCCTGGAGCACATCCGTAACAACGTGGTCGGCCCCGTGCTCCTGGTCCCGCCAGTCTCCCCGATTGATCCAGACCGTGCGGAGGCCGGCAGCCTGTCCCCCGCCAATGTCCTTGACGGGGTGATCTCCGATCATCCATCCCCCGTCGGCCAGGGCCATGCCGCGCCTCCGAGCGGCGATCTCGAACAGACCAACATCCGGCTTGCGGATGCCTTCGACTCCAGAAAGCGCGTAGGCGTCGACAACCTCGGCCAGTCCCGTCTGCTGGATCTTACCTAGCTGGTTGTCCGCCGTTCCGTTGGTGACGATGGCCACCTTCCATCCGGCAGCACGAAGCCGCGCCAGGCCCTCCTTCACCTCAGACCGACAGCGAACCAGGTACGGCATGCGCCTCCGGTAGCACCCCCACAACTCCTCGACGGACGCTGGGAGGGCGAAGCGCTCACGCACCTTGCCGAAGAAGACCTCACGATGCGGATCGCCCGCCCGATCGAGAGCGATCAACCAGTCAACCGCCGCGGACTCAAGCCCATGCTCGTCGACGAACTCCACAGTCCATGCCTGGAACGCCTCGTCCAGGTCCACAAGTGTGTTGTCCAGATCGAAGAACACGAGTGGCTGCACGGCAACTCACCCTATGGGGACAGCTAAGCCAGAGACACCCGCATTAGGAGAGCGGCGGCTGTACGGTTGGTTCGTGTGGCATGAGCTGCGTGGACGCTTCGCGTAGCCCGCACTGCTCGCGAGATCATCCCGTGCATGTCCCGCACCTATCGAGTCGGGTCACCACGCCACTCGGTGACAAGACATCCGTACCGCGGAATGGAAAGCCCGGGAGGTCTAAGCCGTACGGCGGATCGGCTTCCCGACATTCGGAGCCACGATGCTTCAAGATCATAATTCTTGGCATCTTCCGAGAGTTCATAGCGACACAAATCCGGCCACCTCGTGAGGACATATGGCATAAACAGGTCATTTGGCTCCGGCATACCGATGCGAATGCTCCCTCAACGGACGCGGTAGCCAGTAACTCGTGGCACTCTATAGTCATGAGTTCCCCGACAGCCCAGCGCCGCCCCCAGCAGCCGAAGCCCCCGACGATCCAGCGCAGCGTCTACTTCTATCGGATCGATGCAGGCGCTGATGAAACGGGTATCCCGAAGAACATCAATGTCGAGCTCGAAGCTGGCCTTAAGGCGATTGGCGATCTTCCCTTTGACCTTGCTAATCGTCGATACATGAACCAATCAGATGGCAGTAGCCTTTGCACGTGGATAGACGCTGTGGGTGAAGTCACTAAAATCCGACTGGGAACTATCCGAAAGAACGCACTTCCTCAGTCCGAATTCGGAGGAACGCTCCGTAACCTCACACTCGAAGCGGAAGAAGGGCTATGTGAAACATCGCATATTTGCCTCTTCCCTAACGGGATTGTCGGGGTGGAGCATAATTTCTACGGCCCCCGCGCAAAACGTTTGTCTGCGTACATGATGCACGTTCTATCTGGATCACTTCCATCATTCACGATGGAAGCTTTGCTGCGCCATGATGTATCGAAGCAGCTGGAGGGAAACAAGTCCGTCCGTAAGCTGACTCTGCGCGTCCGTAGATCATATACGTCCACCATCGCTGAAGCTAACGAGTCCCTTGGCCGGGCGCTTGATGCTGCTGCCGTTGGAAGTGATGCTGCCGTTGTCGGACTCATACTTCAACCCGAACCTTACAAGAAGATCGATCTCAAGTCGGACTTGATTCACTTCTTGCGTCGCATCATGCGTAAGGAAGATCTACGCGAGCAGACTAGGGAACTTAAGGCAACCATCGTTGATGACAAAACGGGAAGGACTGATGAAATAAACCTTCTGGAGGATCAACTCATCAGTAAGAAGACGATCCTTCGGCAGAGCCAAAGGTCTAGAGTTCTCAACAGCGATGATGCTTACCGTAAGATCGCCGAGGCCTACGAGGAGCTACGCGAAGATCTTTTGTCGGCCTCGTCAGCTAGTATGTCCTCAAAGGGTTTGAATCAATCCCCCTAAGAGGTGCAAGTGATGGTGTGGCGGCGACTTCCCTCCTTCGCCAAAGAACTTTTCGTGTCCGCCGTCATATCCGCAGTGCTCTACAAGTTATCGCTTATGCCAGAAGTAAATAATCCGGTTCAGGGTATTTTGGTAGGCCGCCGGAAAGAGATCTACGCTGCAGTTCTTGGACTTCATGGAACTCTTCTTGGATTCATTATTGCAGCTATCACTATTGCTTTAACTTTTGTAAATTCTCCCAGGTTCGAAATATTGCGTCGAACCAAGCAATGGCCTCGCCTGTTCGGCTCCTATACAAGGAGTATGCGGTGGGCTGCCATGGCCACCCTTCTATCGTTTATTGCACTATTAGTCGACAACGATGCCCGGCCAAATCAACTAGCGGCGACTCTCTGCTTCTCCGCCGTCTTCTTCGCGACCTTGGCCCTTACACGCATGCTGTGGGTTACTGAGAAGACGGTGAAGGTAGCAATTTCCGCCAAACCTAGACTGCCAGGCGAATAGCGCGATTAGGTGGGGCAGCCATTTAAATCCGCCCGCCCGTAGCATAACGATATTTTCGGCGATAAATCGCCCCTATGCTTAACAGTCAGGCTTATATGTCTCGCTGAGCATCACGGTCGTCGCTGGCCGTCGGGTCGTAGGTCTCGCGGAATACCATCTCGGTCAGCCATCGTTTGAATGCAGAGTTGCCGGCGAACTGGCTGTATAGCTCAGTGTCGGACTTCAGGAACGCCATGATCGCCCGCTGCACAGCGGCGTCACTCTCGACTCGGGCGTTCTGCTCATCGTTGTACCGCTGGGCATTGATGTACTGCTTGTCCTCACGGACCTTCGCCGGGATCTCCACGGAAATCAGGTGCCGTATCCGGTCCTTGTCAGTCCAAGGGATATTGCCAAAGTGCTGATTGAAATCCTGAAGGATGACCGAAGCGGGCTTCAAGTCGGGTTCGGCCCGCTGTCCCATACCCATCGGGGTGCTAGCCGTCAGCTCCGCGTCCTCGTTGCTCAGGGTGATGCTGATCGCCGTCTGCTGCTCGGCCCGGTAGCTGTCCAGGTCAACCGTCTCCAAGATGCCCCTGGAGAGGTCTTCCTCGATTGGCGCGGGCAGTTTGGGAATAAGGAACGTCAGAAAGATCGACAGCTTCAACCACTCGGGGTTGCGGTAAGGAAGGATGCCAGCCAGGTAGTCGTAAGCACGAACGAACACCTTGGCCCTGCCCTTGAACTCGACCTGTTGATCCTCGCTGTCGAGCTCCTGATAGGCGACGACGAGCTGGTCAAGGAACGCTTCTAGACGTGGACGGGGCTCCTTGGCCAGGAACATCTCCACGAACTGGTCGATGTCCTCACGGCCGTAGACTCCAGCGCCGTCGAGAACGGCCCGCAAATCATGGAGCTTATTGGGATCGACTGATTCCGCAAGCACAGTGGTGCGATACCACTGTTTGAATGACTTTTGGATGACGTCGGACTTGTTGTAAAAATCCAAGACCGCGACATCATGTTTGTCCGGGTGGGCACGGTTCAACCGGGATAGAGTTTGCACGGCCCGCACGCTGGACAGGGGCTTGTCAACGTACATGGTGTGCAGGAGCGGTTCGTCGTAACCTGTCTGGAACTTGTCCGCGCAGACCAGGATGCGATAAGGGTCCTCTCTCAAGGTCTTCTCGATGGCACTGCTAGGGAAGCCATTAAGACTCGCCTCGGTGACCTTTTTGCCGCCGTACTCGTGTTCACCAGAGAACGCAACGATGGCCCGGTAGGGACTGTTCAGCTTATTTAGGTACGCGGTGATGGCAAAGTAATAGCTCAACGCCCGCGGAATACCGTCGACCACAACCATGGCGCGGGCCTTGCCACCGATCTTCCGAGGCCGGATCACGTTGTCCAGCAGATGGTCGACCATGATCGATGCTTTGGTCTGGATTGCGTGGCTGTTGCCTTCGACATAGCGACGCAACTTTTTCGCTGCTTTTTTGGCGTCGAACTCGGGGTCATCCTCAACCGACTTGACTAGCCTGTAGTAACTTTCTACAGTCGTGTAGCTCTTTAGAACATCTAGGATGAAGCCCTCTTCGATTGCCTGCTTCATCGTATAGACGTGGAAGGGATGGTCTCGCCCGTCCTCGCCGCGGCGGCCGAAGTAGCCGAGCGTTCGGGACTTAGGCGTGGCTGTGAACGCGTAGTAGCTGGCGTTGCCGAGCAGCCTCTGACTGTCGATGATTTTGTTGATCTTATCCTCGGTCGTCTCTTCTTCCTCAACATCTTGAGGAGCCGTACCGAGCGCGCTGCTCATAGCGTGTGTCGTCTTGCCGCCCTGCCCAGAGTGCGCTTCGTCGATAATGATGGCGAACCGTCGGTCTCGGTGCGCATTGTCGATGTCATTGAGGATCACTGGGAACTTCTGCACTGTAGAAATGACGATCTTCGTGCCGTTGGCGAGGGCCTCGCGCAGATCTTTCGACTTGTCGGCGTGCTTGACAAGAGATCGACGCTGCGTGAACTGCTTAACCGTGCGCTCGATCTGCGTGTCCAGGTTGATACGGTCGGTTACTACAATTACCGCATCGAAAACTGGCGAGTCGTCGCCACCGAGATCTACCAGCTGGTGTGCCAGCCAGGCAATGGAGTTGGACTTACCGCTGCCAGCCGAGTGCTGGATCAGATAGCGCTGACCGGCGCCGTTCTCTTTGCTGTCTTTGAGGATCTCACGAACGACGTCGAGCTGGTGGTAACGCGGAAAGATCTGCCAACGCTTCGTCTTTTTGGTTTTGGGGTCCTTGTCCACCAGCCGGGCAGCGTAGTGCTCGATGATGTCTGCGAGACTCGCGGGCGCCAGGACGTCTTGCCAGAGGTAGGCGGTCTTGTATCCGTGCGGGTTAGGCGGGTTGCCGGCGCCGCCTTCCCACCCTTTATCAAAGGGGAGGAACCAGGACTTCTTACCGGCTAATCGCGTGCAGAACCGCACTGAGTGCTCGTCCACTGCGAAGTGCGCCAGACAGCGGCCATCAGCGAACAGCAGCTCACGTGCATCGCGCGTATTCTTGTACTGCTCGACCGCGTCCTCCACGGTCTGCTTGGTCTGGTGATTCTTCAATTCGAACGTTGCGAGCGGTAGGCCGTTGACAAAGATGGCCAGATCCAGGGCCAGGAAGGTGTCGTCCTGGCTGTAGCGCAGCTGCCGGGTCACACTCCAGCGGTTGGCGCGGTGCCGCCGTTTGGCAACCGCGTTGCCAGGGGAGGGCGTCGTCCCGTAGAAAACAACCTCGTAGACTCCCGTGCTGGTGGAGTGGTTCATCCCCTTCCGCAGGAGATCCACGACACCGTGCTGAGTAATGTGCCCCTGGACGCGGTTGAGGAACTGCGCACGTGTCTCGGACTGAGGATTGCCAAGCTCGAATGCTGCGGCGGCCTCCGGCTGGGTCTCCTCTAGGAACGCCTGCAATTGCTCGGTGTCGATGGCGCGGCCACGGTCATACGACTTGGGAGACCCTTCGATCCATCCGCCCGACAGCGAGGTCATGTCCGCGACGATGTCCCGTTCAAGGGCCCTCTCGCTCATGTCCGTACCACCGTACAGCCCTGCCTTGCCACTCACATCGGCTCCTCGTTCGGGTCGTTACCGTCCAGATCGCCATTCAGTCCGTCCTCGTCGACGTCGTGGGCCGTCGCCAGGCGGGGGTCATGTGGGTCCACGTCTGGTAGCAAAGCTGCGGCGGCACGAACATCGAGCTTTCCGGTGATCACGTCAGCGGTCAGGCGGATTTGGTATTCGTGGAGGAGGGAGATTTCGCGTTCGGTACGGTGAATCACCGCATCGATTTCACTCTCCCGCCTGTGAAGGTATCGAGCGATCTCTTCTTGCTCTTCCTTAGGAGGTAGCGGTATTGCTAGCTGCCCGTAACGAGATGGGTTGAGATTCGCTTGATGAAGGCTCAGCAGTGCATGCCCTCGGGCGTAGGCCCAAAAGAGAGGGCTATTGAGTACATAGTTCAGCCACTGAGCACAATATTCTTGCCGGACGCGCAGTCTTACGAGATAGGACGCAAAAGAAATAGTTGCGTCATCTGGACCATCGTAGATTCCCGTTTTCCCTACGAGATCCGGACTGTTTGTGCGATTGAAGAGTAGGTCGTTATGGCAGAGCGTAAGCCCTGGAGGGACTGCAATGGAATTTCCAAATTCAGGAACATTTACTTTTCCGTTGCGGACATTACCCATAGTAAGGATTCGGATTGGCCCGTACCCTTCCGGGCTCTGCGAGGTGCCATATTCAATTTTTTGAAGTAGACGCTTTATTGGGGCCATGGTCCAACGAGCTGGAATGGTTGCGATCCATGGAGATCCTGTCTCTTTAACTTCAGTAGAAGGGATTAGTCCGCGTGTCACTACCTGATGCACAATAGCGTGCTTCTGTTCAGTGAGCAGGGTTACGAGCTGTCGCTTGGCTCGGATCGCTGCTCCGATTTCTCGCTCGATGTGTCGGACATACTTGACGATGGCCCGCTGTTCATCGGAGGGAGGGAGCGCAATATGGGAGCGCGACAGCTTCGCGTAATTGATATTCTGGCCGTCGCGAATTCCTGTGATGAAAAGCGTTAGGCCTGCCACAAACGGGCGAGACTTGAAGAAGATGGAGTAGAAATCTCCAAAACTACTATCGATGGGTTCCAACACGGTGTAAGCGGGACTAATGATCCCTTGGTCGTGACAGAGCTCAATGCCCCCTTGAAAAGAGCGAAGGCTGATGACAAAGTCTCCTGGTTTTGCCAGCTTCAGTAAATGGAGCCCTTTTTCTGCCGTTACCGTGCGTACCGCGTACCGGTCTTTCCTGACGACACCCATAGATTGCGTGGCTGCCAGAAGCGGCTCTTGAGGAAACCCAGTACGGGATCGTTCCCTGAAGAGCGACTTGATGCGGCGAACCTGCCAATGAGTAGGCTTGGTATCCTGCCAGGGCACGTCTATTTTTTCAAGATCGCCGTATGGATTCGGTTCGTCATTCACTCCGTATCACCGCCGAACAGATCCCCGATAAGCCCCTCAGTCTCCTTCTCCAGCGCCACGATGTCCGCTCGGATCTTCTCAAGGCTCCGAAGAGCTGGCGGCTTGTAGAAGTGGCGCGTAAAGCTGATCTCGTACCCCTTCTTCGTCACACTCGCCTTGATCCACGCGTCCTCTGCGTATGGCAGGACCTCGCGATAGAAAAACGCCTCGATGCCGCCGGGCTCCAGTAGCGGTACCTGTTCCGTGTCACGCAGTTCGCTGTCAGGCTCGTACTCGACGACAGAGGCCTGGGGCTTCGCCGACTTCGTCTCCTCGGTCTCATACAGCCCGTACAGAGGGTGCCCGGCGGTACCGGCCTTGTGGCGCTTGAGGATCACGGGCTTCGCGTTCTCGTCGCGCCAACTCACGCCGCGTAGCAGGACCTTGCGGTCAACTAGGCTGAGTTGGAGGCCTAGGCGGCCCATCGCCGTACCAGCCTGCCGTTCGAACTCGTTGTAGTCGTCGAAGACCTGCTCGCCTATGTCATTGATCAGCGCCGTGCCGATCTGAACCAGTTGCCCGTCTCGCTCCCATGTCTTCGCGTTCCGCAGCTTCTTGCGCGCGGCCTCTTTAAGGACCGGCACGTCGGTGTCCGCCTTGTCCTCATCGGATCCAGCCTCTTGGGCCCACTGCTCTAGTTGCTCGCGTACCTGCTTGGAAACGCTTGCGAAGTCTGTGAACAGGTCATCACCGAACTTCTCGTATAGCAGCCCCCGTGCCTGTGCCTCGCCGGAAGCGAAGCGCAGCGCCTCCACGCGTTCCTTCGTGAACTGACTGCTCAGCCGCAGCGGACGCTCGACTGTGATCTTCCAGTAGCCGAACTCCTCGTTTGGGAAGATCTTGGACTGCTCCGTCTCAGCAAAGTCCATGAACGCCTGGGTAGTGCGCTCAATGTCAACCGTAGATAGCTCGCAGTTCTTACTGCCCAGATTCTTACGCAATGGGGTGAACCAGCCGGTAGCGTCAATTAGCTGCACCTTGCCCTTGCGAGCATCGGACTTCCGGTTGGCGATCACCCAGACATAGGTGGCGATACCGGTGTTGTAGAATATGTTCAGCGGCAGCGCAACGATCGCCTCAAGCCAATCATTCTCGATAATCCAGCGGCGGATATTGCTCTCGCCACTCCCGGCGTCCCCAGTGAAGAGAGATGAGCCATTGTGGATCTCAGCGATCCGGCTGCCCAACGACGACTCGGTCTTCATCTTCGAGACCATGTTTGCTAGGAACATCATCTGGCCGTCGCTGGAGCTGGTAACCAGAGATGACGGCTCTACCTCGCCGCCGAAAGTGACAATGAACCGGGGATCAGAGATATTTGTCTTACCCCCCAGCCGCTCCTGGTCAGCTTTCCAGCTCTTGCCATACGGAGGGTTGGCGAGCATAAAGTCGAATTGCTTACGGGGGAAGGCATCGTTGGAGAGCGTGGACCATTCGGGGCCGCCCTTGATGTTATCGGCAGCCTCGCCGTCGCCCTTTAACAGCATGTCTGCCTTGCAGATGGCGTATGTCTCAGAGTTAATCTCCTGGCCATACAACCGGGTAACGATTTCCTTCACACGGTGCTTAGTTGAGAGGTCACGCAAGGTCTCCTCGGCGACGGTAAGCATGCCGCCGGTGCCGCATGCGCCGTCGTAGAGCAGATATGTACCACCCTTGATCTTTTCTGCGATGGGCAGGAACATTAGCCGGGTCATGAGCTTGACCACGTCACGCGGGGTCCAGTGCTCGCCGGCCTCTTCATTGTTTTCCTCATTGAACCGGCGTACTAAGTTCTCGAAGATTGTTCCCATACCATGATTATCGAGGCCCGGCATGTGGACCCGTCCATACGCGTCGAGCACTGGCTCAGGGGAGAGGTTGATCTCCGACGACAGCAGCTTATTGATCAGCATGCCGAGGGTGTCATTGCGAGATAGCTTGGGGATCTGGTTACGGAACTCGAAGTTGTCGAGGATCTCCTTGACGTTCGGCGAGAAACCGTCTAGGTACGCCTCGAAATCGCTACGGAGCTGCTGGGCGCTGGTTCGCTTGGACAACTTCTGGAGGGTGAAGGGCGAGGTGTTGTAGAACGCCTCCCCTGCGGCCTGCCGTAGCGGGAAATCCAACTGCTCGGGATCGATCAAGCCCAGGCCTCTGAGCTCCTCGTGAGTCTGGAGGACAGCGTCCTTGGTCTTCTCCAAGACCGCGTCGAAGCGCCTCAGGACGAGCATGGGAAGAATCACGTCGCGGTACTTGCCGCGCACGTACACATCACGCAGGACATCGTCCGCGATCCCCCAGATGAAGCTCTCAATGCGGCTCTGCTGCGCGCTGTACACCCTGCGACCGTCTCTCCTTGGACTGTGCCGATCCCGTCTAGGCCGGCACGCTATGCATGTTCTTAACAACATCGCAAAGCGTAGTGGCAATCCCCTGAAATCGTGGAGACTTTCTATGCAGCGATGATCTGCTGGCACCTCGCTGTAGTGGCCGCTCGGGCGGCCGTGACCTGCTGTTCGTAGACGATTGGCGGTAGCCCGTCAGCGGCGCTGTGCCGACGGCGAGTGTTGTAGAAATCAGCGATCCAGGTCGCGATCTTCAGCCGTGCCTCGGTGCGGGTGGCGAAACGGTTCCGGTAGGCGAACTCCACCTTGAGGGAGGAGTTGAACGACTCGGCCGCAGCGTTGTCCAGCGCGCAGCCGACCCGGCCCATCGACTGCACCACACCCCAGTGGCGACAGGCGGCCTGAAAGCGAGCCGCGGTGTACTCGCTGCCGCGATCGGTGTGGAAGATCACCCCGTCGATGTTTCCGCCCCGCGTGACCGCGGCCATCTGCAGCGAGGCGACCGTCAGGGCGGCATCGTGATGGGCGGACATGGCATAACCGAGCAGGCGGCGGGAGAACAGGTCCTCCACCGTGGCCAGATACAGCTTGCCCTCATCGGTGACGATCTCGGTGACGTCGCCGCACCACAAAACATCCGCGGCGACCGCATTGAACTGCCGGTGCACCAGATCCGGCGCCGCCAGCCGCCTGCCCTGCCGGGTCAGCGACCGGGGCAGACGCCGCATGCGGGCCACCAGGCCGAGCTCCGACATCCGGGCTGCGACCGTGTTCACCGACACCTGCCAGCCGTGCTCGCGCAGGTCACGGGTGATGCGCGGAGACCCGTAGGTGCCGCCGGAGGCCTCGAAGGCGGCGGTGATCGCCGCATCCAGCTCCTCCCGTCGTCGCCGTCGGACGCTCGACGCGCGATTACGCCACTTGTAGAACCAGGACTGCGAGACTCCCAGGATCCGGCAGGCCGTCGCGTGGGGAACATCGTGCTCGGTCTTCTGGGAGGCGATGAAGGCCGCCACGCTCACCGGCCCGTCGCCTCCTTGACCCACAAGACCACCGAGCGCTTGAGCACATCACGCTCCATCTCCAGTTCCGCGCGCTCCCGGGCCCATTCGGCCTTTTGCCGGCGCAGCCGGGCCAGTTCCTCGCGCTCGGATTCGATCAGTTCCCCATCGGTGTCGCGTTCGCGGGCCAGGCGGTCCATCTGCATCCAGTTGGCCAGTGTTCCCGCGTTCATCCCCAGGTCCTTGGCGACCTTCCCGCGTTCATCCCCAGGTCCTTGGCGACCTTCCCGCGTTCATCCCCAGGTCCTTGGCGACCGAGGCGATCGATTTCCCGGTCTCTCGCACGATCCGCACCGCACCGGCGCGGAACTCTGGATCGAAGTTGCGTCTGGTCTCTCCCATGCTCCGACCTCCCCCTTAGGTCAGGTCTCCACGATATGAGGGGAGAGTCATAGTTGAGAGGACTGACACATGCCGGGCCTCTGAGCTCGAAGGTTCGGAGTCATTTCTAGTCCCCGATCGGTGTCCACAGGTACGCAGTACTGGTGTGTGATGTTGCCTCAGCGCTGCTGTCGCCCCAGCCCTAGTCGCCCGGTGCCGAGTCCCGACGAAGGAGGGCCTTGGCGTCGATCGCCCTGGCCATGGTCCGTGAGTACCGAAGTGAGCGATCGTCACGGCCTTAAGCGGCAACTCCTCTCGGGCGCGCGGGCGGTGCGTGCCCGGACCGGCCGAAGAGCCGCAGCCGGGCACGCTTGCCGACTAGCGCGCCCGGCGGGCCGCGCAGCGGACCGCCTTTAAAGACGGACAGATAAGTTTCTTTCGATCTTGATCCAGTGCTGTCAGCCGCTTTGAGCTGCGGGTACCGCTCTGTCCCAGACGCGTTCGAAGCTATCGAGGTAGGTGGCCGCGGTGCTGTTGGGTTCGTTGCCGGTGATGTAGACGACCGGGGCGTCGGAGGCGCGGGTGCCGTAGGCGTGGAGGTTGACCAACAGGTCGTTGTCGGCGCGGTAGATGGAGTTGTACAGGATCGTCCCGTGCAGCCGTATCTCGATCCCCTCCACGTCCCCCAAAGGACGACAGAGCGTGAGAGCGTTCCTGGTCCTGGAGACCATGACATCTGCTCCGACCCCTTCGTCCGCTCCCCGGGTGGCGACGTGAGGGCTGTCGGGATCACCGAGCAGGATGCGTACCCGGACTCCGGCCCTTGCCCGCCCGACCAGGATGCGGAGGAGTCCGGCGTCTTCGGCGAGGAACAGGCCGCTGTAGACGAGGATGCCGATCTCAGCCTGGGCGGCTTCGAAGAAGGTGCGCCAGATGGTGGCCGGTACGGCCCAGCGGTGCGAGTAGACAGCCTTGATCTCAGCCGGAGGTCCTGGGCGTCGGCGGACACTTTCGGGCCACAGGTCGTTCTCGTCCACGTGGAGAAGGTCGGCGACGGCCAGGCGGTGGCGCGGGTGGGGGACGCGGCCGGCGAGCCAGCGGGTGACGGTTTTGGGGTCGACGGTCAGGTGAGTGGCCACGTCGAGGGGTTGCAGGCGGGCCCGGATGAGGGCGTGGCGAAGGTGTTCGTTCATCGGGTGTGGTCCCTCCCGGAGCGGGTCGGTACCAGCGACGCTAACATAAGACGTCCCTAGACGTCCCTAAAGTCGTGGTGCCTGTGTCCCATCCCGGTCGGGAGACTCACTGGCACCGAACCCGGCACCACCGGGGCCGTGAGACGACGGGAGCACCCGCATGTCCAAAGAGAAGATCATTGACCACCAGCGGAACCTGCTGACCATACTGCGCGGCCACCTCAACGCGCTGTACGTGCCGAATTTCCTGACCAACGACCAGAACGGTCAGCCCTGCCTGGAGATCACCGACCACAACGCCCGTACCCGCCGCGTCTACGTCCAGGTCGTCTTCTACTGGTTCTACTGGGGCGACCGACCCGACGAGCGCACCTCCACCATCCACCTGCCCATGGCCGCCGAGGACATCGCCGCAGCGGTGCGGCGCGGCTGGCGTGAGGGCGAGCAGGGCACGCTCACCATCGATCTCGGCAACATCCACGGCGCGCACGGCCGCTGACCTCGATGACCGATGACACCGACGGGTGGCTGACCGGCAGGCGGGTCTACGACCGGATCGCCGAACGGCTCCGCGCGCAGATCACCGCCGGTCACTACCCTCCGGCCAGTGTCCTGCCCTCGGAGGCGGCACTGGCCCAGCGCTTCCACGTGGCCCGCAGCACCGTCCGGCGCGCGCTGGCCGTACTGGAGGACGAAGGACTGATCGACACGATGCCCGGCGCGGGACGCCGGGTGAAGGACCCCAAGAACCAAGCGGCGCTGTATCGCTATCAGGAGATCGCCGCCGAGTTGCGTGAGCGAATCAGCAGCGGCTCCCTCCCAGTGGGGGCGGCGGTGCCGAGTGAGAACGAGCTGCGGGAACGGCATGGGGCCTCGCGCAACACCGTCCGCCAGGCGCTGGCCGTACTGGAGCGGGAAGGGCTCATCGTGGCCCGGCACGGCAAAGGGCGTTTCGTCCGTCACGCACCGCTTTGAGACGTCCTGAGACGTCTGATGCTGGGCCTCGGGACAGGCTTCGGGCGGAGTCTAGGGTGAACCGTATGGGACAAGCCGAATGGGCACGTGACCTGGCCCGGCACCTGCTGGAGGAACCTCTGCCGCGCCGGTGGGCGCACACCCAGGGGGTCGCCGCGCAGGCCGAATCGCTGGGGTCGATCCTCGGCGTGGAGGCCGACCTGCTGACCGCGGCGGCCTGGTTGCACGACATCGGTTACGCTCCCGCGCTTGTCGATACGGGGTTCCATCCGCTGGACGGCGCCCGCTACCTGCGTGACGTCCAGCAGGCCGACGACCGGCTCGCCCGGCTGGTGGCCCATCACACCTGCGCCGAGTGCGAGGCCGCCGAGCGCGGCCTGTTCGACACGTTGAATGCCGAGTTCGCCAAGGAACGCCCCGAGCTGGTCGAGGCGCTGACCTACTGCGACATGACCACCAGCCCGGACGGTCTGCCGGTCGACGTCGGGACCCGCCTGGCGGAGATCCACTCCCGGTACGGCCCCGAGCACCTGGTCAGCCGGTCGATCACCAAGGCCACACCGTGCATCGTCGCGGCCGTGCACGCCGTACAGGCCGCCTTGAGCGCGCGGGCCTGACGTTCAGGCCGGGCTGGCGTGAGCGGCCATGATGCGCCAGCCGTGCTCGTCGGTGTGGGCCCAGGTGCGGGTGTAGCGCAGCCGTGAGGCGAACGGCTCTCCCGCGAACGTGCCCTCCAGCGTGCCGAGGAAGCAGGTGACGCCGGTGGTGCCCGCGACGACCACGGTCAGGTCTTCCTCGACGAGCTTGGTCATGACCTGTCGGAGTGAGCGGTGATTGTCCAGGTCAAGCTGCTTGGCCTGCGGGTGACACGCGCCGTCCGGCGGGCCGGTGAAGACAAGCCGATCATCGAGTAGCCGGTCGAGTTCTTCGACGTCTCCGGCGAGCATGGCCGCCTGCAGACGGCGTTCAGCCTCGTACAGCTCGTCGGTGAGGGTGCGTTCGGTCATGAGATCGCCTTCCTATTGTGCGGGAGCTTTCAGAGGCGAGTACCTCAGTTGCCGCGCGCGTATTCACCCGATGTACGGCCCGGCGCCGTCGAGGAAGTGACCGAGCCGCAACCGCATCGACCGGTCCATGACCAGGGAGCCGACCTCCTCGCGCGGCACCCAGCGGACCTCGCGGGACTCGTCACTCGGCGTCGGCTCACCATCGACGGGTCGGGCGGTCAGGACGATGGAGAACTCCTGGCGGGCTTCGCCGTCGGAGGTGTAGAGGATCACGTGGCGGGGGTCGGTGTAGGTGCCGACCAGGCCGGTGATCTCACAGGTGACGCCGGTCTCCTCCAGCGTCTCCCGTACGGCGGCCTGCGGCAGGGACTCCCCCAGGTCGATGGCGCCGCCGGGGACGGCCCAGTTGCCGTTGTCGGTACGGCGGATCATCAGGATGTCGCCCGCGTCGTTGACGACGACGACATTGACCGAGGGCACCAGACTGTTGGGGGCGGGTGCGGCGGGGTCGTCGTAGAAGTCGATCCGGCGGGCCGTCATGGGTCAGGACTCTACCGGCCGGGCCTGGTCCCAGACGGATTCGAAGCTGTTGAGGTAGGTGGCCGCCATCGTGCCGCCGGGGACTTTACGCAGGTGCATGACCGGGGCGTTGGAGGCGAAGGTGCCGTAGACGTGGCTGTTGACCAGCAGCTGGTCATCGGCGCGGTAGATGGAGTTGTACAGGACCGTGCGGTGGAAGCGGATCTCCACGTTCTCGTGCCGGCGCAGCGACCGGTAGAACACGAGCGCGGTCTTGATCTGGGCCGCCATGCCGTCGTTGATCCCCTCGTCGATGCCGCGCTGGGCGACCTCGGGTGAGTCGGGGTCGCCGAGCAGCATCCGGATCTTCACGCCCGTGTCGGCCCGGTCGGCGAAGACGCGGACGATGCCGGTGTCCTGGGCGATGAAGATGCCGCTGTAGACCAGGATGTCGATCTCCTGGCGGGCGGAGGCGAACAGTCGTCCCCAGGCGTCCTTGGGTACGGCCCAGCGGTGCGGGTAGACGGTGACGATCTCGGTCTCGGAGACGGCCGCGGTCTGGGCGGGGGTCATGGCCTCGGGCCACAGGTAGGCCTCCTCGACCCCCAGCAGCTTGGCCACGGCGAAGCGGTGCTTGCGGTAGGGCACCCGGCCTCGGGTGATCCATCGTTCCACGGTTTTGGCGTCGACCTCGATGGCCTCGGCCACCTCCGTGATGGTGGTTCCCCGTTCGAGTAACGCCGTGCGCAACCGCTCGTTCGCCATCTCACCTGCCTGTCAGCGGGGACGTCCAGGGACGGGGCAATCGTAGACCGGACGTCCTGTACATGTCCCGTCCTGTAGTGATCACGTCCTACCTGCTCGTCGCACTCTCGGTATCGCAAGGCGTCACCGGCAGCGACGAGAGGAGAGACAACAATGATCAACGACACGCCCGCCTGCGGGTGCGGCGCGGTTCTGGAGGAGGGGCGGTTCATTTGCCGTAAGTGCCGGGCGCGGGAGCGGTGGGTTCGCCGTCAGGTGGCCCGGCGCAGGACGAGCCAGCGGCGCGGTCAGGTGCGGCGCCCGGTCAACCGCCCGTACGGCACCGCTGAGGCGGGGGTGATCTGGACGTGAGCGCGACCATGATCCCGCTGATCATCGGCCTGGTACTGAGCGCGGCGGTGTTCGTCGGCTACATCGTCGTCCTGGTCGGGATGCGCCAGGAGGACCGGCGCATGCGACTTGACGAGGCGCCTCCGAGCCGGGCGGCGGCCCTGGCCCGCCGGGTCACCGGCTGCCACGTACGCGGGTGAGCGCGCTACTTCCCCTCGCCCAGCTTCGCCTCGACCTTCTCCAGCCGGGCCGACAGGTCGCGCAGGGTGGCGCGGATCTCGGCCAGCTCATCGGATACCGGCGGGGCCAGGGCGGCGTCGTCACGGACGAACACGCCCTTGCCCTGCTGGCCGATGACCAGTCCCTCGTTCCGTAGGACCCCGACGGCGAGTTTCACCACGCTCAGCGAGGCGTCGTAGGCGGTGGCGAGCTGGGTTGTGGAGGGCAGCGGATCGCCGGGCGCGAGAGTGCCGCGCCGGATCTGGTCGCGCAGGTCGTCGGCGATCTGCAGGTAGCCCGGTCGCCCGGTGTTCTTGACCATCCGCCCTCTTTTTCCGCCTTCCCGTCCTGCCCGAACCAGTCAGCCGCTGTAAACAGTCTCACCGGTTCCACTAGTTCAGCACAGACACGCGACCAGGCCAACCATGAGAACGTTGACATCCAGGCCAACTAGGTTGACTATGTTGGCTGAGACGAACAAGGAGGTCCATCCATGCGCACGATCCCGATCCCCGTCGACACCCACCGGCTCCGCTTCACCTGCGTCAAGGCCGCCCGTCCTCGCGTCATCGACCAGGACAGCGGAAAGATCAAGACCGACAAGGACGGCAACAAGGTCTACGAATCCGTGCTCCTCGCCGAGGACGAGTTGGGCCGGATCGAACTGGTCAAGGTCGGAACCTCCGGAGAACCGCCCATCGCTCCCGGACAGGACGTCGTCCCCACCGGCATGGTCGGCTACGTCTGGGAGATCCCCAGCAACGGCACCGCCCGCTGGGGCATCAGCTACAAGGCCGCCTCCATCGTCCCCGTCTCCGGCAGACCAACCAGCGGGAGCGGCGATGCCTGACCTGCCGCAGTCCCTGCTCGTCCTGGCGACCGCGCTGGCCGTACTGGCGACCTGGCGGTTCTGGCCGATGGTCGGCTACCCGTTCACCGCCCTGAGCGTGCGGGCCTCCTGGCGCAAGGTCGCCCTCGGCTGCGGACTGACCAAGAAGCGCGCACGCTGGGCCTTCACCCTCACCCCCGGCGCCCTGGTTTCCACCGGCACCGTGAAGGTACGGCGCCGCTTCCGCCGGGTCGCCGTCGACACCACCCCGTGGATACGGTTCCCGCTGCCGACCCGCCACGGCTGGCGCGTCACCGTCCACCTGCTGGAGGGACAGATCCCCGACGACTACGCCCAGGTCGCCGAACGGCTGGCGCACTCCTGGGGTGTGCACGCCGTACGCGTGTCGTCCCCGCGCCCCGGACGGGTCGTCCTGGCCGCCGTCATCCGAGATCCCCTGATGCGGGTCGATCGGCTACCGCCCTCGGAGGAACCGCTCAAGGTCACGGTGGGCCGCCTGGAGACCGGCGCACCATGGGTGATCGACTTCCGAACCGTCCCCCACTGGCTCAGCGCCGGAGCGACGCAGTCCGGCAAGTCCAACCTCGCCAACGCCCTCATCGTCGGCCTGGCCCCGCAACCGGTGGCGTTGGTCGGCTTCGACCTCAAGGGCGGGGTGGAGTTCACCCCCTACGCGCCCCGGCTGTCGGCACTGGCCACCACCCGCACCGAGAGTGTGGGCCTGCTCGATGACCTGGTGACGCTCATGCTCAACCGGATGGACCTGTGCCGGAGAACAGGCGCCCGCAACCTCTGGCAGCTTCCTCCCGCCGTACGGCCGGTGCCGGTCGTGGTCCTGGTCGACGAGCTGGCCGAGCTGTACCTGATGGCCGCCAAGTCCGAGAAGGACGAGGTCGCCCATACCTCTACGACCCTGCTGCGGGTGGCACGGCTTGGCCGGGCGTTCGGGATCTACCTGTTCTGCTGCGGCCAGCGCATCGGCTCCGACCTCGGCCCCGGCGTCACCGCGCTACGCGCCCAGTGTTCGGGGCGGATCTGTCACCGGGTCAACGATCCGGAGACCGCGACCATGACGCTCGGTGACCTCGACCCGGCGGCCCTGGTCTCCGCGCGGGCGATCCCGGCCGAGACGCCGGGGGTGGCGATTGTGGCCTCCCAGGACGGCCAGTGGTACCGCGCCCGTTCCTTCCACGTCTCCGAGACCACCGCCGAACACGCGGCCTGGATGTACGCCGACCTGACCCCGTCCTGGGCGGAGATCACCGCCCCCGCTCCTGCGACCGAATTCGACCCCGCCGACCTGGACGAACTCCTCACCGCCTGACCTGCCACAAGGAAGGGGGACACGATGCGACGCCTCATCCGTTGGCTGCTGGACGCCGGGCCGATCCTGACCCTGGCCGCCATCGCGGGTGCCGGATCGTTCACCCACATCCGCGACACCGCCGCCGAACACGGCCAGACCGGGTGGATGTCCTGGGCGGTGGCCGTGTGCGTCGACCTGACCTGCGTCATGGCCGCCCGGGAACGCCAGCGCGACAAGCACACCGGCCGTACCCGCAACGGCTGGATCTCCTGGCCCACCCTTGTCCTGGTCGCCGGGATCGTCCTGTCGCTGGCCGCCAACCTCAACCAGGCCGACCCGTCCCCGTGGGGATGGATCACCGCCGCCACCCCGGCCGGGGCGTTCCTCGTCGCCGTCTCCATGCTCGAACGGCGCACCTCAGCCCCTCGTACTGCGCCGGAGCATAAGCCCTCCTCCTTTATTTCGGATGTCGTCCCCAACCCGGCCCCGCCCTCTATCCCGGGGACCGTCCCTGAACCCGTCCTCGCTGAACAGGCCGAGCAGGACGGGCCGTCCTCAGAGCTCCTCGACTACGCCCGGCGCGTGGCCGAGGAATACCAGACCGCGCACAGCAGGCCCATCAGCCGCGACACGCTGCGCGCCCGTCTGGGTGTGTCCCATCAACTGGCCTCCGACCTGCTGCGCACCCTGCGCATCTCGCCGGACGCCCTGTGAAGAGGAGAACCGATCATGTCCACCGACACCCAGCGCCGTACCGCCTTCATCGGCGGCCTGCGCGACCTGGCCTTCTTTCTGGAGGCCAACCCCGCCGTCCCCGTCCCGACGGACTCGACGATCGTCACCTACTACCCCGAGCAGGGCACCGACGATGACCTGTGCGCCGAGATCGACCGGATCGCCGCCCTGTGCGGCACCTCCGTGGACCCGCGACTGCTGCCGCTGGGCCTCTACACGATCTCGCGCTGCTTCGGCCCTGTCCACGTCGAGTGGACCGCCATCCTCAGCATCGCCAAGCCACCGCATGAGTCCTGAGCCACCCGACGAGCCGGTGACACCGGCTGAGATCCCGTCCCGGTGGTGGCGGTGCTGCACCTGCGGCGGCACCGGACTCGACAGCTACGGCACCACCTGCGAACACTGCGACGGCCTCGGCTTCTGCTGAGCCGTCGGCGCCCCCGGCCTGGCCGTACATCCGCCAAGACGCCCGCCAGGTCGGGGGCCATCCCCCTCACCCGAACGAGTGAAAGGAGGAGACCATCTTGCCCACAATCCACCCTGATCCGCACGCAATCGCAGGCATGATCACCCGCCTCAACGACCGCAACTACCCCCGCTGGGCCTCCCAGATCCACCGGACGGGCGGTTGCCGCCAGCCGATCCACCTACGGGGCCGCGTCCTGCACGTCGACCGCTCCACCGGCCGGCTCCTGCACTCCTACACCACCGCCACCGAACCCGACGGCGTACTCCGGCTGCCGTGCAAGACCCGGCGGGCCTCCCGCTGTCCGGCCTGCGCCGAGGTCTACCGGGCCGACACCTACCACCTCATCCGCGCCGGACTCGTCGGCGGCAAGGGCGTCCCGCCCTCGGTGACCGCTCACCCGTGCCTGTTCGTCACCCTCACTGCCCCGTCCTTCGGAGCCGTCCACACCCGCCGAGAGAAGAACGGCAGACCGCTGCCCTGCCGTCCCCGCCGGGACGCCGAGAGGTGCCCGCACGGCCGGGTGATGTCCTGCACCGCCCGTCACGGGGCCGAGGAGTCCTGCCTGGGCGAACCTTTGTGCCCGGACTGCTACGACTACACCGGCTCGGTGCTGTTCAACGCCCTGGCTCCCCAGTTGTGGAAGTACTTCACCGACGCCCTACGCCGCCGCGTCGCCAAAGCCGCAGGCCTGACCCTGCGGGAGCTGCGCACCCAGTGCACGATCTCCTTCGCCAAGGTCGCCGAGTACCAGCGGCGCGGGGTGGTGCACTTCCATGCCGTCATCCGCCTGGACGGCCCTGACGGCCCTACCTTCCCGCCTCCGGCCTGGGCCACCGCTGATCTGCTGGCCGATGCCGTACGACACGCCGCTCACGCGGTCACCGTGACCGCTCCCGCCACCGTCAATGAGTCCGCCCGGGTCCTGCGGTGGGGGCGGCAGCTCGACATCCGCGAGATCACCCTGGACGGCGAACTGTCGGACCAAGCCGTGGCCGGCTACATCGCCAAGTACGCCACCAAGGCCGCCGAATGCGTCGGCACCCTCGACCGACGCATCAACCCCCTCGACGACCTGGCCGCCTTCAACCTGCGCGACCACCCCCGCCGCCTCATCGCCGAATGCATGCGCCTGGGTGCTCTCGACGAATACGCCGACCTGCGCCTGACCCAGTGGGCCCACATGCTGGGTTTCCGCGGCCACTTCTCCACCCGGTCCCGCCACTACTCCACCACCATGGGCGCCATCCGTGACGAACGCCGCGACCACGCCCGCACCGAGGAGATCACCACCGGCCGTCTGCCCCTGTTCGACGAGGACACCGTCCTTGTGATCTCTCACTGGGAGTACGCGGGCAAGGGCCTGTCCGCTGGAGATGCCCTGCTTGCCGCTCTCCTGAGTGGTGACCCGCCCTCACCTGTTTCGCTGGATGGCGGAGGCGGCCGATGAAGACCGACGACATGCTGACGGTGCCCGAGGTGATGGCCAAGCTCAAGGTCAGCCGGTGGACCCTCTACGCCCTGATCCGCTCGGGTGAACTCGCCTCCGTCGTGGTCGGTGTTCGCTGTCGCCGTATCCCGGAGTCCGCGCTGAGCGACTACATGATCCGACTTCGCGAGGAGGCCGCCTGATGGGCAAGCGCTCGAACGGTGAGGGGTCGGTCTTCCCGTACAAGGACGGCTGGGCGGGCTATGTCTGGGTTACCACGCCGGAGGGCAAGAGAACCCGGAAGTGGGCCTACGGCAAGACCCGTGAGGAGACCCACGAGAAGTGGCTCAAGCTCCATGACCTCGCGCGCAAGGGGCCGGTGCCGACCAAGCACCCCGCCCTTGCCGCCTACCTGACCCGCTGGCTCGCCGAGGTGATCGAACCCAACCGGGAGCCGACCACCTACGCCGGTTACGAGCCTCTGGTCCGGCTCTACCTCATCCCTGGCCTGGGCAAGAAGCGCCTCGACAAGCTCACAGTCCGCGACGTGCAGACCTGGATCAACACGCTGCCGACCTTGTGCACCTGTTGTGACCAGAAGAAGGACCACCGGCGTCCGGAGGGCAAGCGGCAGTGCTGCGCCGTCGGAAAGTGCTGCAAGGGCTATCCGTCTCGGAGCACCATCGCGAGCATTCGGCGCATCCTACGCTCCGCGCTCGGCAACGCCATACGGGAAGAGTTGATCTCCAAGAACGTCGCCGGGCTGACGGTGCTGCCCAACGCGAGCAAGACCAAGAAGGCCAAGAGCCACAGCGTGTGGAACGTCGACGAGGCCCGGCGATTCCTCGAACACGTGCGGGAAGCGAAAGAGCCACTCTACGCCGCCTACGTCCTCATCTTGATCCTCGGCCTGCGACGGGGCGAGGTTCTGGGGTTGGCCTGGGACTGTGTCGACCTCGACGGCGAACAGCTCTGGATCTCCTACCAGCTCAACCGGGTCCGTGGGCAGCTCCTCCACCGGGACACGACCAAGACGGAGGACTCGACGGCGTCCCTGCCGCTTCTCGGTCTCTGTGTCTCGGCGCTCCGGGAGCGTCGGCGAATCCAGCAGGAGGCCCGCCGGGACGCCGGAGCGAGGTGGCAGGACTCCGACCTCGTCTTCACCACAAAGAACGGGACTCCGGTCGAGCCCCGCAACTTCTACCGGTCCTTCGAGCGCTACTGCGAGAGGGCCGACGTCCCCCGCATCCGCGTCCACGACACCCGGCACACCTGCGCCTCACTCCTGGCCGCGCTCAACGTTCACCCCCGTGTCGCGATGCGCATCCTCCGGCACTCGCAAATTTCAGTAACAATGGACGTCTATACACAGGTACTCACCCCGGAGACGCGGAAGGCTCTGGATCTCCTGAACCGAAGCCTCGGCGAAAAGCTTTCGTAGGTTTACCCTGCCGCCGTCACAGGCGTGTCACCGTACGTATCGAGGCCCTCCGGCTTACCAGAGGGCCTCGATACGTACGGACTACCAGGGAGTTCTAGCTCCGGCGGGAACGCCACAGAGCGAAGATCGAGAGGACAGTGACCGCCGGGATCACCATGGCACCGATCGTCAGGTGCGCCGGGAGCATCGCCAGATCCTTTGCATTCAGCAGCGGAACGATCGTGGCTGCGGCCATCGCGGCAACGGTGATCACAGCATCCCAGAAGCGGCCCAGGTGAGGGCCACGCATCTCGCTTGAAGCAGTCACGCCCAACCCGTCAGGGGACTGAAGGGAAACCTTCAGGTTCGCGGCGTCGCTAGGGGCTTCGTCAGTGGAGTGGGTGGAGGCGGGGTTGGTGGGCATGTCGCTCCTCTCTCAGGGCACAGCTCCGCCCAGTGCGGAACATATTCGCGCCCTCTGAAGCGACTCCCGGCCCAAGCTAATCCGGAGTAAGGGGCTCGGCCGAGAATCGGTCTCTAACTAGCTCCATGCCTCTACCTCCTCAACGTTTGGGCCTCAGTTACAGGTCAAGGCCCACTCGAAGTAGGGTATCAGGCAACCACACATATGCACCAAATTGCTGCAATTCTGCTGCTCCTACATGGTTGATCGCCTGCTGGTGTGCGACTATCAGCTGAGTGACCCCGAGCCGACAGACGGGTCAGCTACTTGTGCGAGGTATGCCATGCCTTCGGAGTCAACCCCTCCTCAAGCTCGGCAGATAGTGAGCGAGCGGATAACAGTGGGGCTGGTCCCGCGAGTCTCTGAACAACTTCAGCGACTCCAAGAACGCACCGGCTTCTCGAAGACCGATCTAGTGAACAGAGCCATCACGCTCTACGAGTACGTAGAAGCAGAGGCTTCCAAAGGCAATGATCTGCTGATCCGCCAGAAAGACAACGGCGAGTTGTTCATCGTCAAGATCCTTTGATCGAGGACGACGCCAACGCCTCTTCGATGCTTCGTACCTTCAGCTAGCTGTCATCGCACGGCCAATGGGTCGCTGATCTGCTTGAACGTAGAGGTAGCTGTACACATTGCTGTACGGCTACGCAAAAGGCCCCCACCGGAACCCGGTGGGGGCCTTCTGACCTGGAGCCGCCTTCGGGATTCGAACCCGAGACCCCTTCATTACGAGTGAAGTGCTCTGGCCGACTGAGCTAAGGCGGCATGTCGCGTCCGCGTGAACGCGACCTACGGCAGTCTACAGGCTTCGCGGGGGTTTGCGCTCCACCGTGTCAGTCGATCTTCGGGCAGCGGACACCGTCCTCGGGAACGGTCAGGTTGATCAGATAGTCGTCGACCAAACGGTCCACACAGGACGAACCGCTGCGGTAGGCCGTGTGACCGTCGCCGTCGAAGTCGACCAGGACCCCCGAGGAGAGCTCGCTCGCCAGGGCCTTGGCCCACTCGTACGGCGTCGCCGGGTCACGCTCGGTCCCCACGACCAGGATGGGCGCGGCCCCAGGGGCGTCGATCTTCTCCTTGGGGGCCGACTCGATCGGCCAGTAGGCACAGGCCAGCGTCCCCCACATGATGTACGGCCCGAACAGAGGAGCGTCCTTGAGCGACTCGCGCGCCGCGGCGGCGAACTCGGCCGAACCCCGGGGGAAGGCGGAGTCGACGCAGTTGATGGCGGTGTTCGCCTCGGTCTGGTTGGCGTACTCGCCGTTCCGGTCACGGTTGACCAGCAGGTCGGCCAGGCGCAGCAGGGTGGTTCCGTCGCCGCGTTGGGCGTCGGTGAGCGCACGGCGCAGGATCGGCCACGCCTGCCGTTCGTAGAGCGGGGTGGCCAGGCCGAGGACGGTCCACGACTCACCGATCGCGCGGCTGTCGGTCCTGTTGGTGAGCGGCTGCCGGTCCGCGCGGCTCAGCAGTTCGGCGATCTGCTTCCGGGCGGAGGCCACCGTGCCCTGGAAGGGGCAGTCGGGCGCGGTGAGGCAGTTCTCCAGGAAGGCGTCGAGGGCTACCTCGAAGCCACGGGCCTGGGTGACGTTCATCTCCACCGGGGTGAGCGAGGGATCGACGGCGCCGTCCAGCACGAGGGCGCGCACCCGCTTGGGGAACAGGTCGGCGTAGACCGCGCCGAGTTGCGTGCCGTACGACTTGCCGAGGTAGGTGAGGCGTTCGTCGCCGAGGGCGGCGCGCAGCAGGTCCATGTCCTTGGCCGCGTTGGTGGTGCCGACGTACGGCAGGAGCTTGCCCGAGCGGGCCTGGCACCCGGCGACGTAGGCACGCGCGCCCTTCTCCAGGGCCGCGATCTCCTCCGGGGAGTCGGGGGAGCCGTCCAGACCGGTGTAGTCGTCCAGTTCCTTCGACGACAGGCAGCGCACGGGTGCGGAGCCGCCGACCCCGCGTGGGTCGAAGCCCACCACGTCGAACCTCTCCCGTACGGCGTCGCTCAGCACCGACTGGGCGTTGCGCGCGTACTCGACGCCCGAGGCGCCGGGTCCACCGGGATTGATCAGGATGGAGCCGACACGCTTGCCCTTCGCGGGCAGCCGGATGACGCTGATCTCGATCTTCTCGCCGTCCGGCTTGGCGTAGTCGAGGGGAACCCCCAGCTTGGTGCACTCGTAGCCACCGCCACAGGAGGTCCACGCGAGCGAGGTGGCCGCCCCGCCGTCACGAGCGGCGCCACCGTCACGAGCGGCACCGGCGTCACGGCCGTCGCGGGCGTTCACCCCCGAACAAGCCGTCGCGAACAACGTCAGCGCCGCGAACGCGGCGGCCGTACGGCGGTACCTGTGCGGTGTGACCACTCGCCTCATCCTTCTGGGTCAGGGCGTGCGAGGTCACGCGCGAGACGTTCGGATCCTACTGCGAGTCGCCGTAGGCGGCGTCGTGTTGTTTTCTCGGGGAGCAGACGGAGGCGGACGGGCAGGCGCAGCGACGGCCGCCGTCGTCGAGGCGGACGACCACCGAGTCGGAGGGGACGTTGCGCCCGACCACGGTTCCCGGGCCCTGCGCGGTGTCCACCTTCGCCCCGACCTTGGGCATTCTGCTCTGCGCCTCGGTGTAGAGGGGGTGTTCGTATTTCAGGCAGCACATCAGCCGCCCGCACGCCCCGGCGATGCGCATCGGGTTGACCGGCAGCTCCTGGTCCTTGGCCATCCGCACCGAGACCGGCTCGAAGTCCTTCAGGAAGGTCGCGCAGCACAGGTCACGGCCGCAGGGACCGATCCCGCCCTGCAGCCGGGCCTCGTCGCGGGGGCCGATCTGGCGCAGCTCGACGCGGGCCCGCAGGTTCCTGGCCAGGTCGCGGACGAGGAGACGGAAGTCCACCCGGTGGGGGGCCGAGAAGTAGACGGTGTAGACGTTGTCCGTGTCGAGGTAGTCGACCCCGACGACCTTCATGGGCAGTTCGTGCCGTCTGATGAGCCGTTTGGCGACGCTCCTGGCCTCGGCCCGCCGGCGTCTGTTGGTCTCGTCGCGGGTCAGGTGCTCCTCCCCGGCGAGGCCCTCGCACACCGGCAGGCCGTCGATCTCCTCACTCGTCCACTGCGGCGCCCAGACGCACTCGGCGACCTCGGGGCCGGCGTCGGTCGGCACGAGCACCTTGTCGCCGATCTTGGGGCTGTGGCCGCCCGGATCGAGGTAGTACAGACGGCCGTATCGGGTGAAGCTCACGGCCATGATCATGCTCATATGGCTCCAAGCGGCTGGGGTACGGCTAAGCGCCCACGCCAGCCACCCTACGCGTCACGGCCGTCCCTGGGGACTCCCAAGCCCGGGTTACCTGCCCCTGCCCTTCACCGAGCACGACGGTCGGTCCTCGTCCCCGAAGACCGTGTCGATGATGACCGACCGCAGGGAGGCGCGTTCGCGGAGGCACACGACGTCCACGGCGACGGCCACCCCGGGTAGTTCGCTCGCGGCTCCGAGCAGCGCCGCCCGGTCCGCACCCGGCCTGACCTGGACGATGAAGGTTTCCGGCATATCCGTGATCTTCACGGTCTTCAGAAGAACAGGGTTTTTGTCCTCGTACTGCCGCTGGAAGCCCTCGTAGGCCGTCCGTTGGTCCCTGAAGGAGACACTCTCCACCTCGGGCCGCCCCTGAAGCGCCCGCTGGATGCCGGCCTTCTCCGTCTCGGTCGCCTTCCCTCCCGCACATCCGGGGTGCACGGTCGCGTCACCGCTGAGGCACAGGAAGACGTTGACGCTCGATGTATCGGACTCGTCCAGAGCCCCCATGGACATGGCGACGACCTCGCTCCGGTCGGGAGAGGACAGAACAGCGGCGACCCGTACCGTCAGGAACACGGCGACGGACGCGGCGGCGGCGACAACCGCGACCGGGATCACCCACCGCCTGCGACGGCGCGAAGGCACGGTCAGCGGGCGGACGTTCACGGCGGTCGAGGCGGCGGCGGACAGGGCGTCGCGCAGACGGTTCTCCGTCTCGGTCATGGCTGCTCTCCAAGGTCTCTAAGGTCTCCAGGGTCTCCAGGACTTGCCGGGGTTCCGGACGCTCCAGGCGCTCCGGGGTCACCGAGGGCTCTGGCGAGGGCGGCCAGTCCGCGCGTGATGGTGGACCTGGCCGTGCTGGCGCCCACGCCCATGGTCTCGGCGATCTCGGGGTCCGACAGGTCGAAGTAGTAGCGCAGCGTGAGCGCCTCCCGCTGCCGCCTGGGCAGCCGGAGCAGGGCGAGAAGCACCTCACGGCGTTCCTCGCCGAGCAGCGCCGCGTGCTCCGCCGACCAGACGGGCGGCTCGTACGGCACGGCCCGCCGCCATGCCACGGCCCTGCGTCGCAGCACGGAACGGCAGCCGTTGAGCACCGCGGAGCGGACGTAGGCCAGCGCGCGCCCGGGGTCGCGCAGGCGGCGTCTGCCCGCGTGGGTGCGGGCGAACGCCTCCTGCACGACGTCCTCGGCCGTGGGCTGGTCACCGACCATGAGCAGCGCGAGCCGCACCAGCCCGAGGTGGTGGTCGGCGAACAGCGCCGCGATGTCGGTGCCGTCCCTGATCGTTGGCTCTCCGTGGGAGAGCAGTTCGGCCTTCACATCACAGAGACGCCGCCGATCGGGATCTGCTGCTTTCATCCGGCGAAAACCTCTGCCCGCCGAACCCGGACCCACCCGGCCGCTCGAAACCGGCCGCTCGAAACCGCGGGCCGTGGCCGTCAGCGGGTGAGGTCGGCGAAGGCCCTCTCCCAGCGGGCGGAGATCGTGGAGATGTCGTACTTCTCCGCCGTCCGCAGGGCGTTGGCGGCCATCCTGAGCCTGCCCTCCTCGTCGTCGATCATCTCCAGCAGCCCCTCGGCGAGGGCGTCCACGTCGTCGGGCGGGACCAGCAGCCCGTCGTGGCCGGAGGTGATGATCTCCCGGGGACCCCGGGGGCAGTCGAAGCTGACCACCGGGACGCCACAGGCGAACGCCTCGATGATCGTCATGCCGAAGCCCTCGAAGCGGGAGCTGACCGCGTGGATCGAGGCCTTGGCGAGCTCTCCCTCGATGTCGTCCGTCGGCCCCATGAACATGACGTTGTTGTGCAGGCGGAGCTTGACGGACGTCTTCATCAGCTTGTCGGCGATCCGGCCCTCGCCGTAGATGCGCAGCTTCCAGTCGGGGCGCTTCGTGATCACCTGGGCGAAGGCCTTCAGCAGCCGGTCGTAGCCCTTGACCGGCACCAGCCTTCCCGCGGCCAGCACGATGCGGTTGTCCTGCTTCGAGCGCGGGCGCGCCCCTCCGGCCAGGCCGTTGCCGATGGTGTAGACCCGGGTCCCCGCCTGGCCGAGCATGGCGCGGTAGTCGCGTTCGTCGGCCTCGGTGAGGGTGACGACCGCGTCGAGCCTGGGGTACCACTGCCGGATCTCCTCGAAGATCCCGGGCTTGTGCGCCTCGAAGTGCAGGTGCTCCTGGGCGATCCTCACGACCCCCCTGCGGGCGAACCTGGCGGCCATGATGTTCAGCCCGGCCCTGGTGGTGACGAGCACGTCGGTGCGCAGCCGCCGCAGCTCCCGCCTGAGCACCTCGTCGCTCCAGGCGGTGAAGGAGGGGTAGGCGCGTTCCTCGGGGTGGACGAGCGTGCTCTCCATCGCGCTCAGCCGCTCGGCCCGCTTCGTGTACGGCCAGCGGACCCGTGCCCCCGGCCGCAGGTCGACCAGCGAACGCAGCCTGACCTTCTCCCCCAGCGGCAGGAAGGGCCGGTCGGCGTGCTGGAAGACGCTGATCACCTCGACGTCGTGCCGTTCGGACATCTCGGTCGCCAGGTCGAAGGTGGCACGGATCGTGCCGCCCATGCCGTACGCGTTGAGGATCAGGTAGGAGACCTTCACGCGGCCTCCTCCTCGACACTGAAGGCGACGGCCAGGCTGTCGCTGTCGGTGTAGTACGGCCTGACCCTGATCCGGCCCACGTGCTGGGCGGGAAAGCGCACCTTGGTCTTCTTGTCGGCGACGTCGTCGAGCCGGGCGGCCAGCGGCAGCCGTACTCCCGCGATCTCGGCGTGCAGGTCCCAGAAGACGCGCTTACGCGCCTGGCCGTCGGCCATCGGTTCGATCAGGACGCTGCCGCCGAAGCGCCGTCCGCCGAAGGAGGCGGGCCCGCTCACCGGTTCGGTCCCCTTGCGCGGCACGGCCACGAGCCTGGCCGCCCCTTCGTACTGCTCTCCGTAGGCGACCAGGCCCTCGACCTCGATCACCCCGCCGTCGGCGACGACCCCGGTGACCTCGACGTACGGCTCGACCTCGCGGACGGTCAGGGCGAGGATTCCCGCCGACGTACGGAAGGCCCTGACCTCCCGGTCACGGGGAGTCCCGGCGTAGGCGACCAGGTCGTCGAGGGAGAAGCCGGGGTCGTCGGTGGCCAGCGGCTCCCCCCGGTGGGAGGCCAGCCATATCCCGGCCCGCAGACCTGTCAGGTCCGTCCCGGAACATTCCTCCCCTGTCTCCGCGTGCCGCAGAACGATCTCCGCGTCGTCGGCCGGAGCGGTCTGCCCCGGCCACTCGATCCGCAGTGTGTCGTCGTCTCTCACGCGGCTGGTGACGGCCCGCCGGCCCCCTGGCACCGTCACGTCCCCCCGCGATCCCATGCTGACCAAGAGTCCCCCGGTCCTTCCCTGTCCATCCCCGTCGAACAGGACATGTTCGGTAGTTTTATAACGAATGCATCGAAATTTGCTGGGAATTCTAACGATGCACACCCCAACTTTGAGGGGGATTAGCCGGGAATGGTTCCATCCGATCTAAGAACCGTTCCTCACCAGGCGGCACCCGCTCCCCGCGCGCCGGGCGTTCTCGCACGTCCTTGGCGGGCTCACGCCCGGCGAGCGTGAGCGAGGCCACAGGGAGGCGGAGCCGTCCCGGGCGGGGTTTCATCCCGACCTGCATGCCCAAGAGACGCCGAAACCCACCCGTAAGGTTGCTTACAGGTGGTGAAAAGTCCGAAAAATCAGGCGACTGGACGCCGTAGGGAGAGCGTCATCGCCTCCACGGCCATCTGCGGGTTGACGTTGGCGGCCAGCCGCTCCCGGCACCGCATGATCGCGTCGATCCTGCGCAGGGTGTCCTCCGGCGTCGAGGAGCGGGCCAGCCCCTCAAGGTCGTCCCTGCGGTCCTCGTTGGCCAGCTCGACATGCGCCCCGAACTGTACGGCCAGCACGTCCCGGTAGAACGCCACCAGGTCGAGCAGGGCCGTGTCGATGACGTCGCGCTTGGTCCTGGTCGCCCGGGACTTCTGCCGCTCCTCCAGGTCCTTGAGCGCGCCGGCCCCACCCCGGATGAGCCCCTTGTTGAGCCCCTTGCCCGAGGAGCCCTCACCGTAGATCTTCCGCAGCTCGGCGACCTCGGACTCGTTCAGGGTCGCGGTGACCGCGGCGGCCTCCTCCTCGGCGGTCTTCACCAGCCGTTCTGCGGCCGTGACGCACTCGGCGACGCCGGTCAGCGACCTGGGGATGGACAGCACCGCGTCCCGGCGCTTACGCGCCTGCTCGTCCAGCGCCAGCCTGCGGGCCCGGTCGATGTGCCCCTGGGCGGCCCTGGCGGCGAACTCCGCCGTGGCGGGCGGCACGTTCTCCCGGGTGGCCAGCACGTGTGCGACCGCGGCGGTCGGCGGGGTGACGAGCGTCACCTGACGGCAGCGCGACCTGATGGTGATCATCATGTCGTCGGGAGCGGGCGCGCACAGCAGCCAGACGGTCCTCGGCGGCGGCTCCTCGATCGCCTTGAGCAGCGCGTTCGAGGCGCCCTCCGTGGCACGGTCGGCGTCCTCGAACAGCACGACGCGCCAGCGGCCCAGGGTCGGCGCCCCGGCCGCGCGCAGGATGAGCTGACGGGTGTCCTTGATGCCGTACGACAGCCCCTGAGGCCGTACCGTCTCCAGGTCCGGGTGGGAGCCGACGGCCACCTGGTGGCACATGTCGCAGTGGCCGCACCCCTGGTCCTTGCAGAAGAGCGCGGCGGCGAAGGCCCTGGCCGCCTCCTCCCTGCCCGACCCCGGCGGGCCGGTGAACAGCCACGCGTGGGTCATCCCCGCGCCGCGCCCGCCCGCCAGGAGCTCGGCCCCCGCCACGGCGGCGCGGCGCAGCGTCAGGGCCGCCTGCTCCTGCCCCACAAGGTCATCGAAGACACCCACGCCATCAACCTACCGCCGGGATCAGTCGCGGATGACGGGGATGGTCCCCGTGGCGTCCTCCGCCTCCTGCGGCACCGGGTCGGGCAGCATCTCGCGCATCCGGTCGTGGATGAGCTGGGAGATCCGCTCCTGGGGAAGCGTCCCGTCGAGGACCAGATAACGCTCGGGTTCGGCCGCGGCCAGTGCGCGGAACTCACGCCGCACCCGCTCGTGGAACTCCATCGGCTCCGACTCGATCCGGTCTGCGGCCCCGCCGAGCCGGGCCAGCCCGACCGAGGGCGGGGTGTCGATGAGCACGGTCAGGTCGGGGACGAGCCCGCCCGTCGCCCACCTGTTGAGCCGCTCGACCTCCGCCTGGTCGAGCGCCCGCCCCGCGCCCTGGTAGGCCAGCGAGGAGTCGACGTAGCGGTCGGAGATCACCAGGGCGCCCCTGTCGAGGGCGGGACGGATGACCTTCTCCACGTGCTCGGCCCGGTCCGCGGCGTACAGCAGTGCCTCCGACCTGGCCGAGAGCCCCTGGTGCACGGCGTCGAGCAGGATCGCGCGCAGACGCATCCCCACCTTGGTCGAGCCGGGCTCCCTGGTCTGCACGACGTCGAAGCCCTGGTCCCGCAGCCAGATCGCCAGCAGCCGCGACTGGGTGGTCTTGCCCGACCCCTCGCCGCCCTCGAAGGCGACGAACACCCCCCTGCGGTGCCCGGAGCCGCCCGGCACCGGGCTGCCGTGCCCCCGCAGCGCCGCGACCAGGTCGGCCAGGACCGACATGCCGGGGCGGTCGTCCATCTGCCGCAGCGCGAGGAAGCCGACGGTCACCGCGAGCAGCGCCCCGATCAGCAGCACCAGGTTGGAGCCGTCGAACACGTAGACCGTCTCCCGGCGGAAGACGAAGTCGTGGCTGCCGAACAGGCCGGCCAGCGTCGGCACCACCGCGACGACCAGCAGCAGCGTGACCCTGGCCAGCGACTGCAGGAAGGAGAACGTACGGCCCCGCAGCCCGTCCTCGACCTCCAGGCCGATCATGGTGTAGCCGATGATCCAGGCCGTTCCCGCGCACGCCCCCAGCAACGTGGTGAGCATGACGACGATCGCCAGGTTGTGCACCAGCGCGACCGCGGCCAGCACCGCCCCGGCCCCGATGATCGACAGTCCGAACAGCCTGCGCCGGGACAGCTCCCGCAGCATCCGGGGGCCGAAGAACATGCCCGCCGCCATGCCGAGGAAGACCGCGCCGAACATCACGCCGTAGGCCGGGTCGCCGCCGCCGAGCGCCCGCACGTAGAGCTTGGCCACCCCGACCACCGCGCCCCCGGCGGCGAACGCGCCGATCATGCCGGTGATCAGTCCGCGGACCAGCCTGTCCCGGCCGACGAAGCGCCAGCCGTCCACGATCTGCCGCAGCACCGAGGGCGTGGCGACCTTGACGGTCGGAGAGGTCGTCTTCGGGATCTCCCTGAGGGTGAAGATGATGACGGCCGAGGCCAGGTAGGCCAGGGAGTTGACGAACAACGCCAGCGAGGTGTCCGCGAGAGAGGGCACCAGGGCGCCCAGCAGGTCGGTGGTGAAGGACAGCACCGCGAACAGCAGCGCGGCGATCGGGGCCGTGCCGTACGTGACGAGCAGGTTGAGCTGGTTTGCGGCCTCCAGGCGCTCCTTGGGCACCAGGTTCGGCACCGTGGCGTCCTTGGCCGGGACCCAGAACAGGTTGACGCACTCGACCAGGAACGTGGCGACGATGATCCACTGGTAGTTGCCGACCAGCGGGATCGACAACACCAGCGCGAAGCGCGCCACGTCGGCCGCGACCATCGTCAGCCTGCGGTCGAACCGGTCGGCGAACGCGCCGGCGAGCGGGCCGAGCAGGATCGCCGGGAGCATCTTCGCCACGAAGACGCCGCCGATCGCGAAGCTCTGGATCCGGTAGCCGGACCCGGCCGTGAGGTTGCCCGCCAGGGCGGTCAGCGCGATGAGGTTGAGCCAGTCGCCGAGGCTGCACACCGACATGGCCGTCCACAGCTTGCGGAACGGCGCGTTGGCCAGCACGTGGGGAGGCTTGCGACGCGCGGTGTTCCGGCCAGGGGTGGTCATGATGTCAGCGTATCCAGGTGTTCGCCGGGCGGGGGAAGACACGGGACCAGGCGATGTGCCAGGCCGTTCGTCGCCTGAGGTTAGTACGTACGGCCCGGCCCGCGCAGCGGAGGCGGTAGGAAAACCGGTGGGTTCACCCCGCCTTCCGCCGGTCTCCCGGACGGAGTTCGAGCAGGGTGATCTCCGGCGGGGCCCCGACCCTGACCGGCGGCCCCCAGAAACCCGCTCCCCTGGTGACGTAGACCTGGGTGCCGTCGACCTCGCCGAGGCCGGAGACCATGGGCTGCTGGAACGGGACGATCAGGTTGAAGGGCACCATCTGCCCGCCGTGGGTGTGCCCGGAAAGCTGCAGGTCCACGCCGTACTTCGCCGCCTGTACGGCCTGCACCGGCTGGTGGGCCAGCAGGACGGTCGAGCGCCCCGGGTCCCGCCCGCCGAAGGCCCGCTCGAAGTCGGGCCCGCCCCCGCCCGCGGTCCCCGTGACGTCGTCGACCCCCGCCAGGTCGAGTACGGCTCCCGCGTGGGCGATCTCGACCCGCTCGTTCCGCAGCGGGCGGACTCCCAGGTCACGGAGCTCCTCGACCCACTCGTCCGGGCCGTTGGCGGTGTAGTACTCGTGGTTTCCGGTGACGAAGTAGGCGCCGTAGCGCGACTCCAGGCTCCGCAGCGGCCTGGCCAGCGGGCCGAGCTCGGCGACCGTGCCGTCGACCAGGTCTCCCACGACGGCCACCACGTCGGCCTGGAGCCCGTTGATCATGCGGACGATGCGCTCCGTGTGCCCGAGACCGGTGAGCGGGCCGAGGTGGATGTCGCTGACCACGGCCAGGCGCAGCCCGCCCAGACGCGGGTCGAGGCCGGGCAGCGCCACGCTCACCCGCTCGATCAGCGGGTCGCCGAGGGCGGTGCGCACCCCCGTCCCGACCGTGACGAGCGCCCCGGCCCCGGCGACGGCGGCGGCCGTACGGGCGACGAAGTCCCTGCGGTTCATCGCCACCCCCTTCGGCTCCTCGCCGGAGGGCTCCTCGCCAGGAGGTTCGGGAGCCCCGACGAGCACGGGGGCGGTTCTCGCGGGCGCCCGCCGCCGCAGTACGGCCAGCGCGACCGCCCTGGGCACCTCAAGAACCACGAGGAACACGGCCAGGTAGTACATCACCGCCAGCCACAGGAACCCCGGCCACGCCAGGAAACGCCCCCAGTCGCTGTGGGAGCCGACGAGCGTGACGGGGATGAGCGCTCCCAGCGCGACCGTCGCCCAGGTGAGCGCCCTGCGGAGCGGCCCCGGGGCGGTGGTCGCCCGGACGAGCCTGCGCCACAGGTAGTAGTGGACGAGGGTGGTCATCAGGACGATCAGCACCACGAAGCCCATCGCCGCCACGACTCGCTTTCTTTCGCGTCCGCTCGCCGTACCCGGCTCGTTTCCAAGAACGTCCGCAACCCCGGATGCGTTCCGTGAAAACCACGAAAAAACGCCCGGGACCCCGGAAATCGGGGCCCCGGGCGGGAACGAACGTCAGGCCTTGGCCTTCGCCCTGGAGGTGGTGCGCTTCTTCGGCGCCGGGCCACGGGCGCGACGGTCGGCGAGCAGTTCGGCGGCACGCTCGGTGGTGATCTGCTCGACCTCGTCACCCTTGCGGAGGGAGGCGTTGGTCTCACCGTCGGTCACGTACGGGCCGAAACGCCCCTCCTTGACCACGATCGGCTTCTTGGAGACCGGGTCCTCACCCAGCTCGCGCAGCGGGGGAGCCGCGGCGGCCCTGCCCCTGCCACGGGCCTTGGGCTGGGCGAACAGCGCCTCGGCCTGCTCCAGGGTGACCGTGAACATCTCCTCCTCGGAGGCCAGCGATCGGGAGTCGGTGCCCTTCTTCACATAGGGCCCGAACCTGCCGTTCTGCACCGTGACCACCTGGCCGTCGAGCTCACCCAGGCTCCTGGGCAGCGAGAGCAGGCGCAGGGCGTCGTCCAGGGTGACGGTGTCCAGGGTCATGCTCTTCAGCAGCGACTCGATGCGCGGCTTGGGCGCGTCGGCCTTCTTGGTGCGCTTCTTCCCCTCGGCGGGAGGCTCCTCCACCTCGGGGAGGATCTCGGTCACGTAGGGGCCGTAGCGGCCGTCCTTGGCCACGATCACGTTGCCGGTGACCGGGTCCTTGCCCAGCTCCCTGACCCCGGACGGCCGGGCGAACAGCTCCTCGGCCATCTGCGCGGTCAGCTCGTCGGGGGCGAGGTCCTCCGGGACGTTCACCCTGGCGCCGTCACGGTCGAGATACGGACCGTAGCGGCCGACCCGGATCATGATGTCGGTGCCCCGGATCGGGAAGGAGCTGATCTCCTTGGCGTCGATCTCTCCCAGCTCGGTGACCAGGACCTTCAGGCCCTCGTCGCCCTCGGCGCCGTAGTAGAAGCGCCGTAGCTCGGGGACCCGCTCGGCCCGGTCGTTGGCGATGTCGTCGAGGACCTTCTCCATGTCGGCGGTGAAGTCGTAGTCGACGAGGTGCCCGAAGTGCTGTTCGAGCAGGTTGACCACCGCGAACGCCAGGAAGGACGGCACCAGCGCCGTGCCCTTCTTGAAGACGTAGCCACGGTCCAGGATCGTTCCGATGATCGAGGCGTAGGTCGACGGACGGCCGATCTCCCGGTCCTCAAGCTCCTTGACGAGCGAGGCCTCGGTGTAACGCGCGGGCGGCTTGGTCGCGTGCGCCAGCACGTTGAGCTCGGCCGCGGTGAGACGGTCGCCCTCGGTCAGGGTCGGCAGCCGCTTCTCGGAGTCGTCACGGTCGGTCGCCGGGTCGTCGGCCCCCTCGACGTAGGCCTTCAGGAAGCCGTGGAAGGTGATCGTCCGGCCGGTGGCGGAGAACTCGACCTGCTCCCCCGAACTGGACGTCCCCGTCACCTTGACGTTGATCGACTCGCCGACCGCGTCCTTCATCTGGGAGGAGACGGTCCGCTGCCAGATCAGCTCGTACAGCCGGAACATGTCGCCGGTCAGCCCGGTCTCGCCGGGGGTGCGGAACTCCTCCCCCGAGGGGCGGATCGCCTCGTGCGCCTCCTGGGCGTTCTTCACCTTGCTGGTGTAGACCCTGGGCTTGTCCGGCACGTAGGCGGAGCCGTACAGCTTGATGGCCTGGCTGCGGGCGGCGGCGACGGCGGTCTCCGACAGCGTGATGCTGTCGGTTCGCATGTAGGTGATGAAGCCGTTCTCGTAGAGGCGCTGGGCGACCTGCATGGTGGACTTCGCGGAGAAGCCCAGCTTCCTGCTCGCCTCCTGCTGCAGCGTCGTCGTCCTGAACGGCGCGTACGGCTTGCGGGTGTACGGCTTGCGCTCCACGGAGGCGACCGTGTAGGCCGTACCGGCCAACCTGCCCGCCAGTGCCCGCGCGGCCTCCTCGTCCAGGTGGAGGACGCCCGCGGTCTTGAGGGTGCCGTTGCTGGCGAAGTCGCGTCCCTGGGCGACGCGCCTGCCCTCGACGCCGGTCAGCGCGGCGGTGAACTCGTGGGGAACCTCGTCACGGCCGGTGTCGAACAGCGCCTGCAGGTCCCAGTAGCTCGCGCTGGTGAACGCCAGGCGCTCACGCTCCCGCTCGACGACCAGCCGGGTCGCCACGGACTGCACGCGCCCGGCGGACAGGCGGGGCTTGACCTTCTTCCACAGAACCGGGCTGACCTCGTAGCCGTAGAGGCGGTCGAGGATGCGCCGGGTCTCCTGGGCGTCGACCAGACGCAGGTTCAGGGCACGCGGGTTGGCGACGGCCTCCTGGATCGCCCTCGGGGTGATCTCGTGGAAGACCATGCGGTGAACCGGGACCTTGGGGTTGAGCACCTCACGCAGATGCCAGGCGATCGCCTCGCCCTCGCGGTCCTCGTCGGTGGCGAGGTAGAGCTCGTCGGCGTCCTTGAGCAGCTGCTTGAGCTTGCTCACCTGTGACTTCTTGTCGGGGTTGACGACGTAGAGCGGCTCGAACTCGTGGTTCACGTTGACGCCCAGACGGGCCCACGGCTCGCCCTTGTACTTCTCCGGGATGTCGTCGGCCTTCTCGGGGAGGTCGCGAATGTGTCCGATGCTGGACTCCACGACGTAGCCACGGCCGAGGTACCCAGCGATGGTCTTCGCCTTGGAGGGCGACTCGACGATCACCAGGCGGGTTCCGCCGACGTTGCCGTTCTTGGCTGGCACGCTGCTTCCTACCTCGCTGTTCCCATTCGTTCCCCGTTCACTTCCACTCGGGTTACCCGATCCGCATCGGGCACACTCCAAGTAAAGCCGCAAGGACGCACAATAAAGCCCTATGGGAGCCGACGTCCCCTGCACACCCTCGGAGACTAATCGCTGTGCTCGACTACTCCTACTTGGTTCTCCATCTTCCGCGTGGCACCTCCCGGGACGTGGCCCGGAGGATACTGACCGAACATGCAGAATACGGCGACTGGGAACTCGACCGTCTGCGACTGTATCCCGACGGCCGCCGTGACATCCGCCTGCGTCGCAAGATCATACGTGTGACCAGGACAATGTGACCTCTGTCATGGCTTTCGGCCATGCCCCTCGACGGCTTTCGACATGGCTTTGCCCGCCCCGGGCCGCGCCCCCGGAGCGGGCAAAGCTCTCGTGCCCCGCTCGATGAACGAAGATCGTCGATCTCCCCCGTCATCCGCGAAGCGTCCGGCGTCTCCCACAGATGATCGGAGGAGACATGTCTAGAGGGTTACTAACGCCTTACTTCTTGGCGAAGCGGATACGGCGCGCGGTCACGAAGAGAGCGGCGGAGGCGGCGGCCATGGCTCCGAGCAGCAGCGCGAAGAGCGAGCCCGAGTTCATCCCGGTCACCCCGATCGGCTGGGCGGCGCTCATCAGGCCGACCGGCAGCCCGGCGTCGACGGGCAGGTCCTTGCCGCCGAGCAGCGCGCCGCCCTTCCCCTGCGCGGGCCGGGGCGCCGACTGGGGCGCCGACTGGGAGGTACGGGTCACCCCCACGATCCCGCCCCTGCCGAGGAGGCCGTCCACGAGACCGGCGGAGGCCGGACGCGGGCGCGAGCCGACCGGCGTCTGGGGCAGCGTGGGCAGGACTCCCTTGACGCGGCCGATCAGCCCCTTGACCGGGGCGGGAAGCACGGACAGCAGCCCTCCGACGACCCTGGGGGCCACAGCCGGGGGCGCGGCGGGAGCCGGGGGGTTCCCCTTGCCGTAGGCCTGCCACACCTGACGCGCCCCGACGGGCACCCCGGCGACGGAACCGACCGGGTTCCCCACCCGGGAGCCGCCGAGGCAGCCCGCGGCGGCGTCACCGAGGGCGGCGACCGCGTTGCCGCACGCGTTCACCGGGGCCGTGATCGGCGCCGTCACCTGGTTGCCCGCCGCCACCCCGGAGGTCCCGTCGGTACGGTTGCCACCCGCGCCCCGGCCGTAACCGGCGCCGACCGAGGAACCGCCCCGGCACCCGGCGAAGGCGTCGCCCGCCACCGCGACCGCCGTACCGCACACGTTCACCGGGGCCGCGACCGGCGCCGTCACCTGGTTCCCCGAGACCACACCGGACCTGCCGGAGGTCGTGTTGCCGCCCGCGCCCCGCCCCGCGCCGAACCCGTTGATCGAGGAGCCGCCGACGCAGCCCGCGGCGGCGTCGCCCGCCACCGCGACCGCCGTGCCACAGACGTTCACCGGGGCCGTGATCGGCGCCGTGACCTGGTTGCCCGCCGCCACGCCGGAGGTGCCGGAGGTCGTGTTACCGCCCGCGCCGGGGCGGCCGGTGCCCGCGTAGCCGGTGTTCGGACGGGCGGGGACGCCGGGAACCTCGGCACCGCCCGTGCAGCCGGAGAAGGCGTTGCCGACCGCCCCGACCGCGAGACCGCAGACGTTCGCCGGGGCCGTGACCGGCGCCGTCACCTGGTTGCCGCCGAGCACCGACGACCTGCCCGAGGTGGTGTTGCCACCCGCCCCGCCGCGACCGCCGGACCCGACCACGGAGGCGCCGCCCCGGCAGCCCGCGACCGCGTCACCGAAGATCGCGATCGCGTTGCCGCAGACGTTCGCCGGCGCCGTGATCGGCGCCGTGACCTGGTTGCCGCCCAAGACGCTGGAGGTCCCGTCGGTACGGTTGCCACCGGCCCCGCCTGCGCCCCGGCCCCGCTTGACGACCGAGGCGCCGCCCCGGCAGGCCGCCAAGGAGCCGCCGACGACCGAGACGGCGTTGCCGCAGGCGTTGACGGGAGCGGTGACCGGCGCGTTGACCTGGTTGCCACCGAGCACGGACGACCTGCCCGAGGTCTTGCCGGGGATACCGCCCTTCTCGGCGGCCGAGGCGCCGCCCTGGGAGACCGCGGTCGACGTGCCTCCGACGGCCGCGGCGTTCCCGCTGATGTCGACGGGCAGGGTGATGGGAGCCTGGATCTGGTTGCCGCCGCCGACCGAGTGCCTGCCGTCGGTGTCGGCGAGGGCCGTACCGCTGCCCAGGGACATGACGCCCAGCGCGAGCAGTGCCGCCGGGGCGGTGCCCTTGACCCACATACGCATGATTTATGCTCCTATGCGATTATTTATCGGTGCTTAATAGGGGAATGCCGGAAATTTCGTGATCGGCTGGAGGCCGTGCGGGGTCGGCTGAGCGCCCGTACGGCGGCGACCGTCACGAGGGATGTGTGTTCTCCGGCGGAATGATCTGAGTTCGCGACCACCGGGCCGGCGCCCGGCACGAGCGCGCGAGAGGCCCGGATTGGGGCCAGGGGAACTCAGTCAGGGGAGATGGAGGGGTCGTCCGCCGCTGTGCGGACGACCGGGGGGAACGCGCGGGCCGCAGGGACACGCCGCGCCGTCACCCGCGGGTCGTGAACGAACCGGGTGACGTCCCCCGCGCCCGGCCAGGAAAGACCGGAACCGCCACCGCCCTGGGGCACGAAACCGTTCGCGCCCGAGTTGTGGTCGGCCGACGCGGGGGTCGGGAAAGCAGGCTTCGACTGGCTGGTGAGCCCGTCCACACCCCGCCCCGCCATGGCCTCGGCGTCTCCTGACACCGAGAACCCGCCGCCGCCCGTGGGGAAGACACCGGCCTGGAAGGCCGGTCCGGGAGCGGCCGGATCGAGAACGTCGAGATGTGCCGTCTCCGTGGCCGCGGTGGTGTCCGCGATCGCCGGAGCGGCACCGAGAAGCCCGAAGACAAGCGCGAGCAACCACCCGGCGGCCACCAGGCCGCCGAGCGCGAGAACCCGCCTGACGACTGTCCGGGCACCGGCCACGAACCGTGCCATCCGGTCAGCCCGGACAACGGGGACAGTCACGCACGCGCGCTGGACGGCGGACGGGAGAACCCTCCACCGACCATGCGGCACACGCGCCACGCGAACCTCCCCGAAGCTCCCAGCCGGACCAGCCCAAGGCAAAGCCCGGCCCTCAACGGAGCGTTACGCTATCAGCACGGGGAGTCAACGTGAGAGGTTTCCTGAGGGTTTGGCCAAGAACCTCTCAGCAGGCGTCGAGGAAACGGTCAAGCACCCGCACCCCGAACTTGAGCGAGTCGACGGGCACCCGCTCGTCGACCCCGTGGAACATCCCGGAGAAGTCCAGGTCGGCGGGCAGCTTGAGCGGCGCGAAACCGAACCCGCGCACCCCCATCACGCTGAACGCCTTCAGGTCCGTCCCCCCCGACAACGTGTACGGCACCGCCAGCGCCCCCGGGTCCTCGGCCACCAGGGCGTCGGCCATGGCCCGCACCAGCGGCCCGTCGAACCCGGTCTCCAGGGCGACATCGTGATAGACGAACTCCCTGGTCACGTTGGGCCCGAGCAGCTCGTCGAGCGTCTGGAAGAACTCCTCCTCGTAACCGGGCAGGAAACGGCCGTCGATGTGCGCGGTGGCGGTCTGCGGGATCACGTTGGCCTTGTAACCCGCCTGGAGCATGGTCGGGTTGGCGGTGTTGCGCAGTGTGGCGCCGATCATCCTGGCCAACGGGCCCAGCTTGGCCACGGTCGCCTCGGGGTCGTCGGGGTCGAAGTCGAACCCCAGCGCCCGGGAGGTCTCGGTGAGGAAGGTCTCCACCGTCCGCGTCAGCCGTACCGGCCACTGGTAACGCCCGACACGGCCGACCGCCTCGGCGAGCTCGGTCACGGCGTTCTCGGCGTTGAGCATGGAGCCGTGCCCCGCCCTGCCGGTCGCGGTCAGCCGCATCCAGGCGATGCCCTTCTCCGCGGCCTCGATGAGGTAGAGCCTGCGCGCGTCGTCGATGGAGACGCTGAACCCGCCGACCTCGCCGATCGCCTCCGTGCACCCCTCGAAGAGGTCCTTGTGCTCGGCGGCCAGCCACTGCGCGCCGTACTCGCCCCCCGCCTCCTCGTCGGCGGTGAACGCCAGCACCACGTCTCTCGGCGGCCTGCGCCCCTCGCTGATCCGCTGCCTGACGACCGCGAGGATCATCGCGTCCATGTTCTTCATGTCGACGGCGCCACGCCCCCAGACACAGTCGTCGGCGATCTCCCCGCTGAGCGGGTGGAGGGTCCAGTCGGCGGCGTCGAACGGGACGACGTCGAGATGACCGTGAAGGAGCAGCGCGTCACGGGAGGGGTCCTCCCCCTCGACGCGCACGACCACGTTCGCCCGGTGGCTGTCGGATTCCAGGATGCGCGGCTCAAGCCCGACCTCGGCCAGCTTCTCCGCGACGTACTCCGCCGCCGCCCGTTCCCCCGGACCCGAGTTGTCGCCCGCGTTGGTCGAGTCGATCCTGATCAGATCACGGCACAGCCCCGCGACCTCGTCCTCACCGTTGAGCGTGGTCATGGCGACTCCTTAAATCTCGTACGGCCTGCGCCTCCCATCCTGCCGTCGCCGGACACGTCTCGGCATCCCCGGCGGACCTGCCCGCATACCGATATGACGCAAGCTCAAGAGTTTGCTAACCTGATTCCGCCGACGCGGGATGACGGTCCCGCGTGCAGGCACCAAGTCCGGGTGGCGGAATAGGCAGACGCGCTAGCTTGAGGTGCTAGTGCCCTTTGCGGGGCATGGGGGTTCAAGTCCCCCCTCGGACACACTCGATTCGCCTATGAGGTGCTGGTCAGTTCTCGAACTGACCAGCACTTTTCTTTTTCCCGGGTGATAGACGAGCCACAGCCCGAGGTCCGCGTAGATCTTCGCCTTGCGCACCGGCTCCGCCTCGCCCAGGATCCGCACCATCCCACCGAGGGCGTGCATCATCTCGGCCAGGTCGTCCCTGCCGAGCCTGCGTGAACGGACCGGAGTGCGACGGAGCCTTCTTTCCGCCTCCACCTTCCGCGCCTGCTCCTCCCTGATCCACCCGGCGACCACTCCCGGATCCGCCCCGGCCTCCAGGGCCGCCCGATGCTGAGCCAGCCTGCGGTCGGACTCGGCGATCTGCCGCCGGGCCGCGACGAGCCCCTCACCCTCGGAGGCGCCGACCAACTGGGCGGCCACGAGCATGTCCAGGGTCTCCTCCACCCGGTGCGGCGCGAACAGTCGGCCGAGCCAGCGGTCCAGCCGCGGCACCACCACGTCCTCGCGCAGGTAGACGTTACGCGGGTGCGTCACCCGGTTGGCCAGCGCGTACTCCTCAGGAAACCGGCACCGGTAATACGGTGCATCGTTGACCCAGTTGCCCTGCATCCGCCGCTCGCACACCCCACAGAAGATCAGCCCCCGCAGCACGTACGGCTTGCCGACCTTCCTGGGGCGCCGCCCGCTCTGCCGTCCGCCCCGTCCGGCGAGCACGGCCTGGGCCTCGTCGAAATCCTCGACACCGACGATCGGCGGATGAGCCGCGGCCTCTGACCACACCCACTCCTCACGGGAGTTCCAGCGGAGCTTGGTGGTGTGGCCCAGGCCGACGTCGTCGACGTCGATCAGGACCTCGTCCTTGCGCTGCTTGTTCCACACCTGATGCCCGGTGTAGCGGGGGTTGGTGATGATCGCCCGCACCGCCGACTTCGACCAGGCGACGCCGACCCGGTGCCGGTTGCGCTCGGGGTCGTGTGCGGACGGGCTGGGGATGCCGTCGCGAGTGAGGCCCTCGGCGATGGCGTACAGGCCGTACCCGTCCAGGAACTCGGCGAAGATCCGGGCCACCACCGGCGCGGCCACCGGGTCGAGCTCCAGACAGTGCAGGCGTCGGCCGTCGGCGGCCTTGGCCGGGTTGGGGTGCGGGCCGGCGTCCCCCAGGCGGTAGCCGTACGGCGGTCGCCCGCCCAGGAAGCGCCCTTCCATCTGGGCCTGGGCCGACATTGCGGTTCTCACTCGAATCTTGATCCGGTTCCGCTCCCCCTTGCTCATCCCACCGAAGACGCTCATCACCAGGTCGTGCGCCTCGTTAGCCGGGTCGATCGGCCCACCGACCTCGGGCACCCACAGCGGCACCCCGAAGTGCTCGAAGATCGGGAAGGTCAGGCCGTACTGGTTGCCGTAGAACGCCCGATGTGGCTCGCCGATCACCACGGCGTCGAACCCCCGGTGCGGGTCACGCAGTTCGGCCAGCAGTGCCGAAGCGCGGGGGCGGCGCTGCCAGGGGATCGAGCGGGACTTGTCGACGTCGAAGAACTCGGTGACGACTTCCCCACCACGGGGTTCGATCAGTGCCCGCGACCGGGTGATCTGCCAGGCCCGCGACGACTCGGGATCCTGGTTGTCCTCGGTCGATACCCGGCCGTAGAAGGCGAACCGCATCGTGTTCCTTTCGTCAGGCAGCGTCAGGCAGGACGTGGCTTTGCAGCTGGGCGTGAGCCTCCAGCAGGATCTCCAGCAGCTCCCCGGCGGCGTCGAGGGTCAACGTCGGAGGGCCAGAGGGAAGCGCTACGTGAACGTGATCCTTGGGGGTGGCGGAAGCCATGTGTGTCCTTCCAAGAGCACGATAGGAGGCGTGATCGAGGAGCGTGCGCCCACTTTTGAGGGGGTAGCCGTACCGGCCGTACCAGCCTTGTTTTGCCTGGTCAGGGCCGGTACGGCTTTTTCAGTGGTACGGCTTGAGCCGTACCGGGACGGCGATCTCACGGCGTTCAGTGGTACGGCTAAGCCGTACCGCGATAACAAGCCTCATTGGGCCTGACCTGCGATGTTGAGGGTGGTACGGCCGGGACGGCTCCCCCTCTCCAAGGGGATCAGTGCGCCCTGCTCGGCGTCGGCAGGGTCGGGGCAGTAGCGCGTCCAGGCGTCGGTGAAGTCGATGCGCTGGTACCCCTTGGCCTGCCCCACGGGGAGCGGAAAGCGGATGGTGGACGATCGGATGTCGTATTCGCGCAGCAGGACACCCAGCTTCATGGGCGTGAGCCCGTTGGGGCCGTAGTCGGCCCACGGGGCTTCCGGGTCGGCCTTGAGCCGCTCCAGCAGGGTCGCAGTGGGGAGAGCGGTGTCAGTGCGGAAGGCCGTACGGCAGTCGGCCAGCAGCCGGACCCGCGGAGAAGGCTGACCCGCGTCGTCAGCTTCGGCGGTCAGGGCCAGCACCGCGGCGCGAGCGCGGTCGGGCCAGTGGCCCCCGGCGTAGTCGGCGACGGCGACCAGCGGTTCCCAGGTGTCGGCGGCGCGGTCCTCGACCGGCATGGGCGGTTCGGCGGCTTCCAGGGTGGCCAGGTCGGCGCGGAGCCAGGTGGACAGTTCGGCGGCCAGCTGGCGCAGCGGCGGCCGGTCGCGGCGGTGCCGGTACGGCGCCACCGTCTCACCGGGGCTACGCCGACGCATCCGAACCACCACCGCGCGGTCTTCGATCGTGTCGGGCATGGCGCCGATCCCGGCGAGGGCGGCCATGCAGAACGTCGGGATCGACTCGACGCGGTTGGTCGCGGCGTCGTACCGCTTGGCCGGACGGTTCCTCTGGTGACCCGCGTTGAGCAAGCCTCTGAGGTCTTCGTTCCCGTCGGCCTTCGGCCCGAAGATCGTGTCCGCCTCGTCCACGAGCATGGTGGGCGGGTCGTCGCTGATGGACCGGTAGACCGCGGCGCTTGAGCTGTTGACGGTGATGAACGGCTCATGGCAGGTGGCCTCGACCACGTCGAGCAACCGGGACTTGCCGCACCGCTTCTCGGGTGCGCGGATCACGAGGCGGGGGGCGTGTGCCCATGCGGGCTGGGCGTGGGTGGCGGCGATCCACAGGGTGACCGCGTCGGCGGCCTCCTCGGTCGGCAGGATGACGTACCGGGTGAGGGCGGCGCGAAGCCGGTCGAGTAGTTCCGCGCCGCGGCTGATGGGTTCGGGCATCGGGTCTCCCTGCTGGTTGAGCGTGCTCATGCGCTTCGCCGGGTCTGGGCGGCGAGGCGAAGGCGCTGACGGTCGTTAGGATGGGGGCGGGCGAAGTCGGCGCGGTGGCCGTCCCAGCGGCGCTGGCTCAGCTCCGAGTAGGGGCGAGTGCGGGCCAGTTCCCGCACGTGATTTGCCAGGCGTGCCCAGTGGCCGGCCATCTCGTAGTGAGCGTGGCCGTAGCCGGTCTCCCAGCCAGAGCGGTGACCGTCGCGGTAGCCCTGCTCGTAGGCGGCTCGTTCGCGGCGATGCTGGCTGTCGAGGTCAGCCACAAGCGCGGCCATGGCGCGGTAGGCGTCAGGCGGAGTGTTCATGGGTCTCCTTTCGGGTCAGCGGACATTGAGGAGGCGGACGCCGGGGCGGGCGCGGTGGCCGGTACCAGTGCAGGTGGGGCACTGGCCGTTGGAGCGGTAGATCAGGACGCTGTTTCGGTAGCCGGTGCCACGGCAGGGGCGGCAAGTGGTGTGCGGGCGTCGGGCCAGCAGACGCCAGTAGGCGAGGAGGGCTGCAGCCAGCACCGGCACGAGCAGGAGGACGAACGTCGTCAGGTGGAAGACAGTGACGGCGGCGAGGGCGAGCAGGGCCAGCGGGACGGTTTTGGGCATGCGGACCACGACCTTCGGCGGGTGTGCGGACGGGGTGGGTGTGACCCCCTGTGACCCCCTCACGGGAAAGGGGGGTCTGGGGTCGTTTCGGGGCTCGGGGAGGGGGTGGGGGTGTGACCCGCACAGGGGGTCACACCCCCACGTTTGCGCTGTTCAGGGGGTGCACAGGGGGGTCACACCCGGGGGTGTGCGGGTCACAGGGGGTGTGACCCCCCTGTGATCCCCGGGTGTGACCCGGGGGTGTGACCCCCCGCGGCGGCCTGGAAGTCCTCCAGGGCGTAGCCGCGGCCCCGCTCACCGCCCCGCTTGAACGGCTGTGTGAGGGGGCCGATGCCGTAGGGGCGCAGGGCGTCGGCCAGGTCGGTCTGGGTCAGGCCGAGAGCGGTGGCGAGTTCGGCCGAGTGCAGCCGTTCGGCGTCGGCGGCGGCGAACACGGCCAGGGCTCGCGCGACGATCGGCGGGGCCGTCGCGGCGACGGCGGGCCGGGTCGAGGCGGTCGATGGGGTTGGTGGGGTGGGGATGTGTTCGGCGCGCAGGAGTTCGCGGGGCTCGGGCCAGGTGGCGGCTGACGAGGCGGCTGGGGCCGGGGTGGGGGTACGGGCGAGGTCGAACGGGTCGGCCCAGTCATCGGCCCTGCCGGTGTCGCGTCCGCCGAGTAGGACGGTCAACCGCCGCGCGGGCAGCCAGGCGGCCTCATGAATGGCGAGTTCGGTTCCTGGGCCTCCGGCGCTGGGGCCGGGGCCGATGCCGACGGGGGTGGCGGTGGGGTCGTCGGGGTCGGTGAAGGCGGCCCGCATCCGGTCGTACCGGGCCGCGTAGGCCGGTCCGGCCAGCTGCTGGGCGCGCGGGTCGAGGTCAGGCCGGACAGCGGCGATCTGCACGGCGGCGGAGATGACGGTTGAGGGCAGCATGTACTGGCCCTTGAACGGTCGGGGCAGGGCTTGGCCGGTCTGGACGAATCCGCAGCCGGGGCCGGGCAGGTCGGCGACGTTGACGCCCCGGACGTGTTCATACATCAGTCCCAGTTCGGACTGGTCTTGCACGTACATCGCGATCCGGACGTGGGACTGCTTTTTGATGTTGACCGGCAGCATGTCGGTGGTCGGGCGGAGTGAGGAGGCGATGATCCGCACCGCCGAGTCGCGGCCGATCCGCTGGATCTCCTCCAACGCCTCACGTAGGTACCTGACTGAGGTGTCTCCTGGGGAGACGGCTTCGGCGCCTTCGTCGAGGACGATGACGATCTCCGGCAGGTCCGGGGAGACCGGCATCAGCGTGGCATCGGCGGCGATCTTGAGTTTGCGGGCTGAGGTTTTGCGGTCCTTGGCGATCTGGACTGCGGCTTCGGCCATGTGCAGGGCCTCTTGTGGGGTGGAGGCGGCCCAGTCGATCGCGGGCCGGTCGGTGCGGCCTTCCAGCCAGGGCGCCAGCCACATCTGTGACAGTGACCCGCCGTTGAGGTCGATGTGCCACACCAGCGCGTCCCGGCAGCGGGCGACTCCGGAGGTGAGCACGTTGAGCAGGATCGTCTTTCCTGATCCGGTCTGGCCGATGACCAGGGCGGAGGCTTGCCGCAGCGGCACCTGGACCGGGTCGCCGTTGCGGTACTGGCCGATCTCGACGGGGTCGTTGATGCTCGCGCCGACCGTCAGCGGCGGGAACGGCACCTCCTCGCTGAGCCGGTTGACGGTGGAGACGCGCAGGATGACCGCGCCGCGGTGCGCTCCGGGGCTGATCTCGACGCCGCACCCGGTGGGCAGGCGGGCATCGGTGGCCAATGCGTCGGCCTGCCCGGCGATCTGGGCGAGGGTGGAGCCGCTGCCGGGCAGGTCGGCGTGGACGTCGTAGCCGGTGCCGGTGGCCCACATGGTCACGTCGGTGACGATGACGGTGATGCGGCATACCCGCTGGATGCGGGCTTGCCATTCGAGGCCGATCCGGCTGGTGTGGCGCACCACCAGCGCCGTGCTGGTCGAGGTGGCCGGGCGGGTCGAGCGGCGGCCCAGCGGGGCCAGCAGCCCGGCGGTGAGGGCGCCGAGTCCGAGCCCGGCCATGGTGTTGAGGTTCCAGGGGGTGGTGGCCAGGGTGTAGGTCCACCAGGCTCCGGCGCTGATCCAGCAGCCCAGCCGGTACAGCAGCCCGGTGGGGGTGTGGTCGTGGTGGGCGCTCACCAGGACTGTGCCCAGCGCCCCGACCGCGGTCGCGGCGCCGCCCCATAGGGGGTCCAGTCCGGCGGCGTCGCCGATCGTGGCCAGCGCGGCCAGCGCGAGCGCGCCTTGGGCGGTGGCGCTGACGGTGCCGCGAGGGGACAACGACCAGTCAGCGCGAGGCTGAGGCCGGGAACGAGGTTGGGGGCGGGTGGTCGTGGTGGCGCCCACGGTCATCTCCTTTCTGTGTCATCACGGCCGGTACGGCGGCCGGACCTGGTGAGGGTGGTCAGACGTTCCACAGCGGTTCGTTGGTGCGCGGCGCCTCCTCGCGCTTGAGGTCCTCGGCGTGCACCCGCCGAAACAGCGGCCCGATCTCCTCGGCGAGGGTGACCAGCACGGCCTGGGCCTGGTAGAGGTGGTGGATCGCCTCGACCACGGCCGGGTTGATGGGGTAGTCGGACTGAAGGCGGGTGGTGTAGGTGCGGATCGCCAGCGCGACGTTGGCGGGCACCTCGGCGAGCTGGTCAAGCTCGCGGGCGACGACCCACATGTCAGCGGGGGTGTGACTGGCCGCGGCGGCGTTCATCTCAGCGGCCGTGACGACCAACGGGAAGGCAGACATGACGCGGTTCCTCCTGTAGGTGGGTGACGGTGAAGCGAGGTAGGGGTGACGGCGCGCCCCGGCGCCGGCCGAAGCGGCCTCCCCCTCGGGGGCGGGGGTGCTTTCGGCGGTCTGGCCGGTCGAGGCGGGTTCCTCGGGAGGGTCGTTGGGCTCGCGGAAGACGCGGATGGTGTGACCGCACCCGCACGTGATGGTGTGATCAGGCTGATCTACCGGGATCGTGACCGTGTGCGAGGTTCCGCACCGCGGGCAGAAGATGGTCTCGGTGAGAGCCGGGTCACCCGTCGAGGGCGTCTCAGCCGTGGTGTCGCCGGTGGTTTCAGCGGCTTCGGTGCTCTCGGCGGAGGCGGGGTTGCGGGTCTTGCGGCGGCGCCAGCGCTGGACCAGCACCGCCAGCAGGGCCAGCAGCGGCGCGGCCACCGGCCCGTACCAGCGGTCCAGCTTCTCCGCCGCGCGCCGACGCGCAGCACTGAACCCCTCGCCCTTCTTGCTGTTCTTGGCGGCTTTCCAGGCGGATGAGATGCGCTTGCCGGTTCGCCGGTCGGCCCACGCCCCGGCCCGCCGAGCCTGCGCAGCAGCGGCCCGGCCCGCACCGCGCACCGCCCGGCGTGCACCCTGACCTACAGCGCGGTAGGCGCGCCCGGCCCGGCCGCCGGTCTTGGCGTTGACCGAAGCGGCGCCTTTACGCACCCGGTCAGCACCACGGCGAGCCATGCGGACGCTTCCCTTGGCGGCCCGGCGGCTCATCCGGGCGAAGTTGCGCCCTGCTGTACCGGTGGTGGCCGCGACACGGCGCGCCGCGCCGAGTGGTCCCCGCTGCCGGGAACCTGCGGAATCCTTGTCCTTGCCGGTGCCGTGGCGCTTCCTCTTGCCGTCAGTCGGGTGGGCCGATCCGTTCGGCGACGAAGACCGATCTCGCTTGGTGCGGCGGCCCTTGGGCTCGGTCGAGCGTGACCGGCCTGCCGAACCGCCCTCGGAACGGCGGGCGCCACCGAACAGACCGCCCAGGACGCCCGGCCCGCCGGACCGGGACCCACCACCAGCGGAGCGGCCGGACCGCCCGGAGAACACGCCACCGCCACCGGTGCGGGTACGGCCCGCCGGGCGGGACGCGCGGCCTTCGCTGCGCAGTCCACCCAGCACGTCCCCGCCCCCACCGCTGCGGCGGCTTCGGCGGCCTCGACGGTTCCGGCCGTGCCCGGTGTGGCCGTCTTCCCAGCTGGTTCCCCAGGTGCGTCCCGACCGGCGGCGCTGGTAGCGGTGCCGCACGTAGGCCACCGCGCCGCCCCCGGTCAGCACCCCACCCGCGATCAGGCCCGGCAGGCCCAGCAGCTGGTAGACGGCGCCCAGAGCGACCGCGCCAGCGGACAACCCCCCGGCGGCCAGGTGTGCCGCCGGGACCCCATCAAGCCGCTCGCCATGGGTGTCGCCCGTGTCCTGGTCCTGCTCGGGGGCAGTCTGAGGGGGCGGTGCGGTCGAGGTGGTGACTGTGCTCTCGACCGGGTCGACGTCGGCGGGCGCCGGTCCGGGCGGGTTGGCGGTCTCGGTGTCGCTCATCAGCTCATCTCCAGATCGAACAGAGAGGTCTGGTCCGCGCACAGGCCGCACGGCTCCCACGGCGACCGGCCGTGGGCGCGCGGAGTGCGGCACTGCTGGTCGGCCGGAACACGCGGCAGCGACAGAACGTGCTCGTTCAGGTCCACCAGGGCCATGCGGCGGGCGGCCTGTTCCTCACCGGTCGCCCCGCAGAGGCACACGAATTGATAGACGGTGCCGATGTCCTCGGCGGTGCGTATGACCTTCGGCCGGTGCCGGACCGACGCGGGCGCGGTGGTGGCCATCACGCGCCTCCGACCAGGGTGTCGCGGACGGCGCGGGCGACGTCTGTGCCGCACCGCAGCGCCCGGCGGATTGCGGCGGCGCTGGGGAACGGCGGCAGGTGCCCGGCGTCGATCAGCCGCCGGGTCTCGGCCAGCTCGGGAGCGAAGTCGGCCTTACCGTCCCCCTTACCGGGGTTACTGGAATCGTCGTCGGCGGGGTCTTCCGGAGGGGTGTTTTCCCTGTACGTAAGGCCAGTAAGGGCGTCGGTAAGGGCCTCTGAAAGGCCGGGGGCGGGCAGGGTCGCCAGGACCGACCACAGGGTCGGCAGCAGCCAGATCGCGGTCACCGCGCCGAGCGGCCCCAGCGCGTGCACGAGCAGCGGCAGCGGGTCGAACCCGGACCACTTCAGCGCGGGCCAGCAGTTGAGCACGAGCGTCAGCCCGAGCAGCAGCGCTTCGGCCTTGAACAGCTTGCGGCCGTGCGGGCTGCTGCGATCGACCGGCTTGCCGCGCATCGCGGCGTACGCCTGGACGGCGACGGCCGCCAGCAGCGGCAGACTCAGAACCGGCTCGACACCGAAGGCAGCCCACCATCCGGCCGTCCCGGCGTCGAGGGCGAGCCCCTTGGCGACGCTGGCCTGTACGCCGATGGAGGAGATGCCCAGGGCGATGGTCGCGGCCAACATCGCCATGACCGTGCTGACCCGACGCATCCGAGCATCGGTCCAGGCAAGCGTGGTGGGGTCCTGGCTCAGCGCGTACAGCCGCGCGGCCTCAGCCACCCGGGCGCGGCGCTTACGCACCTTCGCCGTATCGACCAGCAGCGGCGCGTCATCGGCCTGCAGCTCGACCAGGCGGCGGGACTCGGCGACCCGGGCGCGCAGCTCACGAACCCGCCGGGTCTCCCCATCCTCCTCAGCCGGGACCGTCGAGGAAACAGGGTCGGCCAGGCCGTCGGCCGGGGCCGGGTCGCGCAGCGCGGCGACCCCGGCGGCGTAACGCTCGATCTCGGCCAGCCCCTGGGCGATCTCTTCCGGGGACGGTTCCGGGGACGGGGTGGGGGCGGTGTTCATCCCGTCACCCCCGGCAGGGGCAGGGCGTTGGGCTCAGCCGAGAAGAACAGGACGTTCGCGCCGTGCCCCTTGCCCGGCATCTGGTCCAGCGCCCAGGACAGCAGGCCCTCCCGGGTCGAGCGGCCGCCCACGTCAAGCGTCCGCATGAGGGTCCACTGCTCGAACCCCCCGCTGTGCATCGGCTGGGAGATGGTCAGGATGATCAGGAACGGCACGGTCGTGGGGGCTTCGGGCTGGTGGCTCATCGGTGCACCTCCGAAACGGATCGGGTGATGTCGTGGTGGCCGGTCCACATCCGGTAGAGGGCGGACACGGCGGCGATGTCGGGCAGGTCCTTGGGGCGGAGCGCGGCGCGCTTCCAGGCCAGGACGTCACCCAGGCGCATGAAGGGCAGGCCGTCGATGATGTCGGCGGTGGCGATCAGCCGGTCACTCGACCAGCCGGGCGTCCACCGGTCGAAGACCTCGATGTCGGCGTGCGGGTGGCGGATCACCTGGCCGTGCCCGGACGGGGCCGGGCGGGGGGCACCGAGTGTGGCGGCGATGGTCCAGGCCGGGCCGATGGCCAACACGTCGAGGTCGCCCATGCGGTCGCGCAGGCCGCGCACGTACAGCGCGGCCGATCCGCAGATCACATACGAGCCGTGAGGCAGACGCAGACCGGTCAGAGTGGCGAACAACCCGGCCGGGTCAGTCAGCAGGGGCAGAAACATCTCAACCCCCCGAACGGGCCAGGCCGCGGCAGGTGCGGCAGCCGTGCAGGCGGCGGGCGCCGTGCGTGCGGCAGCGCTGGATCTGCGAGCCGGTGGTGCCGCACCGCGTGCATCCGGTCAGTGCGCTGTGACGGCGCGAGCAGGCCGGGCACTGGAATCGTGCGGCCATCACGCCACCTTTCCGAACTCGGCCGCCTGGTCGGGCCGAGCGGCGTGCTCAGCAGCCTGGGCAAGCTGGTCGGCGTGCTGGGCGACCTGCTCGGGCGTGCGGCCCGCCCAGATACCGGAGGAGGGGCGGACCTCGGCGGCGTACAGGCCGCAGAACAGGTGCGCGGGGCAGGTGGCGCACACCTCGCGGGCGACCTCCTCACGGGCGGCCTGCTCGCTGGGCGTCTCGGCACCCTGCTCGGGGTCGGGGCCGGTGTGCAGCTGCGGGTCGTAGGCGCACTCGGGAAGGCGCGGCTCCCCCTCGACGAACCATGCCGCGTCAAGCTGCTCACCCGTCATCCGGGACGGGTGCAGGGGCAGGACGGCCTGAGCGCCGTAGACATCGGCGTAGACGCGGGCGACGGCCTCAAGACCGGCCCCGCTGTGGTCGCTCAGGTCGGTGGTGCACACTGTGCCGAACCGGCCGCCGGTGCGCTCCACCACGGCCAGACGTGCCGCTGCCGGCAGCGACGGGTCCCGCAGACGCAGGCCCTCCGTGATGGGCTCAACCCCGACCGTGTGCTGCGTCGAGGCGGTGGTGTGCAGGCGAACGAGATTTGCCATGATGGCGAGAACTCCTGACTACTGAAGAGTGGAAAAGGAGCCGGCCGGGGCGGCGTCGGGACTTGGCGGAAACGAGCCGCCCCGGTTCTGTTAAGCGGTGATGGTGATGGCGATCCAGCGGGCCGCGGCGCCCCGGGAGGGCAGGCCGTGCCGGGTTGCGGTGGGCAGGTCGTAACCAACGCCCGCGCTCCACACGACTCCGCCTCGCGCTCCGCGGCTGCGGGTGATGAACCCGGCGACGTCGGCGGCGGTGCGAGGGGTGGCGGGGGTGGCGGTGACCAGGTAGCCGACCGGGTCCGGCGGGGTGCCGATGCGGCGCAGGACAGCCGGGCCGGGGTGCAGCCACAGCCCAGCAGACCAGAGGGCGGGCTGGCCGTAGCCGGTGACCCAGGTCGCGGTCAGCCGTAGGTGTGCCTCCGACCACATCTCCTCAACGCCGGAGTCGGTGTCGGGAGCAATATGGGCGGTGAGGTTGTGGACGGTGGCGCACGACCAGCACACCGCCCGCATCCCCAACTCACTCATCCCGCCGGGCCGCTCCACGGTGAGGGTCTGCACGTCCCAGGCGGGACGGCGACAGCCGGGCAGATGGCCGATGGGCCGCCAGTTGAGGTAGGCATGTCGCAGGTTGCTCATCAGCTGGCCGCCTGCGTGGAGTTGTTGCCCTGGCACAAGGGGCAGGGGTAGGGGCCAGTGCCGGGGTTCCAGATCTGACCGTTGCGGCAGTCCGACGTGCATACGTCGGACTTGGCCAGGATGGGCGGGCAGGTCATGATGATGATGCTCCTTAGCGGGAGTAGAGGGGCGGCCCCGGGTCTTGGCGGATTGGGGGTCGCCCCGTTGTCGTGGGTGGGGTTAGCGGTCAGCCGAAGTTGGAGGCGAAGGTCACGAAGGCGTCAGCTACGGCCATCAGCCCGTTGAAGGCGTGCGTGGTTACGACTGCGGCTCTGTTGGGCTCTCTGACGACGAAGAACAGGGTGAGAGCGCCGAGCAGTACGAATAGGAATCGGCGAGGGTGCGAGCCGTTCATGTGTAGGAAAGTCCTTTCGAGGGAAGCGGCACAGATCACTACAACCGACTTAAACAACCTCGCTGTATTAAGACAGTAGGACTGCATGGGGGTGAGAGTCAACCCCTCCGTCGTAAGACAGTTGATCGATATGCTGAAGTCGTGGCAGAGGGAGATCTCATGGGTGGCGCTCCACAGGCGAGCCGACGAATTGCAGACGACCTCAAATCCCAGATCGAGCAAGGCGCTAACTACCCACCAGGCACAAAGCTGAAGTCGTATCGGCAGCTTGCGGCCGAGTACGGTGTAGCGCACAACACCGCTCAAGCAGCTGTGCGACTTCTCCAGGCAATGGGACTTGTGGAGATAAAGGCCGCTAGCGGTGCTTATGTCCGAGAGCGCATGCAAGGCCTCTCCTCCACAGAGGAGCTGCCGCAACTGCGCGCTGAGCTCGAACAGGTCCGCGAGCAGTTCCGTCAGGTCAGACTGTCCCTGGCAAAGGCTGAACAGGCTCTCGAAGAGGTTGTCGATCGCCTCCCACCAGAAATTCATGCGGGCTGAGCCCTTTGCACCCATAGCGTCCACTTGCACCTCCCTCCGGTCCGGCGAGGCGGTTCGCCGCGCTGGTATAAGGAGACCGCCGACCTGGTAGGCATCTCGATGGCGCGAGATCTGGCACGTGAATGGCAAACCGTCTGGCGATGGAAAGGGGCAGCGGTTACGGTTGCCATACTTCGAGCGATATCCATAAAGACGCCGGCGGGAGGCGTGGGCGGTGGCCACTGGCAGGGTCAAGACGCCGAACCTCGTACTCAGGCGAATCCGCGAGGAAGAGCGGCATGAAACTCGTGAGGAGTTCGCCCGAGCGGTAGTAGCCGCTGCTGACCTCATCGGAGAGCACGGCCTCGCCTGCGACGCACGGCTGATCGCTCGTTGGGAGGACGGAGAGGTAGGTCGTCCTCGCCCCGCGTACCAACGAGCTCTTGAGGCACTGACCAGCCGCACCTTCGACGAGCTCGGTTTCCGGCAGCGAAATGCCATCGAAGTGCCATCGCCTGATGTGCTCTCCCCCGAAAGACTGTCCTTCTATGTCGATGAGGGGGGACAGATGTGGGCGAAGCTTGATCGCAGGACGTTCCTGGTGGGGAGCACAACTGCCCTGCTCGCTCAGCTCAGTCCGCTGACAAGCGCTGGTCCGCTGATCGGCCAGGTGGATGACCCGTACGGCTTCACGGCTCTCATCAGCGAACGTTGGCCAGACCTACGGCTGTCTCGACCCTTCCCCGACTACGGAATCGACGTGACAGCGCTTCTCCCGGCAGGGCGTGTGCTGGAAGGTTCTGCCCTGCAGATGCAGTTCCACGACGCCACGCCATCGAACGGGCGAGCACTGACCACGCTGACCAACCTCCCCCGATGGACGGAATTCTCCAGCGGCACCGGGCGGGCACTCCTCGTCGGTGCGGATAAGTCTGCGGGAACACCACGGTTCTTCGCCCTCGATGCCCGTGAGGCGAAGCGCCGTTTAGCAAACTCGCCAGGTTCTGGATCCATCGTGATCCCCACCGCTTACGAGCTCGATGACTTCACCTTCGGCCTGCTGTGGGCATGCGCCAGTCTCGACGGTGGGCTCCAGGCTGACGATCAGGAACTCGCTCTTTCCCGCGAGCAACTGGCCGCTTATGAGAAGCTCTCGGCATCTGCAGTCAGTCGCGAGGCAGCGCCAGACTTGGGCAGCGTGTCTCACATGTGGCTTGGTTCCGAGTTCTGCGCACGCCACATCCTGCGCAACCTCGAAGGCCTGCCCGACCTGCCGGTGTTCTGGACCCGCGAGCAGCGCGGGGAAGAGGCGTGCACATGGCTGCTGTTCGACCACAAATACGCCTATTTGCGTGCTGTACGCTCCCGCACGGGTGAGCAGGCATCAGCGAGGATGTTCTGCATTCCGCGACAGGCTGTCCACGACTCCCCGCATCACGAACGCATTCTGCTCTTCCTGTCCATTGCTCTGATGGAAGCCACAGGAATCCACGTCAAGGTTTGCGACGATCCGTCGTACGCCAACGTGGAAGGGTTCGTCCTGGGAGGTGAGCAGGCGATCATCGCGAACTGGGTCCGGGGGGCCGGTATGTGGCATGTGGACACCACGAATCGGGTATCGGTGCTACGGGAGTTTCGGGAGGCATCCGGCCAGGTCGGAGCGCACTCCGTGATCGAGAGCCGCGACCCGGCCGGACGAATGCGGGCACTGGCCGACTACCTGGAACTCGACTGGGCCTGGTTGTTCACTCGCTGTCAGGCGTTCGCTCAGGCTGGCAGCGCTGGGCTACTCCGTCCGCGTAGTCGTCTGATCTCGGGGGCAGGCATTGACGCCGCGTGCGCGTATGTCACCCGCCTTGGACATGCCATCGCGTGACTGCGCCGTTGGCGACCTCTGGAAAGGCTCCATGTATGACTCACTCCGCCCGCATTGCCGTGTTCTCGCTCGGCGGGACGATCGCGATGGTGCCGAGCGCGGGCGGCGGCGTCACACCTGCGCTGACAGCGCATGATCTGCTTGCGGCGGTGCCGGGGCTCGACGGCCTCGGCGTCGAGCTAGAGGTGCACGACTTCCGGCAGCTGCCCGGGGCGTCACTGTCCTTCGCGGATCTGATCGAGTTGGCCACCGCCGTTGAGCAGGCAGTCGAGCGCGGTGTCGACGGTGTGGTGGTCACGCAAGGGACAGACACCATCGAGGAGACGGTTTACACGCTGGACCTGCTGTACGGCGGGCAGGCGCCGGTGGTGGTGACCGGAGCGATGCGCAACCCCGCCATGGCCGGCGCGGACGGTCCCGCCAACCTGCTGGCGGCCATCCGCACCGCGGCCAGTCGCCAGGCGCGCGGGCTGGGATGCCTGGTCGTATTCGGCGACCAGGTGCACGCGGCCCGCTGGGTTCGCAAGTCACACACCAGCAGCCCCGCTGCGTTCGTCTCGCCGAACTACGGGGCGATCGGGCATGTGATCGAGGGGCGGGTACGGGTGCCTCTGAGATTCGATCGCGGCCCGGTGCTTGAGGCTGACCCTCGACGGGCCGTCCGGGTCGTTCTGCACACGGTGACACTAGGAGACGACGGAGAGACCGTACTCGCCGCAGGTGGGCGTGCCAACGGACTTGTGGTGGCCGCGTTCGGAGTCGGGCACGTGCCGGCCACGATGGTCCCCGCGCTCACGGAACTCGCGCAAGGAATGCCTGTCGTGTTGGCCTCCCGTACTGGTGCCGGCCCGGTGCACGAAGGCACCTACGGGTTCCCCGGGTCGGAGCGAGACCTGTTGTCCCGAGGTTTGATCGGCGCCGGATACCTCGACCCGCTTAAGGCCCGAATCCTCCTGCACCTCCTGCTCGCCTCCGGCGCCGACGGCGACCGAATCGCAGAGGCATTCGCGATTATCGGAGACCACAGCGACAGCCGCGTGTCCATATCTTGATCTGTTGACTCACAAACGAATCGAGGAACGTGCATATGCGAGCGCGTGAGCTGACCATCGGCCGCACCTTTGGTGTGACCTTCGATCACGGTGATGACTTCATGACTTCCCTGAGCGACTTCTGTCGCGAGCATGATGTTCGGCAGGGCTACATCCCCATGTTCCTGGCTGGCTTCGCCGAAGCGGAAATCGTCGGGACGTGCGAAAAATTAAAGAACCCGGATGCTCCGGTTTGGTCAAAGGTGCACCTGACCAATGTCGAGGCGTTCGGATGCGGAACCATTGCTGCCGACATTGAGGCAGGTGGCATTTCTCCGCACATCCACACCACACTCGGCCTTAAGGAGCGATCAGCAGTCGGCCATACCAGCCATCTACTGTCCGCCAAGGTGCAGTTTTTGACTGAGATGCTTGTGGTCGAGGTCTTGTTGCCAACCATGACGCGCCCACGGATGCCGGAACTCTACAATGTCCCGTTGCTGAATTTAGACATAGGGAACGACTTCGGGAAGAAGCCGTTGTCATGAATCTCAACCAGTCCTCATCACCCCTTCGCCAGCAGGCCCAGTGCGCACAATTAATGGCCTGACCCGAACTGCCGACTTGCCTACCTTCCTCTGACATTAACTCATTGAGCGGAGGTCGATTTACATGCAGGAACTGACATTTCACGGCGAGTCGAAGAAAGTGCTTTTATCCGAAAATTTAATTTTTCGTCCATATCAACATAATGTGTTGATATGGAATGGGGCCCAGCCTATGAGCCGGAGTGGAGCTCATGTCCAACTGGCCGAGTTCTCCGAGGCCATCTGGGGGCTGCAATGGAGTCCGGCCCGTGATCCGGAGCGGAGCCCCGCAGCGACTTCGGCGCCCCCGCTTTGAGCTCCAACCTGCAATGAAGTCCGGCCTGTGAGCCGAAGTGGAGCGCGCCCGCGTTGGGCGTACCAGTGGTCCCGGTTGCCCCTGCAATGGAGTCCGGCCTGTGAGCCGAAGTGGAGCTCTACGTCCGGCGGCAGACGGCGCTTACCCGAGGCAGCCCCTGCAATGGAGTCCGGCCTGCGAGCCGGAGTGGAGCGGCCGGTCGAGGCTGCTACAAATCGTTTCACAAGCCCCTGCAATGGAGTCCGGCCTGCGAGCCGGAGTGGAGCCCTCGTGTACACGTGCGGCTGGCTGTACTGGCTGGGCCTGCAATGGAGTCCGGCCTGCGAGCCGGAGTGGAGCAAGAGGCCCCTGCGTTCGATCTCGACCTGTCGGGCCCTGCAATGGAGTCCGGCCTGCGAGCCGGAGTGGAGCGCCGCGTGACGTGGTCTAACTACTTTCAGTAAGTATATCGAAACGTCTTTTTGGGCGATTCACGCCCGAAACAGGCTGTTTGCGGTTCGGAACCTCCCGGGGAAACCATGAGAGCTTGAGGTTCCTAACCTGTACGGCGCAGCAACAAGGAGCGGCGAGAAAAGCGTCTTCGGTTTTCAAGCAGCATGGCGTGGTCAGTCGATCGCCTCGAACAGGCCAAGGCCGAAATGGGACAGGTGCCCCAGCGCGAAGGGACCGGGAAGGGGGGCGGGGAACTCCAGCTCAAGTGCGTGCCCGCTGCGAGGTTCGGTGGCCTTCCTGTCACGCCACCTGCGCCGGACGAATCCAAGAAACGCTGAGTTGGTTCTCTCCCAGACCTCCAGAGCATCTGCCGAACGACCTCGGTAGGCCAGCTCGCGTATCACCTCTCCGTGCACGTAACCGTCGGAGCTTTGGTGGCGCTTAGGGTAACGGGAGGGAACGAACGGGGTGACGGACCGCCACCGGCAGGCGGGTCTCGTCCACTCGTCCGGCAGCAGGTCATCGCCCCCTGACGCGGTGAGCAACACCTGAAGGTCACGCGGCCCGGTCACCCCTTCTGGGACGCCAACACCGCGCCGGCCCAGGATGTCCAGCACGTCGACCTCTCCGGCAGTCAGGCCACCGGGTGTCCAGATGACGACCTCGTCGATGCGCCCGTCTCGATCGGCGTCGTAGGGCAGGAAGTGGGCGTGCCGGTGTGCGTCGGTCAACGGTCTACCGTCTGCGGACTTTCCGGCGAGGAGGCTGTCGAACGTCCCGTTCCGCCGGGTGAGGATTTTGATGCACGCCCCGCGTATGGCGTCCATCAGTGGGACCGCATGGGACATGTGAGGTTGCCGGACTCCGCTGACGGTCAGCCGTACCACGGTGATCGCCGAACTGGTGCGGGAAACGGGCCGGGACGGTTGGGACGGCGAGGGCACCGCGTATGTGATCTTTCTGGTGCCGTGGGGGTAGAGCCGCTTGGTGGCGCGCACGTCGACCGGCCGCTGGACCAGCGCATCCAGGTCGAGCGGTAGGCCCGGGCATAGTACTTCCACCAGTTGGTGGCGTTCGCTCAGGTCGTCGTCCAGGCCAATCGGCTCGGCCCGCGCGTGCCCATCCGCTTCCGGAGGCACCCGATCGAGCAGCCGCGCTTCACAGGTGGAGTCGGCGCGGCCGATGTACGGGATGGCCGTGGCCAGCTGGGCCAGCGCCGCGTGCTGCTCGGGGTCGAGTTCGATGGGCCAGACGGCGTAAAAGGTCTGGTCGCCATCCAATACGGCGAAAGCGTCCACAGCCTTGTCCGTGCTGACCGATCCACTGCGATGCTTGCTGTCGGGGTAGTAGTGCCGGGAGTGCGCGATCCGGTACGGCGGGATCCGGTAGGACGGCGGAAGGGCGAGTGCACCCAGCAGGGAACACACCACGTGTTCCTCCAGCTCAGGTGCTCGGACTCGCCAGGCGGAGTACAGTGCGCGCAGCAGCCGCCACGGCGACGGCGGGACCTCCACGAGCCCCTCGTTCACGTAGCGTCCCCACGGGGTGGCGTGGTAGCGGCCCCAGGGGAAGTGCATGGCGAGGACGACCGGCATGTCATCCCTTCCAGAGCACGGTGATCGGCTCCATGCCGATGCTCTCTGCGGTGACGAGTTCGCCGATGCGGGCCTCCAGCTCGGCCTGTTCGGGCAGATCCTTCGGGTGTTCGGTCACTTCCAGGTCGCAGGCGGTGCGTAGCCGCAGCCCTCGGGCCAGCAGCGTGCGGATTTCCCACAGGGCGAGCAGCGCCAGCAGTTCAGTCGTTCCTGCCCCCAGGCCGTAGGAGCGGAGCAGGTCAACGTCCACCACGAACATCGCCGTGATGTCCCCGGCCGTCCACTCGACCCGGTGGAAGGGGATTGACCCGTAGCCCTCGCTGGTGCCGCCTTCCCCTTCGACGAGCTGGTGGCGTACGTGGTCGGCCTTTCGTCCGCCGCTGATCACCTCGCGGACGTCGTGCGCCTCGATGACGGCGGAGATCGCACGGGTGAACCTGGGCTGGCCAAGCCAGCTCCTGTGGCTGAAGAACACCCCGTGCAGCAGGCAGAACGGGTCGAGCCCCAAGATGGCACGGGCCATGCGGGGATAGTCCAGCGGGGTGTCCTTGACCAGGCCGAGCCGGTCGCGGATGACTTCCAGCATCGGCTGCCCGTCCAGGGCGGAGTCGCGGACGAAGGCCGAGGCGAGCCGGTGGGCCTCCTGCCGTGAGGAGGTGAGGTACTCCTCGGGGTTACTCCCCCGGTGCACCCGCACGTACGGCAGGGCCTCAACCAGCGTGACCGGCTTGCGTTCCGCGCGGTCCCAGGTGGTGGCTTCCAGCCGGTTCGCCATGGACTGGACCGACTCCACCAGCAGGCTGTCGCCTCCCCCGGCCCGGGAGAACCTGGCCGCGCCGACATCCGGGAAGCTGGTGGGCTGGAACGTCGAACCCAGCGCGGGCCGCAGGTGAGCGGTGTAGCGCAGGCGTGGCTGGTCCAGGGAGATCACGCGGGTGCTCCTTCGGTTTCCTGAACGATGTAGTTGGTGGTTTCCGCGACGCAGATCCGGGCCAGGGACCATTCGCGTTCGCGCCGGGTGACCGGTAGCAGCAGGGTTGCGGCCAGGCGAAGTCCGTCCGCCCGGGACGGGGGCATCCGGGGGACACGGGGCCGAAGTCCCGCCATGCGTAGCCGCAGCAGCGCCTCCCCTGCCACGGCGTCCGTCCCTCCTGCGGCCAGGCGGGAGACCCAGCCGGGGCGCGGTGCGAGCCGCACCGTCCTCAGCTGTCCTTCTCCATCGCGCGGGTCGCGGACCCGAACGGTCAACTCTCCGGTACCGAAGAACGGCAACAGCAGGGAGAGCGTCCAGTCGGGCCGTACCCGGTCGAACTCCGGCCAGGGCTCGTCACCGCCGGGACGGTAGCCGAGGGCCAGCAGCCCGCGCAGGTGATCGGCGACCTGGTCGTCACGGACGCCACCGGCCGCGAACGCGGCCAGCAGGCCGACCGGGAGTCGCTGGCCTCGGGGGTAACCGGTCTGGGACCCCCGGGCTGCGGCGTCATCATCGCTGGCGACGGGGCGTTCGTCCTGGGCTCTGATAGCCCTGATCCGGTGCGCCTCGGTGAGCGCCCGCGCCAGGGTCACCCCGTACAGGCCGACTCCGCAGCCAGGAGCGTCCTGCCACTGCCCGCCCCCGGCCCGGCTCAATAGAGCCCGGATCCCTGGCCGGGAAGAGACGGGAGCGTCGCGACGTCCCCGAGACCTACCGGGATCGTCGTGCAGGCCAGCGAAACCGGCGGCCAGCCACACCTCTCGTGAACCGTCCTGCAGCGCGGCGAGCCAGTCTCCCGCCCGCTCGTCTGGCACGTACGGCGGGACCTGGGCGCGCGTCCGCCCGGACGCGCCGACCGACTCGTGCAACCGGCCGAACTCGGTCACGAACCGCGCCAGCGCTTTTGGCCCCTCACCTGCGGCGACCGCGAACAACTCACGTTCCACCCGCCGCAAAGCGGTGGCGACCCCACCGGTCGGAGCTGTCCTGCGGACGCGTTCCAACCACCGGTACGGCCCGCGCAGCAGAGCCTCCTCCGGCCGAGACGTCACGGTAACCCGCCCGGCGTGGATGGCCAGCGGGTTCTGCCCCAGCCGTTCAGCGATCACGAACCGGTGGAACGCGGTCAGTCCGCGGTCGACGCCGAGCGAGGCCAGCGCCATCGCGAACTCCAGGCCCGAGGTGGCCTGCCGGTGTCGCCACCGCGCCCTGCCCTCCCCGATCAGGTGGGCCACCTCGGCGGCCCCGGCGGGCTGGTCCCACAGCGGCACCCACTGCTCGCCTTTCACCGGCTCACCTTCGGCCGCGCTGCCGTGCCCGAGCGGTGTCGAACGGGTGAAGAACGGCTTGGCCTCGCCTGCGCCACCGGTGCCGTTCCGCCGTACGGCGGCGCTGGCGAACAGCAGCGTCCCCTCCATGACCAGCACGAACGACCACGGGTTGGCGAAGCCGTCGCCCTTTTCGTCGGCGGCCGAGTGGATGCCACCCGCCCGGCCGGGATCGTACTGGCCCACGGTGTCGCGCAGGTAGGCCACGTCCTCCAGGCCGAACAGTGCCGCCTGCGCCCATCTGCGGCTCTCAGCCGGTTTCGCCGCAGGCCCCATCAGCCGCAGCAGCCGGTCGTAGTAGGTGGCCGACAGGTCCTGCCGCCCGAAATTGCCACCGGTTCCGGCCAGCGCGTTGAAGGCCACCTCGTCCAGGGTGAGGGTGACCGCGACGTCCAGCCAGGCCAGTGCGTCGTCGGGAAACGTGTTGCGGCACAACCGTACAACGTCGATCTTGTGGCCCTTTTCCCACAGTTCGTCCTTCTTGCCGCCCCAGCCTCGGCGGCGCCCCTCGCCCACCACCCGGCGCCCGGCCAGAATCGCCGCTCGCAGCGGCCCGAACCGCTCCTCGGCGAGGTCCTGTACGGCCTGCAACGCCTGTTCCGCGCTACGACTCTTGCCGTTTCCGGCGAACCCTGAACCGGAGTTCCACGGCGAGACGATCGCCGCAGGCACGTATGAGCGGACCAGCCAGGTCAGCAGGTCTTCTTCAGGCAGTGTGGTATCCAGAACCGCCACGTCACCACGCCAGTGCAGCCGCGCTCCGGGGTCGACTTGGGCGGCGACCACCCGCAGCAGGCCGAGCGCCTGAAGGTAACCGGCCAGAACGTCGGCCCGGCACCCGCCCAGGATGATCTGGTTCACGCGCCCTCCCGGTAGACCCGGCTGACCCGCATGTCGGCGATCCGCACCAGCGCCTCCAGAAACGCCAACCGGAACGGCCCCAGGTCAGCGCGATCCCGCAACGCCACCGCCCTGGCCGTCCACGACCGCCCTTCCTCCGCGGCCCCCAGCCGGAGCGACGCCAAGGACAGGGTGAGCGAGCCGAGATGTTCACCAGACACCAGGAAGACCTGCGATGTCTGATCGCCATCGGCCACGCCAAGCACCGTCGGCGGATTCCCGCTGGACTCCTCACCCACCGAACGCACGCTGACACGGACCTTTCCGTGGTGCGCGGCGGCCAGGTAGACGATCAGGTCTCCCTCCGCTTCACCGTCCAGCAACCGGCAGGACGGGTGGGTCAGCATCAACGCGCTGACCAGCTCGTGCCGGAAGTACGGCCGTGAGTGCCGCATCCAGCCGCCCGGCGACTTCGCCAGCAACCCCGCGATCGGGCTCTCCCCTGAGCGCTCAAGAGTCCGCTGAAACACCGGGTGGCATTTCCCCAGATCGTGGTAACGGCCGGCCAACGCTGCGGCAGCGATCTGTGTGGAGGTCAGCCCTGGCATCCGGACCCGCCCGGCGAGCGCGACCACCTCTTCCTCGACATCCTGCAGGTGCTGGCTCAAACCCACCCACGGCTGTCCTCGCGATGCCAGCGGATCTTCACCGATCGAGTCGTCCCTGGGCACCTCCAAGGACTCTTCGGGCTCGGCGAGCCGCGCCGACAAGAGCGGGGTGACAGGGGTCCGGCTTCCCGGTGCCCAACCGAGCACCAGGTCGTACCCACCGCCCGAGGCGTCGACCAGCAGCACAACGCCGGGCACCACGTCCTGCCGGTTAGCAGGCCGCCATGCCCCCCCGATACGGTCCCGCACCCACACCCGCCGCGTGCCACCGGCCGAAGTGACCAACTTCCGCACATCGGCGAGCGGCGCCGGGCACAGCTCCCCCCGTGAGGGCCACGGTTCGTCCTCGGCCGGCCGCCCGCCGGTGGCCGCCCAGTCCCGCCACGCCACGAAGACTCCGCCGTCATCGCCGTCCCGGATCCATGGGCTGACGTCGATGTCGGCCCCAGTCAGGTCCGGCGTCGTGTCGAACAGCTGCAGCAGGTCGCGGCGACGCACAACCGGGTGCAACTCCTGGGCCTGGTCCACCCGACGCCGCTGAAGCTGAGTGGAGGTGACCGCCACCCCCTCCAACTCATCAAGCGCCGCCACGGCGGCGTCCACGTCCTCCTGCGTGTACGGCGCGGCCGAACCGCGCCCGCCGGGCGGCACGCCCCACAGCAGGAACGCGGCGGCGTACTCCCCGCCGCGGTTGCACCGCCCGGCCCGCTGCACGACCGAACTCCACGGCGCGGCCTCGGTGAACAGCGTCCGGGCCGTGATGTCCACTCCCGCTTCCAGGACCTGGGTGGAGATCACGATCCGCCCCTCCGGAGGAGGGTCCGCTTCGACCAGTTCCATGAGCCCTGCGCGCTCGGCCGGGCGGAAGCGGGAGTGGATCAGCACAACGTCGGCCTGCGGGGCCGCCTTCGCGACCGCCTCGCACACCGCCGTGGCACGCTCCACCGTGTTCAGCACCGCGATCGTCCGTGTGCCGGGCCGGTGCCGTTCGAGTAGTTCCTTCGCGACCGACGCCGGGTAGCCCTTGGCGTCGGCGGCCAGCTCCAGCCGCTGAACGGTCCTGGTCGCCTTCAACCGCTTCGCGAGGTGGCCGACCCGGTCCTCGTCCGACAACTCGACCGTCCGCAGCGTGGCGGCGTCATGATCGGCCGTGGACAGGCCGTCCTCCGCCAGCGTCGCCGACATCCACATCGTGTGGGTCGGCGCGGCCACTCCCAGCCCGCCGCGTAGCCCCTGGAGCTGGGCGCTTGTCGGCAGCGCAGGCCCGAGCAACTGCGTCTCGTCGAACACCCACTGTGTGTCCGAGTGGAGCAGCGCGTAGGAGATCGGCCACCTCGGCCGCGCCTCGGCGTACCCCCGCATCAACGCACGGCTGAGCACCATGTCCTGCGTGCCAATAAGAACAGCTCTTCTGTCCGGTTCGAGCTGCCAGAGGTCGTCGTTCCGGTCCGCGCCGCCCATCAGCACCTGGAGAACAACCTCGTCCGCCCGGCTCGCCTCTCCAGGGTCGCCCGAGGCACGCAGGCCGAGATTGTGCAGCCACTTCGCCACCTCGCGTGCGGTCTGCTCGACCAGCGTCCGCAACGGCAGCACATACACCAAGCGACGCGGAGTCACCTCGGGAAACGCCATGGTGCGCCACAACCACGGCAGCACAGCCGCCAGCGTCTTCCCCGCCCCGGTCGGCACCCTCAGCAGCTCAGGCAGCCCCTCGTGGGCGAGCCGAACTTGGTAGGGATACGGTGCGAGCCGTTCCCCGGCCGCGCGCATGACAAAGTCCCCAAACTCGACTAATTGCCGATCAGCACGCACAGTGCACACCTCGGAGAAGTAGACGGTCTGCAGGCCAGCCTCCAGAGCCCCGCAATCTATCGCCTCCTACCGACAAACCCGCTACTCACATCCCCCGTCACCGCAATGAAGTCCAGCGTGGAAACTGGAGTGAGACGAGCCTCTAGAGCGATATGGCTTTCCTCCACCTGGACGCTGCGAAGAGGTCCGGCATGAGAACCGGAGTGCGACCATCGGTTCGCCTGGCGGTTCGGGCGGCGACATGGCGGCAATGGGGTCCAGCGTAAGAGCCGGAGTGGAACTCTTAGGACGTACGAAGCGCGCGAGCAGAGGCGGAGCCGCAATGAGGTCCGGCTCGTGAACCGGAGTGCAGCCCTGACCGGCACGCATCGCAGTGAGATCGCAGCGCTGCCGCAATGAGGTCCGGCCCGTAAGCCGGAGTGGAACTCGACGTCATCGTTCCCGAGCTCGGCTGCGGGCAGCCGCAATGAGGTCCGGCCTGTGAGCCGGAGTAGAGCGCCATTTGAATAGCAGCTATGACCTAGAGTAACCGAGAAAAACTCTAAAACCGCCCGTTTTGTCACCTCGACTGCCCGTTTGGAGTTCGGAACCTCCCGGCAGGGACGCGCGCACTAGAGGTTGCGAAGCATGTCGCTTTAAAGAACCGAGCGGCGGCCAGGGATGTTCTTGTCAAGGAGCAGCCGGAGCGAGACCCTCCATAAAGCCTGACCTACCAGGTCAGGCATGCAAGATCGGGTCTCCAATGGCAGTCGAGCTTGACCACCTTACAATGACGACGCTGCTGGAGATCTTCGATGCCGGCAGCGAGGGCTTAATACGAGCTTTCGCTTCGAGCTCTATCCATGCCGTTGCTGAACCACTTCCCAACCAAGGGCCCGCAGACGAACCCAGGAGATGGTCGAAGGGGTCGAGTCACCCCACACCAAAAGCGGTCCATGATCTGCGTCGATTCGTAGGCGTCGCTGCCTCAGACATATCGGTCCGGGTGATTTGGGGCACGGATGCGGCACGAGGCCCGTTCGTAGTGTCGCTAGAAAGAAAAGCCGTGTCCCATCACGTCATGAGCGAGGCTCAGTCGGCGGGTTTTCCCGGTTAGAAGCTGACTTTTGGGAATCTCCGATGTCGCTGGCAACCTCCGCGTGCTGGGAGTCGCTTTGCGGTTTCGGATGGCGAGCATTTCGGCGCGGCCCTGGGTGGCGGACCTCCGGCCAATCCTCTGCCACACCGGAGTCCGGCCTATCGTCCAGGGCATCCGCGCCCATTCTGCGATATGTCCGTATCAAGGCAGCGATGTGCTCAGGGGAAACCTCTGTGTTGGCCACCAGGGCGGCGAGCAGTTGGGAGCGGCTTATGTTCTCACCGGCCGCAAGTGCGGCGGCAACAAGCTGCTCAAGACGGTCGTCGACGGCCTGAGGCCAGGTAACCAAGGTGTTGCGGCGTGGAGCGCGCCACAGCAGTTTCATCGACGCCCCTAATAGACCTTGATCTATACTCAATATATATTGAGCACATGGTGAGCATGCTGCAAGCCCCGCCCCCACCTCGAGTGGAAGACTGCGAGCCGCCCGCTGCCGCGAGGATCGCTGGGCGCACGCTGCAACCCACACCGGTGTTCGACACCTACTGGCGGTTCGCCGCAGCCAGGCAGCAGGTGTACCTGGCGCGGCTGGGAGAAGCGCCACCGCCAGCGCGCCAAGACCCTGTGCTGGCGCAGCACCGCTTCACAAACTGCTTCCGTGCCGCAGACCGGGTCAGCCAGTACCTGATCGGCCAGGTGTCCTACCGCGGAGATCAAGAGTGGTGTGAGGTGTTCTTTCGCACCTTGCTCTTCAAGGTCTTCAACAAGATCCAGACGTGGCAGCTCCTGGAGGAGCACTTAGGTGAAGTGACCTGGAGTGGGTACGGCTTTCAGGCCTTGGACCGCGTGCTGTCGGAAGCGTTCGCGGCGGGAGAGCGGCTGTACTCTGCGGCCTACATCACTCCTCCGCCAGCGCTGGGGGGACAGCGCAAGCACAGCAACCACCTGCGGCTCATCGAGTTGATGATGGATCAGGGAGCGCCGGAGCGAGTGCAGCAGTCCGCTTCGATGCGTGAGGCGTATGAGGTGTTGCTGGGTTTTCCAGCGGTTGGCCCGTTCCTGGCCTACCAGTACTTGATCGACCTGAACTACGCGGCGCAGATGCCCTTCTCAGAGATGGACTTCGTCGTTCCGGGGCCGGGAGCCCGCGACGGAATTCGAAAGTGCTTCGGTCCTGCCGCCGATGGTGTTGAAGCCGAGGTGATCCGCTACATGGCGGATACACAGCAGGAACACTTCCACCGTCTCGGGCTCCAGTTCACCGGGCTGCGGAGCCGCCCCTTGCAGTTGATCGACTGTCAAAATCTGTTCTGCGAGGTCGACAAGTATGCACGGGTGGTGCACCCGGAGGTCGTCGGCATCAGTGGGCGCAGCCGCATAAAGCAGTTGTACCGGGCAGACACCACCCCCTTGACCGCGTGGTTTCCACCCAAGTGGGGTGTCAACACCTAGGTACTCCAGCCGGTTTGAGCACTGCGCCCTCTTTTCATGATCAAGCGGGCAGCTGCATCTGTTCCTGGATTATCGGGCGAATGGCAGTGACATCGTCTTCTATCTGAGCATGCCCAGCGACCACCGTCAGGCTGCCCGGACGCACTTGCGCTTGCTGGGCCAGGTAGGCCAGCATGCGTCCCAGGCCCAGGTAGTTGCCGTAAGCGCGGGCCACCATGTAGTGGCTGCGGTATAGAGCTACCGCATGCAGGGTGCGCTCGCGGTCCAGCTGAAAAGAGCAGTGGCTCAAGCATGGGAAGCCGCGATATCCGTTGTCCTTGCCGGTGACATGGACTGGCGTCGACCAGGTGCTATCCCCTGGGACCACGTCATCGGGGTGGGCGATATCCATCTCGTATGCGGCACTCATCGGCCCTTTGCCGGAGGCCTGCCGGCGAATGCGAGTGATCAGTAGGGTCAGCTGATCGACCGCGCCGCTCTCTCCGGGGTAGGCCACGATGCGGCCGAAGTAGGTCCCGCCCCTGTTCTGTCGGTCCATACGCTTCAGCCGTTCATACATCTCCCGGTACCGGTGCACGAGTTCCTCAGGGGAAGAGCATGCTGCTGCCAGCTTGGCAGGGAAGAGGGTGTTAGCAACCGTCTCGATGGGCTCGTATCCATGCCGGTCTCGCATTTGGTCAAAGTGGGTCCGCAGCAGCGGGTCCTCTGCGGCGGCGTCGGCGATGCGGACCACCGTGTGGAAGCCGTCCCGGCTCAGGTGGGCGGGTACATCCAGAGCCCGGCAGGCGGCAGCCCAGGCCAGGGAGGTGTTCTTCGCTGCGACGTTGAAGGTGTGCATCGCTGCTCCTGAGGTCGTGATGGACCAAGGGCGGTACAAGAAGAACCGGATGGTCAGATTGACCAGAGATCCTGAACACCGCGGCGTGGCGATTGCCGTGCCACGGTGAACTCGAGCAAATCGGCAGCGCCCGGCACGCGAACCGTCACAACGGCCGTGCTCCTGAGCGCATCGGTAACCTCTGCGGCAACCGCGGAGCTGCCCTCGCCCCAGAGCACCTGCCCTTCCGAATTGTCGGCAGAAAGCAGGACGTCAGGCAACATCTCAAAGTGGGCGTTGGTGTCCCACAGGACGACCAGGTCTCCCACTTCGACCCGCACGGTCGCTCCGTGGGCAGCCATGCCAATCACATGGACATGCACTTTGTTGGAAACCAAGCCTCTGAGCAACGACGCCTTGATGGCAGCCGGCTTAGCCTTCAGCCAGGCTGTCTTCTGAGCTTGTGTCAGCAGTTTCAGCCGGTGTAGGTGGTTCACGGTCCCCGCATAGGAGGTCCCCAGCCAACGGGCCACCTGGTAGGCGTGCTCAGGCAGGCGAGGGCGGTCGATGCCGATCCGCCCAAGTGCTGAGCGCACTGCGGGCGGAGGCATGAGGAACCATGCCGCGAACGCCTCCGCTGTTTTCTCCTCGTCGGACCAACTGCCGTCCCCCCAGCGGGCGGTGCGGTCCAGATCCTTGTCGAATGCGGTGTCGTGTTGCAGACGATGGTGACCCAACTCGTGTGCTGCCGTGTGACGTTGAGTGACAATGTCCAGGTTGGCGTTGAGCAGCACCGCGGGCCCATTGTCCTGCGGCGAGAAGTACATCCCGAACAGTCGCGGCATGGGGCGCGCCATGCCGACCACCCCGGCTTCCTGCAGTGCGGCATGCACATCGACGTACTCGTCACGGTCGATCCGTAGGTCGCGGTGTGCCTGCACGGCTGCGATCGAAGCGAGCCGGTGGGCGACGTCCCAGTTCACTCGGCCGTTCCGGGCGGCATGGCGTCTTTGTCGACGGACCCCTGAGCCAAGGCATGCTCGTTCGCACGGCGGAACTTCAAAAATTCGGCGAAGCTGATGACCTCTTCCCAGTCTCCGTCGGTCAGGCCGACCAGTGCGCGGGGAAGTCCGGCCAGTGCGTGCTCGCCAAGATCGGCATCCTCCTCCTTGGCGAGAAAGTAAGACACTGGCCGGGTGTAGAGGCGGGCGAGCTTCTTCAGCTCCAAGCTGTCCACGCGCCGGGCGCCACGCTCGATGTCGCTGATCGCAGAACGCGGGATGCCGGTCATCTCACACACATACTGTTGCGACATACCCAGATAGTCACGGGTGTTGCGCAACCGTTCACCCAGGAGTTCCAGCTCGGGGTCGCGACTGCGAGAGTCGGCGGAGGTGGGGGTCATGACTGTTGCCTTTCCTTGATCGTCTCCAGGATGGTGGCGGCGAAGGTGTACACAGCTCGCGTGGAGCGAGCAGCCTGTTCGTTCACGGGAACGGTGATGCCATAGCGCTCTTCGGCACGGGTCAAGATCTCAACAACCAAGATCGAGTCGACCGGCAGTTCCTCGCCGGCCGCTTCCAGTTCCGCGCGCAGCTCGTCAGGATCCCGGCCCTGCGAATGCGCCAGGAGCTCCAGGACTACAGCAACGACGTCCTCCATAGACGGCTCAATCGCGTTCAGGAGATTCCCCTGTTCGTCGGATTACCCGGCACCACTGTTCTACTATACGACAATGTTGGCGTTCCCGACCATGCCGCTGGATTTTCCGACAGGAGGAATCGTGGACTTTGCCCGCTACCAGCAGGCAGCGACCAAAACCCTTCAGCCACCCATCCCCGACACAGATCCCGTACTGGTCCCTCTGCTTGGCCTGGTCGGCGAGGTCGGATCCCTCGCCACTGCCTACAAAAAGCGCCTGCGCGATGGGGCCGGCCTCGTCTCCGGCAAGCAGTACCTGCGTGAAGAACTCGGCGACGTCCTGTGGTACGTCGCGACCTTGGCACACCGCTTCGATCTCGACTTGGAAGACATCGCCGCCGCCAGCTTGGTGAAAAGCAAAGATCGATGGCGTCCCACCCCTGAGACCGAACGCACCCTTTTCGACGACACCTTCCCCGAATCCGAGCGGCTTCCGCGGCAGGCCACCCTCGAATTCATGCTGCAGCAACGCGACCGCGACGGCCGTACCGTCGCGGTGCTGACCCGTGACGGCATCCCATGCGGAGATCCCCTCACCAACGCTTCACACATTGACGACGACTACCGCTTCCATGACGTCTTCCACCTGGCCCACGCCGCCGTTTTGGGCTGGTCCCCCGTCACGCGCTTCCTGCTCGGCTGCAAGCGCAAAAGTGACCCCCGGATCGACGAAGCTGAGGACGGCGGTCGCGCCATCGCCATCGAAGAAGGCATCGCCGCGCTCGTGTTTTCCTACGCCGCCCGCCACAGCTACTTTGAGAATGTACGTCACGTCGATCACGAACTTCTCAAGACCATCGCCGCCATGACCTCCCACCTTGAGGTGAGCGTCCTGCGGGCTGCTGACTGGGAACAGGCGATCACGATGGGCTACGCCGCTTGGCGACAGCTTCGCGGAACCAGAGGAGGAATCCTCCATCTCGACCTGGATCAGCAGACGCTGACCGTCGAATAACTCATCAAACTGATCAACTTCCTCACCGCCGAACCGGATGACGCGTTCGACGCACCAACAACCTCAGGGTCACGCGGGAGGCAGCTCGCACATCACTTCGCCCAACGCAAGCAGACTGCGCGTAGGATTCCCTGTCTACCCCCGCCACTTTCCGGCGGGCCTCATTGTGGTTAGCACGTGTGCGTAGGTCACCTCGTTAGCACACCAGTCCCGATCTAGGACAGGTCGGGCCCCATTCTGTGATGTGGGTCCCATCGTGTGATGGGACCCACATCACACGATCAGCGGCCAATGACTCCCGAAGTCAGTCCCGGATCCCCTAGCAGTCGCAGTACAACCATGAGCACGACTACGTAAATGACGACCTCTTTGAGGTCAGCGATCCCATGCTGCCGCTCACTTGAAGCCACACAAGTCTCCTGTCCAGGGCGCCAGGCGCCCACCCTTGCGTCACACATGACTTCTACCGTGAGTGATCGTAGCTCATTTACTCACACGTGCTACAAGTTACAGGCAGGTCCGGCATAGGAACTACGAGGCGAACTCACCCGAGTCTCGATCGAGCAGGCTGACATCTGCAATGAGGTCTGGCGTAGAAGCCAGAGCGCGACCGTCGGCGGGGACGACCCGGCCGACTTGGATGGCGGCGCTGCAATGGGGTCCGACATGGGAGCCGGAGTGGACAGCCGGGGGCAGGGCCGGGCCGGTTCTGGAGCTACTGGCTGCAATGAGGTCCGGCGTAGAAGCCGGAGTATGACGACCGGCTGGACCGACTTATGGCCGCGCTGTGGACGCTGCAATGGGGTGCGGCGTAGAAGCCGGAGTGCGATGCCGACGAAATGATCTTCCTGTACGAGTTCAAGGCGCTGCAATGGGGTCCGGCGCAGGAGCCAGAGTGCGACGCTATATGAGCAGAAGGCGTGACCAAGAGTGACCGATAAACACTCTAAGACTGTCCGTTTTGCCACCTCGACTACCCTTTTGGGGCTCAAAACCTCCCGGCAGAAGCATGTGCACTAGAGGTTCCAAAGCAGGACATCTTCAAAGAAGAAGCAGCAACCAGGGATGTTCTTGTCAAGAAGCAGCCAGAGCGAGACTCTCCATGAAGGCTGACCAATCAAGGGCCGTGCCTGCAAGATCGGATCTGCGATAGCGGTCAGGCTTGACCACCTTACAATCATGGCGTTGTCGGCGATCTTCGATGCCGGAAGCGAAGGCTTGCGACAAACCTTCGTTTCAAGCTCCACCCGTGCCGTTGCTGAACCACATCGTCACTCAACGTCGAGCCAAGGGTCCGCAGACGAGCCCAGAAGATGGGCGAAGGGTTGTGGTCGCCCCTCGGACACAAACCCTTGGCCGATATCGTCCTGGTCAGTGCTCGCACTGACCAGGACTTTTCGCTTTCCGGGGTGGTAGGTCAACCGCATCCCCAAAGCGGCGTAGATCCTGGCCTTCCGCTCGGGGTCGGCCTCGTTCAGCACCCGGACAGCATCACCCAAGGTTGCGTCCACGGAGGTGGTGTACGAGTTTGACCCGGTCACAGGCATGGCGCCGGGAAATGGTGACGGCCATCGCGTGATCCTTCGAGTAGCGAAGATCAAGTTCGAAGGAGAACCAGGCGATGGCCGCAGACAACAGTGTGGCCCCCGATTCCTGACTGGCGGAGTAGAGCGAGACCGGCGATCCGGATCTGTTGCGATCCATGGCGGGAGACCATGGCCGAAGCGTTGATGTCGGCCGAGGCCGACGGCCTGTGCGGCGCCGGATACGGCGAGCGGACCGATGAACGCACCAACCGCCGCAACGGCTACCGCACCCGCGGCCGGGACACCCGCGCCGGAACCGTGGAGCTCGCCATTCCCAAGCTCCGCTCGGGCTCCTACCTTCCCCGAGCGGCTGCTGGAGCGCCAGCGGGGGCCGAGCAGGCCCTGATCAGCGTGGTGGCCACCAGCTACCTGCTGGGCGTCTCCACCCGGCGGGCCGACAAGCTCGTCGAACAGCTCGGCATCAAGACCATCTCCAAGAGCCAGGTCTCCCAGATGGCCAAGGTGCTCGACGAGCAGGTGGAGGCCTTCCGCACCCGCACCTTGGACGGCGGGCCGTATGCCTTTCTCTGGCTGGACGCCCTGACCCAGAAGGTCCGCGAAGGCGGCCGGATCGTCAACGTGCGCGTCCTGGTCGCCACGGACGTGAACGCAGGCGGCAACCGGGAGATCCTCGGGCTGGAGGTCACCTCGGCCGAGAACGGCGCCGGCTGGCTGAGGTTCCTGCGGGGCTTGGTGGCCCGCGGCCTGGGCGGGGTGCAGCTGGTCGTCTCCGACGCCCGTCCTGGCCTGGTCGAGGCGATCGGCGCGACCTTGGCGGGCGCGTCCTGGCAGAGATGCCGCACCCACTACCCGCGCAGTCTGCTGCCACCGTCCCGAAGTCGGCGCAGCCGTGGGTGGCCACCCTGGTGCGCACCGTCTTCGACCAGCCTGCCGCCGAGCAGGTACG